>NZ_JBVJNZ010000005.1:0-262693 GCF_055583445.1 Streptomyces sp. NPDC104761 | reverse complement strand
TCTGGGTCCGGCCCCGCGGACGGTACGCCACCACCCACCACCCGCCTCACGCCCTCGCCTTCGATGGAGACAAGGGGGGGGGGGGGGGGGGGGTCCCCCCCCCCCCCCCCCCCCCGGCCGCGCGGGCCAAGACCGGACAGGACCGCGTTCCGCCCGGCCACGGCCGGGCGGATCACCTCGGGGTCGGTGAGGTCCGCGCGGACCACCTCCAGGCCCGTGCCGGTCACGGTCAGCCGGGCGGGGTCGCGGACGACCGCCGTGACCCGGTGGCCGGACGCCAGCGCCTGACGGACGATCTCCCGGCCGATCCCGCCGGTCGCGCCGAACACAGTGAGATTCATGACTGCTCCCGTTCCAGCAGAGTGGTTGTGGATGGAGGTGGGTGAGTGTTCACTCACCCATGGCCACCTCTAGGGTGGGTAAGCACTCACTCACCCGTCAAGGCTTCTCGGGAAGTCCGTCGGAATCGCCGGAAGGGGCATGTGATCCTTGGATGCCATGGAGCAGAAACCGGCCCGCGTCCGCATCCTCGACGCCGCTCACGAGCTGATGCGCACCGTCGGGCTCGCCCGCGTCACCACCAAGGAGATCGCCAGGGCGGCCGACTGCTCCGAGGCGGCCCTCTACAAGTACTTCCCCAGCAAGGAAGAGCTGTTCGTGCACGTGCTCACCGAGCGGCTGCCGCGGCTCCTCCCGCTGCTGGGCGAGCTCACCGTCGAACCCGGCCGGGGCAGCCTGGAGGACAACCTCACGCAGATCGCCCGGCAGGCCGCGCTCTTCTACGAGGAGAGCTTCCCGATCACCGCGTCCCTCTACGCCGAGCACCAGCTCAAGCGGAAGCTCGACGACACACTGCGCACCATCGGCGCGGGCCCGCACGTGCCGATGAGGGCCCTGGACGGCTACCTGCGCGCCGAGGCGGCCCTCGGCCGGATCCGGCCCGACGCCGACACGTCCGCGGCCGCCGCCCTGCTCCTCGGCGCCTGTGTCCAGCGCGTCTTCTCCTACGAGGCGACGGAGACCGGGGAGCGCCCGCCGGTGGACGCGTTCGCCGCCCGCGTCGCCCGCACCCTGCTCGGCGGGCTCTCCGTCGCCGGGGAGCCCGCCCGCCCGTGACCGGGGATCAGGACACCGGGGCGGTCAGCCAGGCGTCGATGTCCGCCAGGAGCCCGGCCTTCACGTCCTCGGGTGCGGCCGAGCCGCGAACCGACTGGCGGGCCAGTTCGGCCAGTTCGGCGTCGGTGAAGGCGTGGTGCACGCGCGCGATGTCGTACTGCGCGGCCAGCCGGGAGCCGAACAGGAGCGGGTCGTCGGCGCCCAGGGCCATCGGGACGCCGGCCTCGAAGAGGGTGCGCAGCGGGACGTCCTCGGGCTTCTCGTAGACGCCCAGGGCCACGTTGGAGGCCGGGCACACCTCGCAGGTGATCTCCCGGTCGGCCAGGCGCTTGAGCAGCCTCGGGTCCTCCGCCGCCCGGACGCCGTGCCCGATCCGGGAGGCGTGCAGGTCGTCCAGGCAGTCCCGGACCGACGCCGGCCCGGTAAGCTCGCCGCCGTGCGGGGCCGCCAGCAGGCCGCCCTCGCGCGCGATGTGGAAGGCCCGGTCGAAGTCCCGCGCCATGCCCCGCCGCTCGTCGTTCGACAGTCCGAAGCCGACCACACCCCGGTCCGCGTACCGGATGGCGAGCCGGGCCAGCGTGCGCGCGTCCAGAGGGTGCTTCATACGGTTCGCGGCCACCAGCACGCGCATGCCGAGGCCGGTCTCCCGGGAGGTCGTCTCCACCGCGTCCAGGATGATCTCCAGGGCCGGGATCAGACCGCCGAGGCGCGGGGCGTACGACGTCGGGTCCACCTGGATCTCCAGCCAGCGCGAACCGTCCTTCAGGTCCTCCTCGGCGGCCTCCCGGACCAGGCGCCGGATGTCCTCGGGCTCTCTCAGGCAGGAGCGCGCAGCGTCGTACAGCCGCTGGAAGCGGAACCAGCCCCGCTCGTCGGTGGCCCGCAGTCGCGGTGGTTCGCCGCTGGTCAGGGCTTCGGTCAGCGCCTCGGGGAGGCGTACGCCGTACTTGTCGGCCAGTTCCAGGACGGTTCCCGGCCGCATCGAACCGGTGAAGTGCAGATGCAGATGAGCTTTCGGCAGCTCAGAGACATCACGTACGTGCTCCATTCCAGGATCCTGCCGTACGTACCTGCCGTACCGGTAGCCGATTCCCCATTAGTGGCCTTGCTCGCACACGAGAACGCACCTGAGGACGCGCACGAGAACGGGCACGAGAACGCACCTGAGGACGCGCACGAGAACGGGCCGCCTCCCCGCAGGGAGACGGCCCGCACGCGCGTGTGCAGCGCGAGAAGGAGTCAGTCCTTCGCCTCGGCCAGCAGCTTCTGCATCCGGCTCACGCCCTCGACGAGGTCCTCGTCACCCAGCGCGTACGACAGCCGCAGGTAGCCGGGCGTGCCGAAGGCCTCGCCCGGGACGACCGCGACCTCGGCCTCCTCCAGGATCAGCGCGGCCAGCTCGACCGAGTCCTGCGGGCGCTTGCCGCGGATCTCCTTGCCGAGCAGCGCCTTGACCGACGGGTAGGCGTAGAAGGCGCCCTCGGGCTCCGGGCAGACCACGCCGTCGATCTCGTTGAGCATCCGCACGATCGTCCGGCGACGCCGGTCGAAGGCCTCGCGCATCGTCGCCACGGCCTCCAGGTCACCGGTGACGGCGGCCAGGGCGGCGACCTGCGCCACGTTGGAGACGTTCGACGTGGCGTGCGACTGGAGGTTCGTGGCCGCCTTGACGACGTCCTTGGGGCCGATGAGCCAGCCCACCCGCCAGCCGGTCATGGCGTACGTCTTCGCCACGCCGTTGACGACGATGCACTTGTCGCGCAGCTCGGGCAGGATCGCCGGCAGCGAGGTGAACTTGGCGTCGCCGTAGACCAGGTGCTCGTAGATCTCGTCGGTGAGGACCCACAGGCCGTGCTCCACGGCCCAGCGGCCGATCGCCTCGGTCTCGGCCTCGCTGTAGACCGCGCCGGTCGGGTTGGACGGGGAGACGAAGAGCACGACCTTCGTCTTCTCGGTGCGGGCCGCCTCCAGCTGCTCCACGGAGACGCGGTAGCCGGTGGTCTCGTCCGCAACGACGTCGACCGGGACACCGCCGGCCAGGCGGATGGACTCCGGGTACGTCGTCCAGTACGGGGCGGGGACGATGACCTCGTCGCCGGGGTCGAGGATCGCGGCGAAGGCCTCGTAGATGGCCTGCTTGCCACCGTTGGTGACGAGCACCTGGGAGGCGTCGACCTCGTAGCCGGAGTCGCGCAGCGTCTTCGCGGCGATCGCGGCCTTCAGCTCGGGCAGACCGCCGGCCGGGGTGTAGCGGTGGTACTTCGGGTTCTTGCAGGCCTCGACGGCGGCCTCGACGATGTAGTCCGGCGTCGGGAAGTCGGGCTCACCGGCGCCGAAGCCGATCACCGGGCGCCCGGCGGCCTTGAGGGCCTTGGCCTTGGCGTCCACGGCGAGGGTGGCGGACTCGGAGATCGCGCCGACTCGGGCGGAGACCCGGCGCTCGGTGGGAGGGGTTGCAGCGCTCATGGGGCCCATCGTTTCAGACTGGAAACCTGCCCGGCACGCCGGTTTCACGGACTGAACAACTACGGACCCAACCATGCACAAGCGTGCGGATCCGCCCCCGGGCCAGGACGATCTTCCGTACGGTCGGCCCGGACTGCCGCTTTCTGTTCGACGCGGGCCCGCGGACCACGTACACTCTCCACTCGTTGGCCTTCAGCAGCCGCGCGTGAGCAGGTGCACACCGAGCACCCGGTCGGATGCGGTACGTTGGGGACACAGCAAAGGGTCGTAGCTCAATTGGTAGAGCACCGGTCTCCAAAACCGGCGGTTGGGGGTTCAAGTCCCTCCGGCCCTGCTACACACACCGCCAGGATGTGTGCGCATGTACGTACAAGCATTGCACCGCCGTGCGGCTCCAGAAACCGGGCGCGGCACGGCCATGACCCGGGACCAGGTGAGGACGAATGACGGACGCCGTGGGCTCCATCGACACGCCTGATGCCGATGAGGTGCAGGAGTCCAAGAAGAAGGGCCGCAAGGGCGGCAAGCGTGCCAAGAAGGGCCCGCTGAAGCGCCTTGCCACCTTCTACCGCCAGATCATTGCGGAGCTCCGCAAGGTCGTCTGGCCGACGCGTAACCAGCTGACGTCGTACACCACCGTGGTGATCTTCTTCGTCGCCATCATGATCGCTCTGGTGACCGTGATTGACTATGGACTCAACCACGCGGCCAAGTACGTCTTCGGCTGAGCACAGAGCGAAGGGCGCCGTGGTACCGGCGCCCGTTTTCGCATGTTCCACCCCTATGTATCCAGGAAGAAGCAGCCATCGTGTCTGACCCGAACCTGAACGACGCCGTCGCGCCCGATGAGGCCGTCGATGACGAGCTGGACATCGTCGAGGGCGCGGACGAGCGGGACGAGTTCGAGGCTGCCGAGGCCGAACTGGGGGAGCCGGCCGAGGAGGCCGCCATCCACGTCGAGGACGAGGACACGGCGGAGGACGAGGACACCGACGGGACCGAGGAGGCCGAAGAGGCCGAAGAGGTTCTCGAGGAGGCGCCGGCCGAGCCGGTCGACCCCGTCCAGGCGCTGCGCGAGGAGCTGCGCGTGCTCCCCGGCGAGTGGTACGTCATCCACACGTACGCCGGCTACGAGAACCGCGTGAAGACCAACCTGGAGCAGCGCGCCGTCTCGCTGAACGTCGAGGACTACATCTTCCAGGCCGAGGTGCCGCAGGAAGAGGTCGTCCAGATCAAGAACGGCGACCGCAAGACCATCAAGCAGAACAAGCTGCCCGGTTACGTGCTCGTCCGCATGGACCTGACCAACGAGTCGTGGGGTGTCGTCCGCAACACCCCGGGTGTCACCGGCTTCGTCGGCAACGCGTACGACCCGTACCCGCTGACCCTGGACGAGATCGTCAAGATGCTCGCGCCGGAGGCCGAGGAGAAGGCGGCGCGCGAGGCGGCGGAGGCCGAGGGCAAGCCGGTGCCGCAGCGCAAGGTCGAGGTCCAGGTGCTGGACTTCGAGGTGGGCGACTCGGTGACGGTGACCGACGGTCCGTTCGCCACGCTGCAGGCGACGATCAACGAGATCAACCCGGACTCCAAGAAGGTCAAGGGTCTGGTGGAGATCTTCGGGCGAGAGACGCCGGTGGAGCTTTCGTTCGATCAGATCCAGAAGAACTAGTCGGTAGTTCTTCGGCCGCAGGTGCGTGGGGGCTGGTCGCGCCCACGCGGCGGTAGCCGCACATTGCTACCGCCCCGCGCCCCTGGGCAAGCCAGGTCAGGTAGGCCTCAAGCGGGCCACCTGACCTGCTTCGTTTTTGGCCGCGCATCTATACCCGTTATCGTTGTGCGGTATGCCTGCGTTCGGGTTGGTCCCCTCGCGCAGGCAGGACCCGAAATGAAAGGACCCGGAGAGCTATGCCTCCCAAGAAGAAGAAGGTCACGGGGCTCATCAAGCTCCAGATCAACGCCGGTGCGGCGAACCCGGCCCCGCCGGTCGGCCCCGCGCTCGGTCAGCACGGCGTCAACATCATGGAGTTCTGCAAGGCCTACAACGCCGCGACCGAGTCGCAGCGCGGTTGGGTCATCCCGGTGGAGATCACGGTCTACGAGGACCGTTCCTTCACCTTCATCACCAAGACCCCGCCGGCCGCGAAGATGATCCTCAAGGCCGCTGGTGTCGAGAAGGGCTCCGGCGAGCCGCACAAGACCAAGGTCGCCAAGATCACCGAGGCGCAGGTCCGCGAGATCGCCCAGACCAAGCTGCCCGACCTGAACGCCAACGACCTGGACGCCGCGTCGAAGATCATCGCCGGCACCGCCCGCTCCATGGGCATCACGGTCGAGGGCTGAACCCCACCTTCGTAGAACCACCGTGGTAGGGCCTGCTCGGCCCGTACACCACGACTCCTTCAGAACACACAGGAGCAAGTTGTGAGCAAGCGCAGCAAGGCTCTCCGCGCTGCGGACGAGAAGATCGACCGGGAGAAGCTGTACGCCCCGCTCGAGGCCGTCCGTCTCGCCAAGGAGACCTCCACGACCAAGTTCGACGGCACCGTCGAGGTCGCCTTCCGCCTGGGTGTCGACCCGCGCAAGGCCGACCAGATGGTCCGTGGCACCGTGAACCTCCCGCACGGCACCGGCAAGACCGCCCGGGTCCTGGTCTTCGCGACCGGTGACCGTGCCGAGGCCGCGCGTGCCGCGGGCGCCGACATCGTCGGCGCCGACGAACTGATCGACGAGGTGGCGAAGGGCCGTCTGGACTTCGACGCCGTCGTCGCCACCCCGGACCTCATGGGCAAGGTCGGCCGCCTCGGCCGCGTCCTCGGCCCCCGTGGTCTGATGCCGAACCCGAAGACCGGCACCGTCACGCCGGACACCGCCAAGGCTGTCAACGACATCAAGGGCGGCAAGATCGAGTTCCGCGTCGACAAGCACTCGAACCTGCACTTCATCATCGGCAAGACGTCCTTCGACGACGACAAGCTGGTGGAGAACTACGGCGCGGCGCTGGAGGAGATCCTCCGTCTGAAGCCGTCCGCCGCCAAGGGCCGCTACATCAAGAAGGCCGCGGTCAGCACCACCATGGGCCCCGGCATCCCGGTCGACCCGAACCGCACCCGCAACCTCCTCACCGAGGAGGACCCGGCCGCCGTCTGAGCCCCGCGCTCGGCCCGGTAGCCGCGTCAGGGACGCGACACCACCAGGACGGGCCCCGCAACCTCTCGGTTGCGGGGCCCGTCCTGCTGTTTGAGCGACTCCCGGCGCGCTGTCAGTGCCCTGGGTTAGCGTCGGGGTACGGGACCTTCACGGGGGTGGGCGGGATGAGGACCAGGCGAGCGCGTCGTACGGCCGTCTCGATCGCGGTGGCGGCCGCGCTGACCGGGGCGGCGGCCTGCAGCTCCGCGGGGGGCTCAGGAGGCACCGGGGGCTCCGGCACGGAGGACAGGTCCGGCGCCCGCGCCGCGACCAGGGTCAGCCCGATCGCCGAGCTGCGCTCCGCGGAGAAGTCCACCGACGACGCCGACTCGGCCCGGGTCCGCTCCACCACGACCATGGGTTCCCTGCTGTCCATGACGACGGACGGCAGCCTCGCCTGGGACCACGGGATGTCCGGCACCGTCACCATCACCTACACGGGCGGCAGCACGGCCGAGCTGATGCGCAAGCTCGGTACGACGTCGATGGAGGCCCGCTACCTGCCCGACGCCTACTACGCGAGGATGAGCGACACCTTCGCCGCGCAGACCGGCGGCAAGCACTGGATCCGGTACGGGTACGGCGACCTGGCCTCCGTCGCCGGCGGCTCGGGGGCCCTGCTCAAGGACCAGATGCAGAACACCACGCCCAACAGGTCGGTGCAGATGCTGCTGGCCTCCGGCGACGTGCGGAAGGTCGGCGAGGAGAAGGTCGACGGCCAGGCCACCACCCACTACGCGGGCACCGTGGACGTGGCCGACCTGGCCGGGCGGAGCAGCAGCCTCACGGCCGGCCAGCTGGCCGCCCTGAAGAAGCAGCTCACCCAGGCCGGCGTCAGCACCGAGACCGTCGACATCTGGGTCAACGGCCAGGACCTGCTGGTCAAGAAGACCGAGAAGGCCACCACGGCGAACGGCACGATGACCCAGACCGCGCACTACAGCGACTACGGCGTCAAGGTCAGCGCCCAGGTGCCCCCGGCCGGCGACACCGAGGACTTCAAGGCCCTGCTCAAGGCGCAGGGCGCGACCGGGCTGACCTCCTGAGCCATCGGGTCCCGCCGGGGAGGGCGGAGCGGCGGCTGTCCAGCTGACGGGCGGTGGGGGTGGTCGAGCAGTTTCTACCCCAGGCTTCCCCAGGCTTCGACCGGGGCACCCCGGCGCCCGTTCAGGGCGCGCTGCCGTGGCCGATTTGCTCGACAGTGCCCGGGTCCCGTACTCTCCTACAGAAGCCAAAGACCGCTGGTCGTTGCCGTGTGCTCGCAAGAGCGTGCGGTGGCCGAAGGATCCGCTGAACCGCGGACGACCCGCGCAGGTGACTGTGGAAGTGCTCCCGGAGCCGCATGCGTCGCGTATGTGATTTCGGTCGAGCTACGCCCCGTGCGCCTGCGCCGGGGCGTTTCGTTTTCCCCAGCCCCTTCCGAGCGGTCCTCATCACCCGGAAGGAGGCCGACGCTCTATGGCAAGGCCCGACAAGGCTGCCGCGGTAGCCGAGCTGACGGAGCAGTTCCGCAGCTCGAACGCCGCCGTGCTGACCGAGTACCGGGGTCTCACCGTGGCGCAGCTCAAGACGCTGCGCCGGTCGCTCGGTGAGAACGCCCAGTACGCCGTGGTGAAGAACACGCTGACCAAGATTGCGGCCAACGAGGCCGGGATCACGACGCTCGACGACCTGTTCAACGGTCCGACGGCGGTCGCCTTCGTCACCGGTGACCCGGTGGAGTCGGCGAAGGGTCTTCGTGACTTCGCCAAGGACAACCCGAACCTCGTCATCAAGGGCGGTGTCCTTGACGGCAAGGCGCTGTCCGCCGACGAGATCAAGAAGCTTGCGGACCTCGAGTCCCGCGAGGTTCTGCTCGCCAAGCTGGCGGGCGCCCTGAAGGGCAAGCAGACGCAGGCTGCTCAGGTCTTCCAGGCGCTCCCGTCGAAGCTCGTCCGCACCGTGGACGCGCTTCGCGCCAAGCAGGACGAGCAGGGCGGTGCCGAGTAACTCGGCTCGCGAAATGACCGCCGCCTGAGGCAGCCCGCCGAAGGCAACGGTCGTAGCGGGCCGAACGTACGCCCGCCAGACATGTACATACGGCACCAGCCGAATTAGTGGAAGGAAAGCCATCGTGGCTCTCACCCAGGACGAACTGCTCGCCGAGTTCGAGGGCATGACCCTCATCCAGCTCTCCGAGTTCGTGAAGGCGTTCGAGGAGAAGTTCGACGTCACCGCCGCCGCCGCGGTTGCCGTCGCGGGCCCGGCCGGTCCGGCCGCCGCCGCCCCGGTCGAGGAGGAGAAGGACGAGTTCGACGTCATCCTCACCGGCGCCGGCGACAAGAAGATCCAGGTCATCAAGGTCGTGCGTGAGCTGACCTCGCTCGGCCTGAAGGAGGCCAAGGACCTGGTGGACGGCGCCCCGAAGCCCGTCCTCGAGAAGGTCGCCAAGGACGCCGCCGAGAAGGCCGCCGAGTCCCTCAAGGGCGCCGGCGCCTCCGTCGAGGTCAAGTAACACCTCCGAGGTCGACCACGACCTCTGTGTGCTGAAACACCCCCTCGGGGGCTGTAACGCGCAGACCGCGAAGAGCGATCATCCATCCGGGTGGTCGCTCTTCGGCGTTCCTGGAAGGCCGACCACGGTTGCCTTGCACCCGCCCCGGCGGGAGGTATGGTGATCTTCGTCGTGTCACCGGGCGCACCGGGTTTGCGCAGGGGGGCCTTGACGAACCGCACGCAGCGCGCAATTCTCAGGACGCGTCGCCAGAACGGTCCGAATCCGAGGCATGGATCGGCGACGAAGAGGGCAGTATCAACGTGCGTTGAGGGCAGGCATGACGCAGGCGTTGACGATGAAGAGGGTCTCAGAAAATGGGGACTGGACATCAGTGTGCCAAGTGGCTACACTGACCCTTTGCGCTGCCTGTTAGCCTTCCCCTGCCCGTCACCAGGGGTCTGCCCTCACCCGAATGCCGACGACCGAACCTCCTCTGAACTGGGGTTTCTGTCTCTGTGTCCGGGACGGGACCGGGGAGCGCGTAGTGAGTCCGAGCCCTCGGAAGGACCCCCTCTTGGCCGCCTCGCGCACTGCCTCGAACGCGAATATGAACAACGGCGCCAGCACCGCCCCGCTGCGCATCTCCTTTGCAAAGATCAAGGAGCCTCTCGAGGTTCCCAACCTGCTCGCGCTGCAGACCGAGAGCTTTGACTGGCTGCTCGGCAACACCGCCTGGCAGAGTCGGGTCGAGGAGGCTCTGGAGTCCGGTCAGGACGTCCCCACCAAGTCCGGTCTGGAGGAGATCTTCGAGGAGATCTCCCCGATCGAGGACTTCTCCGGGTCGATGTCGCTGACGTTCCGCGACCACCGCTTCGAGCCGCCGAAGAACAGCATCGACGAGTGCAAGGAGCGCGACTTCACGTACGCCGCTCCGCTCTTCGTCACGGCCGAGTTCACCAACAACGAGACCGGTGAGATCAAGTCCCAGACGGTCTTCATGGGCGACTTCCCGCTCATGACGAACAAGGGCACCTTCGTCATCAACGGCACCGAGCGTGTCGTGGTGTCGCAGCTGGTCCGTTCGCCCGGTGTCTACTTCGACTCGTCGATCGACAAGACGTCCGACAAGGACATCTTCTCCGCCAAGATCATCCCCTCCCGGGGTGCCTGGCTGGAGATGGAGATCGACAAGCGCGACATGGTCGGTGTCCGCATCGACCGCAAGCGCAAGCAGTCCGTGACCGTCCTCCTGAAGGCGCTCGGCTGGACCACCGAGCAGATCCTCGAGGAGTTCGGCGAGTACGAGTCGATGCGCGCCACCCTGGAGAAGGACCACACCCAGGGCCAGGACGACGCGCTGCTCGACATCTACCGCAAGCTGCGTCCGGGCGAGCCCCCCACGCGTGAGGCCGCGCAGACGCTGCTCGAGAACCTGTACTTCAACCCGAAGCGCTACGACCTCGCCAAGGTCGGCCGCTACAAGGTCAACAAGAAGCTGGGCGCGGACGCCCCGCTGGACGCCGGTGTGCTGACCGTCGAGGACGTCATCTCGACGATCAAGTACCTGGTCAAGCTGCACGCGGGCGAGACCGAGACGGTCGGCGACAGCGGTGGCACGATCGTCGTCGAGACCGACGACATCGACCACTTCGGCAACCGTCGTCTGCGCAGCGTCGGCGAGCTCATCCAGAACCAGGTCCGTACCGGCCTGGCCCGTATGGAGCGCGTCGTCCGCGAGCGCATGACCACCCAGGACGTCGAGGCGATCACGCCGCAGACCCTGATCAACATCCGGCCGGTCGTCGCCTCCATCAAGGAGTTCTTCGGCACCAGCCAGCTGTCGCAGTTCATGGACCAGAACAACCCGCTGTCGGGTCTCACCCACAAGCGCCGCCTGTCGGCCCTTGGCCCGGGTGGTCTCTCCCGTGAGCGGGCCGGCTTCGAGGTCCGTGACGTGCACCCGTCGCACTACGGCCGCATGTGCCCGATCGAGACCCCCGAAGGCCCGAACATCGGCCTGATCGGCTCGCTCGCCTCCTACGGCCGGGTCAACGCGTTCGGTTTCGTCGAGACCCCGTACCGCAAGGTCGTCGACGGCCAGGTCACCGACGAGGTGGACTACCTGACCGCCGACGAGGAGGACCGCTTCGTCATCGCGCAGGCCAACGCCGGCCTCAACGACGACATGCGCTTCTCCGAGGCCCGTGTGCTGGTGCGCCGCCGTGGCGGCGAGGTCGACTACGTCGCCGGTGACGACGTGGACTACATGGACGTCTCGCCGCGCCAGATGGTGTCGGTCGCGACCGCCATGATCCCGTTCCTCGAGCACGACGACGCCAACCGTGCCCTCATGGGCGCGAACATGATGCGGCAGGCCGTGCCGCTGATCAAGAGCGAGTCCCCGCTCGTCGGCACCGGCATGGAGTACCGCTCCGCGGTCGACGCCGGCGACGTGGTCAAGGCCGAGAAGGCCGGTGTGGTCCAGGAGGTCTCCGCGGACTACATCACCACCGCCAACGACGACGGCACGTACATCACGTACCGCCTGGCCAAGTTCGCCCGGTCCAACCAGGGCACCTCGGTCAACCAGAAGGTCATCGTGCTGGAGGGCGACCGGGTCGTCGAGGGCCAGGTCCTCGCCGACGGTCCCGCCACCCAGAACGGCGAGATGGCGCTCGGCAAGAACCTGCTCGTGGCGTTCATGCCGTGGGAGGGTCACAACTACGAGGACGCGATCATCCTGTCGCAGCGCCTCGTGCAGGACGACGTCCTCTCCTCGATCCACATCGAGGAGCACGAGGTCGACGCCCGTGACACCAAGCTCGGCCCCGAGGAGATCACCCGGGACATCCCGAACGTCTCCGAGGAGGTCCTCGCCGACCTCGACGAGCGCGGCATCATCCGCATCGGCGCCGAGGTCATCGCCGGCGACATCCTGGTCGGCAAGGTCACCCCGAAGGGCGAGACCGAGCTGACGCCGGAGGAGCGCCTGCTGCGCGCGATCTTCGGTGAGAAGGCCCGTGAGGTCCGTGACACCTCGCTGAAGGTGCCGCACGGCGAGACCGGCAAGGTCATCGGCGTCCGCGTCTTCGACCGCGAGGAGGGCGACGAGCTGCCGCCGGGCGTGAACCAGCTGGTCCGCGTCTACGTCGCGCAGAAGCGCAAGATCACCGACGGTGACAAGCTCGCCGGCCGGCACGGCAACAAGGGTGTCATCTCCAAGATCCTGCCGATCGAGGACATGCCGTTCCTGGAGGACGGCACCCCGGTCGACATCATCCTCAACCCGCTGGGTGTGCCGTCCCGAATGAACCCGGGACAGGTCCTGGAGATCCACCTCGGCTGGCTCGCCAGCCGCGGCTGGGACGTCTCCGGTCTCGCCGACGACTGGGCCCAGCGGCTCCAGGCCATCGGCGCCGACCAGGTCGCCCCGCGCACCAACGTCGCGACCCCGGTCTTCGACGGTGCCCGCGAGGACGAGCTGGCGGGTCTGCTGCAGCACACCATCCCGAACCGCGACGGCGACCGCCTGGTGCAGCCGACCGGCAAGGCGCGGCTGTTCGACGGCCGCTCCGGTGAGCCGTTCCCGGACCCGATCTCCATCGGCTACATGTACATCCTCAAGCTCCACCACCTGGTCGACGACAAGCTGCACGCCCGTTCGACCGGCCCGTACTCGATGATCACCCAGCAGCCGCTGGGTGGTAAGGCCCAGTTCGGTGGCCAGCGGTTCGGCGAGATGGAGGTGTGGGCGCTGGAGGCTTACGGCGCCGCGTACGCCCTCCAGGAGCTGCTGACCATCAAGTCCGACGACGTCACCGGCCGCGTGAAGGTCTACGAGGCCATCGTCAAGGGCGAGAACATCCCCGAGCCCGGCATCCCCGAGTCCTTCAAGGTGCTCATCAAGGAGATGCAGTCGCTCTGCCTGAACGTGGAGGTGCTGTCCAGCGACGGTATGTCCATCGAGATGCGTGACACCGACGAGGACGTCTTCCGCGCTGCGGAGGAGCTCGGCATCGACCTGTCCCGGCGCGAGCCGAGCAGCGTCGAAGAGGTCTGACGGGAGTCCGGCGGGCCCTGAGGAACCAGGGCCCCGCCGACCCCCAGGCCCCCGTTTCAGACCACAGACTTACAACCCTGAGAGGGATTGACGCATAGTGCTCGACGTCAACTTCTTCGATGAGCTCCGGATCGGCCTGGCCACGGCTGACGACATCCGTCAGTGGAGCCACGGCGAGGTCAAGAAGCCCGAGACGATCAACTACCGCACCCTCAAGCCGGAAAAGGACGGGCTCTTCTGCGAGAAGATCTTCGGCCCCACCCGGGACTGGGAGTGCTACTGCGGCAAGTACAAGCGTGTCCGCTTCAAGGGCATCATCTGTGAGCGCTGCGGCGTCGAGGTGACCCGCGCCAAGGTGCGCCGTGAGCGGATGGGCCACATCGAGCTGGCCGCGCCCGTCACGCACATCTGGTACTTCAAGGGTGTCCCGTCGCGCCTCGGCTACCTGCTGGACCTGGCGCCCAAGGACCTCGAGAAGGTCATCTACTTCGCGGCGTACATGATCACGTTCGTCGACGAGGAGCGCCGTACCCGCGACCTGCCCTCCCTGGAGGCGCACGTCTCCGTGGAGCGCCAGCAGATCGAGAACCGCCGCGACTCCGACCTGGAGGCCCGCGCCAAGAAGCTCGAGAGCGACCTGGCCGAGCTGGAGGCCGAGGGCGCCAAGGCCGACGTGCGCCGCAAGGTGCGCGAGGGTGCCGAGCGTGAGATGAAGCAGCTGCGCGACCGTTCGCAGCGCGAGATCGACCGCCTCGACGAGGTGTGGACCCGCTTCAAGAACCTCAAGGTCCAGGACCTGGAGGGCGACGAGCTGCTCTACCGCGAGCTGCGGGACCGCTTCGGCACGTACTTCGACGGCTCGATGGGTGCCGCGGCGCTGCAGAAGCGCCTGGAGTCCTTCGACCTCGACGAGGAGGCCGAGAAGCTCCGCGAGATCATCCGCACCGGCAAGGGCCAGAAGAAGACCCGTGCGCTCAAGCGCCTCAAGGTCGTCTCGGCGTTCCTGCAGACCAGCAACAGCCCCAAGGGCATGGTGCTCGACTGCGTGCCGGTCATCCCGCCGGACCTCCGCCCGATGGTGCAGCTGGACGGTGGCCGCTTCGCGACCTCCGACCTGAACGACCTGTACCGCCGTGTGATCAACCGCAACAACCGCCTGAAGCGGCTTCTCGACCTCGGCGCGCCCGAGATCATCGTGAACAACGAGAAGCGCATGCTCCAGGAGGCCGTGGACGCCCTCTTCGACAACGGCCGTCGTGGTCGCCCGGTCACGGGCCCCGGCAACCGTCCGCTGAAGTCCCTCAGCGACATGCTGAAGGGCAAGCAGGGTCGTTTCCGTCAGAACCTGCTCGGCAAGCGAGTCGACTACTCGGCGCGTTCCGTCATCGTCGTCGGCCCGCAGCTGAAGCTGCACCAGTGCGGTCTGCCCAAGGCCATGGCGCTGGAGCTCTTCAAGCCGTTCGTGATGAAGCGCCTGGTCGACCTGAACCACGCGCAGAACATCAAGTCCGCCAAGCGCATGGTGGAGCGCGGCCGCACCGTCGTGTACGACGTCCTCGAAGAGGTCATCGCCGAGCACCCGGTGCTGCTGAACCGTGCGCCCACCCTGCACCGCCTCGGCATCCAGGCCTTCGAGCCGCAGCTGGTCGAGGGCAAGGCCATCCAGATCCACCCGCTCGTCTGCACCGCGTTCAACGCGGACTTCGACGGTGACCAGATGGCCGTGCACCTGCCGCTGTCCGCGGAGGCACAGGCCGAGGCCCGCATCCTGATGCTGTCCTCGAACAACATCCTCAAGCCCGCCGACGGCCGTCCGGTGACGATGCCGACCCAGGACATGGTCCTCGGTCTGTTCTTCCTGACGACCGACAGCGAGATGCGCAACGTCAAGGGCGAGGGCCGTGCCTTCGGCTCGGCGGCCGAGGCGATCATGGCCTTCGACGCCGGCGAGCTCTCGCTCCAGTCGAAGATCGACATCCGCTTCCCGGTGGGCACCATCCCGCCGCGCGGCTGGACCCCGCCGGCCGCGGAAGAGGGCGAGCCGGAGTACCAGACCGGTGACAGCTTCCGTCTGAAGACCACGCTCGGCCGTGCGCTCTTCAACGAGCTGCTGCCCGAGGACTACCCGTTCGTCGACTACGAGGTCGGCAAGAAGCAGCTCTCCGAGATCGTCAACGACCTCGCCGAGCGGTACCCGAAGGTCATCGTGGCGGCGACGCTCGACAACCTGAAGGCGTCCGGCTTCTACTGGGCGACCCGTTCCGGCGTCACCGTCGCCATCTCCGACGTCGTCGTGCCCGAGGCGAAGAAGGCGATCGTCGCCGGGTACGAGGCCAAGGACGAGAAGGTCCAGAAGCAGTACGAGCGCGGTCTGATCACCAAGGACGAGCGCACGCAGGAGCTCATCCAGATCTGGACCCAGGCGACCAACGAGGTCGCCGAGGCGATGAACGACAACTTCCCGAAGACCAACCCGATCTTCATGATGGTGAACTCGGGTGCACGAGGCAACATGATGCAGATGCGTCAGATCGCCGGTATGCGTGGTCTGGTGTCGAACGCGAAGAACGAGACGATCCCGCGTCCGATCAAGGCGTCGTTCCGTGAGGGCCTGTCCGTGCTGGAGTACTTCATCTCCACTCACGGTGCCCGTAAGGGTCTGGCGGACACCGCCCTGCGTACCGCCGACTCGGGTTACCTCACCCGTCGTCTGGTCGACGTCTCCCAGGACGTCATCATCCGCGAGGAGGACTGCGGCACCGAGCGCGGCCTCAAGCTGCACATCGCGGAGGTCGGCGCGGACGGCGTGCTGCGCAAGGCGGACAACGTCGAGACGTCCGTGTACGCGCGCTGCCTCGCCGAGGACATCGTGGTCGACGGTCAGGTCCTGGCCCCGGCCGGCACCGACCTCGGTGACGTGCTCATCGACGAGCTGGTGGCCCGTGGCGTCGCGGAGGTCAAGACCCGTTCGGTCCTGACCTGCGAGTCCGCCGTCGGCACCTGCGCCATGTGCTACGGCCGCTCCCTGGCCACCGGCAAGCTGGTCGACATCGGTGAGGCGGTCGGCATCATCGCCGCCCAGTCCATCGGTGAGCCCGGTACCCAGCTGACGATGCGTACCTTCCACACCGGTGGTGTGGCCGGTGACGACATCACCCAGGGTCTGCCGCGTGTCGTCGAGCTCTTCGAGGCCCGTACCCCGAAGGGTGTCGCCCCGATCTCCGAGGCCCAGGGCCGCGTGCGGATCGAGGAGACCGAGAAGACCAAGAAGATCGTCGTCACCCCGGACGACGGCAGCGACGAGATGGCCTACCCCATCTCGAAGCGTGCCCGTCTCCTGGTCAGCGAGGGCGAGCACGTCGAGGTGGGCCAGAAGCTCACCGTGGGTGCCACCAACCCGCACGACGTGCTGCGCATCCTGGGTCAGCGTGCCGTCCAGGTCCACCTGGTCGGCGAGGTCCAGAAGGTGTACAACTCGCAGGGTGTGTCGATCCACGACAAGCACATCGAGATCATCATCCGGCAGATGCTGCGCCGTGTGACGATCATCGAGTCCGGTGACGCCGAGCTGCTGCCCGGCGAGCTGGTCGAGCGCTCGAAGTTCGAGCACGAGAACCGTCGTGTGGTCCAGGAGGGCGGTCACCCGGCTTCGGGTCGTCCGCAGCTCATGGGTATCACCAAGGCCTCGCTGGCGACGGAGTCCTGGCTGTCGGCCGCCTCCTTCCAGGAGACGACCCGAGTCCTGACGGACGCGGCGATCAACGCCAAGTCCGACAGCCTCATCGGCCTCAAGGAGAACGTCATCATCGGTAAGCTCATCCCGGCCGGTACGGGTCTGTCCCGCTACCGCAACATCCGGGTCGAGCCGACCGAGGAGGCGAAGGCCGCGATGTACTCGGCCGTCGGCTACGACGACATCGACTACTCGCCGTTCGGCACCGGCTCCGGCCAGGCCGTCCCGCTGGAGGACTACGACTACGGTCCGTACAACCAGTAGGAGAGTGGTTCTGAAGGGCGGTCACCCCGTTTCGTACGGGGTGACCGCCCTTCGGCGTGTGGTGGCAGCCCATGTGCGTTGTCGACCAGGATGCCGAGTCTGCCGAACACCGGCGCCACGGGCGGCCCAGTTGGCGTCTTAATTGCGCGCGCAAACGTCCCGGAAACTGACTGTCAGTCCTTACCGATGAAGGCGGAATCGAAAGGATTCCGTGATTCATTCGCGCATGCGCGCTCTTGGGCGTGACGGCGTGCGAGGCGGCCGCAGAGTCGGTCGGCCGTCGCGGTCGATGGCGCCTGTGACCTCGTGCGTCATCGAGGAGTTGCGTGTAGCGGCGCGGAATCCTGGCGTATTGATGAAAAGGGGTCCGGTGTCGTCGAAGCCCGGTTCGGTCGGGGTGATCCTGGACAGGCCTTGAATTCACCAACGGAAGCTGCACCGAATCAATGAGATTTGCGTTCGAGATCGGTGTTCCCGCCCACACCGGTCGGGCGGGCCGTCCCCCTCGCTACGGAATGCCCAGCTCGAAGATCACGTAATGCGCGTACCACCCCGAGGCCACGGCCGCAGTGGAGAAGAACACCACCAGGGCCGGCCACCGCAGCCGTGCCAGCGCCGCCGCCGGTGCCAGCAGCAGTGGGAAGACGGGGAGCAGGTAGCGCGGGGTGTTGCCGAACATCTGCTGGGTGCCGAGGATCGTCACGATCGAGGCGAGGGTGTACGCCGTCAGCACCAGCGGTGGCCGTTTCCGGAGCAGGAGTGCGACGAGGAACGGCAGCGCCACCACCACCTGCACGGCGATCAGGTCCGGGACCGGGTAGGCGAAGAGGTAGTCGCCGTGCCCCACGGCCACGTTCCGCAGCACGTCCAGGGTGTACGCGCCGAAGTCGAAGTAGTGCGCCCAGGCCTGGTGCTGGAGCGAGAAGTACGCGCCCGGGCTGCCCATGGACCAGCCGACCCAGGCGATGTAGGTGAGCAGGCCGAGGGGGGCGGCGACCGCCGCGTACAGCGGGGCCGCGACGCCCTGCTCGCGCCGGCTGTCCCGGCGCACCAGCGTCACCAGGGCGGCCAGGCCGACCGCACCGATCGTACGGCCGCCGTGGGACGGCTCAGGCCGGACAGGAAGGCGAGCAGGCCCGCCGCCACCCAGCGGCGTCTCATCACGGCGTGACAGGTCCAGGCGGCGATCGCCACGAACAGGGACTCCGTGTAGACCGCCCACTCGACGCCGGCGGCGGGGGCCACCGCCCACAGGCCGGCCGCGATGGTGCCGGCGCGGGCGCCGGCGAGCAGCGAGACCACCGCGTAGATGCCGGCCGCCGCGACGAAGGAACAGAGGACCGAGACGAGGATCGCGGAGCCGTAGAGGCCGATGCCGGTGATCTCCGAGACCACTCGGACCAGACCGGGGTAGAGGGGGAAGAACGCGACCGAGTTCTGCTCCGCGCTGAACTGGCCGCCGGGGGCGAGGGGCCGGAGGGGCTCGGGGTGGTAGCCCTTCTGCGCGACCTGGAGGTACCACCAGCCGTCCCAGGTGGACAGGACGTCCCACCAGTGGGCACCGCCGCCGAAGCGGGGGTCCTTGGTCCGGTAGTCGCCGGCGGACGTCAGCAGCCAGGCGAAGACGAGGAGGCCGGTGAGCTTGGCGGCGCCGTAGAGGGCGAGGGGCGGGAGGTAGGGGCGGGCGGCCGGAGGGAGGCGAAGGGGGAGACGAAGGGGACGACGCGGTGTCGTGACGTTCGGCGCGGTGTTGCTCTGAGCTGTGCTCATGCGTGTGCTGCCCCCCAGGAAAAGCGCGCCGTGCGCAGTGCCGCGCGTGGTCTTCGGGCGGCTGCGGGTCCATCGTGGCTGGTCGCGCAGTTCCTCGCGCCCCCAAGGGGGCGCTGAGGCGACCGGCGATCAGAAGATCCGATCAGCGTCGCACAGCCGTGAATCCGATCGGCGTCAGCCTGCGCCGCTCTCCGTTCGCGTGTCGTTCGTCTTCGTGGTATATCGGAAGGCGGCCCAAAACCCCAGTTCAGGTCCCCCGCAACCGGTCCCGCTTCTTTTGTTTTGACCGGAGTGATTGCGCTGGGTACGCTCAGACCTTGTGCCTGGGGTGTGCCCTGACCCTCGTGCGTGCCTTCAAACCGCACCGGAGTGACGAAGTGGCCACCGCGATCCGCGCCCCCTTCTGCCTCGCGGCAGGAGTTCGCGGAATCCGACACACCCGACCGCGTGGGTCGGCGACGTTCCAGGTTAGCTTCACCAATCGGCACACAGAAACCGGAGAAGTAGTGCCTACGATCCAGCAGCTGGTCCGCAAGGGCCGGCAGGACAAGGTCGAGAAGAACAAGACGCCCGCACTCGAGGGTTCCCCTCAGCGTCGCGGCGTCTGCACGCGTGTGTTCACGACCACCCCGAAGAAGCCGAACTCGGCCCTGCGTAAGGTCGCGCGTGTGCGTCTGACCAGCGGGATCGAGGTCACCGCTTACATTCCGGGTGAGGGACACAACCTGCAGGAGCACTCCATCGTGCTCGTGCGCGGCGGCCGTGTGAAGGACCTGCCGGGTGTTCGCTACAAGATCATCCGTGGCTCGCTCGACACCCAGGGTGTCAAGAACCGCAAGCAGGCCCGCAGCCGCTACGGCGCCAAGAAGGAGAAGTAAGAATGCCTCGTAAGGGCCCCGCCCCGAAGCGCCCGGTCATCATCGACCCGGTTTACGGCTCCCCTCTGGTGACCTCCCTGATCAACAAGGTGCTGCTGAACGGCAAGCGCTCGACTGCCGAGCGGATCGTTTACGGCGCCATGGAGGGCCTGCGCGACAAGACCGGCAACGACCCGGTCATCACGCTCAAGCGCGCCCTCGAGAACATCAAGCCGACGCTTGAGGTCAAGTCCCGCCGTGTCGGTGGCGCCACCTACCAGGTCCCGGTCGAGGTCAAGCCCGGCCGTGCCAACACCCTGGCGCTGCGCTGGCTGGTCGGCTACTCCCGCGCCCGTCGCGAGAAGACCATGACCGAGCGCCTGCTCAACGAGCTTCTCGACGCGTCCAACGGCCTCGGTGCGGCCGTCAAGAAGCGCGAGGACACGCACAAGATGGCCGAGTCCAACAAGGCCTTCGCGCACTACCGCTGGTAGTCGCTACCCCCATCGAGACCGAGAGAAGACCGAAGCCTTATGGCTACCACTTCACTTGACCTGGCCAAGGTCCGCAACATCGGGATCATGGCCCACATCGACGCGGGCAAGACGACCACCACCGAGCGGATCCTGTTCTACACCGGTGTGTCGTACAAGATCGGTGAGGTCCACGACGGCGCTGCCACCATGGACTGGATGGAGCAGGAGCAGGAGCGTGGCATCACGATCACCTCTGCTGCCACCACCTGTCACTGGCCGCTGGAAGACGTCGACCACACCATCAACATCATCGACACCCCGGGCCACGTCGACTTCACCGTAGAGGTGGAGCGTTCGCTGCGCGTGCTCGACGGTGCCGTGACGGTGTTCGACGGCGTCGCCGGTGTCGAGCCGCAGTCCGAGACGGTGTGGCGTCAGGCGGACCGCTACGGCGTTCCGCGTATCTGCTTCGTCAACAAGCTCGACCGGACCGGTGCCGAGTTCCACCGCTGCGTCGACATGATCTCTGACCGCCTGGGCGCTCAGCCGATCGTCATGCAGCTCCCGATCGGTGCCGAGGCCGACTTCCAGGGCGTCGTGGACCTCGTCCGCATGAAGGCGCTCGTGTGGTCCGCCGAGGCCACCAAGGGCGAGATGTACGACGTCGTCGACATCCCGGCCACCCACACCGAGGCTGCCGAGGAGTACCGCGGCAAGCTGCTGGAGGCCGTGGCCGAGAACGACGAAGAGATCATGGAGCTGTACCTGGAGGGCGAGGAGCCCTCCGAGGAGCAGCTGTACGCCGCGATCCGTCGTATCACCATCGCGTCCGGCAAGTCCGACGGCACCACCGTCACCCCGGTGTTCTGCGGTACCGCGTTCAAGAACAAGGGCGTTCAGCCCCTGCTCGACGCGGTCGTGCGCTACCTCCCCTCCCCGCTCGACGTCGAGGCCATCGAGGGCCACGCCGTGAACGACCCGGAGGAGGTCGTCAAGCGCAAGCCGTCCGACGACGAGCCGCTGTCCGCGCTGGCGTTCAAGATCATGAGCGACCCGCACCTCGGCAAACTCACCTTCGTCCGGGTCTACTCGGGCCGCCTGGAGTCCGGCACCGCCGTGCTGAACTCCGTCAAGGGCAAGAAGGAGCGCATCGGCAAGATCTACCGCATGCACGCGAACAAGCGTGAGGAGATCGAGTCGGTGGGCGCCGGCGACATCATCGCCGTCATGGGTCTCAAGCAGACCACGACCGGTGAGACGCTGTGCGACGACAAGCAGCCGGTGATCCTGGAGTCCATGGACTTCCCGGCGCCGGTCATCCAGGTCGCCATCGAGCCCAAGTCGAAGGGCGACCAGGAGAAGCTGGGCGTCGCGATCCAGCGCCTGGCCGAGGAGGACCCGTCCTTCCAGGTCCACTCGGACGAGGAGACCGGCCAGACCATCATCGGCGGCATGGGCGAGCTGCACCTCGAGGTGCTGGTCGACCGTATGCGCCGTGAGTTCAAGGTCGAGGCCAACGTCGGCAAGCCGCAGGTGGCCTACCGCGAGACGATCCGCAAGGCCGTCGAGCGCGTCGACTACACCCACAAGAAGCAGACCGGTGGTACCGGTCAGTTCGCGAAGGTGCAGATCGGCATCGAGCCGCTCGAGGGTGGCGACACGTCGTACGAGTTCGTGAACAAGGTGACCGGTGGCCGCATCCCGAAGGAGTACATCCCTTCGGTGGACGCCGGTGCGCAGGAGGCCATGCAGTTCGGCATCCTCGCCGGTTACGAGATGACCGGTGTCCGCGTGATCCTGCACGACGGTGCCTACCACGAGGTCGACTCCTCCGAGCTCGCCTTCAAGATCGCCGGTTCGCAGGCCTTCAAGGAGGCCGCGCGCAAGGCGTCCCCCGTGCTCCTTGAGCCGATGATGGCCGTCGAGGTCACCACGCCCGAGGACTACATGGGTGAGGTCATCGGCGACATCAACTCCCGCCGTGGTCAGATCCAGGCCATGGAGGAGCGGGCCGGTGCCCGCGTCGTGAAGGGCCTCGTGCCCCTCTCGGAGATGTTCGGTTACGTCGGCGACCTGCGCAGCAAGACGTCCGGCCGGGCCAGCTACTCCATGCAGTTCGACTCCTACGCCGAGGTTCCGCGGAACGTCGCCGAGGAGATCATCGCGAAGGCCAAGGGCGAGTAAGTACCGCGTTTAACGCGGCGCGCACACACGCCTTAGGCTTGACCCCGGAGCCTCACGGGTCGTTCCTCCACATTCGTGGCGGTACGGCCCGGGGCCCGGGACCCAACAGCAAAGATCACCTGGCGCCGACTGAACCCAGGCGTACAGAACCACTCCCAGGAGGACCCCAGTGGCGAAGGCGAAGTTCGAGCGGACTAAGCCGCACGTCAACATCGGCACCATCGGTCACATCGACCACGGTAAGACGACCCTCACGGCCGCCATTACCAAGGTGCTGCACGACGCGTACCCGGACCTGAACGAGGCGACCGCGTTCGACAACATCGACAAGGCGCCCGAGGAGCGTCAGCGCGGTATCACCATCTCCATCGCGCACGTCGAGTACCAGACGGAGACCCGTCACTACGCGCACGTCGACTGCCCCGGTCACGCGGACTACATCAAGAACATGATCACGGGTGCCGCGCAGATGGACGGCGCGATCCTGGTCGTGGCCGCCACCGACGGCCCGATGCCGCAGACCAAGGAGCACGTGCTCCTGGCCCGCCAGGTCGGCGTTCCGTACATCGTCGTCGCCCTGAACAAGGCCGACATGGTGGACGACGAGGAGATCCTGGAGCTCGTCGAGCTCGAGGTCCGTGAGCTCCTCTCCGAGTACGAGTTCCCGGGCGACGACGTCCCGGTCGTCAAGGTCTCGGCGCTCAAGGCGCTCGAGGGCGACGCCCAGTGGACCCAGTCCGTCCTGGACCTGATGTCCGCCGTCGACGAGGCCATCCCGCAGCCCGAGCGTGACGTCGACAAGCCGTTCCTGATGCCGATCGAGGACGTCTTCACGATCACCGGTCGTGGCACCGTCGTCACCGGTCGTATCGAGCGTGGTGTCCTCAAGGTCAACGAGACCGTCGACATCATCGGCATCAAGACCGAGAAGACCACCACCACGGTCACCGGCATCGAGATGTTCCGCAAGCTGCTCGACGAGGGCCAGGCCGGTGAGAACGTCGGTCTGCTCCTCCGTGGCATCAAGCGCGAGGACGTCGAGCGCGGCCAGGTCATCATCAAGCCGGGCTCGGTCACCCCGCACACCGAGTTCGAGGCGCAGGCCTACATCCTCTCCAAGGACGAGGGTGGCCGCCACACGCCGTTCTTCAACAACTACCGTCCGCAGTTCTACTTCCGTACGACGGACGTGACCGGCGTCGTGACCCTCCCCGAGGGCACCGAGATGGTCATGCCGGGTGACAACACCGAGATGAAGGTGGAGCTCATCCAGCCCGTCGCCATGGAAGAGGGCCTGAAGTTCGCCATCCGCGAGGGTGGCCGCACGGTCGGCGCCGGCCAGGTCACCAAGATCAACAAGTGATCTCGGCCCGCAAGGGCTGACCAGGCAGGTCTGAAGAGGCCCGTACGACTCCGGTCGTACGGGCCTCTTCGCTGTCTCGGCAGGGACTCACTGCATGTTCTGCACGGGTGGATGGTCGTACGACGCCTCGCACACGTAGACCTGGAGGCTGTAGCCGCGCCCGATGGTGATCTGCGTGTCCATCGCCGGTCCGAGGGAGTGGTAGCCGGTGTATCCCGCGTCCTCGACCGGCGCCCAGCTGCCGCTGCCGCCGTCCCACTCGGTGCCGTCGATCGTGAGCAGGGGCCGCACCCCGGCGCCGCACTCGGCGCAGGCCATGGGGAACGGGTCGGAGAAACTCCAGGGCGCGTGTCCCCCGAGCTTCCATCCCGGGGCGACGGCCAGGTCGTACTGGTAGCAGACCTCCGGCTCCTCGTCCTCGCCCTCGGTGCCCTCCTCCCACTCGTGGATCCGGTCCGCCAGTTCCTGAGGCAGCTCGTGCGGGGCCGGGTACTCGGTGACGGTCTCGGGGTGCAGCACACACGGCTCGGGCAGATAGTCGTCGCTGCCGATGACGGCGGGCCGCGGGGGAGCGGCGAGCGCGGTCACGACATCGGCGGCCCGGCGCCAACGCAGCTCGACCCTCGGTGCGTAGTCGTCCTCGGGATGGTCGAAGGCGCACCACAGCACCTGGAGCAGATCGGCGCCCTCGGGCCGGGGCAGCGCCGGCACATCAGCGGCACGTATCTGCGCGACCGGCACCAGCGGCACCGGCCCGTCCAAGGCTGCCCGGTACGGCGTGGTCCCCCGGTCGACCAGCGCGCGCTCCTCCGCGGTCAGCAGGTCGGCGCCCTCGGCGCGCGGCCGGGCCCAGGCCTCGCGCAGGACGCGCCGGCCGGCGTGGACATCGTCCGGCGCCACACCGCGCTGCCAGGGACCCGCATGCTCCGGACAGGTCGGCCACGGCTCCTCGGCCGGCCACAGCAGGGGCCCGCCGACGGAACTGCCGGCTGCGGTGGGCGCACCGGCGCGGGGATGCAGGCGGATGGCGGTGCGGGCGAGCGGGGCCAGTTCGGGGAAGACCGCGGTGATGTCCAGGGGGCGGGGCGGCGTCGTACGGGTCGTCATGGCGGGAGGCTACCGGCCGGGTCTGACAGCACCTCACGGTGCAGGACGCCGAGGGATCCCGACCATCCGGCGGACGGGTGGGTCGGGGGTGGGGACAGCCTCAGTGCGGTGCGGTCAGGGCTCAGTCGCGTGGAGCGAAGAGCAGGTTGCGGGTGTGCGGTGGCCGGGGCTCGTTTCAGGGCACCAGAGCGCCGTCGTGCTCGGCGATCCAGCGGACGTCGTAGCCGAGGGGTTCGAAGTCGGCGACGAGGTCCTTGCGGTCGGCGTCGGCCAAGGCCTCCATCACCAGGGTCGGCCGGTCCCGCTTCAGCACCTGCCGGGCGCCGCGGAGCACCGACATCTCGTGCCCCGGAGGGGGCCGTCCACGGGAGAACGGAATGGGGGACGGCCCGCTCAGCCTTCCGCGTGGGCGAAGAGCTCGGCCGTGGTGGTGGCGGTGGCGGCGCGGGTGAGCCAGGTGGTGAGGGTGTCGTGGTCGTCGCAGGTGGTGATGCGTCGGCGGGCTTCGTCGCTGATGTGGACGCCGCGTCCGGCGAGGACGACGAGGAGGGCTTCGGAGAGGCCGTTGGAGAGGCCTTCGGCGCGCAAGGCCTGGGCCGTCTCGGACTGGAAGATGGAGAGGTCGACGGCCATGAGGTGCCTCCAGAGGTCCGCGGCCGGTGTCTTGCCCAGGCCTTGTTCGGTGAGCTCGATGGAGATGCTCGCGGTGTCTTCGTCGTCGGCCTGCAGGCCCTTCAGGAGAGTTCGCGGTGCTGGAGAAGGCGGTTGTCGACCACCGTGTACCGCGTGGTGAGCCGGACGTTGACGTGGGTCACCCCGTACGAGGGGTTCGCCGCGGGAACGGCTGACCGGGCGCGCGAGGGCGCGCCAGTGTGCTCTGTATCCATCGGGAAGGTTGTGGCTTCCTAGGTGGTCAGGCCCTCGATCGGGATCGCTAGTCCCGGCCGGGGGCCGTCGTCTGTGCGGGGGTGGCCGTCTGCGTGCTCGCACGGTCACCCGGTGTGTCGCGGCGAGCATATGCCGGGCAACCGGCACCGAATTCAGCCCAGTTGGCCATGTTCACTCCGGAGAGTGACAGGCGGCGGCGGGGAGGCGGGTGGGGTTGGGGAGGGGGATTTCCCTGGGGTTTTCAAGTACTTGGCGGCGGGCGTCACCGTCTCGCGGCGGATCGCGTGACGGTCAGTTCGGCCCAGACGGTCTTGCGGGGGCGGGGTCCGAGGGAGACGCCCCAGCGGTCGGCGAGGGCCTCGACGATCACCAGTCCGCGGCCGTTCTCGTCCTCCCCGGAGGGGAGGTGCAGGCGGGGGCCGCGCTCCTCGCAGGTGTCCGTCACCTCGATGCGGACGGTGTTCCCGACGACGTACATCAGCAGCCGGAATCCACGGCCCGCCGTCCGCCCGTGTGTCGCCGCGTTGGCCGCCAGTTCCGCGACGACGTGCGCCGCGTCCTCCGACGGCAGCCCCCACGACCGCAGTTGCTCGGTCGCCAGCAGCCGCGCCAGCCGGGCTCCTCTGCGGGTGGGTGACAGCAGCACGCTGAAGTTGCGGATCGGGCAGTCGAGGGGGGTGGAGATTTCCTGGTTCACATCACTCAGCGTGGCCGCGCGTGCCTACCGTGAACAGTGACGGAGCCGTTGCGTACGGTCACTGTCCGCTGCTTGTCCGGTGCTGTCCGGGCTGTCGGACACGGGCGTACGGGTAGGGCGTCGTCGAGGCACGGTCGTACGGCGGAGGGGTGCGGGATGAGTGTGGACGGCGCGGTGGCGCGGCTCAAGCACGAGGCGGACGAGCCGGGTTGGGAGGTGGATCCCGATGACGACTGGGGTGTCGCGGTCATCGCGACCGTCGGGCGGCAGCTGAAGCTGCGGCGGGAGGCGGTGGGGATGCGGGCCGCCGAGTTCGGGGTGGCGGTCGGGTACGGCGAGGACATGGTCTACAAGATCGAAGGTGGGAAGCGGATTCCCCGGCCGGAGTATCTGGACAAGGCGGACGAGGTGCTGGGGGCGGAAGGGCTGCTCTCGGCGATGAAGGAGGACGTACGGCGGGTCCGGTACCCCAAGAAGGTGCGGGACCTGGCGCAGCTTGAGGCGAGGGCGGTCGAGCTCCAGCTCTACGACCCGCTCAACGTCCACGGCTTGCTGCAGACACCCGAATACGCGCGCGGGCTGCTCCTGATGCGTCGCCCGGCGTACACCGGGGACGAGGTGGAGCGGTTCATCGCCGCGCGGGTGGCCCGCAAGGCCGTCTTCGAGCGGGACCCGGCGCCCGAACTCAGCTTCGTCCTGGAGGAGTGGACGCTGCGGCGTCCGCTCGGCGGGCGGGCGGTGCTCCGTCAGCAGCTGGAACACCTGCTGGAGGCCGCGCAGTTGCGGAACGTCGAGCTTCAGGTGATGCCGATGGACCGTGAGGAGCACGCCGGGGTCGATGGCGGAATCGAGGTGCTGAAGTCCGAGGACGGCTCGGCGGTGGGGCGTTCGCCGGCAGTGGCCAACGGCCGACCGGTGTCCGATGCGAAGCAGCTCCGTATCCTTGAACTGCGGTACGGCATCATCCGGGCGCAGGCGCTCACGCCACGTGAGTCGACGGCCTTCATCGAACAACTGCTGGGGGAGACATGATCCGCAAGACCACGGCCGAGGACGCCTCCGGTCTGACGTGGTTCAAGAGCAGCTACAGCAGCGGCAGCGAAGGCGACTCCTGTGTCGAAGTCGCCACCGGCCCCACCACCGTTCACATCCGCGACTCCAAGAACACCGCGACCCCCTCCCGCGGCCCCCACCTCACCTTCCCGCCCGCCACCTGGACGGCCTTCCTCTCCCACGCGGCCGCCACCGGCGCGTGAGGTACGCCCGCGAGCTGTTCGCGCCGCTCGGGGCGGTCGTGGCCGTGGGCGCGCTGAATGCCACCGGCACCTGGTCGTTCGCCGACGTCTCGGTCGGCGCGTTCCTGGACGGCAGGCGGCGAGAGTGGGACCGCCTCTTCGCCGCCGTCTGCTCGCTCTGCGCCTTCGACCGTGAGGAGGCCCAGGCGACCGCCGACGAGACGGGCTACTTCCGCGACTACGACCTGTCCGCGCCGCTCCTCGTCCTCTGGTCCGCCGGAGTGACGGGGATCGCGGGCCTCCACGACCCGGCGCCGTCGGTCGTGCGCCGCATGTGCCGCATGGCGGCAGACCTCCAACTGACCGAGTTCCTGGACAGGTTGGTGGGAGTGGCCCTCGATGCCGGGGCGGACGCCGCCACGGGCGCACCCCAGGTCACCGAGATCCTCACCGCCGCCTGTGACCTGGCCGACCCGACCGGCAATGTCACCCCGTCCCACGTCCACCGCATGTGGCGAGTCGCCCGCATGCCGTCGACGCTCCGCCCGGACTCACCCACTCCGGACCCGGTCAAGGCGGGGTTCCGGTCGTACGACGGGACGCTGGAGGAACTGCTCGGCGCCGGTCCGCCGGGGCGCGGCTATTCCGCCTTGTTCCCGCCGCCACCCTGCGGTTGCTGCTGACCCTCCGGCCGTACCGCGTCCTTCGCCTTCTTCGCGAGGTCGTCGTCCAGCTTCTTGAACTCGCGGACCACGGTGTCGGACATGTCGGCGAGGGAGTCGATCTGCTTGGTGATGTCCTCGCGGCCGTCGTGCCAGTTGGACTCGAAGTCGTCGAGCGCGTCGTAGACCGTGCCGCTGCCGACGTCGTCCTTGTAGGACTCGAACATCTTCTTGGTGTGGTTGAGGCGTTCCTTGATGGAGCGCAGCTTGCGTCCGTAGTCCTCAAGCTCGCTCAGCGGTATGGCGAGATCGCTCTTGCCGTTGCCCACGTGACCGTCCCCCGTTCGCGCGTCTCGTAGTCTGGGCCGCACCGTATATCAGATCATCGGGGGAGGGGTGGCGTACAGCATGGCCCGCTACATGGAGACGCTCACGATCGAGCGCGGCGGCTTCCGGATCAAGGTGCCGGAGTCGTGGTGGGAGTTCGACGTGCGGCCGGAGTCGCGGGACGACTCGATCCGGCGGATGGTGAACGAGCGCATCGCCCAGCACCCGGAGCTGGCCCAGTACCGGGACACGTACGTCGGCTTCCTGCGCAAGTCCGCGGCCGACGCCTGGAAGTCCGGCGCGATGTACTGCGGCTGCATGGCGGAGAGCTTCGGCGGGGACACCCCGATCACCGGATCGGTCACGGTCTCGCTGGTCGGCGGCCGCACCCGTGAGGGCGCACCGCTCTCCAACGACCCGGCCGCCATCGCCGCCCAGCTCGCCCCCAAGGAGGCCCACGGGGAGGGCGACTCCTGGCGCAAGGTCACGACCGTGGACATCCCCGGCGTCGGCCCGGCAGCGCGCACCTACGGCATCGAGGACATCCCGGTCCCCGAGGACAGCCTGGGCCGCACGATCCGCGCGGTCCTGATGCAGACCTTCATCCCGGTCCCCGGCCAGGAGGGCAAGGTCGCGCTGGTGGCCGGCAGCAGCCAGGTCCTCGACCTCGCCGACTCCTTCTTCGACATCTTCGACGCGATCACGTCGACGTTCCGGTTCGCGGACTGAGCGGACCGGTTCCTTGGACTGGGAGACCGGCGAGGGCCTGCTGAGCCTTGACGACCCCGCGGAGTGGGACGCCGCCCTCGAACGCGGCGAGTCCCGCCTGGGCACGGCGGTGATCGGCCTGGCGTTCCACTGCCCGCTGGAGGAGGTGTCCCCTCGGATCCTGCGGGTGCTGAACCTCCCGGACCAGGGCGAGCGGGGGTACGCCTTCACCGCGGCAGGTACCGCGGCGCGGCTCAACGGCCGGCTGACCCCGGAGCTGTTTGCGGCGCTGCGCGCCGAGAGGCCGGGCGGCCCGGCCGAGGACGCGATCGACGACACGCTCGCCTTCGTGCCGTTCCGGAACCTGCCACTGTGGTTCAAGCGCCGGTGGGTGTACGTGACCGTGCGCGGCACGGTGGAGCACTGGTGGCTCCGCTCCGTGGACGCCATCCAGGACGGCCAGCGGACCTTGCGCGGACGCCGACGGTGAGCCCGTGTCGGCACGGCCGACTCGGCCGTCGGGCTTCACCTCGAACGGCCGTTCCTTGTAAGTTCGCGTGTGCACAGGCTTGTTGACGGGGCGTACGCGACGGGGGTTGCGGGGACATGGCGGGGTACCGACCGGCGGACTGGCATCCACTCGACCTGGACAGGGACCCCACTCCGGGTGACCCGCAGCGCGTCCGCACCCTCGCCCAGCAGCTGCACTCCTTCGCCGACGACGTCTCCGACGCGCTGCGTCTGGTCAAGGGCATGGCCGGTGAGGACACCCTCCTGCAGTGGGCCGGCAAGTCGGCCGAGGTGTTCAAGGAGCAGTTCAAGGACGTTCCGAAGAACCTGAAGAAGCTGAAGAAGTCCTACGAGATGTGCGGGGACGCCCTCGCGGACTACTGGCCGAAGCTGGAGCGGGCGCAGGCGCTGGCCGACAAGGCCCTGGCCAAGGCGAAGGAGGCGCAGTCGGACCTGTCCTCGGCCAAGTCCCGGCTCTCCTCGGCCGATTCCTGGGTCACCCGGGCCACGAAGGAAGCCGACAAGTACAAGGACGATCCCACCGGCAGCAAGTCGGACGCCGACCAGCCGGACGAGGGCAAGGTGCGGGCCGCCACCCGGGACGTGCAGAGCGCCAAGTCCGCGCACACCAAGGCCCAGTCGGACGTCACCACCGCGCAGAGCGCCCTTGACGCCGCGAAGAAGATGGCCGAGGACGCCCGCAAGATGCGTGATGACGCGGCGGGTGAGGCGAAGCGGAAGATCGACGAGGCCTCGGACGCGGGGATCCCGAACCGGCACTGGTGGCAGGACGTCGGGCACTGGTTCGAGGACAACTGGGACACCATCGTCACCGTCTGCAAGGTCGTCGTCGCCGTCGTCGGGATCATCGCGATGATCATCGGCGGGCCGATCCTCGGTGCGATCGTGCTGGTGGCCGCGCTCGTCGTGCTCGCGGACACGCTCTACAAATACTCCAAAGGCCAGGCGTCGCTGTGGGACGTGGCGTTCGCCGCGCTGGACTGCATACCGGGCGGCAAGGGCATCACCAGCCTCGGCAAGATCGCCAAGGGGCTTAAGGAGATGAAGAACCTCCGCGGCGGCATGAAGGCCATGAGCCTCGCCGTCCGCGGGCTGGGCAAGAACGCCCGCGGCATGTTGGAGGACGGTGCCAAGGGTGCCTTCAACCGGCTGAAGACCAAAATCAAGGGGTGTGGTGACCCCGTCGATGTGGCGACGGGCGAGATGTTCCTCACCGAGACGGATGTCTCCCTTCCCGGAACCCTTCCCCTGGCATTCGTCCGGAGGGTCTCGTCGGGATATCGATGCGGCTGGTGGTTCGGTCCCGGTTGGACCTCCACGCTGGACCAGCGCCTGGAGATCGGCGATGGGGAGATCGTCTTTGTCACGGAAGACGGGATGCTGCTGCTCTACCGTGTCGCGGACGCCGAGAGCCGGTCGTGGTTCCCCGTCACCGGACCCAGGCTGTCCCTCGTCCGGGAAGCCGACGGAACCTACCGTGTGGAGGACCCGCACACCGGACTCACCCGCCGCTTCGCACCGCTCGCTGACGGCACGGCACACATCACCGAGATAGCCGACCGCAACACCAACCGCATTACCTTCGAGTACGACACCGCCGGCACGCCACTGGCAATGCGTCACTCGGGCGGGTACCACCTCGCCTTTACGGCCGATGAAGGCCGTGTCACCTCGATGAGCCTGGTCGGTGGGGCTGAGGACGGCTCGGATGTCCTGGTGAGGGGCTACGGGTACACCGACGGCGGTCTCACCGGTGTCGTCGATTCCTCTGGCAGCGCCCTTACATTCGCTTACGACGAGCGTCTGCGCGTCACCTCGTGGACCGACCGGAACGGCAGCCGTTACTCGTACGCCTACGACGACCGTGACCGGTGTGTCGAACAGCGAGGCGAGGCCGGACACCTCGCCGGGACGTTCGCGTACGACAGCGTGGAGCCCGCCTGGCCGGGCTGTCGAATCACCACGTATGTCACCGCGGAAGGCGCGGTGTCCCGCTTCGTCGTCAACGACGACACCCAGGTCGTCGCTGAGATCGATCCTCTCGGGAACACCACCCGTACCGAATACGACCGAGATCATCACCTGCTCTCGCGCACTGACGCGCTCGGGGCCGTGACCCGATACGAGAACAACGCCGTCGGTAAGCCGACGCGGGTTGCGCTGCCTGACGGCGGTGCGATCACGGTGGAGTACGGCACACTCCAACTGCCGGTTCGGGTAGGTCTCCCGGACGGGACGTTCTGGGAGCACAGCTACGACACCCGGGGCAACCGGGTGTCTTCCACCGCCCCCGACGGGAGTCAAACCCGGTTCACGTACGACGACCGTGGGTCATTGGAGTCGGTCACGGACCCGCTCGGTGCCACGACCCATGTGCGGTGTGATCCGGCCGGCCTGCGTGTCGAGACTGTCAGCGCCTTGGGCGATCGTTCAACCCGCACCTACGACGCCTTTGGCCGGCTCAGCGCAGTCACCGATCCGCTGGGGCGGACCACGAGTCTCTGGTGGACGGCCGAGGGCCGGATCTCCCGGGTGGTCGCCCCGGATGGCTCGGAGGAGAGCTGGAGCTACGACGGTGAGGGGAACTGCACCTCTCACACCGCACCGGGCGGTGCGCGGACGACCTTCGAATACGGTCCCTTCGATCTGCTGACGGCACAGACCGTCCCCGACGGCGGCCGGTACGAGTTCGACTATGACGCGTCGCTCCGGCTCACGGATGTGAGCAGCCCGCTGGGTCTGCACTGGAGGTACACGTACGACGCCGCGGGTCGCCTCGTGGCCGAGTCGGACTTCGACGAACAGCGCACGGTGTACGAGCACGATGCCGTCGGCCGGGTAGGCAGGCGGGTGAACCCGGCGGGACAGAGCGTCGACTACGCCTACGACGTCATGGGCCGGCTTGTCGCCAGGACGGTCGGCGGTGAGACGACGACCTACGGGCACGACGCGATGGGCCGACTCGTCCGAGCCGCGGGCCCGGACTGCGATCTCCGGTTCGAGCGTGACCGTGCCGGGCGGACCGTCGTCGAGCGAGTCGACGGGCGGGCGCTGGTCTCCGCGTACGACGCCTCGGGGCGCCGCGTCGAGCGCGGCACGCCGTCCGGAGCGCGGGCACGGTACAGCTACGACGCCGTCGGACGCACGATCGGCCTGGACAGCTCCGGGCACGTCATCGAGTTCGCGAACGACGCGGCAGGCCAGGAGATCAGCCGCCTGATCGACGGCTCCCTGCGTTTCAGCCAGTCATGGGGCGCGAACGGACGGCCCTCCCAACAGCGATGGGACGTGGGAGATCGGCTGGTCCAGAGCCGCAGCTACGCCTACGGACCGGACGGCCATCTCACGGGGATCACGGACGCGCTGGACGGCCCGGTCGCACTGGACATCGACGTCATGGGGCGGGTACGCGGCATCCAGGCCGGGGACCGCAGGGAGAGCTACGTCTATGACGTGGCCGGGCACATCGCCTCCGCCACCTGGGCCGGATACCCGGGAGCCGAAGGAGCGACGGGCGACCGGGCCTACACCGGAACCCGTCTGCACCGGGCAGGCGCCACCCGCTACGTCTATGACGTGGCCGGACGTGTGGTCGAGCGCCGTAGGACCAGGCTGTCCCGGAAACCCGACATATGGCGGTACTCGTGGGATGCCGAAGACCGCCTCACCTCCGTGGTGACCCCGGACGGCACCGTCTGGCGCTACCTCTACGACCCCCTCGGCCGGCGAACGGCCAAGGAACGCCTCGGCGACGACGGCCGTACGGTCGTGGAGCGCACGGACTTCACCTGGGACGGGGCCACCCTCGCCGAGCAGACCACCCACGGCCCGGCGATACCGCGCCCGGTCACCCTCACCTGGGACCACGACGGCCCACGCCCCCTCACGCAGACCGAGCGGCTGACCGACCCGGCGACCCAGGAGGAGATCGACTCCCGGTTCTTCGCGATCGTCACCGACCTGGTCGGAACGCCCACCGAACTCGTCGATCCCCAGGGTTCGGTGGCCTGGCGCGCACGGCGGACGACATGGGGCGCGACCTTTGCTCCGAGAGGGTGCGAGGCTTACACACCGCTGCGTTTTCCCGGGCAGTACCAGGACTTTGAGTCCGGTCTGCACTACAACTTCCACCGGTACTACGATCCGGAGACCGCGCGATACACATCGCTCGACCCGCTCGGCCTGGCACCTGCTCCGAACCCCTATGGGTACGTCACCAATCCATGGCGGCAGATCGACCCGCTGGGCCTCATGTCATGCGAAGAGGAAACCGTCGTCCTCTACCATGGCTCGAAAAACTGGACCGGTGACAAATTCTCGCTGGGCAGTTCGGGAGATTTGCAGCGCCAGTACACGCCGGACACCGGCGTGTACTTGACGGATGATTTCAGCAGGGCAGCCACTCAGTATGCTGGTCCCGAAGGGGTGGTTGTGCGAACCGAGGTACCCAAGTCATTCGCCGAATCGGTCTTGCGGGAGCACAGTGGGCCCGCCGGAAAGCAGCCTGAGTATTTCGTGAACACTCCGGAGGGGCTGGATATCCTGAATGCGGGTTCCCCACGGGCCCTCCCGCAAAGGGATGCGGTAATCCAGCATATGATGGGTCAATTCTAGAATGGGGCGAGTGATTTTGACAGGACGAGCATTCCCGGTTCCCGAGAGTGTGCTCGCTCGTGAGGTGTTCGGGCCGCTCGGTGGGGTGGTGGAGGTCGGTGCGGTGAACTCCACGGGCAGCTGGGCTCTTTCGGATGTCTCGATGGCCGACTTCCTGGATCACAACGGTGACCGGGTGCTGGCCCTTCTCGAAGGCGTCAGAGCGGTCTGCGGATTCGGTGACGAGACCATGGCCATCGCGGACGAACTGGGCTACTTCCGCGACCACGAGGTGTCCGCGCCGTCGCTGCTTCTGTGGTCGGCGGGTGTCACCGGCGTCCCGCAGCCACTGGAGAGGCTGGAGGAACCGGCCATCGTGCGGCGCATGTGTCGTATGGCGGCGGACCTGCAGCTCGTCAACGTTCTCCAGGCCCTGGTGAACGCGGCCGTCGCGGCCGGTACGGACGCCGAACCCGGTGCCCGGCGCATCGCCCAACTCCTGAGCACTGCCACCGATTTGGTGGATCCGACCGGTGCGCGCACGCCTGAACTGGTCCATCGCATGTGGCGCGTCGGTCATCTCCCGGGCATTCTCCACCCCCAGTCCGGCGCGCCTGAAGCCGGGAAGGAGGGTTACCGGGCCTACGACCAGGAACTGGAGCGCTTGCTGGAGTCCGTCTGACCGGCACGGCCCGGACAGCCGAGGCCTCTCGGGTGCCGTCGTGCACGGCACGGAGTCGGAGTCCAGTGAGAGGCGGCTGACCCGTCTCACGGAGTTGCCCGGCCACCTGGACGTCCAGGCGGCCGGTGACCCGGGGGTCACGCGGCTGTGCTGACGCCCAGACCCGCCTCACGGCACTCACGGCAGTAGGAGCCGGGTGCGGGTGTGCGGATCGCGCGCTCGCAGCCCTCGCAGCGGGCATGCGGTCGTGCTGGTGGGTGAGCCCGCGCAGTCCCTCGTCCATTTTTCCCGGACGCGGTGCAGCTCCCCGTCAGCCTTGATGCATTGCCTGACCCTCCCTTCAGGGACCCTGGTGCTCCTGGGTCCCAGGAAGCCCGGTCGATGGCGGTCGAGGAGACCTTGGCTGGGGCAGGTATGCGGTCGAGGAGTCGGGTCAGCTCATCCTGCTCCTGCCTGGAGAGGGCAAGCAGTTCCTCGGCAATACGCAGAACGCCCCCAGTTCGTGGGCCAGCAGGGACCGCAGAAAGGCGAAGGTCGTCCTACGTGCCCGGGTGTACTTCGGCAGGTGCCGGACGACGGCGGTGGCCACGGCGCCGATGGTTTCCCGTGCGTCTCACTCATGCGTGGCGGCGGGATTTCCCGCGTACGGGTGGGTTCCATCCTGCCGCTCCACCGGCGGACTGTTCATGCTGCCGCTCGTTTCACCCGGGAGCGGAAGTAGGCCCTCAGATGTTCGTCGGCCGAGGCGATGACATTGGCTGATACACCACTGGGGCCCACTCGGCGAAGGCGAGTTCATCGGTGTCGAGTTCGTCGAAGCCGGACCAGCGCGCGAGAGTAAGAACTCTGGACGCGCGATACCGGCAGGACACGGGCGACAACAATTCATACCGATGGAGGCTGGGCCCGACGGCCCACAACCGGCCCCGGACCCCCCCGGAAGGAACCATGGATCTGCAGTCCACCGTCACCGCGTTCCCGCGAGCCACGCCGATCGACGGCCTGGAACGCGCCTGGACGTGGCGTCTGAACCCGGTGCTGAACTTCGCGGGGGCGCTGACCGGCGACGGCACCCGGCTTCTCCAGATGAACCAGGTCCGCCGGCACGACGACGCGCTGGCGGCCGCGGTCCTTGCCTTCGCCCGCGCGCACGAGTCGGAGCTGATCGCGCAGGGGCGCTTCCTGACCTTCGTCGGCGGCTTCGAAGCGCCCGGGTACGCCTTCGACGCCGTCGCGGCCACCGTTCCCGAGGTGCACGGTCACCACCGGGTCCAGAACCCCGACCTCACGCCCGTGACCACCATCGTCTTTCCCGCGTACCGGTGCGAGTTCTCCGGGCGGGAGACGCTGGAGGAGGCGGATGCCAGGTATCACAAGATGCTGCCCACCGCGGACATCGGCCGTGGACCCCTGCCGTTCCTGAAGATGCGCTTCGACAACCCGCGTACCGGGGGAGGCAGCAACAACCCGGGGTGGGCCCTGGCCCGGCCCGAGGTCCTGCTGGCCGAGATCCCGGAGCTGAGGGACGCTCCCGGCGGGTTCGTGGAGTACGAGAACCGCGCCGGTGACGTACGGCGCGTGCAGTGGGACCGCAACGGTACGTGGGTGCTCTCGGACGCGTCCGGGAGCCGGGAACTGGGGCTCGACGAACTTCTGCCCCTGGTGGAGGAGAGTCTGAGCTGACCGGCACGATGACACCGACGCGCCCGTCCAACTCGTCGTCGTGCTGCGCCAGGACGCCTCGGATGCCGACGACGAGGACGAGGAGGACGGTGAGGACGACGACTGGTCGTGACGGGCACTGCCCGGTCGCGTCCGGCGCAGAGCGTCAGCGCAAGGTCGGTACCCCGCCCCCCTCGGTCCGTGTCAGCGTGACCGCGGTCAGACCGCGCAGCCGGCGTTCCGCGAGAGCCGCGAGATGGTCGGCGGCCGGCGGGGCGGAGCCCAGGCCGATGGCGTAGCGGACCGGGTTCGCGGTGAAGGGGCGGGGCCAGGCGTGGCAGTCGGGGACCGATGCCGAGAGGTCGGTGAGGAGGGCCCGCATCCTGCCCCGCACCCGGCCCTCGTCCGCGTCCGGGCTCACCGTCAGGACCGCCCAGGCCGCGTGGCGGCGGTGCAGCGGGGGCGGGGCGAGGAGTTCGGCCCGGGGGTAGGGGTCCGTGGTTCCTTCCAGCAACTCCCAGGCGCGGAAAAGCTCCTGGGCCACCAGGTCACGCATGCCCGCCGTCACCTGGTCGGTGCAGGGGCGTACGGGGGTGGAGGGGGTCGTGACGGTGAGGGGGAGGAGGGGCCGGGCCGGATCGGGTGTCAGGGCCACCGGTTCCCGCCAGTCCCAGGCCGCCCACGTCGCGAAGAAGTGCCGTAGGAGATCGCCCGGCGCGAGGTCGCCGGCCTCGGCCGTGGTGCGGGCGGCCAGGACGGACCAGGCCAGGCCCGGCAGGCCTCCGAACGGCGCCGAGTCCAGGCCCCGGGCCTTCGCCCATGCCTTGACCTGCGTGGCCAGCCGGGCGAAGGCAGGCCCGTGCCCGCCCACCGAGGCCACTACCGCGTCGGCGTCGCTCACCGCGCTGAGTGCGATCGCGGCCTCCTCGCCCAGCTCGGTCCGGCGGGAGACCGCCTCCGCGGGGTCCGTCGAACCCGCGGTGACCACGACCAGGTCCACGTCCAGCCCGTCGACCCGCAACCGCAGACCGGGTACGCGGGCCCCGACCACCTCCCGCACGTCCGTCGCCTCGGGGAGCGCCGCCGCCACCCGTGCCTGTACGGGGGGGAGTCCGACCGCGCCGGGCAGCACCGCGACCAGGTCCAGGTCCGCACCGGGCAGGGCGCAGCCCATCCGCCGGGAGCCGACGACATGGACGACACCGTCGGAGAACGCCTTCTCGAGGCGGTGGGTGGTCTCCTCGGCCACCCGCGCCGCCACGTCCTGCGCCGCGTCTCGCGCGGCCTCCTCCGTCCACCGCACCTCGCCCGTCCCCAGCGTGACCGTGGCCCGCACCCGCATCGGTTCGTCCCCGCGCCGCGAGAGCAGTGCCAGCTCGCCGACCCTGACCGGCATCGGGGCGAGCCGGGTCGCGCAGGCGGTGGCCAGCGTGTTCGGGTCGGTGGTGCGGCCCAGGGTCAGGTGAGGGGTGAAGCCCGGGTGGCGGCCGCCGCAGCGGGGGAAGTGGCGCAGGAGCGTGCGGTGCAGGTCGGCCCAGGGCTCCTCACCCGCGGCCGCCGGGTCGAGCCAGACCGTCGCGTCGTCCCGGTGGCCGAACCACTGCACCCCCTCCAACCGGGCGTCGAAATCAGAGGTGGTGGCCGTCGCGAGCACTGCCGCCGCCCGCTCGAAAGTGTGTTCCGGTACGAATCCGAAGAGCAGGTTCACATGCGGGGGCCAGCGGTGGACCTGCGGGTCGTGGACCCGGCGGATCTCCTGCAGCGGGGCCCACAGCTCTTCGGGCGGGAGCCACGCCAGCGCCGTCCGCGGTGTCGGTTCCTCGGCGAGGCAATCCAGGGCGCCCGCCTCCGGAGCGCCCACCGCCAGCTCGGCCAGGACACCGTAGTGGTCGGAGATGTACGTCCCGTCCGCCGACGGCACGTCACCGCACAGTTCGGCGCGCCGTGCCCGCAGCCCCTCGCCGCGCAGCAGCACCCGGTCCAGCCGTGAGGCCCGGCCCGTCAGCGACGAGATCGCGGCCAGCGGATTGCTGCCCGGGTCGAAGGTCGGGGTCGTGTCGTCGGCGCCGTGCACCTCGCTCCACGCGTCCCGCAGGCCCAGCGCCAGCTGCGGTGTGCCGCCGCCGTCGTTGAAGTCGCCCAGCAGGAGCAGATCGGCGTCCACGCCCGCCAGGCCCTCGGCGACGCGGGTGAGTTCCGCCTCCCGCCGGTCGGCGCCGTTCTCCGAGTGGTCGCTGCTCAGATGCGTCGCCGCGATGACCACGGGCCGTCCGCCCGCCTCCACGACGAGGGCGGCCACCGCCTTGTGCGGGCCCAGTTCGTGGTGCGCGGCCTCGATGACGGGGAGCCGGCTCAGGAGCAGCAGACCGCACGTGTCGACGTCCCGCCCTCGCGGGTCCGTGCCCAGGGTCCAGCCCGCCCGCGCCCACTCCTCGCCCAGCAGCAGGGTGAGGAGTTCCGCCTCGACCTCCTGCAACGCGATCACGTCCACGTCCGCGTCGCGCAGGGCCCGCAGCAGCAGGGGCCTGCGCCGGGCGCTGTCGATACGGTCGCCGTCGTACCGGTCCCAGAGCGTGTTCCAGGTCAGGACCCGCACATCCCCGGCCGCCCGCGCACCCCCTGCGGCCGCCCGCGCACCCCCGGCCGCCCGCGCACCCCCGGCTGCCCAGCCACCGCCCGGCGCGTTCCCGCGTAGCGAGGGCGCGGGCACCCAGTCCGCGCCGTCCCACGCGTACGGCGTGCGGGCCGTGAAGAACGGCGCCCGCAGCAGCCGGGCCGCGCGAACCCGCCCCGCCTGAGTCGCGTCGATCCGGTCCACCCCCGTGGCCCGGTCCCACACCACCTCGCCGTCGGCCTCGATGAACAGCACCCGGTGCCAGGGGATCTCGCCCCCGGGCACGAACGCGGGCAGCGGGACACGTTTGGGCGCGGCGCCGCGCTGAAGGACGCCGAGCACGAAGCGGGCCGGGTCGAAACGCGCGTCCCAGCGCACCCGGTGATAGATCTCCTCGCTCGTACGCACGCGTCACACCTCTTCCTCGACGGTCCCGGCCGCCCCGATGTACCAGGTGCGGTGAGCGTCGCCGGGATACGGCGGAACGAAGCGCCGCAGCTGGCCGGTGAGCACGTCGGGCGGCACGGGGTGCTCGCGGCGGGCGTTGCGCCGTACCAGCTCGTCCTCGTCCACCAGGACCACGGCGTGCGTGATCAGCGCGTCACGGCGGTGGGCGATCCCGTGCACCAGCGACCGTTGCTGCTTGGTGAGGGACGTGGCGTCCCACACCGCGGTCCCGCCGCCGGCCAGGGCCCGGTCCAGCCGGGCGAGTCCCTCGCGGAGGACCTCGCCGTTGGCCCGCTGGTCGGCGCGCGAGCCACGCGCCTCGCGCAGGTCGTCCAGGGAGACGTACGCGTCCACACCCGTGAGTCCCCGTGCGAAGGTGCTCTTGCCGCTGCCGGCCGGGCCGACCGTCTGGATCAGCTTCGGGAACGCGCCGGACCGCCAGCGCCAGGTCGCGGCGACGGCCTCGTCGGCGCTGCCGATCCGCCCCAGCGCGTACGCCTCCCGGGCCTCGGCCCGGCACCGGGCGGCCGTGTCGGCCGGCAGCCCGGCGAACGCCTCCCACAGCCCGAGACTCCGCACGTCCTCGGCGTGCAGCGCCGACCACTCCACCTGCTCGCGCGCCGCGTCCGTGTGCGCGGTGGCCCAGGCGACCGCATGCAGCAGGCCCAGGTCGGCGGCGTACGACAGGCGCACCAGGCCGGCCCGTCGGTCCTCGTCCGGATACGGCCGGTGCAGGGCCGGGTGCAGCCCCACGAGGTCGGCGACCCGGCGGGCGAGCGGTATGCCCGCCACCGTGGCGAGCCGCGCCGCCAGCCGTCCCCGCCGCACTCCGTGCAGCAGCGCGGCCAGGACGCCGGCCAGCAGGTCGTCCCCGGACCGGCCCGCCGGATCGAGGCGGCCGACGGCCCCTGCGTCCCCCTCGCCGGGCAGCCCCACGGCCTCCTCCAGCGCGCGCACGTCGACGGGCGCTCCCGATCGCACCGCCCACAGGGGCGCCCCGGCCCCGAGCCCGTTCTCGACGACGGCCGCGTGCATCCAGTGCGTGTCCGTCCGCACATGTCCCGCCCGCACCCACTTGGCCACCCGCTCCCCGAACTCCTGCGCGCCGAACCCGTCCGCGACCCGGACGACGTATCCCTCCTGCCGTTCGGGATCCAGCCGCAGAGCGCGCAGCGCCCGCTCGTCGAAGACGCCTCGCCACAGCACCCGGGGAACGGGAACGCCGAGTCCGCGCAGGAAGGCCACCGTCCGGTCCCAGTCCAGGCAGCGGCCCTCCGCGTCCCACACCGAGAAGCCGTAGAAGTAGCTCTCCAGGTCGACGTAAGCGATCGAGTGCCGGGCGAACATGTTCTCCCCGCACACCCGCCACCCCTCCGGGACGGCGTGGCCGATCCGGGCCTGGAGTGCCTTGACCCAGGTACGGGAGGGGTGAGGGGCCGAGTCCAGCGAACGGGCGTGCAGGCCGTCGGCGTAAAGTGTGGTGTTCTCGCCGTCGAGCTTCTCGGTCACGACGACCTCGCGACCGCGCAGACCGGACAGGTCGGTGATCCGGAGGTCATCGGCGGTCGCTCCGGGCGACCAGGGCAGATGCCGGGTCCGTGGATAGTGCGTACGCATGGTGAACGTCCCCCGTGACAGCCGTTGTGCCTGCTCAGCGTAGGGGCGCCGGGTTGTGGCGGGCGAGCGGATTACGGTGCGGCCGAGCCTGGCCGAGCACCTCGGGAACGCCGCTGGGGAGGGCCCGGGTTTGACCTGCGTCACTCCGGGGGTAAGCTCCCCGGCCCGATTGGCCAGCCCGCCGCCCTCTGTGGCAGACTGTCGGAGTTGCTCGGTCGAGTGTTGATGCTGTGCGCCTCCCGCCGGGGGGACCGGAAGCGAGTCCCACAGTACTCGTCGTCCTAACTGCCACCACGGCAGCACTGGGGCGGACGTACGGGAATCTTTCGGGAAGTGCAGTGCGGCACCGGCCAGGCACCCGGTGGGCCTTCCGCCCCCGGCTTGCGGTTCCGGAAGGGCCGTGTGCATTCCCCGCAGGGATGTTCGAACAAGGGGCATCTGTGTCAGCGGGAGCGCGACACGCCCGACCGCGTGGGTCGGAGAAGAGAAGCAGGCACCGGGTTCCAGAGCGTGCAGAGAAGGACTACTGAGTAGCCATGGCGGGACAGAAGATCCGCATCCGGCTCAAGGCCTACGACCACGAGGTCATCGACTCCTCGGCGAAGAAGATCGTCGAGACGGTGACCCGCACTGGTGCGTCGGTCGCGGGCCCGGTGCCGCTGCCCACTGAGAAGAACGTGTACTGCGTCATCAAGTCGCCGCACAAGTACAAGGACTCGCGCGAGCACTTCGAGATGCGCACCCACAAGCGCCTGATCGACATCCTCGACCCGACCCCCAAGACCGTTGACTCTCTGATGCGACTCGACCTCCCGGCCGGTGTCGACATCGAGATCAAGCTCTGAGGCCGGTGATCTGAGAATGGCTAAGCAGATCAAGGGCATCCTGGGCGAGAAGCTCGGCATGACGCAGGTGTGGGACGAGAACAACCGTGTTGTTCCGGTCACCGTCGTCAAGGCCGGCCCCAACGTCGTCACCCAGGTCCGTACCAACGACGTCGACGGCTACGAGTCGGTCCAGATCGCCTTCGGCGAGATCGACCCGCGCAAGGTGAACAAGCCCCTCAAGGGCCACTTCGCCAAGGCCGACGTCACCCCCCGCCGTCACCTCGTCGAGATCCGTACGGCCGACGCCTCCGAGTACACCCTCGGTCAGGAAGTCACCGCCGAGGTCTTCGAGGCCGGCGTGAAGGTCGACGTCACCGGCAAGAGCAAGGGCAAGGGCTTCGCCGGTGTCATGAAGCGTCACAACTTCAAGGGCCTCGGCGCCGGTCACGGCACCCAGCGCAAGCACCGCTCGCCCGGTTCCATCGGTGGCTGCGCCACCCCGGGCCGCGTGTTCAAGGGCCTCCGCATGGCGGGTCGCATGGGCAACGAGCGTGTCACCACCCAGAACCTGACCGTCCACGCCGTTGACGCGGAGAAGGGTCTGCTGCTCATCAAGGGCGCGGTTCCCGGTCCGAACGGCGGCCTCGTCCTGGTCCGCACCGCGGCCAAGGGGGCCTGAGGTAACCGATGAGCACTGTTGACATCCTTTCGCCTGCCGGCGAGAAGACCGGTAGCGTCGAGCTCCCCGCGGAGATCTTCGGCGTGGAGAAGGTCAGCATCCCGCTGATCCACCAGGTCGTCGTCGCGCAGAACGCTGCTGCCCGCCAGGGCACGCACAAGACGAAGACCCGTGGCGAGGTCCGTGGTGGCGGCAAGAAGCCGTACCGCCAGAAGGGCACCGGCCGCGCCCGTCAGGGCTCGACCCGCGCGCCGCAGTTCGCGGGCGGTGGCGTCGTGCACGGTCCCGTGCCGCGCGACTACTCGCAGCGCACCCCCAAGAAGATGAAGGCTGCCGCCCTGCGTCACGCCCTCACCGACCGGGCGCGCCACAACCGCATCCACGTCGTCACCGGCGTGGTCGAGGGCGAGACCCCCAGCACCAAGGCCGCTCGCACGCTGTTCGGCAAGATCTCGGAGCGCAAGAACCTGCTCCTGGTCGTCGACCGCGCCGACGAGGCCGCGTGGCTCTCCGCCCGCAACCTGCCCCAGGTCCACATCCTGGAGCCGGGCCAGCTGAACACGTACGACGTGATCGTCTCGGACGACGTGGTCTTCACCCAGGCCGCTCTCGAGTCCTTCGTCGCCGGCCCGAAGGCCAACGACACCGAAGGGACCGAGGTCTGATGGCTATCCGTCACCCGAGCATCGCCTCGAAGGCGGCCAAGGCCGCCAAGGCCGCGCGCGTCGCCAAGGCGAAGCGCCACGCCACCGAGGGCAAGAACACCGTCGAGACCCCGCTCAGCAAGTCGTTCACGGACCACCGTGACGTGCTGCTGAAGCCGGTCGTCTCGGAGAAGAGCTACGCGCTCCTGGACGAGAACAAGTACACGTTCGTCGTCGCCCCGGGTGCCAACAAGACCCAGATCAAGCAGGCCGTCCAGGCGGTCTTCTCGGTCAAGGTCACCGGGGTCAACACCCTCAACCGCCAGGGCAAGCGCAAGCGCACCAGGACCGGTTTCGGTCAGCGCGCGGGCTCCAAGCGCGCGATCGTGACCCTCGCCGAGGGCGACCGTATCGACATCTTCGGCGGTCCGACCGCGTAAGCGGGTCGGATCGTCCGATATCGGACGAGGACTGAGAAATGGGAATCCGCAAGTACAAGCCGACTACGCCGGGCCGTCGTGGCGCCAGCGTCGCCGACTTCGTCGAGGTCACGCGGTCCACGCCGGAGAAGTCGCTGGTCCGCCCCCTGCACAGCAAGGGCGGCCGTAACAACGCCGGTCGTGTGACCGTTCGCCACCAGGGTGGCGGACACAAGCGCGCCTACCGAGTGATCGACTTCCGTCGTCACGACAAGGACGGCGTGCCGGCGAAGGTCGCGCACATCGAGTACGACCCCAACCGCACCGCGCGCATCGCGCTGCTGCACTACGCGGACGGCGAGAAGCGCTACATCCTCGCCCCGCGCAACCTGCAGCAGGGCGACACCGTGGAGAACGGTCCCGGGGCCGACATCAAGCCGGGCAACAACCTGGCCCTCCGCAACATCCCGGTCGGTACCACGGTCCACGCGATCGAGCTCCGTCCCGGCGGTGGCGCCAAGTTCGCCCGCTCCGCGGGTGCCTCGGTGCAGCTGCTCGCCCGTGAGGGCGCCATGGCGACCCTCCGTATGCCGTCCGGCGAGATCCGCATGGTGGACGCGCGCTGCCGCGCCACCGTCGGTGAGGTCGGCAACGCCGAGCAGTCGAACATCAACTGGGGCAAGGCCGGCCGCAAGCGGTGGCTGGGCGTCCGCCCGACCGTCCGTGGTGTCGTCATGAACCCGGTCGACCACCCGCACGGTGGTGGTGAGGGCCGGACCTCCGGTGGCCGTCACCCCGTGTCCCCGTGGGGCAAGAAGGAAGGCCGTACTCGTTCGCCCAAGAAGGCGTCGAACAAGTACATCGTCCGCCGCCGCAAGACGAACAAGAAGCGCTAGGAGCGGGTTTAGATGCCGCGCAGTCTCAAGAAGGGGCCCTTCGTCGACGACCACCTGATCAAGAAGGTGGACGCCCAGAACGAAGCCGGCACCAAGAACGTCATCAAGACCTGGTCCCGTCGCTCCATGATCGTGCCGGCCATGCTCGGCCACACGCTTGCGGTGCACAACGGCAAGACCCACATCCCGGTGTTCGTCACCGAGTCGATGGTCGGTCACAAGCTCGGCGAGTTCTCGCCGACGCGCACCTTCCGGGGCCACGTCAAGGAAGACCGGAAGTCGAAGCGCCGCTAGTAGCGGATCGCATTCAGACACGTAAGTAACTGAGAGGGACAACCATGGAAGCCAGGGCCCAGGCGCGGTACATCCGCGTTACGCCCATGAAGGCCCGCCGCGTGGTGGACCTTATCCGTGGCATGGATGCCACGGAGGCTCAGGCTGTTCTGCGATTCGCTCCGCAGGCAGCCTCCGTGCCGGTCGGCAAGGTGCTCGACAGCGCCATCGCCAACGCCGCGCACAACTACGACCACACCGACGCCGACAGCCTCTTCATCTCCGAGGCGTACGTCGACGAGGGTCCGACCCTGAAGCGGTTCCGGCCGCGCGCCCAGGGCCGTGCCTACCGGATCCGCAAGCGGACCAGCCACATCACCGTGGTCGTCAGCAGCAAGGAAGGAACCCGGTAATGGGCCAGAAGGTTAACCCGCATGGGTTCCGGCTCGGTGTCACCACGGACTTCAAGTCCCGGTGGTACGCCGACAAGCTGTACAAGGACTACGTCAAGGAAGACGTCGCCATCCGTCGGATGATGACGTCCGGCATGGAGCGCGCCGGTATCTCGAAGGTGGAGATCGAGCGCACCCGTGACCGTGTGCGTGTGGACATCCACACCGCGCGCCCGGGCATCGTCATCGGCCGCCGCGGCGCCGAGGCCGACCGCATCCGCGGTGACCTGGAGAAGCTGACCGGCAAGCAGGTCCAGCTGAACATCCTCGAGGTCAAGAACCCGGAGACGGACGCTCAGCTGGTGGCCCAGGCCGTCGCCGAGCAGCTCTCCTCCCGCGTCTCCTTCCGCCGTGCCATGCGCAAGAGCATGCAGTCGGCGATGAAGGCCGGCGCCAAGGGCATCAAGATCCAGTGCGGTGGCCGCCTCGGCGGCGCCGAGATGTCCCGCTCGGAGTTCTACCGCGAGGGCCGTGTGCCCCTGCACACGCTCCGCGCGAACGTGGACTACGGCTTCTTCGAGGCCAAGACGACCTTCGGCCGCATCGGTGTGAAGGTCTGGATCTACAAGGGCGACGTCAAGAACATCGCCGAGGTCCGCGCCGAGAACGCCGCTGCCCGCGCCGGCAACCGCCCGGCCCGTGGCGGTGGCGCTGGTGACCGCCCGGCCCGTGGTGGCCGTGGTGGCGAGCGGCGCGGTCGCAAGCCGCAGCAGGCTCCCGCTGCCGAGGCCCCCCAGGCCGAGGCCGCTGCCGCTCCGGCTGCTGAGAGCACCGGAACGGAGGCCTGACCGACATGCTGATCCCCCGTAGGGTCAAGCACCGCAAGCAGCACCACCCGAAGCGTCGCGGTGAGGCCAAGGGCGGTACCACGGTCGCGTTCGGCGAGTACGGCATCCAGGCCCTCACGCCGGCGTACGTGACCAACCGCCAGATCGAGGCGGCCCGTATCGCGATGACCCGCCACATCAAGCGTGGCGGCAAGGTCTGGATCAACATCTACCCGGACCGCCCGCTGACGAAGAAGCCTGCCGAGACCCGCATGGGTTCCGGTAAGGGTTCTCCGGAGTGGTGGATCGCGAACGTGCACCCGGGCCGGGTCATGTTCGAGCTGTCCTACCCCAACGAGAAGATCGCCCGTGAGGCGCTCCTTCGCGCGGCCCACAAGCTGCCGATGAAGTGCCGGATCGTCAAGCGCGAGGCAGGTGAAGCGTGATGTCGGCCGGTACCAAGGCGTCCGAGCTGCGCGAGCTGGGCAACGAGGAGCTTCTGGGCAAGCTCCGCGAGGCCAAGGAAGAGCTGTTCAACCTCCGCTTCCAGGCGGCGACGGGTCAGCTCGAGAACCACGGCCGTCTGAAGGCGGTCCGCAAGGACATCGCGCGGATCTACACCCTGATGCGCGAGCGTGAGCTGGGCATCGAAACGGTGGAGAACGCCTGATGAGCGAGAGCAATGTGACTGAGAAGACCGAGGGGCGCGACAGCTTCCGCAAGACCCGTGAGGGTCTCGTCGTCAGCGACAAGATGGACAAGACCGTCGTCGTCGCCGTCGAGGACCGCGTCAAGCACGCGCTGTACGGCAAGGTCATCCGCCGTACGAACAAGCTCAAGGCGCACGACGAGCAGAACGCCGCGGGCGTCGGCGACCGCGTCCTCCTCATGGAGACCCGGCCGCTGTCCGCGACGAAGCGCTGGCGCGTCGTCGAGATCCTCGAGAAGGCCAAGTAATTCCTGCGGGGCAAACCCCGCAGGACAGTTCCGCCAGGCTCTGGGCGGGTGTGCACGTCGCGCACCCGCCCGGGGAACCGGCAGACAAACAGGAGATAGACGTGATCCAGCAGGAGTCGCGACTGCGCGTCGCCGACAACACTGGTGCGAAGGAGATCCTTTGCATCCGTGTGCTCGGTGGCTCCGGTCGCCGCTACGCGGGCATCGGTGACGTCATCGTCGCCACCGTCAAGGACGCGATCCCCGGTGGCAACGTGAAGAAGGGTGACGTCGTCAAGGCGGTCATCGTTCGCACCGTCAAGGAGCGCCGCCGTCCGGACGGCTCGTACATCCGCTTCGACGAGAACGCCGCCGTCATTCTGAAGAACGACGGCGACCCTCGCGGCACCCGCATCTTCGGCCCGGTCGGCCGTGAGCTGCGCGAGAAGAAGTTCATGAAGATCATCTCGCTCGCGCCGGAGGTGCTGTAAGCATGAAGATCAAGAAGGGCGACCTGGTCCAGGTCATCACCGGCAAGGACAAGGGCAAGCAGGGCAAGGTCATTGCCGCTTACCCGCGCGACGAGCGTGTCCTGGTCGAGGGTGTCAACCGGGTCAAGAAGCACACCAAGGCCGGTCCGACCGCTCGCGGTTCGCAGGCCGGCGGCATCGTCACGACCGAGGCGCCGATCCACGTCTCCAACGTCCAGCTGGTCGTTGAGAAGGACGGCAACAAGGTCGTCACGCGTGTCGGTTACCGCTTCGACGACGAAGGCAACAAGATCCGCGTTGCCAAGCGGACGGGTGAGGACATCTGATGGCTACCACCACTGCTCCGCGTCTGAAGCTGAAGTACCGCGAGGAGATCGCGGGCAAGCTGCGTGACGAGTTCAAGTACGAGAACGTCATGCAGATCCCCGGCCTCGTCAAGATCGTGGTCAACATGGGTGTCGGCGACGCCGCCCGTGACTCGAAGCTGATCGAGGGCGCGATCCGCGACCTGACCACCATCACCGGTCAGAAGCCGGCCGTCACCAAGGCCCGCAAGTCCATCGCGCAGTTCAAGCTGCGTGAGGGTCAGCCGATCGGTGCCCACGTCACGCTCCGTGGCGACCGCATGTGGGAGTTCCTGGACCGCACCCTGTCGCTCGCGCTCCCGCGCATCCGCGACTTCCGTGGTCTGTCCCCCAAGCAGTTCGACGGCCGTGGCAACTACACCTTCGGTCTCACGGAGCAGGTCATGTTCCACGAGATCGACCAGGACAAGATCGACCGTACCCGGGGTATGGACATCACCGTGGTGACCACGGCGACCAACGACGCTGAGGGCCGCGCGCTCCTTCGTCACCTCGGCTTCCCGTTCAAGGAGGCGTGAGCGAGATGGCGAAGAAGGCTCTGATTGCCAAGGCCGCCCGCAAGCCCAAGTTCGGTGTGCGTGGCTACACGCGCTGCCAGCGCTGCGGCCGTCCGCACTCCGTGTACCGCAAGTTCGGCCTGTGCCGCGTGTGCCTTCGTGAGATGGCTCACCGTGGCGAGCTGCCGGGCGTGACCAAGAGCTCCTGGTAATCCCCGCTTTTAGGGATTCCAGAGGCTCTCGGTAAGCAATGGGCGTGTCAGGCGCCCGCCCCTCCATGGCTTAGGCTTGGAGGGTTGGGCGCCTGACGGTCGCCCGTACGACTTACTACGCCGTAGGTCCACCGCGCCGCACCCGTCCCGTCTCGGATCGGGGAGAGGGATGGCGCACCAGGAAACCCCGGCGAGAGAGGCCGAAGGCCAATTCATGACCATGACTGATCCGATCGCAGACATGCTGACGCGTCTGCGGAACGCGAACTCGGCGTACCACGACTCCGTGACGATGCCGGCGTCCAAGATCAAGTCTCACATCGCGGAGATCCTCCAGCAGGAGGGCTTCATCACGGGCTGGAAGGTCGAGGACGCCGAGGTCGGCAAGAACCTCGTCCTGGACCTGAAGTTCGGTCCCAACCGTGAGCGCTCCATCGCGGGCATCAAGCGGATCTCCAAGCCCGGTCTCCGGGTGTACGCGAAGTCCACCAACCTGCCGAAGGTGCTCGGCGGCCTGGGCGTGGCGATCATCTCCACGTCGCACGGGCTCCTCACCGACAAGCAGGCCGGCAAGAAGGGCGTAGGCGGAGAAGTCCTCGCCTACGTCTGGTAGCAGAAGGGAACGGAGGAAACAGCTATGTCGCGCATCGGCAAGCTCCCCATCGCGGTTCCCGCCGGCGTGGACGTCACCATCGACGGTCGCACGGTGAAGGTCAAGGGCCCCAAGGGCGAGCTGACCCACACCATCGTGGCTCCGATCGACATCGCCAAGGGCGAGGACGGCACTCTCGCGGTGACCCGCCCCAACGACGAGCGTCAGAGCAAGGCCCTGCACGGCCTGTCCCGCACGCTGGTGGCGAACATGATCACCGGCGTGACCCAGGGTTACGTGAAGAAGCTCGAAATCAGCGGTGTCGGTTACCGCGTGACCGCCAAGGGCTCGAACCTCGAGTTCGCGCTCGGTTACAGCCACCCGATCCTGGTCGAGGCCCCCGAGGGCATCACCTTCAAGGTCGAGGCTCCGACCCGTTTCTCGGTCGAGGGCATCGACAAGCAGAAGGTCGGCGAGGTCGCGGCCAACATCCGCAAGCTGCGCAAGCCCGACCCGTACAAGGCCAAGGGCGTCAAGTACGAGGGCGAAGTCATCCGCCGCAAGGTCGGAAAGGCGGGTAAGTAAGCCATGGCATACGGGCAGAAGATCCTCAAGGGCGACGCCTACAAGCGCGCCGCGATCAAGCGCCGTCACATCCGGATCCGCAAGCGGATCGCCGGTACGGCGGAGCGTCCCCGTCTGGTCGTGACCCGCTCCAACCGCCACATCGTGGCGCAGGTGATCGACGACCTGAAGGGCCACACCCTGGCCTCCGCGTCCACCCTGGACGCGTCGGTGCGTGGTGGCGAGGGCGACAAGTCCGCGCAGGCCAAGCAGGTCGGCGCCCTGGTCGCCGAGCGTGCCAAGGCCGCCGGTGTCGAGGCCGTGGTGTTCGACCGTGGTGGCAACCAGTACGCCGGGCGCATCGCCGCCCTGGCGGACGCCGCCCGCGAAGCCGGGCTCAAGTTCTGAGCCGCTTGTAGCTAGCGGAAAGAGAGAGGTAATCCAATGGCTGGACCCCAGCGCCGCGGTGGCGGTGCCGGTGGCGGCGAGCGGCGGGACCGGAAGGGCCGTGACGGCGGCGCTGCTGCCGCCGAGAAGACCGCGTACGTTGAGCGCGTCGTCGCGATCAACCGCGTCGCCAAGGTTGTGAAGGGTGGTCGTCGCTTCAGCTTCACCGCGCTGGTCGTGGTGGGCGACGGTGACGGCACCGTGGGTGTCGGTTACGGCAAGGCCAAGGAGGTGCCGGCCGCCATCGCCAAGGGCGTTGAGGAGGCCAAGAAGCACTTCTTCAAGGTCCCCCGTATCCAGGGCACCATCCCGCACCCGATCCAGGGTGAGAAGGCTGCCGGCGTCGTGCTGCTCAAGCCCGCGTCCCCCGGTACCGGTGTTATCGCCGGTGGCCCGGTGCGTGCCGTGCTCGAGTGCGCCGGTATCCACGACGTGCTGTCGAAGTCGCTCGGCTCCGACAACGCGATCAACATCGTGCACGCGACCGTGGAGGCCCTGAAGGGCCTGCAGCGTCCCGAGGAGATCGCGGCCCGCCGTGGTCTGCCGCTCGAGGACGTCGCCCCCGCGGCTCTGCTCCGTGCGCGTGCCGGGGCGGGTGTGTGATCATGGCGCAGCTCAAGATCACGCAGGTCAAGTCCTACATCGGCAGCAAGCAGAACCACCGTGACACCCTGCGCTCCCTTGGTCTCAAGGGCATCAACACGCAGGTCGTCAAGGAGGACCGCCCCGAGTTCCGCGGCATGGTGCACACCGTCCGCCACCTCGTGACGGTCGAGGAGGTCGACTGATCATGGCGGAGAACAACCCGCTCAAGATCCACAACCTCCGTCCGGCCCCCGGCGCCAAGACCGCCAAGACCCGTGTCGGTCGTGGTGAGGCGTCGAAGGGTAAGACGGCCGGTCGTGGTACCAAGGGTACGAAGGCCCGTTACCAGGTTCCGGAGCGCTTCGAGGGTGGCCAGATGCCGCTCCACATGCGTCTTCCGAAGCTGAAGGGCTTCAAGAACCCGTTCAAGACCGAGTACCAGGTCGTGAACCTCGAGAAGCTGGCCGCGCTGTACCCGGAGGGTGGCGAGGTCACCGTCGAGGGTCTCGTCGCCAAGGGTGCCGTTCGCAAGAACAGCCTCGTCAAGGTCCTCGGCCAGGGTGAGGTCTCCGTGGCGCTGCAGGTGACGGTCGACGCCGTCTCCGGCTCCGCCAAGGAGAAGATCACCGCCGCCGGCGGCACCGTCACCGAGCTCGTCTGATCGTTTCGGTCGTCTCGATGACGTAAGCGAATCCCGACCGGGGATACCTCACAATGGGGTATCCCCGGTTGGTCGTTCCTAGGGGGGCAGTGCGGCCGGTAAGGTGGCCAGCACTGTTCTTTTTCCCATTCGTCGAACCTCAAGACCGTCACCCTTGACGCACTTGCGCGGGGGTCGCAGGAGGCACCGTGCTCACCGCGTTCGCCCGGGCGTTCAGGACGCCCGACCTGCGCAAGAAGCTGCTCTTCACGCTGGGCATCATCGTGGTCTACCGGGTCGGTACGCACATCCCGATCCCGGGTGTGAACTACTCGTCGGTGCAGCAGTGCGTGAAGGAGGCCTCTGGCAACCAGGGGCTCTTCGGCCTGATCAACATGTTCAGCGGCGGCGCGCTGCTGCAGATCACGATCTTCGCGCTGGGCATCATGCCGTACATCACGGCCAGCATCATCCTTCAGCTGCTGACCGTGGTCATCCCGCGCCTGGAGGCCCTGAAGAAGGAGGGCCAGGCCGGTACGACGAAGATCACGCAGTACACCCGTTACCTGACGGTGGCCCTGGCCATCCTCCAGGGCACCGGTCTGGTCGCCACCGCCCGCAGCGGCGCGCTCTTCAACGGCTGCTCGGTCGCGTCGAGCATCGTCCCGGACCAGTCGATCTTCACGACGATCACCATGGTCGTCTGCATGACCTCCGGTACGGCCGTCGTCATGTGGCTCGGCGAGCTGATCACCGACCGCGGCATCGGCAACGGCATGTCGATCCTGATGTTCATCTCGATCGCCGCGACCTTCCCGTCCGCGCTGTGGGCCATCAAGAAGCAGGGCACCCTGGCCGACGGCTGGATCGAGTTCGGCGCGGTCATCGCGATCGGCCTGGTCATGGTCGGGCTCGTGGTCTTCGTCGAGCAGGCCCAGCGCCGCATCCCGGTGCAGTACGCGAAGCGCATGATCGGCCGTCGTTCCTACGGCGGTACGTCCACGTACATCCCGCTCAAGGTGAACCAGGCGGGTGTGATCCCCGTCATCTTCGCCTCGTCGCTGCTGTACATCCCGGCTCTCGTGGCGCAGTTCGCGGGCGGCAACTCGGGCTGGAAGAGCTGGATCGAGCAGAACCTGACCAAGCAGGGCGACAGTCCCACGTACATCACCCTGTACTTCCTGCTCATTGTTTTCTTCGCGTTCTTCTACGTGGCGATCTCCTTCAACCCCGAGGAAGTCGCCGACAACATGAAGAAGTATGGTGGCTTCATCCCGGGCATCCGGGCTGGCCGACCGACCGCTGAGTACCTGTCGTACGTGCTCAACCGGATCACCTGGCCGGGTTCGCTGTATTTGGGGCTGATCGCTCTCGTACCGACAGTGGCGTTGGTCGGCTTCGGGGCGAGCCAGAACTTCCCGTTCGGCGGGACCAGCATCCTCATCATCGTGGGTGTCGGTCTCGAGACGGTGAAGCAGATCGAGAGCCAGCTCCAGCAGCGCAATTACGAAGGGTTCCTCCGCTGATGCGTATCGTCCTCGTCGGGCCGCCGGGCGCCGGTAAGGGAACGCAGGCCGTCCGCCTTGCCGAGATGCTGGGCATTCCGCACATCTCCACGGGCGACCTGTTCCGCGCCAACATCAGTCAGCAGACCGATCTCGGCAAGCTCGCCAAGTCCTACATGGACGCCGGGGACCTCGTACCCGACGAGGTCACCATCGCCATGGCCAAGGACCGCATGGAGCAGCCGGACGCGGCGAACGGCTTCCTGCTGGACGGCTTCCCGCGCAACGTCTCGCAGGCCGAGGCGCTGGACCGGCTGCTGAGCGACGAGGGCATCGAGCTGGACGCCGTCCTGGACCTGGAGGTCCCGGAGGAAGAGGTCGTCAAGCGGATCGCCGGCCGGCGCGTCTGCCGCAACGACTCCTCGCACGTCTTCCACGTGACGTACAGCCCGCCGAAGCAGGAAGGCGTGTGCGACATCTGCGGCGGCGAGCTCTACCAGCGTGACGACGACTCCGAGGACACCGTCCGCACCCGGCTGGAGGTCTACCACACGCAGACCGAGCCGATCATCGACTACTACAAGGCGCAGGGGCTGGTCGTGACGATCTCCGCCCTGGGCCCGGTGGACGAGATCACCAAGCGGGCGCTGGAGGCGCTGAAGCGCGAGAAGGCCGAGAACAACTAGATCGCGGTTCTTCCGGCCGCGGCGCCCTCCCCGGACCACGTCCGGGAATCCCAGGGTGCCGCGGCCGTACTGTTGTAGAGACAACCCAGTCGACGCGAGTGATGGAGAGCGCAGGCCACCCATGGTGCAGATCAAGACCCCCGAGCAGATCGCCACGATGCGGGCGGCGGGCCTGGTCGTGGCGGCGATCCACGCGGCCACCCGCGAGGCGGCGGTCCCCGGCGCCAGCACCAAGGACCTGGACGAGGTGGCCCGCAAGGTCCTCGCCGAGCACGGCGCCAAGCCGAACTTCCTCGGGTACGGCGGTTTCCCCGCCACCATCTGCACCTCCGTCAACGAGGTGGTCGTCCACGGCATCCCGTCGGAGGACGTCGTCCTCAAGGACGGCGACATCATCTCCATCGACTGCGGCGCGATCGTCGACGGCTGGCACGGGGACGCGGCCTACACCGCCTTCGTGGGCTCCGGACACGCTCCGGAGCTGATCGAGCTCTCCCGGGTGACCGAGGAGTCGATGTGGGCCGGCATCGCGGCGATGAAGCAGGGCAACCGCCTGGTCGACGTCTCCCGGGCCATCGAGACCTACATCCGCCGCCAGCCGAAGCCGGGCGGCGGCCGTTACGGCATCATCGAGGACTACGGCGGCCACGGCATCGGCACCGAGATGCACATGGACCCGCACCTGCTGAACTACGTGGACCGGCGGCGGGGCAAGGGGCCGAAGCTGGTGCCCGGGTTCTGCCTGGCCATCGAGCCGATGGTGTCGCTGGGGACGCCCCGGACGGAGGTCCTGTCGGACGACTGGACGGTCATCACGACGGACGGCACCTGGTCCTCGCACTGGGAGCACAGCGTCGCGCTGACCGAAGAGGGTCCGCTGGTGCTGACGGCTCCGGACGGGGGCAAGGCCAAGCTGGCCGAGCACGGGATCACGGCTGCGCCGGATCCGCTGGGCTGAGCATTTCGTGACTCCGCGGCCCGGTGGGGGCTGGCCGCGCAGTTCCTCCCCCAGCCTTCGGCCGGGGGTGCCCCCATCGCCCCTGAAGGGGCGCTCCAAAAGGTGCGCGCTTAATGATCTGGCTTCTGGGGCAGGCTTTCCCGATTCGTCTTTCCGGGTGCGCTGACGTAGACTGACTCGTCGGCTCTCGTGCATCCGCATGTCCGCATGCGCCCGTGAGGTGTCCCGAGCGGGAAGCGTGGGAGTCGATCAAGGTAGTCGATTCGAAGGGCGAAGCGTGGCCAAGAAGCAAGGTGCCATCGAGATCGAGGGCACTGTCGTCGAGTCTCTTCCGAACGCCATGTTCAAGGTCGAGCTCCAGAACGGCCACCAGGTCCTGGCACACATCAGCGGCAAGATGCGTATGCACTACATCCGCATCCTCCCTGACGACCGGGTCGTGGTGGAGCTGTCTCCGTACGACCTGACGCGTGGCCGGATCGTCTACCGATACAAGTAGATCTTGCCCACGTCCCGCGCGAGCGGGGCCGCCGGCAACTGACCCGGAGAACCTCAATCCCATGAAGGTCAAGCCGAGCGTCAAGAAGATCTGCGACAAGTGCAGGGTGATCCGCCGTCACGGTCGGGTCATGGTCATCTGCGAGAACCCGCGCCACAAGCAGCGCCAGGGCTGACGCACGACCGATCCCTCTGCATCCATCGCAGAGATTCGCGCGACGCAAGCTGAACATGTTCATACGCAGAACCCAGGTGCCACGGCGCCTGACACCCCCGGTTCGGAGGCCGGGGACCCAGTTCGTACCTGACACGGCGGCTGGGAACCGGTTCTGCGGAAGACCTCCGAAGATCACCAGGAGCCATTGAATGGCACGCGTTTCCGGTGTTGACATCCCGCGCGAAAAGCGCGTGGAGGTCGCGCTCACCTACGTGTTCGGCATCGGCCGGACACTCTCGCAGCAGACGCTGGCCGAGACCGGCATCGACCCGAACACCCGCGTTCGCGACCTGACCGAAGAGCAGCTGGTCGCCATCCGCGAGTACGTCGACAACAACATCAAGACCGAGGGTGACCTCCGTCGCGAGATCCAGGCCGACATCCGCCGCAAGGTCGAGATCGGCTGCTACCAGGGTCTGCGTCACCGTCGCGGTCTGCCCGTCCGCGGTCAGCGCACCAGCACCAACGCCCGCACCCGCAAGGGCCCGCGTCGCGCCATCGCCGGCAAGAAGAAGCCGGGCAAGAAGTAGTCCGCAGCGGACAACGCTTCATCAGCGGTCTTCGCTGTAGGACCGACCACCTCCCCGTAGGAGTTACTAGATGCCCCCCAAGGGTCGTCAGGGCGCTGCCAAGAAGGTGCGCCGCAAGGAAAAGAAGAACGTCGCTCACGGCCACGCGCACATCAAGAGCACGTTCAACAACACGATCGTCTCCATCACGGACCCGTCCGGCAACGTGATCTCCTGGGCCTCCGCCGGCCACGTCGGCTTCAAGGGCTCCCGGAAGTCCACGCCGTTCGCCGCGCAGATGGCCGCCGAGTCGGCTGCCCGCCGCGCCCAGGAGCACGGCATGCGCAAGGTCGACGTGTTCGTGAAGGGCCCGGGTTCCGGTCGTGAGACCGCGATCCGCTCCCTGCAGGCCACGGGCCTCGAGGTCGGCTCCATCCAGGACGTCACCCCGACCCCGCACAACGGCTGCCGTCCGCCGAAGCGCCGTCGCGTCTGACCTCGCTTCGCAGGGCTGCTCGGGCGGTACGGCTCCGTAAGGGCCGTGCCGCCCGTACCCTTGCAGTACCCGCACTCTTACGGGTGCGGTTCCGTCGGGCGTCAAATAGCGGGCGTCCACGAAAGAAGGATCTGATCCACACATGCTGATCGCTCAGCGTCCCTCGTTGACCGAAGAGGTCGTCGACGAGTTCCGCTCCCGGTTCGTGATCGAGCCGCTGGAGCCGGGCTTCGGCTACACCCTCGGCAACTCCCTCCGCCGTACCCTCCTGTCCTCGATCCCCGGCGCGGCTGTCACGTCGATCCGGATCGACGGCGTGCTGCACGAGTTCACCACCGTGCCGGGCGTCAAGGAGGACGTCACCGACCTGATCCTCAACATCAAGCAGCTGGTCGTCTCCTCGGAGCACGACGAGCCGGTCGTGATGTACCTGCGCAAGCAGGGCCCGGGTCTGGTCACCGCCGCCGACATCGCGCCCCCGGCCGGTGTCGAGGTGCACAACCCCGACCTCGTCCTCGCCACGCTCAACGGCAAGGGCAAGCTGGAGATGGAGCTGACGGTCGAGCGCGGCCGCGGCTACGTCTCCGCCGTGCAGAACAAGCAGGTGGGCCAGGAGATCGGCCGTATCCCGGTCGACTCCATCTACTCGCCGGTGCTCAAGGTCACGTACAAGGTCGAGGCGACCCGTGTCGAGCAGCGCACCGACTTCGACAAGCTGATCGTCGACGTCGAGACGAAGCAGGCCATGCGTCCCCGTGACGCCATGGCGTCGGCCGGCAAGACCCTGGTCGAGCTGTTCGGTCTGGCGCGCGAGCTTAATATCGACGCCGAGGGCATCGACATGGGCCCGTCCCCCACGGACGCCGCCCTGGCCGCCGACCTGGCCCTGCCGATCGAGGAGCTGGAGCTCACGGTCCGTTCCTACAACTGCCTCAAGCGTGAGGGCATCCACTCCGTGGGTGAGCTCGTGGCGCGCTCCGAGGCGGACCTCCTGGACATCCGCAACTTCGGTGCGAAGTCCATCGACGAGGTCAAGGCGAAGCTGGCCGGCATGGGCCTGGCCCTCAAGGACAGCCCGCCCGGATTCGACCCGACCGCTGCGGCCGACGCCTTCGGGGCCGACGACGACGCGGACGCCGGGTTCGTGGAGACCGAGCAGTACTGAGCGCTCCGCGAGGAGGCCGGTTCTGCGGCTGCGGACCCGCTGTGGCTGGTCGCGCAGTTCCCCGCGCCCCTTCGGGGGCGCGGACCCTCCGGGGTTGAAAAGAACCCCGGATCTCCGACGGGCGACCGCCCGCTCGGATACTGACCCCGGTACCTGACACGGCCGGGGCAGACACACAGGAGAAGAACCATGCCGAAGCCCACCAAGGGTGCCCGTCTGGGCGGCAGCGCCGCGCACGAGAAGCTGCTCCTCGCGAACCTCGCGAAGTCGCTCTTCGAGCACGGCCGTATCACCACCACCGAGGCGAAGGCCCGCCGCCTGCGCCCGTACGCCGAGCGTCTGGTCACCAAGGCGAAGAAGGGCGACCTTCACAACCGCCGTCAGGTGCTCCAGGTCATCACGGACAAGAGCATCGTGCACACGCTCTTCACCGAGATCGGCCCGCGGTACGAGAACCGTCCCGGTGGCTACACCCGCATCACCAAGATCGGTAACCGCCGTGGCGACAACGCGCCCATGGCTGTCATCGAGCTGGTGGAGGCGCTGACCGTCGCTCAGCAGGCGACCGGTGAGGCCGAGGCCGCGACGAAGCGTGCGGTCAAGGAGGCCGAGGAGGCCAAGGTCGAGGAGACCAAGGCCGACGAGGTCGTCGAGGACGCGAAGCCGGAGGCCGAGGAGGCGTAAGCCGTCCTTTGGCTGCCGGTCCGTCGTGGCTGGTCGCGCAGTTCCCCGCGCCCCTTCGAGGGCGCGTCGGTGGGCCCGTTCCTTTCGAGGGGCGGGCCCGCTTTCTTGCCCTGAGAGGATTCTCTTGTGAGTGACGACGTTCAGCCCGGCCATGTGCGCATCCGTCTCGACCTGTCCTACGACGGCACCCACTTCCACGGCTGGGCCAAGCAGGCCGGCGGGAAGCGGACCGTGCAGGGGGAGATCGAGGACGCGCTGCGGATCGTCACACGGTCGCAGGGCGCGGTGTACGACCTGACCGTGGCCGGGCGGACGGATGCCGGGGTGCATGCGCGGGGGCAGGTGGCGCATGTCGATCTGCCGGCCGGGGTGTGGGAGGAACAGCGGGAGAAGCTGCTCAAGCGGCTGGCCGGACGGTTGCCGAAGGACGTGCGGGTGTGGTCGGTCGGCGAGGCGCCGCCGGGGTTCAACGCGCGGTTCGCGGCGCTGTGGCGGCGGTACGTGTACCGGGTCGGGGACCGGCCGGGGGGCGTGGATCCGCTGCTGCGCAACCACGTGCTGTGGCACGACTGGGAGCTGGACGTCGACGTCATGGACGCCGCCGCGAAGTCGCTGGTGGGGGAGCACGACTTCGCCGCCTACGCGAAGAAGCGCGAAGGGGCGACGACGATCCGGGAGATCCTCGGCTTCGGGGTGACCCGGCGCGCCGACGGGGTCGTCGAGATCGAGGTCCGGGCCGACGCCTTCTGCCACAACCAGGTGCGGTCGATGGTCGGCGCGCTGCTGTTCGTGGGGGACGGGCACCGGGGCGTGGAGTGGCCGCGGAAGGTGCTGGACGCGGGGGTGCGGGACAGCGCCGTGCATGTCGTACGGCCGCACGGGCTGACCCTGGAGGAGGTCGCGTACCCGGCGGCCGACCAGCTGCTGGAGAGGCAGCGGCAGGCTCGCCGGGTACGGGGGAAGGTGCACTGACGGGCGGGGTCAGCCGGCCAGGATCTCCTTCAGAGTGGGCTCGAGGAAGGGCTTCAGGGTCTTCGAGTACGACGACGTGATGTGGCTGTTGTCGAAGTAGACGATCTGGTCGCCGATGACCGCCGGGCACACGCCCGCGGCGCAGAACGCGAGCGTCGTGTCGATGATCTCCGCCCCGTACTTCTCGGCCACCTCCCGCTCCATGGTGCGGAACTGCGTGTACTCCAGCGCCTGCCACTGCTGGCGGTTGCAGAGGGTGATCTTGTCGATGTGGGTGGCGAGACAGTCCGGGATGTTCTGGCCGGGCTCCGGGGTGTCCGTCATGAAGACGAGCTTGGCGCCGGTCTCCTTGAGCACCTTGAACGAGGCCTCGGCCCCGGCCCGGTTCGCCTCACCACGCGCTCGGTCGGCGATGACGACGACGTCCGGGTGGATCTTCCTGAGCTCCGCGAAGGCGGACTGGCGCCAGCTGTCGCACTCGCTGTACTCGCGGCCCAGCTGGGGGTTGACGATGTGGTAGATCTGCGGTGAGCAGCCGCCCTTCGCCATGGTCACCACCCTGACGCCGAGATCCTTGCCGATCACGTCGTAGAGGTCGTTCCACTGCCAGGCGTGGGAGTCGCCCATCAGGACGAGGGTCTTCGAGCCCTTCGGGTCGCCGGCGACACAGTCGTCGCGCATCACGAACTTCGCCACGTCGAAGTTGTCGATGCAGCCGTGCGTGGCCAGGTTCTTGGGCGCGCTCTGCAGACCGCCCTGCGCGGTCACGGAGAGCTGTGTGCGCTGTACGGCTTTCTCGACCGATGTCTTGTCGGTGTACCCCGCCGCGACCGCGCTCGACGAGGACGAGGTCGCCAGGTGCAGCGGGACGATCGTGGCCAGAACCATCGCCCCGGCCGTGCCCGCAGTGGTGAATCCCCCGGTGAAGACACCCTTCCAGGGGCGGGCCAGCAGCGACACGTTCTTCTTGAACTTGCGCTCGACCGCGTAGTGCAGGAGGACGGCCACCAGGAACGAGAGGACGACGACACGCATCCGCTCCTGGAAGGTGAAGTCCCGGTCGGTGATGGACGGCCAGAGCACCAGCAGCGGCCAGTGCGTCAGATACCAGCCGTAGCTGACGTTGCCGACGAAGTCGAGGACGGGATTGTCGAGCAGCCGCTCCACGCCGTACCGCGGATTGGCGCAGCCACCGGCGATCACCAGGACGGCGCCGATGACCGGGCCGGCCACCGCGTATCCGGGCAACGGCGTCTTGCTGGAGATGAGTGAGGCGGTGACGAGCACGGTGGCGAGCCCCAGCCACGAGATGACCGCGGCCACACCGGTGTTCATGCGGGAGACCTGCGTGGCGGCGAGGGCGAGCAGCACTCCGCAGGTGATCTCCCAGATCCGGGTGTGCGTGGAGAAGTACGCGAGCGGCTGGTTCTCGGAGGTCTTCTTCCAGCCCAGGTAGAACGAGCCGGCGATGACGGCCATCAGGAACAGGGCGACCAGGGCACGGTTACGGAAGATCTTGCGGCTGATCCAGACCAGCACGACGAGGAGGATCGGGGCGGCGAGGTAGAACTGCTCCTCGATGCCCAGCGACCAGAAGTGCTGGTACGGGGTCTGGGAGCCGTCGTTGGCGAAGTAGTCGGTGCCGTTCTCGACCAGGCGCCAGTTCAGGAAGCTGAGGGAGGCGCTGAGGCCGTCCTCCATGTAGGCGCGGAACCTGAGCGGGCTGCCGTACAGCCATGCCAGAGCGGCGGTGCCGACGATGACGATGGCCATGGGCGGGGTCAGCCGCCGGAACCGGCGGGCCCAGAACTTGGCCAGGGACACCTTGCCGGTCTTGTCGATCTCGGCCAGGAGCTGGCTGCCGATGAGGAAGCCGCTCAGCACGAAGGAGACGTCCACGCCGCCGTGGATGTCGAGGATGCCGCAGTGCATGCTGACGACCATCATGATGGCCACGGCACGCAGGCCCTGAATGTCCGGCCGGTACTTGCGCAGGCGCTCCGTCTGGGCGTCGGCGGCCGATGTTCGATGGCGGGTCACGGTTCTCCAGTAACTGTCCGGGCTACGCCGGCGACTTCAGTGGACCGTCGGGCAGGCGACAGCCGTACCGCTGACGCGTACACCCTGGGCGGGGATGCGGATGCCGCACGACAGCCGTAGCTGGGCGGGGAGCTCGTTCTGCGCGCCGACATGCGAGTGGCAGCCCACCACGGCCTCACGGAGAAACGATTCGCTGCCGATCGAGGAGTCGTGGTCGACCACGGACTCGTGGATCTGCGCGCCCTCGGCCACGATGACGTGCGCGCCGATGATGGAACGGTCGACGACCGCGTGCGGGCCGATGACGGCGTGCGGGCCGATCGTCGAGCCGCCCGTGATCCGGGCGGTCGGGTCGACGGTGGCCGTGCGGTGGATCAGGGCGTCGCCGGGCGCCGCCACCAGGGGCGAGGCTGCCTCGCCGGTGACCAGGTCCGCGGAGCCGTGGACGAAGGCCAGTGGGGTGCCGAGGTCTCGCCAGTAGTCCTCCGTGGTGTGGCCGAACACGCGCCGGCCCGCGGCGACCAGCTGCGGGAAGGTCGTCTGCTCGACCGAGACCTCCTGGTCGGCCGGGATGGCGTCCAGCACGGACCGGCGGAAGACGTAGCAGCCGGCGTTGATCTGGTCGGTGACGCACTCCTCGGGCGTCTTGGGCTTCTCCAGGAAGGAGAGCACACGGCCGGACTCGTCGGTGGGGACCAGACCGAAGGCGCGCGGGTCGGGGACCCGGGTGAGGTGCAGGGTCACGTCGGCGTCGTGTGCCTGGTGGCGCTCCAGCACGGCAGGCAGGTCGACGCCGGACAGGATGTCGCCGTTGAGGATCAGCACCGGCGCGTCGGCCGAGGTGCCGCGCAGCAGGCGCCCGGCGTTGCGGATCGCGCCGCCCGTGCCGAGCGGGACCTCCTCGACGGCGTAGGAGATCGCCAGGTCCTGGGAGAAGTCCCTGAACTCCTCCTCGAAGAGGCGGGCGAGGTACGAGGTGGCGAACACCACGTGCTCGACGCCGGCGTCCATCAGCTTGGCGATCTGGTGCCGGATGAAGGAGGTGCCCGCCACGTTGAGCAGTGGCTTCGGGGTGTGGTTGGTCAGCGGGCGCAGGCGCGTTCCCTTGCCGCCGACCAGGATGATGGCTTCTTGCATCACTGCCTCCGCTCGGTCAGTTGGTGGTGGCGGTGCCGGGTCCCGCGTAGTCAGAGGTGAAGCAGGACTTGATGGCCGCCTCGGAGAGAGGACGTCCGGCGAAGTCGAGCCGGGAGGCGACCTTGTCGTCGGGCTTGGTGTTCGGGTCGTCGTCGAACCAGAGCGACCACCAGTAGATGCCCTGCATCTTGCGGTCCTGGACGACCTGGCAGACCGCCTTGTACCAGTTGGCCTGCACGTGCGGGTTGACGGCCCGCCGGGCATAGAAGTCGCCGGGGGCGTCGTAGGCGCCGTTCATGGCGCCGATGCCGGTCTCGGAGACGAGGATCTTGGGCAGCGGGCCGGTGGCCTTGCGGTCCAGCCAGGTGTTCCAGCCCTTGACCAGGTCTGAGACGGGTGCCGTGTCCGGCACCTTGACCGGGAAGTAGGCGTCGACGCCGAGGTGGTTGACCGGCATGTTGATCCGGCCGGTGACGTAGTTGTCCCAGTTGGCGTTGTAGGAGACCTCACCGGAGAAGTTCTTCTCGGCGTAGGACACCAGGGGCTCCCAGCCCACGTCGCCCTCCAGCGAGTTCAGCTCGGTACCGATCACGAAGGTGTTGGTCTTCGCGTCGTCGGCGGCCCGGAGGTACGGGGTGAGGAACTTCTTGTACGAGGCGAACCAGGCGGAGCGGGAGGCGGGGTCGATGTCACCGCGCCAGTGCTTGGCCGGCTTGAGGGTCCCCTCGTCCAGGATCGGGCGGACCTGGGTGCGGAATCCGGCGTCCTTGAACACCTTCAGCACCTTCTGGAGCCGCTCGGGGGAGGGCGTCTTGGCGCCGGCCGAGAGCGTGTCGGAGGTGGAGTTCTGGATGAAGAAGGGAAAGGAGACGGACACTGAGTTGGCGCCCAGGCCGATGAGGTACTCGGCCTGTTTGCGGGCCTGCTTCTCGATGAACGTGTCCGAGCGTTTCGTCTTCTCCTCCTCCCAGTAGAGCTGTACGCCCCACTGCGCCATGCCCTGCTTCCAGGGCTTGGCGACCTGGAGGGCGTCGGCGGCGGAGGACGCGGAACCGGAGGGGGAGGCGGCCGTCGCCGTTCCGGACTGGTGGCCGGACGAGGCCGGGGACTCCTTCTCGTCGCCGATCACGATCTTGGGCAGGGCGGAGCCCGACTCCCAGCGCACCGGGTGGTTGCCGAGGATGAAGGGGCTGCCGAGGACGACGGTGAGGACGGTCACCGGGAAAATGGCAAGCAGAGGCAGTCGTGAACGCATGTCAGTGGTTGTCTTCCGGGCGGCTAGGCGGGCTTGGCGATCACGACGAACTTGTTCTCCTCGCGACGGACGAACTTCAGGAAGCCCTTGAAGCCGCCGAGCCCTTCCATCACGGAGAAGACGGGGATGAGCGCGACCACCACGATCGGCTCCCACCACTTGCGCCGGCCGCTGATCGACGCGAGCGCGTTCAGCCGCAGTCCCTCCCAGTAGGTCCAGATGACGTAGGCGAAGTTGAAGGCCCACAGGACGGTGATGGACTGGGTCACGGGCGAGGTGTTCATGTCGTTGAAGAGCCAGCCGATGAGGAGCACGGCGCCGATGTGCTGGAGCGGGCCGAGGATCCAGGTGGTCACGCAGATCGACAGGAACCAGCGGTAGCGCAACGGCACGGCCCTGTTGAAGCAGAGGGCCACCAGGCCCCAGGCCCAGCGGTCCCGCTGCTTGACGAAGTCGGCCGCGGTCGCGGGAGAGGCGCCGTAACAGCGGCCGTTGAACCAGTCACTGCGACCCGGGTACTTGCGGCAGAAGGTCAGGGCGAGCCGGGCGTCCTCGACGATCTCCTTGGGGCCGAAGTCCCAGCCGATCTCGGCCTCGATGGACGCGCGTAGCACCAGCAGCTCGCCGTGCACGCCGGCAGCCGGGGTGCCCATACCGGTCAGCGCCCGGAAGCGGGCGATGTCGTCGGCGGGGCGCACCGCGTCGGCGAGCCAGGTGAACTTGTTGACCGCGTTCTCGCGCGGATACGTGAGGATGCCCTGGGCCATGTGCTTCGCCTCGTCGGGGTGAGCGCGGCGCTGGCGGTTGATGAACTGGGCGAGCGAGGACGCGGTGTCAGGGCCGACGCCGGTGTCGTCGTCCATGTGCAGCACCCAGACGTAGTCGAGGGCCTCGCCCTCCTCGATACGCAGTTCGTGGGCGTAGTGGTTGGCGCGGGCCTTGAAACGGGTGCCGTTGGCCGGGACGTAGTCCTTGGGGACCGTGATCACCCGGATCAGCGGGTGGGAGTCGGCGAGCCGGTCGATGTCCGCGGCCGCCTCGCAGCCCTCCTCGGTGAGGATGTCGACGCGCATGTACGGGAACCACTCGGGCAGGTGATCGACGTACGAGAGGATCGAGCGCTCGAGGGCCGGGTAGGTGTCGTTGCGGCCGATGGTCGGGCACAGGACGATCAGGAAGTCCTGTTCGGCCGGTGCGGGCGGGGTCATCAGGTCGCTCTTGCGGACCCGGCGGCGGATCAGCAGGGCGCCCTGGATGCCGACCAGCACACCGGCCACCGGCAGGGACCACACAACGGTCAGGACCCAGCTCAGCAGGGAGGTACTGGGCCGGAAGCTCCACAGCCCGAACACGACCAGGAAAACGAAAGGCAGTAGGAAGGGGAGGATTCCCGGCTTCCACGCCGCGGTGCGCTTGGCCAGCTTCTGATTGTGCCGCGAATACGGCACACCCCCGTCGACCAGTGTCGATGCCATGACGACTGCGGAACTCCCGTGTAATCGGTGGTGCGTCGAGGCAACGACGGATCTCAGTCACGGCACGCGCGAGCAGTGCCTGGCGGCTGGGTTGTTCCGGGTCCATCCCCCTCGACGCCTTCTTCGGCGCCTCGGCCACTGCCGCTCAGATGCCCCCCCAGGCGCCCGCGTCACTGACCGAATAGACACTGGATCCTCGCATGCATGGGCGTTACAGGGAATGCTTGTGAGAAGGATGTGTTCAAAAGTTAATCAAGTTACGCCTTGTGTGGTGATCTTCACTCAGTGTCGGCGGCTTGGGTTGGATGGCCGCCGGTGATCAACTTCGAAGACCCATAGGTCTGTTTGACGTCGGCCGTCGTGTTCTTCGCCCGCGGGGCGGAGACGTTGTCGTACGTGAGTGATTGACCCCACACCGTCCACATGACCCAAGGGGTCCGTGTGAGGGTCCGGGGCTGGGCCGCGTTCAGGGGGACGTGGAAGGACTCGGCGACGACGCGCGGCCGGTCGAACTCCTCCAGCCCGCGGTACCAGATCTCGGTCCAGGCGCCCTTGCCGAGCGGCTTCGCAGGGGTGTCGCTGTAGGCGTCGACGCCTACCACGTCCACGTAGTCCCCGCCGGGGTAGTACTTGGCGGGCGAGCGGCCGTAGCCCCCGTCCCAGGAGTTCGGCGACCACACGAAGAGCAGGTTGTGCAGCCCGCGCCGGTTCACCAGGTAGTCGTACGTCAGCCGCCACAGCCTTCGGTACGTGGACGGATCCTGCCCGGCCCACCAGAAACCGTGCCCCGGGGCCGCGTTCATCTCGTGGTACGGCCGCAGCAGCACCGGCACTCCCTGGCCTGCGAGGTAGCCGAGGTGGTCCGCGAGGAAGTCGAGGTCGTGCAGGAGGGCCTGGTGCTCGGCGGTGCCCTCGGTGGCCACCCGGCCGAACCAGCCGGGGTCCTTCGCGCCGGGGGAGTTGGCGTGCAGCGTCTGGGCGAAGCCCTTGACCGGGCTGCCCGGGTAGGGCTGGTGGAAGGAGAAGCCGACCAGACCGGCCGGCCTGCCTCCGTTGTGCGGCAGGGACACGTCCGCGTGTGCCGCGCACTCCCGGTGCGTGCCAGAGACCCGGTAGGAGCCGTCGGCCGCCCGGGGCAGCCCCGCCCACACGCCGACGGCGAGGTCCACCGCGTCCTCGATGTAACCCCAGTAGGGGCGGCAGGCGGGCCAGGCCTTGTTGTACGGGCGTGCCGTGCCCACCGCCCAGCCCGGCTGTCCGTACCCGGGACCCAGGTCCAGCTCCACGAAGCCGGGCAGCCGGCCGGTGATGTCGTGGACCTTCTTGTAGTAGTAGCCCGGCTGCTTGGTGCCCCGGTAGTCGCCGTACGACACGTTGTAGCGCTCGTTGTGCAGCTCGACGTGCTGGCCGATGACCGTCCGGGACGGCTCGCCACGCCGCGCCCGGTTCTCCAGGCCGGCGAGCAGGGCGTAGACCCGGCGGGCGGCGGGCGTCGCCGCGGGATCGCGGTTGCGCAGTTCGGTGGGGACGGGCCGGGGGGTGCGCGCGGTGTCCTCGGAGTCCCGCAGCGCCCACCACACCGCGGGGGGACCCAGCAGCCCCGCGACAGCCGCCCCTATGAACCCGACCCGTCCCCGCATGCGCATGACCGCAGCCCGCTCCCGTGTCTCTCCCCGACCGGCCCCCGGCCCTGGCCGAAACCATTCTGCCCCGCCCCGGCCAGCGCCCCGGTAAGGGCGCAGGGAACTGCGCGACCAGGCACGACGGCGCCGCAGTCGTCGGACTGCACATCGCGTACGTCCAGCGGAGCGCTCAGGCGGGCTCCACGATGAGCCAGGCGACGGTCGAGGTGTCGCCGGCCACCCCCTTGACGGTGAAGGACGTGCCGACGGTGCGTCCCGCGACGTAGGCCACGCCCGCCGGGGTGCCGCCGGGTGCCTGCACGGTGAGGAAGATGCGGCTCGACGCGGTCACCGCCGTCGTGGGCACCGTCACCGCCGTCGCCCCGTTCAGCGTCAGGGTGCCCATCTTGGCGTTGGTGCCCTCCTTGACCCTGAGCCCCTTGCCGGCCAGACCCGCCACGAGGTCCGAGTCGGTGCTGCCCACCTGCGCCGGCGCCAGCCGCCCCCAGCTGGTGTCCCGGCCCGCCGAGCCGCCGGGGCCGAAGGTCTGGGTGCCGTTCACCTCGATGGCGAACCGGTTGACGGAGTCGCCGCTCACCCCGGCCTGGAAGACCCGTGAGGCGGCGTCCGCGCTGGTCACCGCGTATCCCTGGCCGGCCGGGCGGGCCTGGACGAGGCTGATGCCCGGGCTCGCCGAGGCGTTCACGACGACACCCGGGGTGGTGAGCGTGACGCGGCCGGAGCTGCGGCGGACGCTGATCGGCGTGTCCAGGGCCGTACCGTCGTCGCCGTACCGGACGAGGACGAAGTCCGAGCCCTCGTCCGCGCCCGACTCCGTCGCGTCCGTGGTCCGCAGGGCCCACCGGCGGTTCTTGCCCCGGGACCAGAACTGCACGTCCCGGTTGGTGCCCGCGGCCCCGGAGAGCATGTGCACATCGGACTTGTCCCAGGTGATGCCGGAAGCGTCCTGGAGGCCCGCGGCCACACCGCTGTGGCGGACGAGTGCAACGCCGGCGTCGTTGAAGGCGGCCGTCGTGCCGACGTACTCACCGCCGACCACCGAGACCACGCTCGCGGTGTTCAGGGCGGACGTCGTGATGCCGTACGACGGTGACAGGTCGCCCGTGTTGTCGTCGTCGCGGCCGGTCGTGGTGGAGCAGGCGGTGAGGACCACGCCCTCCGCCGAGGGGCCGGTGACGCTGAAGCCCGAGTAGCCGGTGCCGGACCTGCCGTCGCGCTTGGCCAGGCAGCCCACGAACTGGATGAAACGGCCGCCGGCCGAGGTGGCGACGTGGAAGCCGTCCTGGCCGCTGCGGTCGGTGTTGCAGCCGACGACGACCATCGAGTAGTTGATGCCGGAGATCGCGTAGCCGTGCTGGGCGTTCCATTCGGAGCGGCAGTCGACCATGGTCACGGCGTTGGGGTTGAGGATGTCGTAGCCGTGGCCATTGTTGCCCTGGGAGTAGCACTGGAAGAGGTCGGCGTCGACCAGACCGCCGCCGGTGCCCGCCGCGTCGCCGAAGGTGAGGCCGTGGCCGTCGTTGTCGACGCAGTGCACCTGGTTGAGCTGGAGGCCGGCCGCGTTCTGGGCGTTCAGGCCGTGGCCGGTGCAGCGCCAGACCGTCACCTTGTCCATGCCGACGTCCTTGACGCCCGGGTTGATCCGGACGCCGTCGATCGCGGCGCCGCCGGCGTCCTTCTGGTCGCGGCCGTCCAGGGCGAGGCCGTGGAGGCGGGGGCCGCCGCGGTAGGCGGAGTCGGCGTAGTCGCCGTTCACCGGTGCCGGGTCGATGACGATCAGGGCCTCGCCGGTGAAGTTGCCGATGCCGGGGCGGAGGAAGGAGTCGGCCATGTCGGTGCGCACCGGGAAGTGCGGGTTCCAGTCGCCCCGGAGGGTCACGCCCAGCGAGAGCCTGAGCGGGGCGGCGATGCGGTACTTGCCGGGCGGGAAGTAGACCGTGCCGCCCTGGCCGGCCGCGTCGATCGCCTTCTGGATGGCCGGCCGGTCGTCGGTGGAGTCGTCGCCGAGGGCGCCGTACTCGGCGTCCCGCACGTTCAGCCAGCCCGCGCCGGTGCCGGCGGCGGCCGCCGCCGGGGTCGCGGCGGTGGCCGTGACGGCGAGGGCCGTGCCGCCGAGGCCGGCCGCGCCGGCGAGCAGTCTGCGTCTGGACGTGTCCGTCATGAGTCCCCCCAGGGCCCCGGGGACCGGTGATGTCCTTGATCACCGGCCAGGTACGGGGGAGACTCTCACGTGCCCGGCGGGCAGGTCACCGGTTGGCCGCCGCCGACGCCTCTGCCTCGCCGCGGCGGTGGATCTGGCGGAAGGTGAACTCCGCCAGGTCGTCGCCGGCCTGGAAGACCTTGGTGTCCTTGGTGGTGACGTCCTTGCCGTTCAGGAAGCCGGCGGTGGTGAAGTACGCGTAGCGGCCGTACGAATTGGTCGTCGTACGGCAGACGCCGGAATCGCAGAAGGCCTTGACGCCGGAGCCGGCCAGGGTGGTCACGAAGCCCTTCTTGTCGGCGTCGGTCTTGGCCTTGCCCGCCTGCGCCTCGGTGTTGAAGACGGCCACCCCGACCGTCACGGCGACGCCGTCCTTGAAGTAGGTGACCCGCAGCAGGCGGGTGCAGCCGTCCTTGTCGAGGACGGCAGGCAGGGAGCCCTTGGCGGCCGTGGCGCACTTCTTCGTGTCGGCCGTGGCGCCCTTCTTGTAGACCGTCTCGCCCATGGTCAGCTGGGTGCCCGGGAAGAGGGTCGCGGCGCTCAGCGGGGCCGTGTCCTTCTGCACGCTCGATATGAACTCCTCCGGGTCCAGCGGCGGCGGCGCGCTGGTCGGAGCGAAGGACGGCACCGCGCCGGCCGTGTCGCTGGGCAGCGAGGCGCTGGCCGGCAGGTTGGTGGGCGTGCCGGAGGCCTTGTTGTCACCGTTGGCGGACACCACGGCCATCGCGACGGCGGTGCCGATCGCCAGCGTGGCGACCACGCCGCCGCCGATGAACAGCACTCTGCGCCGCTTGTTCCGCGTCTCCGACGCCTCGGCGAGCGACGCCCAGTCCGGGGTCTGGCCGGCCCCGCTGCTCCAGGGCTGCTGAGACTGCGGTTTCCACGGATCCCACTGGGACTGAGGTCCCCCCTGCCCATAACTCATGGGGCGCATCTTAGACGGGGGCCGGGGGGTGCCGGTGCGACTGTACGAACGGAGACCGGTGACCCTCGGGGGGCTTTTGGGGGACCTTTGGGGGCAGGACGGCGCATCCTGGTACGGGCGTGCGCCCAGGATGTCCGCGGCGGTCGGCGACCGCTCGTCCCGACGTCCACGCGAGCTCGTTTTGACCCGTCCGGGGCCGTCCTTGTACGCTTGCTCTTCGTTGTGTATTGGCCCGCTCATTCTCACGGGAGTGGCCTCTACCTAGGTTCCCTGGAGCAGTTACCAGTGGGCGGCATACGGGCAGCGTCCCCGGCATTGTCGTCCCCAGCTGCACGATCGCTTCAGTGATGCCATGTGTCAGCACCCATCCACTGAAGAAGAAGGCTGCGAAGTGCGTACGTACAGCCCCAAGCCCGGCGATGTGACTCGCCAGTGGCACGTCATTGACGCTCAGGACGTCGTCCTGGGCCGTCTCGCCACCACCGCCGCGACCCTTCTCCGCGGCAAGCACAAGCCGATCTACGCGCCGCACGTCGACGCTGGTGACTTCGTCATCATCATCAACGCCGACAAGGTGCACCTGTCCGGCAACAAGCGGACCCAGAAGATGGCGTACCGCCACTCCGGCTACCCGGGCGGTCTGCGCTCCGTCCGCTACGACGAGCTGCTGGACAAGAACCCCGAGAAGGCCATCGAGAAGGCCGTCAAGGGCATGCTCCCCAAGAACACCCTGGGCCGTCAGATGCTCACGAAGCTGAAGGTCTACCGAGGCGAGAACCACCCGCACGCTGCTCAGCAGCCGGTTCCGTTCGAGATCACCCAGGTCGCGCAGTAAGTCCGGCCACCCCCTAAGACTGAAGAGAATCTGAGGAGCATCGTGGCCGAGACCACTGCCGAGCAGCCGCTCGAAGAGCTTGACATCGACAGCTACACCACGGAGTCGGACGTCCCCGTCGAGGGCGAGTACACCTCCGAGTCCCTCGCGTCCCGCTTCGGCGACCCGCAGCCGGCCGCCGGCCTGGGCCGTCGCAAGAACGCCATCGCCCGCGTCCGGATCGTCCCGGGCACCGGCAAGTGGAAGATCAACGGCCGCACCCTCGAGGACTACTTCCCGAACAAGGTGCACCAGCAGGAAGTCAACGAGCCCTTCAAGGTGCTCGAGCTCGAGGGCCGTTACGACGTCGTCGCCCGCATCGCCGGTGGCGGTGTCTCCGGTCAGGCCGGTGCGCTCCGTCTCGGTGTCGCCCGCGCGCTGAACGAGGCCGACGTCGACAACAACCGCGGCCCGCTCAAGAAGGCCGGCTTCCTCCGCCGCGACGACCGTGCGGTCGAGCGCAAGAAGGCCGGTCTGAAGAAGGCCCGCAAGGCCCCGCAGTACAGCAAGCGCTGATCACCAGCTGCCTGCACGTACTCCGAACGCCCCGGCGGCACGCCACATGTGCCGTCGGGGCGTTCGTTTATCCCGGTCAAGGGCGTATAACGACACAAGACGCTCAAAGGCTGGTGTGATCGCATGACTAAGCGCCTGCCATCATTTCCTGGCAGCAAGGACGCTTCTTCAGGAGGACAAGTGGGACGACTCTTCGGCACGGACGGCGTGCGCGGTGTCGCCAACGCGGACCTGACCGCCGAGATGGCGCTCGGCCTGTCCGTCGCGGCGGCGCACGTGCTGGCCGAGGCGGGCACGTTCGAGGGCCACCGGCCGACGGCGGTCGTCGGACGGGACCCGCGCGCGTCCGGGGAGTTCCTGGAGGCCGCCGTGGTCGCGGGCCTGGCCAGCGCCGGCGTCGACGTCCTGAGCGTGGGCGTCCTCCCGACACCGGCGGTCGCGTTCCTGACCGGCGCGCTCGGCGCCGACCTCGGCGTCATGCTCTCCGCCAGCCACAACGCCATGCCCGACAACGGCATCAAGTTCTTCGCCCGCGGCGGCCACAAGCTCGCCGACGAGCTGGAGGACCGGATCGAGGCGGTGTACGAGTCGCACCGGCACGGCGAGCCGTGGGAACGGCCGACCGGCGCGGGCGTGGGCCGGCTGCGGTCGTACGACGAGGGCTTCGAGCAGTACCTCGGCCACCTCCTGTCGGTCCTGCCCAACCGGCTCGACGGGCTGAAGATCGTCCTGGACGAGGCGCACGGCGCGGCCGCGGGGGTCTCGCCGGAGGCGTTCCGCCGGGCCGGCGCCGAGATCGTCACCATCGGCGCGGAGCCGGACGGGCTCAACATCAACGACGGCTGCGGCTCGACCCACCTCGGCAAGCTCAAGGCCGCGGTCGTCGAGCACGGCGCGGACTTCGGCATCGCGCACGACGGGGACGCGGACCGCTGCCTCGCCGTCGACCACACCGGCGAGGAGATCGACGGCGACCAGATCCTCGCGGTGCTCGCGCTCGCCATGCGCGAGCGCGGTGAGCTGCGCGCCGACACCGTCGTCGCCACCGTCATGTCCAACCTCGGCTTCAAACTGGCGCTGGAGCGGGAGGGGTTGCACCTCGTGCAGACCGCGGTCGGCGACCGGTACGTGCTGGAGGAGATGAAGGAGCACGGCTACGCCCTCGGCGGCGAGCAGTCCGGCCACGTCATCATCCTCGACCACGCGACGACCGGCGACGGCACGCTGACCGGGCTGCTGCTGGCGGCGCGGGTCGCCGAGACCGGGCGGTCGCTGCGGGAGCTGGCGGGCGTGATGGAGCGGCTGCCGCAGGTGCTGATCAATGTGCCGGACGTCGACAAGTCGCGGGTGAGGACCTCCGGGGACCTGGCGGCGGCGGTCGCGGAGGCGGAGCGGGAGCTCGGGGAGACCGGGCGGGTGCTGCTTCGCCCTTCGGGCACGGAGCCGCTGGTGCGGGTGATGGTCGAGGCGGCCGACATCGAGCAGGCCCGGTCGGTGGCGGGGCGGCTGGCCGACGCGGTGAAGTCGGCGCTGGGTTGAGCCTCAAGGCGTAGCAAAAAGTGCGCGACCGATCACTGACTGTTTCTCTTGCGTCGAGGCCGCTCTGTGCGGCGCCCTCTCGACGGAAGAGAACACAGCATGAAGATCGTGAGCACCATCCTGAAGCGAGCGGCCGGTCCGGTTCTGGTGGCGGGCCTCGTCGTCACCTCGTCCGCCACCGCGGTCGCCGCCGCCCCGCCACCGGGCTCCACGGCGTTCCGTATCTTCGGCGGCCTGGTCGGACTCCAGGCGCGTGCCGGAGTGAACAACGTGGTCACGGCCAGCACTTCCACCGGCCGGCTGATCCTCACGGACGCCACGGGCATCGCGATCGGCCCGGGCTGCACCCGGGTGGACGCCAACACCGCGGACTGCGGCATCGCCACCACGGTCACCCGGCTCGCGGTACAGCTGGGCGACGGGAACGACACCTTCGACGGTTCCACCGCCAATGTCAGCACCGTCGCCGATGCCGGTACGGGCACCGACAAGGTGACGACCAACGGCCGCAGCGACACGGTCGGCGTGGAGGACAACACCGGCGGTGACACGGTCGACTGCGGCGGCGGCACGGACACCGTGTTCGCCGACCCCGGCGACACCATCACGAACTGCGAGCGGCAGTTCTAGGAACCGCCGGCCTTCGCCGTGCGCTCACGCCGGCTGGCCCAGAACCACTTCTGGGCCAGCAGCGTCAGCGCTCCCGCCAGCACGATCCCCAGCAGGTTCAGCAGTAGTTGTTCCGACGAACCCCACGCCTGGCGGTACTCCGTGAAGGCGAAGGCCACGGCCGCGTTCGCGGCTGCCGGGACCGTCGTCACCGAGATGGCGACGCCCACCAGGGCGCCGGACTTCGCGGAGGTCAGGGAGAGTATGCCGGCGATGCCGGCCAGGACCGCGACGACGAACGAGAAGGCGTCGGGGCGGTAGATGAAGTTGGTGTTCGGGCGTTCCGCCTCCAGCTGCACCTTCGTGAACAGGCCGAGGCCGTCCATGAGGTAGGTGAACCCGACCGTCACGAGCATCGCCACCGCGAAGCCGACCAGCAGCGCGACGACGGAGCGCACCGCCAGGCGGGGCCGGCGCCGCACCAGTGCCGTGCACAGGCCGGCCAGCGGGCCGAACTCCGGGCCCACCGCCATCGCCCCCACGATCAGGATCGCGTTGTCCAGGACGACACCGCAGGCCGCGATCATCGTGGCCAGCGTGATGAAGGCGACGTAGGTGACCGACAGCGTCGACTCCTCGTGGGTCGCCTCGGTCAGCCCCTCCCACAGCACCGCGTCCGCGCCCTCGCCCGGGGCCTCCGCCTCGGCCTCGTCGGCGCGGTGGGAGAGGCTCAGGTCGATGTCCTCGACGGCGATCGAGCCGGTGCGGTCGAGATCCAACGCCCGCAGCCCGTGGATGAGTTCGTCCCCGGCCTCGCGGGCCACGTCGCACATCACGACGTCCCCGGCCGGGTCGCGGGCGGCGCCCGGCAGCACGACCAGGTGCGTGGTGCCCACAGTCGTCGAGATCAGGCGGACCACGTCGTCCGTCCGGCCGGCCGGGGTGATCAGGCGCAGATGCAGCATGACGCCTTTCTAACAGGCGTTCTAGAGCTTGCGGAGCCGCAGTCGCTGCACCTTGTGGTCAGGGCCCTTGCGGACGACCAGGGTGGCGCGGCCGCGGGTCGGGGCGATGTTCTCCACCAGGTTGGGCTTGTTGATGGTCCGCCAGAGACCGCGGGCGTAGTCGACGGCCTCCTCCTCCGAGACCTGGGTGTACTTCCGGAAGTACGAGTCCGGGTTCTGGAAGGCGGTCGCACGCAGCTTGCGGAAGCGGTTGAGGTACCAGCGTTCGATGTCCTCGGTGCTCGCGTCGACGTACACGCTGAAGTCGAAGTAGTCGGCGAGACCGACGCGGGTGCGGCCGTCCTGGCCGGGGAGGGCGGGCTGGAGGACGTTGAGGCCCTCGACGATGAGGATGTCCGGCCGGCGGACGGTGAGCTTCCGGTCCGGGACGATGTCGTAGATGAGGTGGGAGTAGACGGGGGCGGTGACCTCGTCCTTGCCGGCCTTGATGTCGGCGACGAAGCGGGTCAGGGCCCGGCGGTCGTACGACTCGGGGAAGCCCTTGCGGGACATCAGGCCGCGGGCTTCGAGTTCCCTGGTCGGGAGCAGGAAGCCGTCCGTGGTCACCAGCTCGACGCGGGGGTGCTCGGGCCAGCGGGAGAGCAGGGCCTGCAGCAGCCGGGCGACGGTGGACTTCCCGACGGCCACCGAGCCGGCGACACCTATGACGAACGGGGTGCCGGACTGGGAACCCTGCTCACCGAGGAAGGTGTTCAGGGCGCCTCTGAGGCCGTCCGTGGCACCGACGTACAGATTCAGCAGCCGGGACAGCGGGAGATAGATGTCCCGCACCTCGTCGAGGTCGATGACGTCGCCGAGGCCGCGCAGCTTCTCGACCTCCTCGGCGGTGAGCGGCAGCGGCGTCTTGTCGCGCAGCGCGCTCCACTCGGAACGGGTGAGGTCGACGTAGGGAGTCGCCTCCGGCCTGTGCCGGTGGGCGCTCCGGGGCATCGGGGAGACCGGAGAGATCACATTCCATTGTTAACGGAGTTTGAACGGGGTGGGGGGTGGGGTCGGTCACGTGGGGTTCTGCTCAGGTGAAGTCGGCATACGCGAGGTGGATGCCACAGGCCCTGCACCGGAAGAGGTAGGCGGTGGGCGAGCCGTCCTTGTCGAGCGAGGCCGGCAGGCCCTCGGCCTGACCGGCCGGCCACTGGCGGCGCAGGTGCTCGACCGCGCTCGGATACGCCGTGAGCTCCCGGGCTCCGGCGCGGCCGAGGAAGGCGGCGCCGTCGCCGCAGTGCGTCAGCCAGTACGGGGACTGCCAGGCGACGAACCCCGGAGTGCGTTCCAGGATGGTCAGTACGACCTCCCGGGGTACGTCCCCGTCGACCGTGTCGGTGAAGGAGGCGCCGTGGCGTTCGGCGGTGGTGCCGAAGGCGATGCAGTACGGGCAGATGCCGGTGCCGGGCGCGTCCGCCGCGTAGACGGGTCCTGTGTAGATCCACCCGCGCTGCTGCCCGCAGCACCCGCACGCCTCGTCGGAGGCGGTCACGGAGCCGGTGGCGACCGGGTTCGGGTGGTAGGGGAAGTCCGGGAGGATCGGCCGCAGGGGTTCTGCCGGCTGCGGGTCGATGATCTGCGCGAGCGCCCGGCCGGTCAGGGCGGTGGGCGGTACCACGATCGCGTCCGCGCGCAGCGGCTCCGGCAAATGCCCGCGGTCGGCTTCGTCCCCGACGATCGCCGGTCCGTCCTGAGGCAGCACCACCGCGCCAGTGCGGCGGGCTAGTTGGGCCATGCGGTCGAGGACGGCGCCGGTGGAGAAGCGGTTGAAGGTGAGCCCCGTCGAGTCGCCGTAGACCTCCGAGCCGCCTCCGTCCCCGGCTTCGAGGTCCCAGGACTCCGGGAGTCCGGAGGCAGGCATGCCGCCGACCGTGACAGGGCCGAGTACCTCGCGTATCACCGTTTCGTCCATCGGCACCGGTTCTCCGTCGACGAACCGGCACACGTACAGGCTGTAACTCACGGGGCCTCCTGCTCCTGCGTTGCGCCGAGGGCCGAAGCTACCGTCCAGGCGGAACGAACGGGGGCCTGAGCGCGGTCGGACCGGGATTCGGCCGTGCGTCTCGCGCTCTTCGGTCTGCCGGTCTGCCGGTCCGCCGGTCCGGCGGGCCGGGTGGGTGTGGATCGTGGGGCGTAAGGGCGGGATGATTTCCGATTTCGGGCACGCTGAGCCGGGTTCGGGTGGGGAGCGGCCCTTAGGCTGCCGCTCATGTGTGGAATCGTGGGATACGTGGGGGCGCAGTCGGCGCTCGATGTGGTGGTCGCCGGGCTCAAGCGGCTGGAGTACCGGGGGTACGACTCGGCGGGTGTCGCCGTGCTCGCGGACGGCGGGCTGGCCTCGGCGAAGAAGGCCGGGAAGCTGGTCAACCTGGAGAAGGAGCTGACGGAGCGGCCGCTGCCGGCCGGTGGCACCGGCATCGGGCACACCCGGTGGGCCACGCACGGCGGCCCGACGGACGCCAACGCGCACCCGCACCTCGACAACGCGGGCCGGGTCGCCGTCGTCCACAACGGGATCATCGAGAACTTCGCCGCGCTGCGCGGGGAGTTGGCCGAGCGCGGGCACGACCTCGCGTCCGAGACGGACACCGAGGTGGTCGCGCACCTGCTCGCCGAGGAGTTCTCCGGCACCGCCGACCTCGCCGAGGCGATGCGGCTGGTGTGCCGGCGGCTGGAGGGCGCGTTCACGCTGGTCGCGGTGCACGCCGACGACCCGGACGTGGTCGTCGGCGCACGCCGGAACTCCCCGCTCGTGGTGGGCGTTGGAGAGGGCGAGGCCTTTCTCGCCTCGGACGTCGCCGCGTTCATCGCCCACACGCGGTCGGCGATCGAGCTGGGCCAGGACCAGGTGGTGGAGCTGCGCCGGGACGGCGTGACGGTGACCGGCTTCGACGGCGCTCCGGCGGACGTCCGCTCGTACCACGTCGACTGGGACGCGTCGGCAGCGGAAAAGGGGGGTTATGACTACTTCATGCTCAAGGAGATCGCCGAGCAGCCCAAGGCGGTCGCCGACACCCTCCTGGGCCGCATCGACGCGAACGGCTCGCTGACGCTGGACGAGGTCCGGATCGGCGCCGCCGAACTCCGGGAGGTCGACAAGGTCGTCATCGTCGCGTGCGGTACGGCCTTCCACGCCGGCCTGATCGCCAAGTACGCCATCGAGCACTGGACGCGCATCCCGTGCGAGGTGGAGCTGGCCAGCGAGTTCCGCTACCGGGACCCGATCCTGGACTCGCGCTCACTGGTCATCGCCATCTCCCAGTCCGGGGAGACCATGGACACCCTGATGGCGCTCAGGCACGCGCGCGAGCAGGGCTCCAAGGTCCTCGCGATCTGCAACACCAACGGCTCGACGATCCCGCGCGAGTCGGACGCGGTGCTGTACACCCACGCCGGACCCGAGGTCGCGGTCGCCTCGACCAAGGCGTTCCTCACCCAGCTGGTGGCCTGCTACCTGGTGGCGCTGTACCTCGGCCAGGTGCGGGGCACCAAGTGGGGCGACGAGATCAGCGCCGTGATCCGGGACCTCTCGCACATCTCCGGCGAGGTCGAACGGGTCCTGGAGACCATGGAGCCGGTACGGGCGCTGGCGCGGACGCTGGCGGACAAGAAGACCGTGCTGTTCCTCGGCCGGCACGTCGGCTACCCGGTGGCCCTCGAAGGCGCCCTGAAGCTCAAGGAGCTGGCGTACATGCACGCCGAGGGCTTCGCGGCGGGCGAGCTGAAGCACGGGCCGATCGCGCTGATCGAGGAGGACCTGCCGGTGGTCGTCGTGGTCCCGTCCCCGCGCGGCCGCTCGGTCCTCCACGACAAGATCGTGTCCAACATCCAGGAGATCCGGGCCCGCGGCGCCCGCACCATCGTGATCGCGGAGGACGGCGACGAGGCGGTCGTACCGTACGCCGACCACCTGATCCGGATCCCGGCCACCCCGACCCTGCTCCAGCCGCTGGTCGCCACCGTCCCGCTCCAGGTCTTCGCCTGCGAGCTGGCCACCGCCCGGGGCAACGAGGTGGACCAGCCGAGGAATCTCGCCAAGTCGGTCACCGTGGAGTGACCTTAGGGTGCAGGTCATGAGCATCATCGGAGTAGGCATCGACGTCGCCGAGATCGACCGGTTCCGGGAGTCGCTGGAGCGGACTCCCGGGCTGGCCGGGCGGTTGTTCGTCGAGCGGGAGCTGTATCTGCCGAGCGGGGAGCGGCGCGGTGTCGCCTCGCTCGCGGCGCGTTTCGCGGCCAAGGAGGCGCTGGCCAAGGCGCTCGGCGCACCGCCGGGGCTGCTCTGGACGGACGCGGAGGTCGTCGTCGAGGACAACGGGCGGCCGCGGCTGCAGGTGCAGGGCAGCGTGGCCGTCTGCGCGGCGGAACTGGGCGTGCGGTCGTGGCATGTGTCGCTCAGTCACGACGCCGGGGTGGCGTCGGCGGTGGTGATCGCCGAGGGGTGACCCGGGCGGGGCGGGACGGATGCGCGTCCCGCGGGTTCCGGGGGAGACTCGGGGCATGCGGACTGCTTACAGCGTGGAGACGGTACGGACGGCCGAGCGGGAGCTGATGGCGCGGCTGCCGGAAGGGGCGCTGATGCAGCGGGCCGCCGCCGGGCTGGCCGCCGCCTGCGCCGACTTGCTCGGACGGGTGTACGGCAGCCGGGTGGTCCTGCTGGTCGGCAGCGGGGACAACGGCGGGGACGCCCTGTACGCCGGGGCGCGGCTGGCCCGCCGGGGGGCGGGGGTCGCGGCGGTGCTGCTCGCGCCGGAGCGCACGCACGAGGGCGGTCTTGCGGCACTGCGCCGGGCCGGGGGGACCGTCGTACGCGACGGCGGCGCCGAGGAGTTGGTCCTGCGGGCCGATCTCGTCGTCGACGGGATCGTGGGGATCGGCGGGAAGGGCGGGCTGCGGCCCGAGGCGGCCGCACTGGTGGCGGTCGTGGAGCGGTCCCGGGCCGCCGTCGTCGCCGTGGACCTGCCGAGCGGGGTGGAGGCGGACACCGGCGAGGTGCTCGGGGCGGCCGTACGGGCGGACCTGACCGTGACCTTCGGGACGCACAAGCCGGGGCTGCTGATCGATCCGGCGCGGGAGTACGCCGGTTCGGTGCGGCTGGTCGACATCGGGCTCGAACTGCCCGAGGAGGCCGAGCTGGAGGCGTTGCAGGACGTGGACGTGGCGCGGCTGCTGCCGGTGCCGTCGGCGGAGAGCGACAAGTACCGGCGCGGGGTGGTGGGCATCGTGGCCGGGTCGGCGCGGTATCCGGGGGCCGCGGTGCTCGCGGTCGCGGGGGCGCTGCGGGGCGGGGCCGGGGCCGTACGGTACGTCGGGCCGGCCAAGGGCGAGGTGCTGGCCCGCTTTCCCGAGACGCTGGTGTCGGACGGGGGACCGCGGAAGGCCGGGCGGGTGCAGGCGTGGGTGGCCGGGCCGGGGGTCGGGGACGACGCCGACGCCGTCGCCGAGGTGCTGGCGGCGGACGTGCCGGTGCTGGTCGACGCGGACGGGCTGCGGCTCGCCGACCGGGACGCGGTGCGCGGCCGTACGGCGCCGACCCTGATGACGCCGCACGCCGGGGAGGCAGCGGCCCTGCTGGGGGTACGGCGCGAGGAGGTCGAGGCCGGCCGGTTCGCGGCGGTGCGGGAGCTGGCGGCGGCGTACGGGGCGACGGTGCTGCTGAAGGGGTCGACGACGCTGGTGGCGGCGGGGGACGGGTCCGCCGTCCGGGTGAACGCGACGGGGACGCCCTGGCTCGCCACCGCCGGGAGCGGGGACGTGCTGTCGGGGCTGGCGGGGTCGTTGCTGGCGGCAGGGCTGGACGGGCGGGACGCGGGGAGTGTGGCGGCGTATCTGCACGGGCTCGCGGGGCGGTTCGCGGCGGAGGGGGCGCCGACGGTGGCGCATGCCGTCGCGGACGAGTTGCCGGCGGCGTGGCGGGGTGTTTTCCCACCCGCCCACCCGACTCGGTAGGACAGGCCGCACCGTCGCGGGGCTCCGCCCCGGACCCCGGCCGATGCCGGGCGGTCGGGTGCGGCGTCGTCGTGGCTGGGCGCGCAGTTCCCCGCGCCCCTTGCGGGGCGCTGCCCTGCACCCCCCGGGTGACCTCCCCGCGCCCCCTGGGTGACCTCGCCGCGCGGCTTCCCGGGATTTCGGGTGGCGCGGGGTTGTCTGATCGCATGATTTGTGGACGAATCGCTCGTTATCGGTGTGGTCTGGTGCGGGAGGTCGCAGGGGTTCTCGTGGTCGCCGTGGCGGTGCTCTGCCTCGGTGCCGGGACCGGGGCCGCGGACGGCGCCGCCCCCGAACCGGGCGCCGCCGTCCCCGAGTCGGAGCTGGTGCCGGGGGTCGCGCCGGGTCCCGCGCAGCCCTGGCAGATCGACACCCCCGACCAGATGCTGGCGCCCAAGGTGTACACGCCCACCGCCAAGGAGGACGCCGTCGAGCCGAAGGCGGCGGCCCCCGGGACGTACGACCTCATCGAGTACGTGCCGCTCAGCGACGCCGTCTCCACGGTGAGCTGCTCCAAGCTGACCGGGCCGTATCAGAAGCAGATCGAGCAGTGGCTGAAGCTGAAGGCGGACGGGAAGCAGTCCGCCGCCGACTGCAAGGCCATCCAGAAGTTCCAGAAGAAGTACAAGATCAAGCCGGCGATCGGGTTCGCCGGGCCCGTGACCTGGTACCAGATGATGCTGCTGTCGGCGAAGAAGAACCCGAACGCCGCCGGGAACTGCCCCGTGAAGTCGTACCGGGTCGCCTGCGTGGACCTCAACCGGCAGGTCACCTGGGTGCAGAAGGGCAGCAAGGTGGTCTACGGGCCGGTGCAGATGCGCAGCGGGCGGAAGGGGTACGCGACCCGGGCCGGCTGGCACACCGTCTACTGGCGGCACAAGAACCACTGGTCGACGCTGTACAACTCGCCCATGCCCTACGCCCAGTTCTTCGACGGCGGCCAGGCCTTCCACGCCGTGTACGGCTCCATCTACACCACCGTCGGCTCCTGGGGCTGCGTGAACCTCAAGCTCGGCGACGCGAAGAAACTGTGGAGCGTGCTGAAGAAGGGCGACAAGGTGTACGTGTGGGGCCACCGTACGGGTACCTGAGCCCGGTACCCGGGGCTGTGCCTGAGGGCTGTCGGAGGCCTCTGAGACACTGGGGGCGCGATGAGTGAGACACCGACGGCGCAGACTGCGCAGACCGCACCGACCGCGCCCCTGCGCGCCCGCGCCGAGATCGACCTGGCCGCCCTGCGGGCCAATGCGCGGACCCTGCGTGCCCTCGCGCCGGGCGCGGCCCTGATGGCCGTGGTGAAGTCCGACGCGTACGGCCACGGGGCCCTGCGGTGTGCTCGCGCGGCCGTCGAGGCGGGCGCGAGCTGGCTGGGCACCGCCACCCCGGAGGAGGCCCTGGCGCTGCGCGCGGACCCCGGGCTGCCCGCGGACGTGCGGATCATGTGCTGGCTGTGGACGCCGGGCGGCCCCTGGCGGGAGGCGATCGAGGCCGGCCTCGACGTGTCGGTGAGCGGCATGTGGGCCCTGCGCGAGGTGACCGAGGCGGCGCGGGCGGCAGGACGCCCGGCCCGCGTGCAGCTCAAGGCCGACACCGGGCTCGGGCGCAACGGCTGCCAGCCCGCCGACTGGCCCGAGCTGGTCCGCGAGGCGCTGCGCGCCGAGGCCGCGGGACTGCTCCGGATCACCGGACTGTGGTCGCACTTCGCCTGCGCCGACGAGCCGGGCCACCCCTCCGTCGCCGCCCAGCTCACCCTCTTCCGCGAGCTCCTCGGGTACGCGGAGGGGCAGGGCGTGCGCCCCGAGGTGCGGCACATCGCCAACTCGCCGGCCACCCTCACCCTCCCCGAGACCCATTTCGACCTGGTCCGTACGGGCATCGCGCTCTACGGCCTCTCGCCCAGCCCCGAGCTGGGCAGCGCGGCCGACTTCGGGCTGCGCCCCGTGATGACGCTGTCCGCCTCGCTCGCCCTCGTGAAGCACGTACCGGGCGGGCACGGGGTCAGCTACGGGCACCACTACGTCACGCCCGGCGAGACCACCCTCGGACTCGTCCCCGTCGGCTACGCGGACGGTATCCCGCGGCACGCCTCCGGCACCGGGCCCGTGCTGGTGGGCGGCAAGTGGCGGACGGCCGCCGGGCGCATCGCCATGGACCAGTTCGTCGTGGACCTCGGCGGCGACGAGCCCGAAGTCGGCGCGGAGGCGGTGCTGTTCGGTCCGGGCGACCGGGGCGAGCCCACCGCCGAGGACTGGGCCCAGGCCGCGGGCACGATCGCATACGAAATCGTCACGCGCATCGGAACCCGGGTACCCCGCGTCTATGTGAACGGGGAACCGAATGGGCAAGAACCAGGGGGCGACGCCTGACCCCAGGGGTTCGGCGGCGGCACGACCCGGTTACACCTGTATCAACCGCAACACCGGCAACAACGGCACCATGCGTCGCGTCAGCGTCACCCGTGTCAGCTAGTCAGCGAACTGCAGTACGGCGAAGAGGAGCGGTACGTGAGCGAGAGCAGTGCGGAGGCCGTAGCGGAAGCCGCCGCGGCGGCCGTCGTCGCCTCGGCCACGGGGGCGGCCTCCGGCAGCTGGCGCAAGGTGACGGGCGTCGCCGGCGCCGCCATAGGAGTGCTCGCCGCCGGGGCGGCCGCCGGTGTCGCCGTGGAGCGGATGACCGTCGGCCGCGGGATGCGCCGCAAGGCCCGCCTGGCTCTGGACTCGGCGGGCCCGTACGGCACCCTGCGCGGCACCCCCGGCAAGGCGTTCGCCGACGACGGCACCGAGCTGTACTACGAGGTCGACGAGGTGGTCCCCGACCCCGGCCCCGCCGTCTCGCCGCGCCGCCGCCGGCTCTTCGGCCGCAAGGCGCCCGCGCCCGTCACCGTCGTCTTCAGCCACGGCTACTGCCTCAACCAGGACTCCTGGCACTTCCAGCGGGCGGCCCTGCGCGGCGTCGTGCGCACCGTGCACTGGGACCAGCGCAGCCACGGCCGCTCCGGGCGGGGCGTCGCCCAGCACGAGGACGGGGTGGAGCTCACCATCGACCAGCTGGGCCGGGACCTGAAGGCCGTCCTGGACGCGGCGGTGCCGGAGGGGCCGATCGTGCTGGTCGGGCACTCCATGGGCGGCATGACGGTGATGGCGCTGGCCGCGCAGTACCCCGACCTGATCCGTGAGCGGGTGGTCGCCACCGCCTTCGTCGGCACCTCGTCCGGGCGGCTCGGCGAGGTCAACTTCGGGCTGCCGGTCGCCGGCGTGAACGTGGTGCGCCGGGTGCTGCCCGGGGTGCTGAAGGCGCTGGGCACGCAGGCCGCGCTGGTGGAGAAGGGGCGGCGGGTCACCGCGGATCTCTTCGCCGGGATCATCAAGCGGTACTCGTTCGCGTCCAAGGACGTCGACCCGGCGGTGGAGCGGTTCGCGGAGCGGATGATCGAGTCGACGCCGATCGACGTGGTCGCCGAGTTCTACCCGGCCTTCACCGACCACGACAAGACCGCGGCCCTCGCCTACTTCCAGAACCTGCCGGTGCTGGTGCTGGCCGGGGTGCAGGACCTCGTCACGCCCAGCGAGCACAGCGAGGTCATCGCCGACCTGCTGCCCGACGCCGAACTGGTGCTCGTCGCGGACGCCGGGCACCTGGTCATGCTGGAACACCCGGAAGTGGTCACCGACCGCCTCGCCGACCTGCTCACCCGCGCGGGTGCCGTGCCGGCAGGGGCTACCGTAAGTGGCTATGGAAGCACCAGCAGCACGGCACAGCCAGGCTGAGACCGAGTTGACCGTCACCTCCCCGGAGCAGATGGGGGAGCTGGGCCGCAGGCTGGCGAAGTTGCTGCGCGCCGGCGACCTGGTGATGCTCAGCGGGGAGCTCGGCGCCGGCAAGACGACGCTGACGCGGGGACTGGGCGAGGGGCTCGGGGTACGCGGTGCCGTCACGTCGCCGACGTTCGTCATCGCCCGCGTGCATCCGTCCCTGGGGGGCGGCCCGCCGCTCGTCCATGTGGACGCGTACCGCCTGGGCGGCGGACTCGACGAGATGGAGGACCTCGACCTCGACGTCTCGCTGCCCGAGTCCGTGGTCGTCGTGGAGTGGGGCGAGGGCAAGGTCGAGGAGCTGACCGACGACCGGCTCGTGGTCGGCATCCACCGGGCGGTCGGCGAGACCACCGACGAGGTACGGCACGTGACCCTGACGGGGCTGGGCGAGCGGTGGGACGGCGTGGACCTGGGGGTGCTGTCGGCCTGAGGACCGTGTGAACGTTCCGACAAGGCGTCGGGAACATGTCCGACAAGGTGTCGGCAAGATATTGCGCCGGACGTATCGGGCGTGGTCACATGGTACCCAGTCCGTAGTTAGGTCTACCTAACTACGTCCGCCCCCGCACTTCAGGAGGCGTCCGTGTCCGTGTCCCAGCACGAGGAGCGGCGACCGGCCGCGGTCGCCGTGGTCCCAGGCGTCTCCATGCGTGAGCTGCTGGCGTCCTGTGCGGCCGCTGACGCTGTGTCCCGGCCGCCGAAAGCGCCGGAGCCGGTTTCCGGGCCGGTTACGCAGGACCGTAAGGCTGCGTAGGAGGTTCCCTCGAGGTCTGCTGCGGCCCGGCAGCGCCCCCGTAGGGGCGCGGGGACTGCGCGATCAGCCACGACGGCGCGGCAGCCGGCGGACCGCAGGACTTCCCGTGGAGCGCTCAGGCGGGTTCGGCCGGCGGGCCGGTGCGGGCCGGTGCGGGCTGGTCGCGCAGTTCCCCGCGCCCCTTTCGGGGCGCTTCCTCGGGGGCGTTTTCACGTTCAGCGGATCACGACCACCTTCACGCCGATCGTCGCGAAGTTCCACATCGCGTTGCCGTCCGCGCGGGTCTCGCGGATGCCGCCCGTCTTGACCGTGGGGTCGGGGGGCGCGGCGGCGCGTTGGGCGGTGACCGCGCTGAAGCCGATGGCGGAGCCGTCCTTCGTGGTGGTGAAGCGGACCACGTGCTCGATGGGGAGACCGTCGGTGCCGGTGACGGCCTTCGAGCGGGACGTCACCCAGTAGGCGCCGAGCGGCGGGTCGATGGTGCCGGGGCTCACCTTGAAGGTGCGTTCGACGCGGCCCCGCTCGTTGACGAGCCAGACCCGGTCGTCGTCCACCGAGTACACCACCCGTTCACCCGTCCCGGACGTGTTCGGCAGGGCGGTGGGATGGCGGTGGTCCCGGGGCGCCTTGGCGGCGGGCGCGCCGGGCGCGGGGCTCGCCGACGACCGGCTGCCGAGGCCGGGCGGGACGGTGGCCGAGGCCTGGTAGGCGAGGAAACCGACCGCTCCGACGGCCGCCGCGGTGAGGCCTGCCACGACTCCCGAGCTGGTCCCTGCCACGTGCGCCACCTCTGCCTGCCGTAGAGCCCCACGGGGAGACTCGCCGTATATGTCGTACTTCGTACAGACCGTAGCAGTCAGTGACCGTCCGACCTGGCCGGGCGTGCTCGCGGCGCCGGAGCCGTAGGCTGTTCGCGTGCTCTTGCTCGCTCTGGATACCGCCACCCCCGCCGTCACCGTCGCCCTGCACGACGGTACGGCCGTCATCGCCTCGTCGAGCCAGGTGGACGCGCGCCGGCACGGCGAGCTGCTGCTGCCGGCCGTCGACCGCGTCCTCGCCGAGGCCGGGGTCAAGCTGGACGCCGTCACCGAGATCGTCACCGGCATCGGTCCCGGCCCCTACACGGGCCTGCGGGTCGGTCTCATGACCGCGGACACCTTCGGGCTCGCGCTCGGCGTGCCCGTCCACGGACTGTGCACACTCGACGGGCTCGCGTACGCGGCCGACATCGAGAAGGGCCCGTTCGTCGTCGCGACCGACGCCCGCCGCAAAGAGGTCTACTGGGCGGTGTACGAGGACTCGCGCACCCGGCGCACGGACCCGGCCGTGGACCGGCCGGGCGACATCGCCGAGAAGGTCGCGGGGCTGCCCGCCGTCGGCGCCGGGGCTCTGCTCTACCCCGACACCTTCCCGGTCGTCCACGAACCCGAGCACGTCTCCGCCGCGGCCCTGGCGTCGCTGGCCGTCGCGAAGCTGGCCGCGGGCGAGGAGCTGCCCGCGCCCCGGCCGCTGTACCTGCGCCGGCCGGACGCCCAGGTGCCCAAGAACTACAAGGTGGTCACCCCGAAGTGACCGCACAGCTGCGCGAGATGCGCTGGTGGGACATCGACCCGGTCCTGGAGCTGGAGAAGGACCTGTTCCCCGAGGACGCCTGGTCGCGGGGGATGTTCTGGTCCGAACTGGCGCACGCGAGGGGACCCGCGGCGACCCGGCGGTACGTGGTGGCCCTGGAGGGCGACCGGATCGTCGGGTACGGGGGGCTCGCCGCCCAGGGCGCCTCCGACGACAGCGGCTCCGGCGCGGTCGGCGACATCCAGACCATCGCCGTACGCCGTGACCAGTGGGGCACCGGGCTCGGCGCGGAGCTGCTCACCGAACTGCTGCGGGCCGCGACCGCCTTCGAGTGCGCCGAGGTCATGCTGGAGTGCCGGGTCGACAACATCCGTGCCCAGAAGCTCTACGAGCGGTTCGGCTTCGAGCCCATCGGGTTCAGGCGCGGCTACTACCAGCCGGGGAACGTGGACGCCCTGGTGATGCGCCTGACGACCGGGCAGCCCGGCAGTGGCTCCGCCACCGGGCCCACCTCAGAACAAGGAACCGAGATCAATGGCTGACGAACCCCTGGTGCTGGGGATCGAGACCTCCTGCGACGAGACCGGCGTCGGCATCGTCCGGGGCACCACCCTGCTCGCCGACGCCGTCGCCTCCTCCGTCGACGAGCACGCGCGCTTCGGGGGGGTCGTCCCCGAGGTGGCGTCCAGGGCGCACCTGGAGGCGATGGTCCCGACCATCGAACGGGCCCTGAAGGACGCGGGGGTGAGCGCGAAGGACCTCGACGGCGTCGCGGTCACGGCGGGTCCCGGCCTGGCAGGGGCGCTGCTGGTCGGCGTCTCGGCGGCGAAGGCGTACGCGTACGCGCTCGGCAAGCCGCTCTACGGCGTGAACCACCTCGCCTCCCACATCTGCGTCGACCAGCTGGAACACGGCCCGCTCCCGGAGCCGACGATGGCCCTGCTGGTCTCCGGCGGCCACTCCTCGCTCCTGCTGTCCTCGGACATCACCTCCGACGTGCGGCCGCTCGGCGCGACCATCGACGACGCGGCCGGCGAGGCCTTCGACAAGATCGCGCGCGTGCTGAACCTGGGCTTCCCGGGCGGCCCGGTCATCGACCGGTACGCGAAGGAGGGCGACCCCGCGGCGATCGCCTTCCCGCGCGGCCTCACCGGCCCCCGTGACCCGGCGTACGACTTCTCCTTCTCCGGTCTCAAGACGGCGGTGGCCCGCTGGATCGAGGCCAAGCGGGCGGCGGGCGAGGAGGTCCCGGTCCGCGACGTGTCCGCCTCATTCCAGGAGGCGGTCGTCGACGTCCTGACCCGCAAGGCCGTCCGCGCCTGCCGTGACGAGGGCGTCGACCACCTGATGATCGGCGGCGGGGTCGCCGCCAACTCCCGGCTCCGCGCCCTCGCCCAGGAGCGCTGCGAGGCGGCCGGGATCCGGCTCCGGGTGCCGCGGATGAAGCTGTGCACGGACAACGGCGCGATGGTGGCCGCGCTCGGGGCGGAGATGGTCGCCCGTAACCGGACCCCGTCCGGCTGGGACCTCTCGGCGGACAGCTCCCTGCCGGTGACCGACCCGCACGTCCCCGGCAGCCACCACCACGACCACGTGCACGAGGTCAGCAAGGAGAACCTCTACTCGTGACGGTCGCGTTGATGTGGGAGGCACGGGCGGTACCGGGCCGGGGCCAGGAGTTGCTGGCCTGGGCGGGGCGACAGGTGCTCCCCGCGCCCCCGTTGCGCCGCGAGACCTTCCGGGCACCGCAGGACCGGGTGCTGGTGATCACCTGGTGGGATGCGCCGTACGACGACCCGGACCTGCCCGAACTCGCCACCCCGCCGGAGGAGTTGGTGAGCCGCCCGGTGCACCGGTGGCGGTTCGAGTCGGTGGCGGCGGACTGAGCGCCCCGAAGAGGCGGTGGGGGAGCAACCGCGGCAGCTCCGCGTAGCGGCGCCAGGCGTCCTACGCGACACGCCCGCGCGCGACAGCACTCCCGCCACCGCCCGACCGCCCTCCTCCTGCGAACCTGCTACGAATGTTTCGTACTGCGCGCCGAATGTTCCGGAAACCTTTGGCCAGCGAAGGTCTTCGTCAAGAAGGAGCGCGAGTATACGATCGCGGGCATGACGCCTTCGAAGCCCACAGAAACGCAGTCGGCGACACTCGCCGAAATCGCCCGTGAGGCCGGCGTGTCCGCTCCGACTGTTTCGAAGGTCCTCAACGGGCGCGCCGACGTCGCTCCGGCCACCCGCACCCGGGTCGAGGAGCTGCTGCGCACCTACGGCTACCGGCGGCGCCGCGCCGAGGCCTCCCGGTCGCCGCTGATCGACCTGGTCTTCCACGAGCTGGAGAGCGCCTGGGCGATGGAGGTCATCCGGGGGGTGGAGAACGTGGCCCGGGACGCCGGCCTGAGCGTCGTGCTGAGTGAGAGCGCCGGGCGGCTCACCCCGGGGCGGACCTGGGCGGACCAGGTGGCGGCGCGGCGGCCGCACGGAGTGGTGCTGGTGCTGTCGGGGCTCGACGAGTCGCAGCGGGCGCTGCTGCTGAGCCGGTCCATCCCGTTCGTGGTGATGGACCCGGCGGGGGATCCGGGGCCGGACGTGCCGTCCATCGGGGCCACCAACTGGCAGGGCGGGCTCGCCGCCACCCGGCACCTGGTGGAGCTGGGGCACCGGCGCATCGGGGCGATCAGCGGGCCGTCCCGGATGATGTGCAGCCGGGCCCGGGTGGACGGCTACCGGGCCGCACTGGAGACCGCCGGGCTGCCGGTGGATCCGGCCCTGATCAAGGCCGGCGACTTCCACCACGACGCCGGCTACCGGCTCGGCCTTGAGCTGCTGCGCATGCCGGACCGGCCCACCGCGATCTTCACCGGCAACGACCTCCAGGCCCTCGGGCTCTACGAGGCAGCGCGTGAGCTGGGGCTGCGCATCCCGGAGGACGTCAGCGTCGTCGGGTTCGACGACCTGCCGCTGGCCCGCTGGGTGGGGCCGCCGCTGACGACCGTACGGCAGCCGCTGACCGAGATGGCCGAGGCGGCGGCGCGGCTGGTGCTGGAGATGGGGCGGGTCGAGGAGGCGACGACCGCGACCCGGGTGGAGCTGGCGACGAGCCTGGTGGTGCGGTCGAGCACGGCGGCGCCCGGGACCGCGTGAGGCGGGCCTGGCCAAAAGTTGTCGTCAACGAACCCTTCAGCGAGGACGGCAGCTACCGGTCGACGATCTGGTACAACGCCTCCCGCAACGGGACGGTCGCGGACGGGAGTTCGGTCACCTTCGGGTTCAACGCGTCCCGGAGCGGCAGCAGTCCGGCGTCCACCGTCACCCTCGGCTGAACCCTGGGCTGAACCGTGGGTGAGAAGGGTGAGATTTTCCGAAGAAAACCTCTTCGTGGTGCTCGCGCTAACAGTCCCCTAATAATTCGGACTTACGTTCCTTCCTTGTGACGGGACACGAGGAGCAAGGCGGCGCGGGCAGACGGGTGGGCCGGCGGTCGAGAGCGCTGAAGATCGTCGGCCTCACCCTGGCGGGGGTCATGACGCTCGGCACCGCGGGCGCTGGATGGGTCTACTGGCACCTCAACGACAACATCAAGAGTGTCGACATCAACAGCGCGCTCGGGGACGACCGCCCGGCGAAGGCGGTGACGACACCCACGGCCGAGCCGTCCGCGTCCGCCTCCCCGCTGCCCACCGGCTCGATCAACATCCTGGTGCTGGGCTCGGACTCGCGCAGCGGCAAGGAGAACAAGAAGCTCGGCGGCGGCAGCAGTTCCGGCGCCCGCTCCGACACCGCGATGGTCGTCCACGTCGACGCCGGCCGCACGTCCGCCACGATCGTCAGCATCCCGCGCGACACCCTGGTCACCCGGCCCTCCTGCCCGCTCTCCTCCGGCGGCTCGACGTCCGTCGCCTACAACGCGATGTTCAACAGCGCCTACTCGGTGGGCGGGGCGGTGTGCGCGGTCAAGACGGTCGAGTCGATCACCGGCGTCCGTATGGACCACTACCTGGAGATCGACTTCTCGGGCTTCGCGAAGCTCGTCGACGCGCTCGGCGGGGTGACCGTCACCACCGACCAGGACATCGACGACGACGACAGCCACCTGCACCTGAAGAAGGGCACCCACCACCTTGACGGCACCCAGGCCCTGGCACTCGCCCGCACCCGGCACGGCATAGGCGACGGCAGCGACCTGGGCCGGATAGGCCTCCAGCAGAAACTGGTGAAGGCCCTCCTCGACCGGATCGCCTCCATCAGCCTGCTGACCAACCCGGGCAAGCTCTACGAGGTCGCCGACGCGGTCACCTCCAGCCTCACCACCGACACCGGCCTGGACTCGCTCAGCGAGCTGATGCGGCTCGGGCAGAGCCTGAAGGGACTGACCTCCGACCACACGAAGACGGTGATGATGCCGGTGGTGACCGCGCCCTCCGACCACAACCGGGTGATCGCGAAGGAGCCGGCGGCGAGCGAGCTGTGGGCGTCCCTGCGGTAGGTCCTGCGCAGGGGCCGGAAAACCTCCCGGAAAAAAACTTCGGGGAATTCCGGTGCGCGTGTCGATCCGGGGGCGGGCCGTTCGACGCAAGGGTGAGATGCGGGGAGCGACCCCGCACCGCACCGGACCAACAGGAGCCACCATGCCCCGTTACCTGTCGCTCGTGAAGATCGACGAGAGCACCGCCCCCGCCGAAGGCCCCAGCCAGGAGCTGATGCAGCGGATGGGCGAGCTGATCGAGGAGATCACCAAGGCCGGCGTGATGCTGGACACCGCGGGCCTCACGCCGACCGCCCAGGGCACCCGCGTGCACTGGGAGGGCGGGAAGATCTCCGTCACCGACGGACCGTTCACCGAGTCCAAGGAGGTCGTCGGCGGCTACGCGATCATGCAGTGCAAGGACAAGGCCGAGGCCCTGGAGTGGACCAAGCGGTTCCTCAAGGTGCACGAGGAGTTCTGGACCGTGACCTGCGAGGTCCGGGAGATCGCGGAGGGCTGATCCTCCTGGCGTACGCCCGGTGGCGGGTGTTGCATGGGGGGCTGTGAGCACACAGCCCCCCGCCGAGCCCGCCGCCTGCGCCGCGGCCGATCCCCGCCACGCCATCGAGACCGTCTTCCGGCTCGAATCGCCCCGCGTGATCGCCGGCGTCGCCCGGATCGTCCGGGACGTCGGGATCGCGGAGGAGCTGGCGCAGGACGCGCTGGTCGCCGCCCTGGAGCAGTGGCCGCGGGACGGCGTGCCCGACAACCCGGGCGCCTGGCTCATGACGACCGCCCGCCACCGCGCCGTCGACCTGGTCCGGCGCCGGGAGAACTACGCCCGTAAGCTCGCCGAGATCGGCCGCGCCACCGAGACGACGGCCCCGCCCGAGGAGCCCGCCGACCCGGAGGACATCGACGACGACCTGCTCCGGCTCGTCTTCACCACCTGCCACCCGGTGCTCTCGCCCGAGGCCCGCACGGCCCTGACCCTGCGCCTCCTCGGCGGCCTGACCACGGCCGAGATCGCCCGCGCCTTCCTGGTCCCCGAGCCGACGGTCGCCCAGCGCATCGTCCGCGCCAAACGCACCCTCGCGACGAGGAACGTCGCCTTCGAGGTGCCGTACGGGCCCGACCGCGAGGCCCGCCTCGGCTCGGTCCTGGACGTCATCTACCTGATCCACAACGAGGGCTACGCGGCCACGGCGGGCGACGACTGGCTGCGCCCGTCGCTCTGCGAGGACGCACTGCGGCTGGCCCGCGTCCTGTCCGCCCTGATGCCGAAGGAACCGGAGGTGCACGCCCTCACCTCCCTCCTGGAGTTCCAGTCCTCCCGTACGGCCGCCCGCACCGGGCCCGACGGCGAAATGGTCCTGCTCAGGGACCAGAACCGCCGCCGCTGGAACCGCATGCTCATCGCCCGCGGCATCAGGGCCCTGGCCCGCGCGGACGCCACGGCGACCGGCGCGCCGGGGCCGTACGCCCTCCAGGCGGCCATCGCGGCCTGCCACGCGCACGCTTACACGTACGAGGAGACCGACTGGAGGTCCATCGCCACCCTGTACGGGCTGCTGGCGGCCCGCTCCCCGTCCCCGGTCGTCGAGCTGAACCGTGCGGTGGCCGTGTCGATGGCGGACGGCCCGGCGGCGGCCCTCGCGATCGTGGACCCGCTGACCGCCGAACCCGCCCTGAGCGGCTACCACCTGCTGCCGAGCGTCCGCGGCGACCTGCTGGCCCGCCTCGGGCGCACGGCCGAGGCCCGCGCGGAGTTCGAACGGGCCGCGGGCCTCGCCCGCAACGAGCGGGAACGGGAGCTGCTGCTGCGGCGGGCGGCGGAGGCCCGGTCCTAGGGCCGGGCAGGGTGGCCGAGCAGCATGGTGGGCGCCCCGGCCACCCGGGTCAGGAACACGGTCGCCGCGTTCGGGCCCTGCGGCTTGACCTTCCTGCGCAGTTCCTCCGGTTCCACCGCCGACCCGCGCTTCTTCACGGTCAGGTTCCCGACCCCGCGCTCGCGCAGCAGGGCCTTCAGCTTCTTGACGTTGAAGGGGAGTTCGTCGGTGATCTCGTACGCCGTGGCGTAATCGGTGGCCCGGAGCGTGTCGGCCGTGACGTACGCGATCGTGGGGTCGATGAGGCCGCCGGCCAGTTCCCCGGCCGCCTCGGCGACCAGGTGGGCGCGGATGACGGCGCCGTCCGGTTCGTAGAGGTAACGGCCGACCGGGCGGACGGCGGGGTCGGGCAGGCCGCGGCCGAGCAGGGTGCGCGGGCCGGGGAGGAGGGTGGCGCGGACGGCCCCCGGGGCGCCGGTGCCGAACCAGAGGACGGCCTCCTTCACATCGCCGCCGTCCGAGATCCACTCCGCCTCGGCCGCCGCCGGAACCGCCTCGTGCGGGATGCCGGGGGCGATCTTCAGGGCGGCCACCCGGGCCGTCGAGGCGGTCGCCACCGCCCAGGACAGGGGCGGTGAGTAGGCCTCCGGGTCGAAGATGCGGCCGCGGCCGCCGCGCCGGGCCGGGTCGACGAAGACGGCGTCGTGGCCGGCGGTGTCCACCTCCTGGACGTCCGCCTCCCGGACCTCGATCAGGTCCGCGAGGCCGAGCGCCTCGGCGTTCGCGCGGGCGGTGGCCGCCGTCACCGGGTCCCGGTCCACGGCGAGGACCCGGATGCCGGCCCGCGCGAGCGCGATCGCGTCGCCCCCGATCCCGCAGCACAGGTCCGCCACCGAGGTCACCCCGAGCGCCTTCAGCCGCTCGGCCCGGTACGCGGCGACGGTCGCCCGCGTCGACTGCTCGACCCCGTTCGGGGTGAAGAACATGCGGTCCGCGTCCGCCTCCCCGAACTTCGCCGCCGCCCGCTGCCGCAGCCGGGCCTGGGCCAGCGCCGCCGACACCAGCTCGGCGGGGTGCTCGCGGCGCAGCCGGGTGGCCACGGCCAGCTCGTCGGCGGGCGCGGTGCCACGCACCTGGTCGAGCAGGGCGTGGCCCTCGGGGGTGAGGAGGGGGGAGAGGAGGTCGGTCACCGGGTCATTGTCGGCCAGTCGGTTGACGGTTCGCCTCCGGCCGAGGTGTCTGCCGGGGTTCCGGGGAGAGGGCTGGAAAGATCCGAGGCCATGCGAGCAGTCGTACAAAATGACAAAAATAGGGTGGTTTCGGCCATGGCCGCTCTCGCCGCCGTAGCGGCCGTCGCCGTCGTCTCCGGCTGCGCCGGGCCGGGGGACGAGGCCGCGGTCCGGCCCGCCGCGGGCCAGCAGGCCCACCGGGCGGCCGCCGCCCCCGACGACCACGCCGCCCTGGTCGCCGCCGCCCGGCGCTGGGGTCTCGACGCGGTCCCGTTGCGGCCCCCGGCCCCGCCGAAGCACAAGCCGACGATCACCGCTCGCGACGGTTTCGAGGTGGACGGCCAGGTCGAGGACGACCTGCCCCCGGTCTTCACCACGATCCCGACCAGGAAGAAGGTCGTCTTCCTCACCATCGACGACGGCGCCGAGAAGGACCCGGACTTCCTTCGGATGATGGGCGAACTGCACATCCCCTACACCGCGTTCCTCAGCAACTACCTGGTCAAGGACGACTACGGCTACTTCCGCCGGATGCAGGCCGAGGGCCACACCCTCAACAACCACACCCTCACCCACCCCTACCTGCCCGGTCTGACCTACGACGAGCAGAAGCACGAGATCTGCGGCATGCAGGACATCATGAAGCGGCAGTTCGGCAAGGCGCCGACGGTCTTCCGGCCGCCCTACGGCAACTACAACGGCGACACCCTGCGCGCCGCCAAGGCCTGCGGCATCAAGTACGCGCCGATCTGGGACGAGGAGGTGTTCGTCGACCACTGGGAGTACCGCGAGTGGGACCGCTCGCTGCACCCCGGTGACATCGTCCTCACGCACTTCCGGGGCCGCGACGACTGGGACGGCACCATGGTCGACGACATGCGCCGCTTCCTGAACAAGGTCACCCGTGACGGCTACGCGGTGGCGCGCCTGGAGGACTACCTGTGAGCCGACCGAGGGCGACGGCCGCTGTCCTGGCCGCCGCCCTCGTCCTGTCGGCGTGCATGTCCGCGTGCGCACCGTCCGTCGACCCCATCGAACGGCTCGGCCGCAAGGCCGCCGACCGGGTGCACCCGCACGGCCCGTCCGGCGAGCCGCCGTACCGCCGGTGGGGCCTGACCGAGCCCCTCGCCCCGGCGCCCCGCCCGCCGCTGCACCCGCTGTCCTTGCGCACCGCCCTCCCTCCGGTCGTCGACCACGTCCCCACCTCCGACCGGGTGGTCTTCCTGACCTACGACGACGGCGCCGAGAAGGACCCCCGCTTCGTCGACATGGTCCGCGAACTGCGGCTGCCGGTGAGCATGTTCCTCACGGACAGCGTGGTCGGCCCCGGCTACGGCCACTTCGCCCGCCTCCAGTCGGTCGGCGCGAGCGTCGAGAACCACACCCTCGACCACCCGGCCATGCCGGGCCTGCCCTACGCCGGCCAGCGCGCCGAGATCTGCGGCCAGCAGGAGAAGCTGAAGTCCCGCTTCGGCATCCGGCCCCGCCTCTTCCGCCCGCCCTACGGCACCTACGACACCGCCACCCTGCGCGCCGCGGAGGCCTGCGGAGTCGCCGCGGTGGTGCTGTGGCGGGCGGCGACGACCCCCGACGGCATCACCTACCGGACCGGCGACAGACAGCTCCGCCCCGGCGACGTCATCCTGGTGGGCCCCGACGAGGCCCTCGGCCCGCCCCTCAGGGAGCGCACCGCCCGCCTGCTGCGCCGGGTGCAGGCGGCGGGCCTGACGGTGGGCCGGCTGGAGGACTACCTGTAGACGGGGTTGGTCCGGCATGTGACGACGGTGTTGGGCCACCCGTTCAGCCGCCCGCCCACCTCGCCGCCACCGGTCCGGCGTGTGGCGACGGCGCCCGGTCACCCATGCATCCCGTCCGGCTGCTGTCGAGGACGGCGCTCAGCCACCCGTTCAGCCCGTCCGGCGTTCGAGGACGAGGCCGAAGGCCGACAAGCGGGAGTCCGGGGGCGGCAGCCCCCGGGGACGGTCACCACAACACCGCGCAACCCGGTCTTTTTCCGCGCCGCGCCGCAGGCGATTGGCACTCCGCTTGACCGAGTGCTAATCCCGGTCATAGTCTCGGCTCTGGCACTCGGCAGATGAGAGTGCCAACAACGCGACGGGCAGGTCCGGCACCCGCGACGACGGATCGACCTGGTCGCCACCTCAGACAGTTAACCCCGTGAGATCTCCGAAGGGGGAGGTCGGATCGTGACGACCGCCAGCTCCAAGGTTGCCATCAAGCCGCTTGAGGACCGCATCGTGGTCCAGCCGCTCGACGCCGAGCAGACCACGGCCTCCGGCCTGGTCATCCCGGACACCGCGAAGGAGAAGCCCCAGGAGGGCGCCGTCCTCGCCGTGGGCCCGGGCCGTTTCGAGAACGGCGAGCGCCTGCCGCTCGACGTCAAGGTCGGCGACGTCGTGCTCTACAGCAAGTACGGCGGCACCGAGGTGAAGTACAACGGCGACGAGTACCTCGTCCTCTCGGCTCGCGACGTGCTCGCGATCATCGAGAAGTAAGCCTGCGACTCACACCTCAAGCACTCCGCTTGAAGCTGCGCCCCTGGCCCCCGCGATCCTCCGAGAAGCCGGGCGCCAGGGGCGCAGCCTTGTTCACCCCAGATTTCCGAGAGGGCATCCGCTGCCATGGCGAAGATCCTGAAGTTCGACGAGGACGCCCGTCGCGCCCTTGAGCGCGGCGTCAACAAGCTTGCCGACACGGTGAAGGTGACGATCGGCCCCAAGGGCCGCAACGTCGTCATCGACAAGAAGTTCGGCGCCCCCACCATCACCAACGACGGTGTCACGATCGCCCGCGAGGTCGAGATCGAGGACCCGTACGAGAACCTCGGCGCGCAGCTGGTGAAGGAGGTGGCGACCAAGACCAACGACATCGCGGGTGACGGTACGACCACCGCCACCGTGCTGGCCCAGGCGCTCGTCCGCGAGGGCCTGAAGAACGTCGCCGCCGGTGCCTCCCCGGCCGCCCTGAAGAAGGGCATCGACGCCGCCGTCGCCGCCGTCTCCGAGGACCTGCTCGCATCGGCCCGCCCGATCGACGAGAAGTCCGACATCGCCGCCGTCGCCGCGCTGTCCGCCCAGGACCAGCAGGTCGGCGAGCTCATCGCCGAGGCGATGGACAAGGTCGGCAAGGACGGTGTCATCACCGTCGAGGAGTCCAACACCTTCGGTCTGGAGCTGGACTTCACCGAGGGCATGGCCTTCGACAAGGGCTACCTGTCGCCGTACTTCGTGACGGACCAGGAGCGCATGGAGGCCGTCCTGGAGGACCCCTACATCCTCATCAACCAGGGCAAGATCTCCTCCATCGCGGACCTGCTGCCGCTGCTCGAGAAGATCGTCCAGTCCAACGCCTCGAAGCCGCTGCTGATCATCGCCGAGGACGTCGACGGCGAGGCCCTGTCGACCCTGGTCGTCAACAAGATCCGTGGCACCTTCAACGCGGTCGCGGTCAAGGCCCCCGGCTTCGGCGACCGCCGCAAGGCGATGCTGGAGGACCTGGCGATCCTGACCGGCGCCACGGTCGTCTCCGAGGAGGTCGGCCTCAAGCTCGACCAGGTCGGCCTGGACGTGCTGGGCTCCGCCCGCCGCGTCACCGTCACCAAGGACGACACCACGGTCGTCGACGGCGCCGGTGACTCCGGTGCGGTCACCGGCCGCGTCGCCCAGATCAAGGCCGAGATCGAGAACACCGACTCCGACTGGGACCGCGAGAAGCTCCAGGAGCGCCTCGCGAAGCTGGCCGGCGGCGTGTGCGTGATCAAGGTCGGCGCCGCCACCGAGGTGGAGCTGAAGGAGAAGAAGCACCGTCTGGAGGACGCCATCTCCGCGACCCGCGCCGCGGTCGAGGAGGGCATCGTCTCCGGTGGTGGCTCCGCGCTCGTCCACGCCGTGAAGGTCCTCGACGACAACCTCGGCAAGACCGGCGACGAGGCCACCGGTGTCTCCGTGGTCCGCAAGGCCGCCGTCGAGCCGCTGCGCTGGATCGCCGAGAACGCCGGCCTGGAGGGCTACGTCATCGTCTCCAAGGTCGCCGAGCTGGAGAAGGGCAACGGCTACAACGCCGCCACCGGGGAGTACGGCGACCTGGTCAAGGCCGGTGTCATCGACCCGGTCAAGGTCACCCGCTCCGCCCTGGAGAACGCCGCCTCCATCGCCTCCCTGCTGCTGACGACCGAGACCCTGGTCGTCGAGAAGAAGGAAGAGGAAGAGGCCGCCGCCGCGGGCCACTCGCACGGCCACTCGCACTGAGGCACCAGTCTCCGAGGCGCCGGTCTCCGAGGCGCCGGTCTCCGAGGCACCGGTCTCTGAGGAAGCCCCCGTTCCCGGTCGTCCGCCGGGAACGGGGGCTTCGCCCTTCCGGAGTCATGGACCCGGGTGGCGCCGCACCCCGATGATCTCGCGCTTCGTCACGGGTCTGTGTCGCCCAATCGTCACCATGGGCTCTCCGACGTCACGACAGCGTCATAGGTCAGCGTCCGGCTGCCCCAAGCCGAGGTCCGGCTTCGGGCAGCCGTTTGCGCCACAGCGAACCAACCGGTCAGTCGCGGCGGATCAGCTCCGGATCGATCCGGCGGCCGGCCAGTGGCAGTGAGCCCGCCGCCGCGGCCGCCACCACTCCCGCCACCGCCACGGACAGCAGGGGGATGCCGGCGACGTCCCAGCGGATCGCTCCACCGCCTGTGATCAGGTAGCTGGACTCGGCGAGCTTCCCGGTGACGACCGCCAGGGCGAGACCGAGACCGAGCGGCAGCACCACCTGGAGGCACTGCACGGCCCGCATGGTCCGTGCCCGGGCGCCGATCAGGGTGACGGCGGTGACCTGCGCACGGCGTTCGACCGCGCGGTCGGTCACGGACACCAGGAACGCGGCCACGCCGATGACCAGCCCCATGATCATGCCGAGGCCCAGCAGGGTTTCGACGACCGATATCTGTTCAAGTCCCTGGACGTTCAGTCCGACCAGCTCGACCTCGGCGATCGGTGCGATCGCCCCGATGTCGTCGAGGACCTTGCGGACCTGGCCCGGTTCCGAACTGCTGGTGAGCACGAACTCGGCGTCACGGGGCCGTGCGTGTGCGGGCAGCGCGGACGGAGGGACGAGGAGCACGGCACCGCCCACGGTGGACACGGAGCTCGCGCTGTAGACGACCTGCCTGGTGGGAAGGCCGATGTCCAGGTGCCCGGCCTTGCTCCCCGAGAGGCGGAAGCGGAAGGACGCGCCCGGCTTCAGTTCGGATCCGAGGCTGGAGTTGGGGTCGACGAGCCGCATCACCTTGCCGTCCACGCAGCCCTTGGAGCGCTCGACCATGTGGTCCAGCTGCGCGCAGGTGGCGATCAGGGCGGTGGCCGACGATGCGAGTGCGTCTTTGGGACTCATGCTGTCGAGGTCGACCCAGGAGTTCATCAGGATGGCGTGGGCGCGGACACCGGCCACGTCGCCGAGTTCCCTCTGCTGACCCGGGGTGAGAGCGGACAGGGAGAGGGAGTAGTCCTGCAGGGGGCCGTCCGGCCGGGTGGCCTGTTCCATCTGGATGAGTACGCCCTGGGCGAGCGAGGCGGCGTAGACGAGGAGTACGAGACCGGTGACGACCCTCATCGTGCTTCCGGGCTCGGCCTCGTTGCGCCGCATCGCCAGGTTGAGCGTGAGGGACTGGGTGGACGCCGCCACGCGGCGGGCGAGCACGTACGAGATCAACGGGAGCGTGAGCACGAGCCCGACCCCGGTCAGCACGACGCCGCCGACCACGAGCAGCGCGTTCACGCCCACACTCGACGCGGGGTGCCCGAGCACACCGCTGACGCAGAAGCCGGACACGATGCCCATACCGGCGATCAGGAGGAGACCGCCCCACTTGGACGGCGGTCGCGGGACCGCGGTGCGGCGTACCGCCAGCGGGTTGGCGGCGGCCTCCCGCGCGCTCTTGCGGCCGACGAACCAGGCCAGCGCCGGGCAGCCGATCAGGCACACGGCGACGGTGGTCGCGGACAGGGCACCGTCGTCCGGATACCACCGCAGCGCGGGCAGCCCCGTCCTGGACATCACCTGGTTGAGAACCCAGTACTCGGCCAGGCCGAGCAACGCGCCGAGCACTGCGGCCATCACGGTCTCCGCGGCGTTCACGCGCTGGGTGCCCTTGACGCTGAGGCCGAGCAGACGCAGCGCCGCCAGGCGCCGCATGCGGCTGGCGGCGGACAGACGCGCACAGACGGTGAGGAAGATCCCCAGGGGCAGCAGAACCAGGGTGGCCAGAGCGAACCGCACGTCCGTCAGCGTGGACGGTTCCACAGCGGGGGACGGGGCGTAGTCGTACCCGAACCCCTTCAGGGTCCGGCCCTCGTGGGCGATACGGGCGCGCGTGGTGCCGATGTACGCGTACAGCTCGTCCGGGTGCGCGAGCCCGGCCCCCGCGATGGTGCCCTTCTCACGTCCCGGCAGCAGCCCTTTGACGGCGGGCGCCGCACGCAGGAGGTCATGGAGGCGCGGTGAGACGAAGACCTCGCCAGGGCCGGGGAGCCGGGTCAGCCCGGGCGGGGCCGACCGTGTTCCCTCGGTTCCCCGTGCGATGAACACGCGGGTGAACGGTCTGGACCCGTACGCGTCGGAGCGCTGGACGACGAGCGTGCCGTCCGCCGGTCCTTGGGAGGCGGTGACGGGCTGTCGTGCCGCGGCACGGCCGTCGTGGGCGTGGAGGATCGCCGGAATGGTGAGGACGAGGGCCAGGCAGCAGACACCGATGGAGCCGCCGACCGCCATCAGGAAGAAGCGTGTGCGGTTGCCTCGCCCCGCGCCGAAGAGGAGTCGCAGACCGAGCAGGAATTCCGTCACGCCGCACCTCGCGGCGTGAGCACCCCGTCCGCCATCGTGTAACGGGTGTCGGCCTGTGCGGCCACCCCGTGATCGTGCGTCACCAGAATGACGGCGGTGCCCTGTGAGCGGGCCAGTCCGAGGAACTCCTTCAGTACGGCGGAGGCGTTGGCGCTGTCCAGGGAGCCCGTCGGCTCGTCCGCGAACACGACCGCGGGCCGGTGGACCAGGGCGCGCGCCACCGCGACGCGCTGACTCTGCCCACCTGAGACCTGCGACGGCCGGCGTTCACGCAGCTCGCCGAGGCCGAGCCGTTCCAGCACTTCGCCCGCTCTGGTGAGGGCTGGGCGCTTGCGCTGTCCGGCTAGGCGCAGTGGCAGCGCGGTGTTCTCCTCGATGGTCAGTTCCGGGAGCAGTTCGCCGTACTGGAAGACGAATCCGAACCGTTCCCGGCGCAGGGCGCTGATCTCGTCGTCGGAGAGGTCACCGAGTGAGCGTCCTTCGAAGCGCACCTGACCGCGTGTGGTCGGCAGGACGCCGGCGAGGCAGTAGAGCAGCGAGGACTTTCCGGAGCCGCTCTGCCCTGTGATGGCCACGACCTCACCCGGGGCGACCGAGAGGTGGGCGTCGCGGACGGCCTGCTGGTTGCCGTAGGAGAGGTCGACTCCGATGGCCGAGATGATGTCTGACGTGCTGATGGCTTCCCCCAAAGAAGCGTGCGGGCCCAGGGGTGGTGCCCCTGGGCCCGCAGTCCTGCCGAAGCGCTGACTACCTCTGGTAGTGCTTCGTCGATGAGCAGTTGTCAGGGTTGAACGAGCCCTTGTCACGGCAGACGCGGATGTAGGCGTCGTCGGTGTGCAGAGCGGCGCCGTCCCAGTTCCGCTGGTCGAGCGGCACGAGGGCCAGAAGGCGTACTGGCCACTGGTGAACGAACCGCCGCCGGTGGACAGCGTCGGAATGGTGTGCCACGAGACGGCGGCCGCCGTCCCCGCGCTCACGGCGAACAGGCCTGCGGCTATCGCGCCGACTGCCAACTTGCGCGTGTTTTCCTCCCGTTGTTCATGCATGGCGCCGGATGGTCAGGTCCGGGGCCGTCGTGAACCTAGCAGTCACGACGGGGAGGTGAATGGCATGGTCAATTCAACTCTGTCCACTTTCGGTGGAGTTTTCGCATGGCGGACTTTGCCTTTGCTTGGTCTGTACTTGGCTTGTGCCTGGTCATGGGCTGAGCTTTTTCGGAGGGCTGGTGACGCACCGTCAGTGCCGGGCGGACCGGAACTTGATGCCGCCGCTCAACTGGTCGCGACCGCCCGGACGGTCTTGCCGGGAGCGCCGGGGCGCGGGGTGGTACCCCGGTCCTTGGCCGGTGAGGCGACGAGGGCGACCCCCGGTTGTGGATGACGGCGTTCGCGGCCGGCTCGGCGACGATCAGCTCGACGGTGCCCTGCACCTGCGTGAAGCGCTGATGCCTCCCCTGGCAGGCAGAGCCGAGGAAGCCCCCCGTTCCGTATGGGAACGGGGGGCTTCGCCCCTCGCGGGTACTTCGATGGTCGGCCTAGTTCTCCAGCGCGTCCAGCGCGCCCAGCTGCGCCAGCAGTCCCATCCGGTCGTACTGCAGCCAGCCCTCGGCCATCTTCCCGTCGGCATTGAAGCGGTGGATGGTGGTCCCGGCCATGGTGGCCTGCCGGCCGGTGTTGGCCACCCCCATGAACGCCGCCTTCTGCACACCCGTCCACAGCCACCGGGTGCACACCCGGTCGCTCTGCGCGATCTGGTCCTCGACGAGGAACGTGAAGTCGAAGGCCCCGCGCCACATCTCCAGCTTGCGCCGCATCGCGTCCATGCCGATGGTGTCCTGTCCCTCGACCGGATCGTGCTCGTGGTAGTCCTCGGCGAGCAGGCCGTCCAGGGGCACCAGCGGGCCGGGCGCGGCGACCGTCTCGAAGAACCGCCGCGCGGTGCCGGCGAACAGCCCCTCGTCGCGCACGACGTCCAGGTCGGTGAACGTCGGCGTCCCCTCGCACAGCGCCAGCAGCTCGTGGAAGACCTTGTCGGTCTCCGGGAGCCGCGAGTTCCGCATCGCCTCCTCGTACGACGGGAACTCCACGATCTCCACGACGCGCTCCGCGTCGGTGCGGTCCTTGCCGACCAGCGTGTGCGTCGCCGTCCGCTTCCCCTTGGTCTGCTCGACCCACCTGTCCATCAGCCGGTCCATCTCGTCGAACCGCCTGGTCCTGCACTCGATGAGCTGCACGAACGTCATGACACCGCCTCCGGCCCCCCTGCGGGCGCGACCGCACGACACCATCGTCTCACCGGCACCGTCCCGGTGTGTCCCGGAATGTTCCGCGGGCTCCCTACTGCGGCCCGTACTTGCGGCCCGTCTTCGCGCTGATGCCGCCCACCAGGCCGCGCGGCGCCACCTTCGCCAGCCCCGTCAGTACCTTGTAGCGGGGGTCCGGGACCGACAGCGTCTTCCCGCGCGCGAGGTCGGCCAGCGCCGCCGCGACCAGTTTGTCGGCGTCCAGCCACATCCAGCCCGGGATGTTGTCCGTGCCCATCCCGGCCCGCTGATGGAACTCCGTGCGGACGAACCCCGGCGCCAGCGCCATCAGCCGCACCCCGCTGCCCGCGAGGTCGCGCGCCGCACCCTGGGTGAACTGCACGACCCATGCCTTGGAGGCGCCGTACGTCCCACGCGGCACGAACGCCGCCACCGACGCCACGTTGACCACTCCGCCGCGGCCACGCTCGCGCATCGCCTCGGCCGCCGCCGAGGTCAGCCGCAGCACCGCCTCGCAGTGCACCTTGAGCATGCGCAGCTCGTCGGCCATCGAGACGTCCAGGTAGCGGCCCTTGTTGCCGAAGCCGGCGTTGTTGACCAGCAGGTCGACCGGGTGACGGCGGTCCCCGAGCCGGGCGGCGACCGACTCGATGCCGGCGTCCTCGGCGAGGTCGGCGGTGAGCACCTCCGCCTCGATGCCGTGCCGGTCGTGCAGCTCGGTCGCCTGCTCGCGCAGCCGCTTGGTGTCCCGCGCCACCAGGACGAGGTTGTGCCCGTCAGCCGCCAGCCGCCGCGCGAACGCGGCACCGATCCCCGCGGTCGATCCCGTAATCAGAGCCGTTGTCATGGCCCAAGGGTAGTTACCCGGACTGACGGCGTCCGCTGTGCGCACCGGCTCTCCCTGAGGGTGAAGCACCGGTGAACGGACCGCGCGTGACGGCCGTTCAGCCGCTCTGCGCCGCCACGTACTTCCGGGCCCGCGCCAGCGCCTCCGGGTGCAGGGCCGCGCCCGCCGCGAGCAGCCGGGGCAGCAGCTCCCGCTCGGTGGTGGTCGCGCGGAACTCCATCGCCGCCGTCACCCCGTGCTCCGGCAGGTGGATGATCTCGATGGGGTCGCCGGCCCGGATCTCACCCGGTTCGATCACCCGGAGGTAGGCACCGGTGGCACCCATCCGCGTGAATCTCTTCACCCATCCCCGCTCGCCCAGATGGCCCTGGAAAGTACGGCACGGGATGCGCCCGGAGGTGACCTCCAGGACGACCTCGGGACCGATCCGCCAGCGCTCGCCGATCAGCGCCCCCGACACGTTCAGCCCGTTTGTCGTGAGGTTCTCACCGAAACAGCCGTTCGGCAGCGGGCGGCCGAGCTCCTTCGCCCAGTGGTCGAGGTCCTCGCGCGCGTACGCGTACACCGCCTGGTCGTCGCCGCCGTGATGGCGCAGCTCGCAGACCGCGTCCCCGGCGAGACCGCTGCCCGCGGTCCCCTTCGGCCCGGGCGCCGCCACCCGCACCGGCCCGGCCACCGGCCGCTTGTCGATACCGGTCACGCCGTCCACCTGGTCCGTGTGCGGCGACGGCGTCGGACGGCCGAGGTTCACCGAGAGAAGATCCATGCTCCGACGGTACGGGACCCCCGCCCAAAGCGTCGACGCATTTTCGGGCGCCCTGTCCAAGTCGGCCTTATGCTCAAGGGGTGATCGAAGCACGTCATCTCCGCGTCCTGCGGGCCGTCGCCACCACCGGGTCCTTCTCGGCGGCGGGGCGCGAGCTGGGCTGCACCCAGCCCGCCGTCAGCCAGCAGATGAAGGCCCTGGAGACCTCCGTGGGCACTCCGCTGCTGGTCCGCAACGGCCGCGAGATGCGCCTGACCCAGGCCGGCGAGGCCCTGGTCCGGCACGCCTCCGGGATCCTCGCCGGGCTCACCGCGGCCGAGGAGGAGGTCGCCGCGATCGCCGGGCTGCGCGCGGGCCGGGTGCGCCTGGTCTCCTTCCCGAGCGGCAGCTCGACCCTGGTCCCGACCGCCCTCGCCGCCCTGCGCGCCGCCCACCCCGGCACCCGGGTCTCCCTGGAGGAGGCCGAGCCGCCGAAGTCCGTGGAGTTGCTGCGCGCCGGCGACTGCGACATCGCGCTGGCCTTCCGCTACGAGGGCGCCGCGGACGCCGAGGAGTGGGACGACCTGGTGGTGCGGCCGCTGCTCACCGACCGGCTCGTCGGCCTGGTGCCGGAGCGGCACCGGCTGGCCGGTGCGGAGTCGGTCGCTCTCGGGGAACTTGCCGAGGAGCCCTGGATCGCGGGCTGCCCGCGCTGCCGGGGACAGCTCGTCCAGGCCTGCGAGAGCGCGGGCTTCACGCCCCGTATCGACTTCGCCACCGACGACTACCCAGCGGTGGTCGGCCTGGTCGGCGCGGGTCTCGGCGTGGCCGTGCTGCCGCGTCTTGCGGTGGAGTCGGTACGGCCCAGAGGCGTGCGCGCGGTGGTCCTGGAACCCGCGGTACGGCGGGAGATCGTCGCCCTGACGCTGCCCGACCTGGCTCAGGTGCCGGCGGTGGCGGCGACGCTCGATCAGCTGGGCCGGGCGGCCCGGCGGGCGTGACGGGAAGGCCCCGGCGGGCGTGACGGAAGGGCGCCGGGCACGTCCGCGTGCCCGAACGTCGTCAGATCGTCAACGGGTTGTCAACAGATTGCAGAAACGTTCTTTCACGTGTCGGAGGCGGAGCCGCCGCTGGTCGTCGACGCCGACACCAGCCTGTTGCGCGCCCGCCCCATGAGCTCTTCGCGCTCGTCCTCGGTCAGGCCGCCCCACACGCCGTACGGCTCGCGGACCGCCAGCGCGTGCGCCGCGCACTCCGCGCGGACCGGGCACCTCATGCAGACCTCCTTGGCCGAGTTCTCACGGGCACTCCGAGCCGCCCCGCGCTCGCCCTCGGGATGGAAGAAGAGCGAGCTGTCGACCCCACGGCAGGCAGCCAGGAGCTGCCAGTCCCACAGGTCCGCGTTCGGTCCGGGAAGGCGGGAGAAATCTGCCATTACGTGACCCCTTGTAGCCGTTCTGGGCGGATACGGTGCCAACGACCGTACATCTCCGGTCTAGAGAGATGAAAATATGACTCATTGGCAATCTAGCCCCAGACACCGTGAAACGGGAAGAAAAAGGTCTAAATGGGGCATTGGTTGTGATGAAAAGTTGAGGGTCTGACGTCCATGTCTGCACCGTGTCCGCGCCCTCACGTAGAGTGCCGAAGACGGCATGCAGCCCCGTAACTCTTTCGAGTGACCGTCGTTGAGAGTGCGGTGGCGGTTGAAGCAACAGGCTCTCGGGCAGGCGTCCGAGACGTTCGACCGCACAGGTGACGATTCCGTACCAGCCTGGAGGCTCAAGGTGACGCGCATCAGCTGCGGAGGGCGGTCATGACATCCGTCCTCGTCTGCGACGACTCCCCGCTTGCCCGAGAGGCGCTGCGCCGCGCGGTGGCGACCGTGCCCGGCGTCGAGCGCGTGACGACGGCGGCCAACGGCGAGGAAGTCCTCCGCCGCTGGGGTGCCGACCGATCCGACCTGATCCTGATGGACGTGCGCATGCCCGGACTGGGGGGCGTCGAGACCGTGCGACGGCTGCTGTCCGCCGACCCCGGCGCGCGCATCATCATGCTCACGGTCGCCGAGGACCTGGACGGCGTGGCCCTTGCCGTCGCCGCCGGCGCCCGCGGCTACCTGCACAAGGACGCCTCGCGTGCCGAGCTGCGGGCCACCGTGACCCAGGCCCTCGCCGACCCGACCTGGCGGCTGGCCCCGCGCCGCCTGCGCTCGGCCGAGATGGGCGCCGCGCCCACCCTCACCGCGCGCGAGATCCAGGTCCTGGAGGGCATGAGCCACGGCCGCTCCAACGCCGAGATCGGCCGCGAGCTGTTCCTCTCCGAGGACACCGTGAAGACCCACGCCCGGCGCCTGTTCAAGAAGCTCGGAGCCTCCGACCGCGCCCACGCGGTGGCCCTCGGCTTCCGCTGGGGTCTCGTTCGTTAGTACGGCGGTGATCTGCGCCGCAGCGGAGAAGCGGACCGACCGGACGCCCCCGCCTACCCGATGGTGGGCGGGGTCCACAAGGCGGAGCGCCGAAGGCGTGCTGCTCGTTTCGGCGCGGATGCCGCATCCTTGAGGTGTGGAGTCTCTCGGGGACGAGTCGTTCGAGCGGAAGGGGAGGGCGCAGGAGATGAGTTCCGGCGCACCTGCTCATAACGCTTCGGTGCACAACGACGGACGCGATGCCACGCCGCCGACGGCAGCAGGGCACCATGGACCGATGCGCGAGGACGAGGCGGTCGCGGCCGTGGGGACGATCGGTGCTCTCGTCCATCGCGCCGTAGACGGGGACGAGCAGGCCACGCACGACCTGCTCGCCCATGTCCACCCCCTCGCGCTGCGTTACTGCCGCACGCGCCTGTCCCGCCTCCCGGGCGACGCCCGCCACTTCGTCGAGGACCTCGCCCAGGAAGTCTGCGTGGCGGTCCTGCTGGCCCTGCCCCGGTACCGCGACACCGGCCGCCCCTTCGAGGCCTTCGTCTTCGCGATCGCCTCCCACAAGGTCGCCGACCTGCAGCGCGCCGCGATGCGCCACCCGGGCTCCACGGCCGTCCCCTCGGACGAGATGCCGGAACGCCCCGACGACTCCCTCGGCCCCGAGGAGCGCGCGCTGCTCAGCAGCGACGCCGAGTGGGCCAAGAAACTCCTGGCCAACCTCCCGGAGAACCAGCGCGAGCTGCTGCTGCTCCGCATCGCCGTGGGCCTCACGGCGGAGGAGACCGGCCAGATGTTGGGAATGTCACCGGGTGCGGTGCGGGTCGCCCAGCACCGCGCCCTGAGCCGGTTGCGGGCGCTGGCGGAGCAGTAGGCGGCAGGGTCCCGCCCCCTGTGTCCGACCGGGTCTGTCCCCTCCTGATGAACAGGCGCACGCCCGTTCCCGTACGAACATACGAAGCCCGAAGCTGAGTCGTACCGTGGAATTCGGGAGCCGTGCTTCCCGTTAGCATGGACATCCGCACCGATCAAGGCCATTTGGGGAAGGTGTCATGACCACCAACGTCGACGGAGTGCCCGACAAATTCGCCACGCTCGGGCTGACCTACGACGACGTGCTGCTGCTGCCGGGAGCCTCCGAGGTCCTCCCGAACGCGGTCGACACCTCGTCCCGCATCTCGCGCAACGTCCGGGTCAACATCCCGCTGCTCTCCGCGGCGATGGACAAGGTGACCGAGTCCCGCATGGCGATCGCGATGGCCCGGCTCGGCGGTGTCGGCGTGCTGCACCGCAACCTCTCCGTCGAGGACCAGGTCAACCAGGTCGACCTGGTGAAGCGCTCCGAGTCCGGCATGGTCACCGACCCGATCACGGTGCACCCGGACGCGACCCTCGCCGAGGCCGACGCGCTGTGTGCGAAGTTCCGGATCAGCGGTGTCCCGGTCACCGACCCCGACCGGAAGCTGCTGGGCATCGTCACCAACCGCGACATGGCGTTCGAGAGCGACCGCTCCCGCCGCGTCCACGAGGTCATGACGCCGATGCCGCTGGTCACCGGCAAGGTCGGCATCTCCGGCAGCGAGGCCATGCAGCTGCTGCGCAAGCACAAGATCGAGAAGCTGCCGCTCGTCGACGACCAGGGCGTCCTCAAGGGCCTGATCACGGTCAAGGACTTCGTCAAGGCCGAGAAGTACCCCAACGCGGCCAAGGACCCCGAGGGCCGCCTGCTCGTCGGCGCCGCCGTAGGCGCCAGCCCCGAGGCGCTCGAGCGGGCCCAGGCGCTCGCCGAGGCCGGCGTGGACTTCCTGGTCGTCGACACCTCGCACGGCCACAACAGCAACGCCCTCAGCTGGATGGCGAAGATCAAGTCCAGCGTCGACGTCGACGTGATCGGCGGCAACGTGGCCACCCGCGACGGCGCGCAGGCGCTGATCGACGCCGGTGTCGACGGCATCAAGGTCGGCGTGGGCCCCGGCTCGATCTGCACCACCCGCGTGGTCGCCGGCATCGGCGTCCCGCAGGTCACCGCCATCTACGAGGCGTCCCTCGCCGCCCGCCCGGCCGGCATCCCGCTGATCGGCGACGGCGGCCTGCAGTACTCCGGCGACATCGGCAAGGCGCTGGCGGCCGGCGCCGACACGGTGATGCTGGGCTCCCTCCTCGCGGGCTGTGAGGAGTCCCCGGGCGAGCTGCTCTTCATCAACGGCAAGCAGTTCAAGTCGTACCGCGGCATGGGCTCGCTCGGCGCCATGCAGTCGCGCGGCCAGGGCCGGTCGTACTCGAAGGACCGGTACTTCCAGGCCGAGGTCTCCTCCGACGACAAGCTCGTCCCCGAGGGCGTCGAGGGCCAGGTGCCCTACCGCGGCCCGCTGGCCAACGTGCTGCACCAGCTCGTCGGCGGGCTCCGCCAGACCATGGGCTACGTGGGCGCGGCCACCGTCGACGAGATGGAGTCCAAGGGCCGCTTCGTGCGGATCACCGCCGCGGGCCTCAAGGAGAGCCACCCGCACGACATCCAGATGACGGTCGAGGCGCCGAACTACAGCCGCAAGTAGTCGCCGGAGCCTCTTCAGGGTCTTTCCAGGGCGGTCCCGGGCGCACCGGGGCCGCCCTTGCCGTACCCGTCGGCGATACTGGAAGACGCTGAAACGCAGAGCGAAAGGCCACAGACGTGACTGAGATCGAGATCGGGCGCGGCAAGCGCGGCCGCCGGGCGTACGCCTTCGACGACATCGCCGTCGTCCCCAGCCGCCGTACGCGGGACCCGAAGGAGGTCTCGATCGCCTGGCAGATCGACGCCTACCGCTTCGAGCTGCCGTTCCTGGCCGCCCCCATGGACTCGGTCGTCTCCCCGGCCACCGCGATCCGCATCGGCGAGCTCGGCGGCCTCGGCGTGCTCAACCTCGAAGGTCTCTGGACCCGGCACGAGGACCCCCAGCCGCTGCTCGACGAGATCATCGGGCTGGACTCCGACACCGCCACCCGCCGCCTCCAGGAGATCTACTCCGCCCCCATCAAGGAGGAGCTGATCGGCGCGCGCATCAAGGAGGTGCGCGACTCCGGCGTGGTCACGGCGGCCGCGCTCTCCCCGCAGCGCACCGCCCAGTTCTCCAAGGCGGTCGTGGACGCGGGCGTCGACATCTTCGTCATCCGCGGTACGACGGTCTCCGCGGAGCACGTCTCGTCCTCGCACGAGCCGCTGAACCTGAAGCAGTTCATCTACGAGCTGGACGTCCCCGTGATCGTCGGCGGCTGCGCCACGTACACGGCGGCCCTGCATTTGATGCGCACGGGTGCGGCCGGTGTCCTGGTCGGCTTCGGCGGCGGCGCCGCCCACACCACGCGCAACGTGCTCGGCATCCAGGTCCCCATGGCCACCGCGGTCGCGGACGTGGCCGCCGCCCGCCGCGACTACATGGACGAGTCCGGCGGCCGCTACGTGCACGTCATCGCCGACGGCGGCGTCGGCTGGTCCGGCGACCTCCCCAAGGCGATCGCCTGCGGCGCCGACTCGGTGATGATGGGCTCTCCGCTGGCCCGCGCGACCGACGGTCCGGGCAAGGGCCACCACTGGGGCATGGAAGCCGTCAACGAGGAGCTCCCGCGCGGCAAGAAGGTCGACCTCGGCACGGTCGGCACCCTCGAGGAGATCCTCACCGGCCCGTCCCACACCCCCGACGGCTCGATGAACCTGTTCGGCGCCCTGCGCCGCGCCATGGCCACCACCGGCTACAGCGAGCTGAAGGAGTTCCAGCGCGTCGAGGTCACGGTCGCGGACTCGCAGCACAAGCGGTAGGCGCCGGCCGCCGTACGGCGGCTGGAGGGCCGGTCGTCCCGGGCGGCGACCGGCCCTTTCGCATGCCCAGGTGCGGTGGCGGGGGCGCGTGTTGCGGGGGAGGGGGCGTGCGGTTGCGGTGGGACCGTGGCGGACCCGGCCCACGAGGGCCGGCCCGATGTCCAGCGCCACCGTTCAACGGCCCAGCACCGGAGAGCGGCCGCCGCTGCGGAAACCAGAGGCGCACACCCGTTCACTTCTCAGGAGCCTCCGCAGTACCGCATCTCCCGCCGCATCGCGCTCCACCACCCCGTAAGTGAGCCGCGCCCCACCCCACCCGCCACCAGCTCACGAGCCGGAGCCACCCACGCGCCCCCCTTCACCCCCGCGCGCCGGTCGGCAAGCCGCCTGCTCCGCGCACCGGTCCTGCTCAGAGCCGGTGTGCCGCCCCCGTCGGGGTCGCCCCGCGGGTGTCCAGCAGCAACTGGGCCTTCACCGACAGGCCCTGCAGGTCGTACGTGCGGTGCTGCTGGACCAGGATCGTCAGGTCGGCGTCGGCGGCGGCCTCGTAGAGGGAGTCCGCGCGCGGCACCGGGCGGTCCAGGACGCTCCAGGACGCGATGTGCGGGTCGTGGTAGCTGACCGAGGCGCCCAGCTCCATGAAGCGCATCGCGATCTCCTGGGCGGGGCTGTTCTGCTGGTCGGCGAGGTCGGCCTTGTAGGTGACCCCGAGCAGCAGCACGCGCGCGCCGCGCGCCGACTTGCCGTGCTCGTTGAGGAGGGCGGCGGCGCGCTGCACGACGTACCCCGGCATCCGGCTGTTGACCTGCTGGGCCAGTTCCACCATGCGCAGGCCGCGGCCCGCGCGGCCGGACAGGTCCTGGGCGACGCCGTGGCCGCCGACCCCGGGGCCCGGGCGGAAGGCCTGGAAGCCGAACGGTTTGGTCTCCGCGCAGCGGATGACGTCCCACAGGTCGACGCCCAGGTCGTGGCAGAGGACGGCCATCTCGTTGACGAGGGCGATGTTGACGTGCCGGAAGTTGGTCTCCAGGAGCTGCACGGTCTCGGCCTCGCGCGGGCCACGGGCGCGTACCACCTTGTCGGTGAGCCGGCCGTAGAACGTGGCGGCCGACTCCGTGCAGGCTGGTGTGAGGCCGCCGATGACCTTCGGGGTGTTGGCCGGCGTGAAGTCCCGGTTGCCGGGATTCACTCGACTGGGCGAATAGGCGAGGTGGAAGTCGCGGCCCGCGCGGAGGCCCGAGCCCTTCTCCAGCAGGGGCCGCAGGAAGTCCTCCGTCGTCCCCGGATGGACGGGGGACTCAAGGATCACCGTCGTGTGCGGGCGCAGCCGCGCGGCCAGGGTGCGGGCGGCTGCCTCCACCTGGCCCAGGTCGAGCCCGCCGTCGGCGCCGCGCGGGGTCGGCGCGCAGATCACGGCGGTGCGCACCCGTCCCAGCTGTGCCGGGTCCTCGGCCACCCGGAAGCCCTTCGCGAGCATCCGGCGCAGCTCGGCGGGGCTCAGCGAGCCCGCGTCGGGGCCACCCGCCTCGGGGCCGGTGGCGTAGCCGATCGTGGAGACGCCGGAGGCCACGGCGGCCTGGGCGAGGGGCAGGCCGTAGGGACCGAGTCCGATGACGGCGAGGTCTGCGGGCATGGCGTGGGCCGTCCTTCCCAGTAACCGAAGCGGGACAGGTGCGCAAGCCCTGTGGACAGGATGAGCGAGGCGCACGGTCAGACTAGGAGTAAATATGACCGTTATGCGGGATTGTGTTCATGTGTCTTCCATGGGTTCGGTGACCGTTGTCCACAGGCTGGGGGTGAGTGGTGGCTGAAGCCGGGCGGGCCGGTCAGAATTTGGGCAGGAGCCACGCCCGCCGGGGGCGCGGCCGACGCGACCGACGACCGACGACGCGTTCGACGGCGGACGCCGCGGTCCACGACCCCTTCGACGATCCCTTCGACGAGCCGGTCGACAACCAGTGACCGACGACCGGCGAGCGACGACCAGTGACCGACGACGACCAGTGACCGACGACGATCAGTGAGCGACATCGACCCGGGACCGACGGGTAGACGGGTACCGGTGACGACGGCGATCGAGGGCCTCGGGCACCCGATGCCCCCGCGGTGATCGACGGCCGATGGCGAGCGGTGGCCGGCGGCCCGCGGGCGGTGGTTGCTGATGGCGGCCGGTGGCCGGCGGCGAGCGATGGACCGATGGCGAGCGATGGCCGCGTGGCGGCAGAGCGGGAGGCAGCGGTGAGGACAGCGACACTGGGGCCGGAGCAGCGAGCGGAGTCCCTGGCGGCCATGGCCGAGCGCGAGCTGGACGTGCTCGTGGTGGGCGGCGGAGTGGTCGGCGCGGGTACCGCGCTGGACGCGGTCACCCGGGGCCTGAACACCGGCATCGTCGAGGCCCGCGACTGGGCCTCCGGCACCTCCAGCAGGTCCAGCAAGCTGATCCACGGCGGCCTGCGCTACCTGGAGATGCTCGACTTCGCCCTGGTCCGCGAGGCCCTCAAGGAGCGCGGCCTGCTCCTGGAGCGCCTCGCTCCGCACCTGGTCAAGCCGGTGCCCTTCCTCTACCCGCTCCAGCACCAGGGCTGGGAGCGCCTGTACGCCGGCTCGGGCGTCGCGCTCTACGACGCGATGTCGATGGCCCGTGGTCACGGCCGGGGCCTGCCGGCCCACCGCCACCTGAGCCGCCGTCACGCCCTGCGGGTCGCGCCCGCGCTGCGCAAGGACGCCCTGGTCGGCGCCATCCAGTACTACGACGCCCAGATGGACGACGCCCGCTATGTGGCGACCCTGGTGCGCACCGCGGTGTCCTACGGCGCGAAGGCGGCCAACCGCGCGCGCGTGATCGGGTTCCTGCGCGAGGGCGAGCGGGTCGTCGGGGCCCGGGTGCAGGACGTGGAGAGCGGCGGGGAGTACGAGATCCGCGCCCAGCAGGTCGTCAACGCGACCGGGGTGTGGACCGACGACACCCAGGCGCTGGTCGGCGAGCGCGGCCAGTTCCACGTCCGCGCCTCCAAGGGCATCCACCTGGTCGTCCCCAAGGACCGCGTCCACTCCACGACCGGCCTGATCCTGCGCACCGAGAAGTCGGTCCTGTTCGTCATCCCCTGGGGCCGGCACTGGATCATCGGTACGACCGACACCGACTGGGACCTGGACAAGGCCCACCCGGCCGCCTCCAGCGCCGACATCGACTACCTCCTCAACCACGTCAACTCGGTGCTCGCGGTGCCGCTGTCGCGCGACGACGTGCAGGGCGTGTACGCAGGTCTGCGCCCGCTGCTGGCCGGCGAGTCCGACGCCACCAGCAAGCTGTCGCGCGAGCACACGGTCGCGCATCCGGTGCCGGGGCTCGTGGTCGTCGCGGGCGGCAAGTACACGACGTACCGGGTGATGGCCAAGGACGCCGTCGACGAGGCGGTGCACGGGCTCGACATGCGGGTCGCGGAGTGCGTCACCGAGGACATCCCGCTGCTCGGTGCGGAGGGCTACCGGGCGATGTGGAACGCCCGGGCCAGGATCGCCGCCCGCACCGGCCTGCACGTGGTCCGCGTCGAGCATCTCCTCAACCGCTACGGCTCGATGGCGGAGGAGGTCCTCGACCTCATCGCCGCCGACCCCGGCCTGGCCGAGCCGCTGTCGGCCGCCGACGACTACCTGCGCGCCGAGGTCGTCTACGCGGCCTCCCACGAGGGCGCCCGCCACCTCGACGACGTCCTGACCCGGCGCACCCGCATCTCCATCGAGACCTTCGACCGCGGCACCCGCAGCGCCCGCGAGGCCGCCGAACTGATGGCCCCGGTCCTCGGCTGGGACAAGGACCAGGTCGAACGCGAGGTCGAGCACTACGAGAAGCGCGTGGAGGCCGAACGTGAGTCCCAACTCCAGCCGGACGACCAGACAGCGGACGCGGCAAGGCTGGGAGCACCGGAAATCGTGCCGCGGTAGTGCCTGGCCGGGTGACTCCCTGCGGGGCGTGGTGCGGGGGCAGCCCCCGTGGTGCCGGGTGAGTGGCGCTGTGCCGGGTGTCCGATGCCTGCCGCGCGCTTCCGCTGTTCCCCCCTGCGGTCGGTCCCCGGTCTCTTGCCGGTCGGCCGCCGGAAAATCCTCCTCCGTTCCGCGACGGCGCCGAGCCACGACGGCGGTTCCCGGCGGTGCCGGACCACCGGTGCCACGCGACCGTCCGTCATCACCCGATCGAGCGACCCGGCGTCGGGATCTCTCCTCGAACCCGGGCCGTTCTACTTGTCGCGAGGGCAGAACTCGGCCGCGAGCAGTGCGGGTTCGAGGTCCGGGTCTGCGATCGCCGTCGTGTTCACACGGAACGTGAGGACATGCCGGCCGCCGATCGTGGCAGCGCTCCGCACGTAGCTGCCCGCGATCCGGCCGTTGTGTCCCCAGACCGTGGTCCCGCACGGCAGCTTCACAGGAAAGATCCCCAGGCCGTACGCGCCATGTGCGGCACGGGTGTCGAGCATCTCGCGCAGCCGGCGCGGGGGCAGCAGCTCGCCGTCCAGCAGTGCCGCGTAGAAGCGGTCCAGGTCGTCGAGCGTGGTCACCAGCTCACCCGCCGCGCCGGCCACGCGCGGGTCGAGCTCGGTGACGTCGGAGCCGTCGGTCGCGTAGGCGTGGCCGTGCGGGGAGGGCAGTGAGGTGCGGGCACCGGGGAGGGACGTGCCCGTGAGACGGAGGGGGGTGATGATGCGCCGCCGGACCTCGGAGGCGTAGGTGTGACCGGTGACCTGACGGATGACCATGCCGAGGACGACGTAGTCGGTGCTGGAGTACGCGTAGTGACCCAGTCCGGTCGAAGGGAGGGCGAGTGCGAGGCGTACGGCCTGGAGCGGGTCGAGGGGGACGGCACCCCGGGTGACCGTGGTGAAGTCGGCGAGCCCGCCGGTGTGGCTGAGCAGGGCCCGGAGGGTGATCCTCCGTCCGTCGACGCCGTGTCCGCGCAGCAGTCCCGGCAGATACCGCTCCACGGAGTCGGAGAGGGAGAGCCGGTGTTCCGCGGCCAGTTGCAGGACGACGGTGGCGATGAACGTCTTCGTGATGCTGCCGGCACGGAAGTGGTCGGCACGGGCGATACCCCGGCCGGCGCCCGCGTAGCGGACGTCGTCGCCGTCGCGGTCCAGGAGCGCGGCTGCCGGTGCTCCGCCATTGATGACGAACTGTGACAGGAGGGGGTCCGTGGCCTCCGCGGAGGAGGCGGAACCGGCCATCAGCGGGGCGAACAGCAGGGCAAGGGAGACCGGTATGGCCATCAGTGTCCGAAGCGACGGCATCCGCGTTCCTCCCTTCTCACAGCCCATCATCCCGCCCGTGTGACGCACTCGTCACCGGGGGTTCCGGTCGGCCGGCCCCGATGCGCGATCAGGGGGCCCCTGGGCGTTGGGCACTTGTCGGGTGAGGGACAATGAAGGCTCTGTCAGGGCGGGTTGCATGAGGGGACGCATGTCGGAGGCGGAGCGGGCGGGGACTTCTCGTCAGGAGACTCGTCAGGACAACAGTGAGCGTCTTCTCGCCGGGCGGTACCGGCTGGGAGGAGTGCTCGGCCGCGGCGGCATGGGCACGGTGTGGCGGGCCGAGGACGAGACCCTCGGCCGGACGGTGGCCGTCAAGGAGCTGCGGTTCCCGTCGAACATCGACGAGGAGGAGAAGCGGCGCCTGATCACGCGCACCCTGCGCGAGGCCAAGGCGATTGCCCGAATCCGCAACAACAGCGCGGTGACGGTCTTCGACGTGGTCGAGGAGGACGACCGGCCCTGGATCGTGATGGAGCTGGTCGAGGGCAAGTCGCTGGCCGAGGTCATCCGTGAGGACGGCCTGCTGGAGCCGAAACGGGCGGCCGAGGTCGGGCTGGCGATCCTGGACGTGCTGCGGTCGGCACACCGCGAGGGCATCCTGCACCGGGACGTGAAGCCGTCCAACGTGCTGATCTCCGAGAGCGACGGCCGGGTCGTGCTCACCGACTTCGGCATCGCCCAGGTCGAGGGCGACCCGTCCATCACCTCCACCGGCATGCTCGTCGGCGCCCCCTCCTACATCTCCCCGGAGCGGGCCCGCGGTCACAAGCCCGGCCCGGCGGCCGACCTGTGGTCGCTCGGCGGTCTGCTGTACGCGGCGGTCGAGGGCGCACCGCCGTACGACAAGGGGTCGGCGATCGCCACCCTGACGGCCGTGATGACCGAGCAGCTGGAGGAGCCCAAGAACGCGGGACCGCTGAGGGACGTCATCTACGGGCTGCTCACCAAGGATCCGGCCAAGCGCCTGGACGACGCGGGCGCGCGGGCGATGCTCACCGCGGTCATCAACGCCCCGGAGGCGGTGCCCGCTGACGCCACCCGGGTCGTACCGCTGCCTCCGCAGCCCGAGGCGCCGCAGCAGGAGAAGGGCGCCGGGGCCAAGCGGGGTGAGGAGGCCGGGGAGAAGCTGCGCGGGGCGCTGCGGTCGGTGCGGAAGGCCGCGGGGGCGGCGAGCGCCGCTGCCGCCATCCGGACGAAGAACGCCGGCGCGGGCGCCGAGGCGGGCGCGGGCGCGGCACCCGCGGCCCCGGTCGTGACCGGTTCGCCCTCGGGACCGGTCGGGGATGCGCGTCCGGCCGCCCGTGGTGGGTCCGGCGCGGCCACCGCACCGGCGGGGAGCAAGCAGACGGCCGGCAAGGCGAGCTCGGGGTGGCCCGTGATGCCGCCGCCGGATCTGGACCTGGCGCCCCGGCCCGTGCCCAGGGCGCCGCTCACCGACGTGGTGCCGAAGCGCACCCTGGTGATCATCGCCGTGGTGGTGGTGCTCGCGGTACTCGGTACCGTGCTCGCCGTCGTGCTGAACGGCGACGACGGGGACGGCAAGGGCAGCGGCAAGAGTGGCGGTTCCAAGGCGGTGGCGTCCGCGGGGGCGAGCGCGAGCAGTGGTTCCGGTTCGGGTGCGAAGTCCGGTTCCGGGGGCGACTCCACCAAGCAGGACACGAGTGGCGGCACGCGGACGGACGGGGACGCCTCGGCGGCCGGCGCCTCCGGGAGCGGTGGCTCGGGCGACTCCGGCGACGACTCGTCCTCGGCGTCGAACTCCAGTGGCAGCGACACCGACGGTGCCGGCGCGCCGGTGGTGAAGAAGTACAGCGGCGGCCAGGGGTACTCGATCGGGCTGCCCAAGGGCTGGAAGTTCCAGACCAGCAGTTCCGCCGGGGACCGGTTCACCGGGCCCGACGGTCAGAAGCTGCTGATCGCCTGGACGAGCACGCCCAAGGACGATCCGGTCGCGGACTGGAAGAACCAGGAGCGTTACATGGTGCGCTCCCAGTACCAGAAGATCCGCATAGCCGAGGTGAGCTACCGCGGCTGGAACACGGCCGACTGGGAGTTCACGTACGTCGACGGCGGCACCAAGTACCACACGGTCGACCGGGGGTTCGTCGTCAGCTCCCAGCAGGGGTACGCGCTGATGTACACCGCGAAGGCCGACGACTGGAGCAGTGAGCTGCGCAGGGACACCTGGAAGACGCTGACGGCGTCCTTCGAGCCCCGGTGACAAATTCGCATCCCCACAATGAGACTTGCCTCCGGCACGTATCGTGAGTGGTTGCGGACCGTACGCATCCAGGTATGCATGCAGAACGGGCCGCGAAACGAACGGATTTGACCAGCCGGGCGGCCGGGGGAGGCAACGTGGACGACTACGCGGGTCGGGTGCTCGCCGACCGCTACCGCCTGCCGTTGCCCCCCGCCGACGAGTACGAACACACCGAGACCCGGGCCTTCGACACCTACAGCGGGCAGGAAGTGTTCGTCCGCCAGGTGCCCTTGCCGGAGGTCGTCGAGGCGGAGGTGCTGGACGCCGAGGGGTTGCCGGACGGTTTCACTGCGCGTGACCGCGGCGCGCGTCGGCCGCCGACGGCACGCACCGCGACACGCCGGCCCAGCGACCCGGTGGTGCGGCGCGCCGTCGAGGCCGCGCAGGCCGCCGCCCGGATCCCCGATCATCCCCGGCTCGACCAGGTATTCGACGTGTTCGCCGAGGGCGGTTCGCTCTGGATCGTCAGCGAGTCGGTCGCCGCGCGGTCGCTGGCGGCGGTGCTGGCGGAGCAGCCGCTGAGCCCGTACCGGGCGGCCGAGGTCGCCTCCGACGTGCTGATGGCGCTGCGGGTGCTGCACGCCCACGGCTGGGTGCACCGCAACATCACCGCCCGCACGGTCCTCGTCTGCGACGACGGCCGGGTGATGCTGACCGGCCTCGCGGCGGGTGCGGCGGAGGAGGCGCTGTGCGGGTACGACCCGGTGCCGGCGCCCGAGGGCGAGGGCGGCGAGGGCGGTGCGCCGGCCGACGGGCGCCGGTGGGTCGGTGTGGCGGAAGGTTCCGCCACGCCCGGCGACCCGCCTGGCCCGTTCGGTCCAGCCGGTCCATCTGGTCCATCTGGTCCGTCCGGCCCTGACGCGTCGCCCGGTTCGCGCGTTTCGGGCGGTTCCGGCGGCTCGGGGGTCGTCCCTGTCGGGGGCATCGGGAGCATCGGTGGTGCGTCCGGTGGTACGGGCGGCGCGCAGCAGGCGCTCGGCGCGCCGGAGACCGATCCCGAGGCCGCCCGTCGCGCCGCGATCCAGGCGCGGGCCGCCGGCGGGCTGCCGGGGGCCGGTCCGGACGAGGGCACCGGCGGCACCGGTCCGGGCGGCAGCGGTACGGGCGGCGCCGGTACGGGTGCCGTGGAGCGGCGGGCACTGGAGACCGGCTCGGACATCCGGGCGGCGCGGGCCGGCGCGATCGCCGCGTACCGGGCGGGAGCCAGGGCCGCCGCCCGGGTCCACGAGGCCCAGCAGAACGGTCGCGCCGCGCTGCCCGGTGCCCGGCCGCCCGCCGAGGGCGACACCGCGGCGCCCGCGCCGCAGCCGCCGTACGGTCCGGGGCACGCCAACGGGGCGGCTCAGCAGCCGTATGCCAACGGCGTGGCGCAACCGCCGTACGCGAACGGGCAGGCGCAGGTGCCGGGCGGGGAGCAGCGGGCCGCCGGTGCCATGCCACCCGGCCGGATCGCGGACCCGTACGGGGTGCGCGGCGCGCCGTCGCCCTGGCACGGTGCCGCACCCCGCCCCCGCCCCGGCACGCCCCCGGCGGTGGCCCCCGGCCAGGAACGCACCGCGCTCCCGACGGCCGGACCCGGCGCGGGCACGCCCCTGACCGGCGCCGAACTCCCCGGCGGCCAGGGCCAGGCGCCCGCCGTCGTACCCGCGCAGGGTGCCGGACCCGCCGCCGCCCGCTGGGGCGAGCCCGGTGCCGCCGTTCCCGGACGGCGAGGGCCCGGCACCGCGCTGGCCGCCGAGCGGGCGCGGCAGGTGCGGATGACCGTCGTGGGGCCGGTGACCGAGCGCTGGGCACCGGAGCAGGCGGTCCCCGTGCACGAGAACTGGCAACTGGCGGCCCCCATCGGCCCGGCCACCGACCTGTGGGCGCTCGGTGCGCTGCTGTTCAGGTCGGTGCAGGGACACGCGCCGTACCCGGAGGAGTCCACGGCCGAGCTGGTGCAGCTGGTGTGCTCGGAGCCGCCCGCCTTCGCGGAGGAGTGCGGGCCGCTCAGGCCGGTCGTGGAGTCGCTGCTGCGTCAGGACCCGACCGAGCGGCTGGACTTCGAGGAGCTGCGCGGCTGGCTGCGCTCGCTGGTGCGGTCCGCGCCCGAGCCGGACGCCGGCGCCCATGTCGTCGCCGCCCCGCCCGTCGACCCGCGGCGGCTGCCGATCGTCCGGCGCCGCGGCGAACTGGTGCGCAGGCGCAAGGCAGGGCTCCCCGCGACGCACGGCCGGCACAAGCGGGCCCGGGAGGAGGCCAGGTCCCCGCGCCGGCTGGGCCGCACCCTGCTTCTGCTGGTCCTGCTCCTGCTGGCCGCGGCGGTCGCGTACGCCATGCTGTTCCTGCCGAAGAAGGACACCGGGGCCGAGGGCGGCCCGGCGGCCGGCGACCGGACGGGCACGGCAGGCGGGGCGAGTCCCGCGCCGAGCCACGACCGGACGACCACGCCGACACCGACCCCCACGCCGGCCCCGTCCACCGAGACGCAGACCACCGCCGGTTCGACCGGCGGCGCCACGGTCGCCGACGGGTTCACCCTGCGCGACGACCCGAACGGCTTCCGGATCGCCGTGGCCAAGGGCTGGAGCCGTTCCCCGAAGAACGGCAGCGGCCAGGTGATCTACTCGCACGGGAAGTTCGAGCTGATCGTCGTGGCCGGCCGGGACAGTGCGGCGACCTACGGCGGCGACCCGATGGTGTACCAGCGGGACAAGGAGCCGGAGCTGCAGCCCTACCGGGACTCCAGCTGGGCCACCGCGGGCGGGCTGCGAACCATCACGGTCGGGCAGCAGGTGTCGGCCGAGGGCCAGTTCACCTGGACGGACGGCCAGGAGGGCGACCTGTTCGTGCGCAACATGGTCTTCCTGATCAACGGCCGGTACCACATCGTGCAGGTGCGCGGCCCGGAGGCCGACCGGGACGAGGTCACCACGCTGTACGAACAGGCGTCGTCGACGTACCGGTACACGGGCTGAGACGCAGCGGCAGCCGCAGACGTACCAGGGGGCGGGCCGGACGCAAGTCGACGCGTCTCCGGGGCGGTTGGTTCCCGTTCCGGTGGGGGGATTTCGTTCACATCCGCCGGCGGAAGCGAGAACCGTCACAGTGCTGTCTCCGTGGGACCCCCCTTGTTCCCTGACCGGGGAGCGGTCCTTAGTCTGACCCTGACAAGAGCATTGCGGGGCAACGTGAATCAGATGCAGGGCCTGCTCATCGCGGGCCGCTACCGGCTGGCCGACATCATCGGCAGCGGCGGCATGGGCCGGGTGTGGCGCGCCCATGACGAAGTGCTGCACCGGGCTGTCGCCATCAAGGAGTTGACGGCCGCGCTCTACGTCTCCGAGAGCGACCAGGCCATCCTGCTGGCCCGCACCCGGGCGGAGGCCAGGGCCGCCGCGCGCATCAACCACTCCGCCGTCGTCACCGTCCACGACGTACTCGAACACGACGGCCGCCCGTGGATCGTCATGGAGCTGGTCGAGGGCCACTCGCTGGCCGACGCGGTCAAGGAACAGGGGCGCATCGAGCCGCGGGAGGCCGCCCGGATCGGGCTGTGGGTGCTGCGCGCGCTGCGCGCCGCGCACAGCGCCGGGGTGCTGCACCGGGACGTCAAGCCGGGCAACGTCCTGATCGGCCGTGACGGCCGGGTCCTCCTCACCGACTTCGGCATCGCCCAGATCGAGGGCGACACGACGATCACCCGTACCGGGGAAGTGGTCGGATCCGTCGACTACCTCGCGCCGGAGCGGGTGCGCGGGCACGATCCGGGGCCGTCCTCCGACCTGTGGGCGCTGGGCGCGACGCTGTACACGGCGGTGGAGGGGCGCTCGCCGTTCCGCCGTACCTCGCCGTTGACCACCATGCAGGCGGTCGTCGAGGACGAGGCCGCCCAGTTGCACGGCGCGGGTGCGCTGGAGCCGGTCATCACGGCCCTGCTGCGCAAGGAACCGGCCGAGCGGCCGAGCCCCGAGGAGACCGAGCAGCTGCTCGCCGAGGCGGCGGAGGGCAGGCGGCCGAGCGGGGCACAGAAGTACGTGCCGACGCAGTCGCATGCCGGTGGGATCTGGCGGGACTCCGGCGGTTCGCACGGCGAGGCGTACGACGGCTCGCGGGGCGGGGAGTACGGGAACTCGTACGGCGGGCAGCGCCCCCCGGGGGGATCCACCACCTCGCCGACGGCCGTCGCCGCGCCGTCCGCCCCCGTTGCCGCCCAGCCCAGGCGACGCCGGCTGCGCACGCTCGCACTCGTCGTCACCTTGGCCGCGCTGCTCGGTGGTGGCGCGGCCGTCGTCCTGCAGAAGTGGGACTTCGGACAGCAGCAGGACGGCACCGGCAGTGTGATCGCCCCGGCCACGTCAGGTTCCACCTCGTCGGGCGGCGCGACCGTGGCACCGGGCGGCACGATTCCCGCGGGCTGGAAGAAGTACGACGATCCCGTGGGCTTCACGCTGTACCTGCCCGCGGGCTGGAAGCGCTCGGTGTCCATCAAGAAGACGAACGGTCTGGAGCAGATCGACTACTCGCCCGACGGGGGCACGCACCTCGTACGCGTCGCTGTCGACACTTCACCCGACTACAGCAACGCGTACGACCACATGCGCAACCTCGAAGGGCTGCTCAGACAACGGCTGGTGGACTACAAGACGGTGAGTCTGAAGGAGGACACGTACCGCGATCTGCCGAGCTCCCGCTGGGAGTACACGTGGACCGCGCTGCCGAAGGACGCGAAGGTGCCGGGGCCGTACCGGGCCGTCGACGTCGGCTACTTCACCAGCGACGGCGTCGAGTACGCGATCTACACGGCCTCACCGATTGACGACTGGGCCACCACCAGCAAGCGGTTCACCTTCGTTCTCCAGGGCTGGCGGGAGGGCGGAGCAAAGCCGTGAGAGCGTCAAGCGACCTTCAGGCCCAGTCCGCGCAGGTGAGCCCGCTGACGATCTTGTCCCCTTCCCAGACCGCCACGTGCACACCGACCTCGCGGAGCCAATTGTCGGTGTCCGACGCGTGAGTACTGAAGGTGAGAGTCGATCCGTTTCCGTCGTATTCGTAGTGCCAGGGCCGGCCCTTGAGGTTCTCGCCACCGTTGGAGGAGATGAGCTGAATGCCCACGTAATTGTTCGACCAGTTGGAGAACGTGAGGCTCCCCTTGGCGCCGGTCGTGGAGCATGATGCTCCGCCACTCGCCGCGCTGGCGTCGGTCACGGTGGTCGTGGCGAATATCGCCGCCGCCGCGACATTCGTGACGGTAGGCGCTTCACATGGCAGCGTGGTTCCGGCCACCCGCTTTCCTTGCTCAGGGCTTATGTCCGGATGATTTGCCGCGCCCTGTATCCATTTCAGAACTCGATGTGGCTGAGAACGATCGCCTCTGAAGTGTTCGCGGCGGCGCACTTGGCCGGTCACCGCGCCGGAAGGGGGGCGTCCGGTGCGGCATCATGGGGCCATGGGGACCGACGGGGACGCCGTCCGTCTGATCGCGGGGCGTTATCGCCTGCAGGCGCGGCTCGGGCGGGGCGGGATGGGTGTCGTGTGGCGCGCGGCCGACCAGTTGCTGGGGCGGCAGGTCGCCGTCAAGGAGCTCACCGTCGACGACTCCCTCCCGGACGACGACGCCCGGCTGCGCCGCGAACGCACGCTGCGCGAGGCGCAGGCCGTCGCCCAGTTGCACCACCCGCACATCATCGTCGTGCACGACGTCGTCGAGGACGGCGGACGGCCCTACATCGTCATGGAGTTGATCGAGGGCGGTTCGCTCGCCGACCGGATCTCGCGGAGCGGGCCGGTGGACGTGGGCGAGGCCGCACGGATCGGGATCGCCCTGCTGAGCGCGGTGCGGACGGCGCACGGAGCCGGAGTGCTGCACCGGGACATCAAGCCGGCGAACGTGCTCGTGGAGGCGGCCACCGGGCGTGTCGTGCTCACCGACTTCGGCATCGCCCAGGTCGCGGGCGCCACCACGCTCACCGAGACCGGTTCCTTCGTCGGCTCGCCCGAGTACACCGCGCCCGAGCGGATGTCGGGCGGCCGGTCGGGACCGGCGTCCGACCTGTGGTCGCTGGGCGCGCTGCTGTGCGCGGCGCTCAGCGGCGAGTCGCCGTTCCGGCGCGACTCGCTCGGCGGGATCCTGCACGCCGTGGTCTCCGACGAGATCCGGCCACCGGCCCAGGCCGAGCCGCTGCTGCCGGTCGTACGGGGGCTCCTTGAGCGGGATCCCGAGCGCCGGCTGGGTGCGGCGGAGGCCGAGCTGATGCTGCGCGGGTTCCTGGAGACGGGGGCCGTGACGGGCGCCGGTGGCGTGGCGCGGAGCGCGGGCGTCGCGTCGTACACGCCGACCCAGCGGGACGTCCCGTCGCCGCCGCCTCCGGAACCCGCCGTGCCGCCCCGGTCGTCCACCCGTGGGGTGCTGGTCGCCGCGCTGCTGGTCGCCGCGATGGCAGGGGCGGGCGTGTCGGCGGCCACGCTGCTGTTCCACGGCGACGGGGGCGGCACCGCCCCGGGCCCCGGAGGCACCACGGCCGTCTCCGCCTCGCACCAAACGCCCCCCTCGGCCCCGGCCACCACGCCGTCCCCGTCCCCGACCGCTCCGGCCGCCCCGCCCCCCACCACCCACTCCCGCACCGCGCCCTCCGGCTACCGCCTCGCGCGGGACCCGGCCGGCTTCTCCCTCGCCGTCCCGGAGGGCTTCACCCGCGACCCGCAGGGCGAGCGTGTCTTCTACATGTCGCCGGGGCAGACCTTCCGGCTCGGCATCAGGCTCTCCGAGACGCAGACCGGCGGACCGGACGGGGTGATGCGGCGCGCGGCGGCCGAGGGGCCGAGCACGAACCCCGGCTACCACGACGGCCGGGTCACCGACACCACCCATTCCGGACACCCCGCCGCCTTCTGGGAGTTCACCTGGAAGGGCTTCAGCGCGGCGGAGGGTCCCCGGCACACCTACGACCTCTGCTGGGAGGAGGACGGCCTGCTGTACGACGTGTGGGTGTCGGCGCCGGTCGGGAAGGTGCGGGAGGCGCGGGAGTACTTCGACGTCGCCGTCGACACGTTCACGGCCACGTGAGAGGGGGCCGCTACCGGCTGCGCCGGACCAGGTCCACGAGACGGCGGGCGGTGCCGGGGCGGTAGGCCGGGCCCTCCAGCCGTACCAGGGCACCGTTGCGGACGACCGCGTACGCGACCGGTGCCGGCGCCTTCGGGAGGGTGACCGGGTGCCGTCCGGACGGCAGTTGCAGACGGGCCGGCAGGCGCAGGTGCACCACACCGGCGTCGGGGGCCAGCTCGGCGTTCACCGACAACGTGGCAACCGAGACCTTGACGGGGGCCGGGGCGGTGGACGCGGCCGCCGCCACGTACGGCAACGGGAGCGAGTGCCTGCCGTGCGCGGAGTTCGCGGCGGCGGCCTCGGCGGTGTCGAGGCCGAGCTTGCGCAGGCGGGGCCCCACATCGAGGGTGAGCTGCGCCCGACCCGCCGTCCAGTACGGGAGGGCGAGCCGGCCGCCGGTGAGTGCGGGGGCGGCGGCCGGGGTGTTCTCCGGGCCGGCGCCGGTCATGCGGACCATGCGGTCGATGCCGAGCAGGTGGACGAACGCCCACACCTCGTGCGGCCCGCGCTCCAGCGGCCGGCCGCCGGCCAGCCGCTCCGGATCCAGGGTCAGGCGCCCGGACGCGACGAGCCGGGACCGGCCTTCCCCGAGCGGTTCCAGCCGTACCTCCAGGTCGCCCTCCGGGTACCACCAGTCCTCCCGGTCGCGGTCCTTGACGACCAGTTCGGCGTAGGCGAGCCGGAACGGGTCACGGACCTCCCAGCCGTCCTCGGTCCCCGGCACCCCGCCCAGCAGTTCCGGGTCGAGCCAGTGCTTCCCGTCCCGCTGGACGAGGACCAGGGGCTCGCCGTCGCCTCGTACCAGGCTCAGCCCGACGTCGGCGACCAGGCGGCCGTCCTCCCACCGGGGTTGGCCGAGTTCGCCGCGAGCCTGCACCTCGCGGACGTGCTCCGCGAACGCGACCGCGCCGTCGAAGTCGCCGCGTTCGAGGAGTTGGGCTCGCACGCCTGACACCGCAGGCAGACCCTCCCGTACGGCGGCCGGGAACTCCTCCAGGGCCACCTTCCGGGCAGCGTCGAAGCGGGGTCGCTGCTGGGCGGGGTCCTCGCGCAGGATCTCGGGCTCGCGAGCGCGGGAGAGGACCTCCACGTGGTAGTAGCGGTGCAGCAGGCGGTTCTGGAGGGCGTCGACGTCGTCGGACGGCGTGGTGCCGTCCTTGATCTGGCGGACGATGGTGCGCACGTTGGGCCAGAACCCGTGCCGGGGGTTGAAGCGGTGCTGGGTGTTGTTGCCGCCGTCGTCCCGCTTCAGCCAGTAGTAGCAGGGGTAGTCGGCGAGGATCGAGATGCGTTCCGCTTTCAGGTAGGCGGCGCTGACGAAGAGCAGGTCCTCCATGATCCACGGACCCTCCGGGAACCGCAGACCGTGTTCTTCGACGAAGGCGCGCCGGAACATCTTGTGCGGAGACATGCTCTGCATCAGCTCGTCGTTCTCGATGGTGCAGACGTCCACCGTGTGCCGGAACACGCGCCGAGGCCGCACCATCGTGCTGGACATCTTGCCCAGGACCACGTCGGCGTCGTTCCGCTTCGCGTGCTCGTAGAGCCGTTCCAGGGCTTCGGGTCCGAGCTTGTCGTCGTGGTCGACGAACTGGACGTACTCGCCCTTGGCGTGCCGCAGGCCGAGGTTGCGGGGAGCGCCGGGCCAGCCCGAGTTGGGCCGGGTGTGCACCTGGACGTTCGAGTGCTCGGCGGCGATCTTCTCCAGCCGGGACAGCGTGTCGTCCGTCGACCCGTCGTCGACGTAGATCACCTCGTACTCGTCGGCCGGCAGGCTCTGCCCCACCAACGACGGTGCGCACTCGTCGACGTACTTGCCGGTGTTGTAGACGGGGACGATGACGCTGACCTTGATTCTCGACATTCCCCGGATTTTACCTGCCTGGCCAGGCGTTGACCGACCGTTTGCGGAGAGGGTGGCCGATGCGGGCGCGGGATTCGATAACCGAAAAAGAGGGCCGATCGTTCTGCCGAATTATCGGAAGGCCGACAGGTGTAATTGCCTCGTCGGATCGCGGCGCTGAATAACGATAAAAGAGGTCATGGCGTTTGCGCACATGAAGGCTCTTCTGTTCATGAACGTATCACGACCGTTCCGGAGCCGTCATGTGAATATCCTGTGAAGTGCCATGGGGGCGCGCCAAGTTGATGCGCGAATGCTGCATCTTTTGTCCGTTTTTACCGCCCGAAGTCCTCTTCTTGTTCGTTGCGGCGCGAAAGGCAAAGATGGTGACACTCTGTGTGGTTGCTGTGTGCAGCCGGTTTTTCGAACGGCCTTGACGGTCTTTATTCGACTCGTATTTAGTCTCCTCTTACGTCATTCATGGGGTGGTCTTACCTGGGCTCGCCCGACGGGACAACGAGGGGTGGAGTGTGCGTACGCGTACACATCTGGCGGGGAAATTGGTCGCTTTGGCCGGCCTTCTCCTGGCCGCGACGGGGGGCGTGACGCTGACCTCGCCGGAGGCGGCCGCCGCCACATGCACGGCGGGGACGACGAGCGACTTCAATGGCGACGGGGTGCAGGACACGGTGATCGCGGACCCGGGCGCCACGGTGAACGGGGCCAAGCGTGCCGGTCTCGTGCGGGTGATCCTGGGCGGGGGCAAGGGCGTCTCGGAGATCTCGCAGGCGATCAGCGGCATGGACGCGACGCCCGAGGCCGGCGACGGCTTCGGCACGTCCTACGCCGCCTACGACGCCGACGGCGACGGCTGCAGCGACCTGGTGGTCGGCGCGCCGTACGAGGACGTCGTCAAGGACGGCAAGAACCTTGTGGACGCCGGGGCGATCTACATCATCCACGGCACGCCCACCGGTGTCGGGGCGGGCTCCAGGATCGAGGGCTACTCGCAGGCGGGGTTCAACCCCACCTCGGCGACCGAGGCCTACGACTGGTTCGGCTACGCGTTGAAGGCGGGCACGACGGCGAGCGGCGCTCCGTACCTGGTCATTGGTGTCCCGGGTGAGGGGGTCACCGTGAGCGGTACGACGTATCCCCACGCCGGTTGCATCGAATACGCCCAGGGCAGCACCAAGCTCGCACTCAGTCAGGATTCCCCGGGGGTGTCGGGAGTTCCCGAGGAGGAGGACCGTTTCGGCTCCTCGCTGGCCGGGACCAACCGCTACTTCGCCGTGGGCTCTCCGGGCGAGGCCATCGGGGACGAGGCCTTCGCGGGAGGCGTCGCCGTGTTCAGCCACACGCTCGCGAACGGGATGCCCACCCCGCTCCTCGGCCTTGACCAGGACAGCACCGGGATTCCCGGAGTGGCGGAGTCCGGCGACCGCTTCGGCACCTCGATCTCCATGACCGGCTACCGGCCGAGCGACCAGACGTACAACTCCGACGTTCTGCTCGCCATCGGGATGCCGGGCGAGGACGTCGGAACCCTGGCGGACGCTGGTGGTGTCGCGGTCGTACGTGTCCAGCCATCCGGTGCCTACTCCCTGGTCACGGCGATGGACGGCAGTACGGCGGACCTCGAGGGCGATGCCGTCGCCGGTGACTTCATGGGCCAGCGGGTGGCGATCGCCAACACCGACACCAGCGTCGTGACCACCTCGGCCACGGTCCGCCTCGCCGTCGGCGAGCCCGGCAAGGACACCGCGACGGTCAAGGATGCGGGAGCCGTCCACATCTTCAGGCCGCTCGACTCGGCCATCGGCGCGGCCGACAAGGAGCTCACCCGGGGCTCGGGGCTGCCGGGCACGGCGACGGCCCGTGACTACACGGGCATTGGGCTCATTGCGGGCAGCACCAACCTCTACGTGGGCGTGCCCTACAGCAAGGAACCGGCCACCTCGAAGGGCGTCGCGTACGTCCTGCCGTGGTCCGACATCGACGGCACCACCAGCACGGGAACCACCGTCCACGTGCCCGGTTCGGGCGGCCTGCCCGACGCGGGCTCGACGTTCGGGGTGATCGGGTGAACGGCCGGCACGGGAGCAGAGAGCACCGCACCATGAAGATCCGCAGAAGACCCGGCCGCCGCCCCCTCGTCGCGGCCGCCGCCGTGGCGGCCCTGCTGACGACCGGTCTGAGCGTCGTCCCCGCCCCGGCCGCCGAGCAGACGTCGGCCGCCGCCAAGGACACCGCCGCCGACAGCGGCTCGTCGCTCTCCCCGGCCGCCGCCCAGACCAGGGCGAAGAAGTCCGGCAAGGCCGTCGAGATCCAGAGCCTGCGCGACGAACGCAGCACCACCGTCGCCAACCCGGACGGCACGTTCACCGTCAGCGAGTACGTCCAGCCCGTCCGCACCCGCGTCGACGGCAAGTGGACGGACATCGACACCACGCTGGTCAGGCGGAAGAACGGCACCCTCGCCCCGAAGGCGGCGCTGACCGCCATGTCCTTCTCCGGCGGCGGTGACACCACCTTCGCCGAGATCGAGAAGGACGGCCGCTCCGTCTCCCTGGACTGGCCGGACAAGCTGCCGAGGCCGAAGATCGACGGCTCCACCGCCACGTACCCGAACGTCCTGGACGGCGTCGACCTCAAGGTCACCGCCAGCGCCGAGGGCTTCTCGCACGTGCTGGTCGTCAAGAACGCGAAGGCGGCGGCCGACCCGGAGCTGGCGAAGCTGCGCCTGCCGCTCGACACCACCGCGGTGAAGCTGACGGAGACCGGCGACGGCGGGCTGACCGCCACCGACACCGGCTCGGGCGGCGCGGTCTTCGAGGCGCCGCAGCCGGTGATGTGGGACTCCAGCCACGCGGCGAAGGACGACGCGCCCGCCGCCGACGAGAACACCCAGACGCCCCCCGAGGGCGCCCGGGTCGCCGACGTCGGCGTCGACGTCTCCGCGGACACGATGACGCTCACCCCCGACACGGACCTGCTCACCGACGCCGGCACCGTCTACCCGGTCTACATCGACCCGGTCGTCAAGACCGCCACCAACACGGCCTGGACCATGGTGTCCTCGCACTACTCGGGCACCTCCTTCTGGAAGTTCGACGACGACGAAGGCGTCGGCCTGTGCCCCTCCGACGTGTCGGTGCGGTGCAGCAGCTCGTCGGACGTGAAGCGGCAGTTCTTCGCGATCCCGACCGGCACCTTCGCGGGCAAGGACATCGTCAGCGCCGAGTTCGCGGTGACGCAGGTGTTCACCTACAGCTCCAGCGCCCGTGCGGTGCAGCTCGCCCGGGTCAACAGCACCGGCGCGAGCGCGATCAGCTCGAAGACCGACTGGGACAACCAGCCGGCCTCCAAGGCCACCCTCGGCACCGACTCGTCCACGGCCAACGCCGGTACGTGCACCTCGACGAACCAGAACGTCCGCTTCGACGTGAAGAGCACCATCCAGACCGCGGCCGACAAGAGCTGGGACACCACCACGTTCCGCCTCAAGGCGGCCAGTGAGTCGGACACCTCGTACTGGAAGCGCTTCTGCGGCAACGCGCACCTCGAAGTGACCTACAACCGGCCGCCCCTGGAGCCCGTCCAGGACGACCTGCAGATGAAGCCGGGCGGCACCTGCGAGTACGGCGCGGCCACCGAGCACTACGTGACCGAGGCCCCGCGGGTCTCCGCCGTGATCCGGGACTACGACCACGGCGACATCGGCTCCAACACCGAGACACTCCAGGCCCAGTTCAAGGTCTGGTGGACGGACTCCGCCGGCAACACGGTCACGCACTACGCCACGACGGCCAAGAAGACCACCGTCGACTCCAGCTGGAGCGACCAGACCGGTGTGGCCACGTTCTTCTACACCATCGGCAGCGACGTCGCGGGTGACGGCGAGGCCGGGTTCACCGTCCCGTCGAACACCACGGTCGCCTGGGCGGTCCGCGGCTACGACCAGCAGTCGTACGGTGCCTGGTCGACCGACGGCGACCAGACCCGCTGCGAGTTCATCTACGACACCAGCAAGCCCAAGTCGGCCGCGATCACCTCGGCCCAGTACCCCGACGACGAGGCGTGGCACCCGGGCGTCGGCGACTACGGCGACTTCACCATGGACTCGCCGTCCACCGACGTCACCAAGTACACCTACTACGTCACCGGCCCGCAGGCCGACAGCACGAAGAAGACGGTGGCCCCCGACTCCACCGGCGGACCGGCGACCATCCGCTGGATGCCGCCCAGCGAGGGCACCTACGTCCTGCACGTGACCGCGGTCGACGGCGCCGGCAACGCGCAGAAGACGCCGACCGTGCACGTCTTCCTGGTCAGCGACGGCCGCGCGCCGGTCGCCGCCTGGACCCTCGGTGACGCCAAGGGCGCCACGAAGGCGGCCGGGAGCAGCACCACCCCCGCCGCGACCCCCGGTTCCGGAGTGGCCTTCGGCGCGGCCGGCCCGCTCGGCTCCACCGACACCGCCGCCTCCTTCGACGGCACCGACAACGCCTACCTCGACTCGGGCACCGCCTCCGTCGACACCGGCAGGTCCTTCTCGGTGAGCGCCTGGGTGATGCTGCCGACGCTGCCCACCCAGAACATGACCGTCGTCAGCCAGGACGGCACCGCCCAGGCCGGCTTCGAGCTGGGCTACGACAAGGACACCGCCTCCTGGACCTTCCGCATCCCGGTCAGCGACATGGAGACGCTGGGCACCTGGAAGGTCTCCGGCGCCACGGCGGTCGTGGGCAGCTGGACGCACCTGATCGGCGTGTACGACGCCGAGCTCGGCAAGCTGATGCTGTACGTCAACGGTGTCCTCGTCGCCGACGACGTGCAGGCCCGGCACACCGTGTGGACCGCGACCGGTGCCGTGCAGATCGGCCGCCGGCTCGACCTGGACGGCTACACCAGCAACCTCAAGGGCAGTGTCGCGGACGTCAAACTGCACGACCGGGTCATCCCGCCCACCGAGGGCCAGGAGCTCGGCGGCATCCAGCCGCACCAGCTGGCCTACTGGCAGCTGGACGAGGCGACGAACGGCGTCTCCCCGGAGAACGGCGGCGGCACCGGCCTGACCCTCGGCGGCGGCGCGTCCATCTACGTGCCGGACGAGTCCTGCGACCCCGAGGCCGACCCGGACTGCACCGCGCCGGCCGCGCCGCTGTGGGGCGACGGGCACCTGGCGCTCGACGGTGTCCGCGGCTACGCCACCCGCGCGGCGGCCGGACCGCTCACCGCGCAGGACAGCTTCACCCTGACGGCACGGGCCCGGCTGGCCTCGGCGAGCCCGGCGACGGACGAGACGGTGCTGTCGCTGTCCGGTGCCAACGGGTCCGCGATCAAGGTCAGGTACCAGACCTCCAGCCGCCACTGGCAGCTGGTGGTGACCGACGCGGACTCGGTCGCCCCGGTGACGACCACTCTCCTCGACTCCGCCGACCCGCCGAGTTCCGAGGGCGACGGCGACCACCTCGCACTGGTCTACAACGCGGTCTTCGGCGATGTCCTGCTGTACGTCAACGGCACCGCCGTGGCCGACGCCTCCTGGGACAACACCTGGGACTTCAGCACGACGAGTCTCCAGATCGGACGCGCGCTGACCGGGACGACGGCGGGTGAGTACTTCTCCGGAGCCGTGGACGAGGTGCGCATGTACCAGGGTCCGCTGGACGCCTCGCTGGTGGCGACCGTCGCGGTCCTGCCGGGCGGCTCCAGCATCGACGAGACCTCGGCGTAGCAGATCCCTTCGACCGGGCGGGCGGCCACTGTGCCGCCCGCCCTTCTCGGCATGCGTGCCACCCCCGATAACCCCTACTTCTAGGAGAGTTGATGTCATCTCCTCCCTGGTACCGGTCGGTACGACCGGCCTGGCGGAGTGGTCGCAGACGGGCCGCGGTGGTCCTCGGACTGGCGCTGTCCATAGGGCTGCTCCCGCAGTACGCCCCCGCGGCCACCGCCACCGACGGCGGCCTGACCAGGCCGAAGACCCGGACGACCCTCGACGACCCGGTGCGCGGCAAGAACGCCACCGCGAAGTCCTTCAAGAAGACCGACGGAGCCAGGAAGGCTGCGGTCAAGCACGCCGACAAGGCGCACTGGCCCGCGGCCGGGGCGGCCGAGGTCGAGCTCACCGGCAAGGCGGCCAAGGCCAAGGGCCTGCCGCTCACGGCGAAGGCGGCCGGTGGCACGAAGGGCCCCGAGTCCGTCCGGCTCGAGGTCCTCGGCCGCAAGGCCGCCCAGTCGGCGGGCGTGGACGGCGTGCTGTTCACCGTCGCCCGCACCGACGGCGCCGCTGCCAAAGGCCCGGCCCAGGTCACCCTGGACTACTCGGACTTCGCCGACGCCTACGGCGGTGACTACAGCTCCCGGCTGCGGCTGGCCACCTACCCGGCCTGTGTGCTGACCACGCCGCAGAAGAGGGCCTGTTCGACACCGACGTACCTGAAGACCGCCAACAACGCGGCGAAGCAGACGCTGACCGCGACCGTCCAGGCGGCCGGTGACACATCCGGCCCGTCCAGCCAGCTTCTTGAAGCGGATGCGAGCACGTCCTCCGCCACCGTGGTCGCGGCCACGTCCGGCAGCAGTGGCGACGGCGGCGACTACAAGGCGACGAGTCTCGCCCCGTCCTCGCAGTGGGGTGTGGACACCTCGTCGGGCGCGTTCACCTGGAACTACCCGATGACGACGCCACCGGTCCCCGGTGGTATGCAGCCGACCGTCGGTCTGAGCTACAACTCCCAGTCCATCGACGGCCAGACGGCGACCACCAACAACCAGGGCTCGTGGACCGGCCAGGGCTTCACCTACGAGCCGGGCTACATCGAGCGCAGCTACAAGCCCTGCGCCGACGACGGCCATGACGCCACCAACGGCGACGAGTGCTGGGCGTTCGACAACGCCACGCTCTCCCTCACCGGCGGCACCTCCGGTCAGTTGATCAAGGACGACACGACCGGTCAGTGGCGGGTCAGCTCCGACGACAACTCCAAGGTCGAGCACCTGACCGGCGCCGGAAACGGTGACAACAACGGCGAGTACTGGAAGATCACCACCGCCGACGGAACCCAGTACTACTTCGGTCTCAACCACCTCACCGGCTACGCGAGCGGCAACGAGGAGACCAACTCCACCTGGACCGTCCCGGTCTACGGCGACGACTCCGGCGAGCCCTGCTACAACGCGACGTTCGCCGACGCGTACTGCACGCAGGCCTGGCGCTGGAACCTGGACTACGTCGTCGACCCGCACGGCAACGCCATGTCGTACTACTACGGCACGGAGACGAACTACTACACCCAGGGCCTGAAGACCACGGAGAACGGTAAGGCCTACATCCGTGGCGGCTACCTCAAGCGCATCGACTACGGCCAGCGCGACGGCTCGGTGTACTCCACCAAGCCTGCCGCCCAGGTCCTCTTCACCACCGCCGAGCGCTGCATCGGTTCCCTGACGGACTGCTCGGCCGACGCGCTCACGGACTCCACGGCAGCCGACTGGCCGGACGTCCCCTGGGACCAGAACTGCAAGGCCGGCACCAAGTGCCCCGGCCAGAACTCACCGACGTTCTGGACCCGCAAGAAGCTCACGAAGATCACCACACAGATCCGCACCGGTGACTCGACCTACACCCCGGTCGACGCGTGGAGCCTCACCCACGTCTTCACCGACAACGGCGACGGCTCCAAGTCGCTCTGGCTGAGCAAGATCGACCACACCGGCAAGGTCGGCACCGACGCCTCGGTCCCGTCCGTCGAGCTGTACGGCAGCCAGCTTCCCAACCGCGTCGACACGACCGGCGACAACCTCCAGCCGTTCTACCGCTTCCGGCTGGCCGCGGTGAAGAACGAGTCCGGCGGCACGCTCAGCGTCAACTACGCCGCCAACCAGTGCACGACCGGCAACGTCCCGGCCGAGGACTCCTCGACGGTGCGCTGCTTCCCGGTGAGGTGGAACCCGCCCGGGGCGAGCGACCCCGTCGTCGACTGGTTCCACAAATACGTCGTCGCCTCGGTCGTCCAGACCGATCTCACCGGCGACAGCGCCGACCAGGTCACCTCGTACACCTACCTCGGCGACGCGGGCTGGCGGAAGACGCCGGCCGACGGCATCACCAAGTCCGAGTACCGGACGTGGGGCGACTGGCGCGGCTACGGCAAGGTGCGCGTCGTCACCTCGGACGGCACCAACTCCGCCTCCAACACCAAGACCGAGCACACCTTCTTCCGTGGCCTCGACGGTGACGTGGACAAGGACGGCAAAACCCGCTCGGTGACGGTCACCGACTCCAACGGCGTCTCCTACGACGACTCCGACTGGAAGGCCGGCCAGGAGCTGGAGACGATCACCTACAACGGCTCGGACGTCACCGAGAAGTCGGTGACGGTGCCGTGGACCGCGGTGACCGCGACCCAGACGGAGTCCTTCGGCACCCGCAGGGCCCGCTACGTCTCGACCGGCTCGACCGACACGTACACCGCGCTCGCGGTGGGCGGCTGGCGGCACACCAAGTCGACGACCACCTACGACGGCACGACCGGCCGCGCGACGATGGTCGACGACGACGGCGAGGTCGGCGTCGCCGACAACCAGTGCACCCGCACCGAGTACGCGGACAGCGCGAACCTGCACCTGTACTCGTACGTCTCCCGGGTCGAGAAGGTCGGCGTCGACTGTGCCTCGACCCCCGACCGTTCCAAGGACGTCATCTCCGACGACCTGACCTACTACGACGGTTCGACGACGCTGGGCGCCGCCCCCACCAAGGGCGACGCCACGACCACCAAGCGCCTGCTCTCGCACGACGGCACGACGGCGACGTACCAGACGACCGCCGTGACGACGTACGACGGCTACGGCCGCCCGTTGGTGGTGAAGGACGCGCAGACCGCCTCGTCCTCGACGGCCTACACGTCCTCGACCGCCTACACCGACACCTACGGCCTGGCGACCAAGTCGACGGTCACCAACCGCCTCGGCTGGACGACCTCCACCGAGTACGCGCCGGCCTGGGGCCTGCCGACCGCCAAGGTGGACATGAACGGCAAGCGCACCGACCTCGCCTACGACGGCCTCGGCCGCCTGGTGTCGGTGTGGCTTCCTGACCGCCCCAAGGCGTCGAACTTCACGCCGTCCATGAAGTACGAGTACCTGGTGCGCGCCGACGCCGGACCGACCGCCGTGCACACGCAGAAGATCCAGGCCGACGGATCGACGTACGGCAGCGAATGGTCGCTGTACGACGGCTGGCTGCGGCCCCGTCAGGAGCAGACACAGGGCGCGGACGGCGGCCGTATGGTCGCCGACACGCTGTACGACGGCTCCGGCCGTGTGCGGCAGGTCAACGACACCTACTACACCTCGGGTGCCCCGTCCGCCACGCTCTTCGAGCCGGTCAACGCCGACCTCGACGCGCAGACGGTCACCGAGTACGACGGCGCGGGCCGTACCACGGCCTCGATCTTCAAGGTCCAGGGTACGGAGAAGTACCGCACGAGCTACACCTACGGCGGCGACCGCGTCACGACCACGCCGCCCAGCGGCGGCACGAAGACGACGGCCGTCACTGACGCCCGGGACAACACGGTCACCCAGATCGAGTACCCGACCGACGGCAACGCCGTCATCACGTCCTACGGCTACAACGCCGCCGGTCTGCTGACGGGCGTGACGGACGACAAGAGCAACAAGTGGTCCTACACGTATGACCAGTTGGGCCGCAAGAAGACGGCCGTCGACCCTGACACCGGTTCGTCGTCGTACACGTACGACGAACTGGACCGGCAGACCTCGGTCACCGTCAACGGCGACAAGACGTCCACCGTCTACGACGAACTGGGCCGTGCGGTGTCGACCTGGCAGGGCGAGGCGACGACCGGCACCAGGCTCTCCGTCACCAAGTACGACACGGTGGCCAAGGGCGAGCTGTACGGCACCTACACCTACAAGGACGGCGCGGTCTACTCGTCGGTAACCTACCCGGTCCTCGACGAGACCAACGACTACAAGCCGACTTCGACGAGGTACTACCTTTCCAAGACGGCCGAGCCGCAGCTGGGCGGCACGTACGAGTACACCACCCAGTACAACCGGGACGGCACGCTCCAGGGCGAGGGCCTGCCGGCGGCGGGCGACCTGTCCGCCGAGGCGCTGTCCTACGTCTACGACGACCTCCAGCGTCCGGTCGGCGTCAACACTTCGCTCGGAGGCCTGAGTTACGTTACCGACGCGTCCTACTCCCCGACGTCGAACCTCGAACAGATCGAGCTCTACACGGGCGAGTCGACGGCGAAGAAGACGTGGATCACCAACACCTACGAGGCGGGCACCGACCGGCTGACCAACTCGCGGGTGGACGTTGAGGGCGCGTCCAGTGTCGCCTACGACGCCGACTACACGTACGACGCCGGCGGCAACATCCTGTCCATCGCGGACACGCCGACGGGTGGAACGTCGGACGTCCAGTGCTTCACGTACGACGGTCTGCAGCGGCTGAAGCAGACGTGGACGTCGTCGGTGACGCCGAACGGCGCGAAGGGCACGGGCAGCACGGACACGGCCTGCGCCGCGGGCGCCTCCTCGTCCACGGTCGGTGGTGTCTCTCCCTACTGGACGGAGTACGGCTACGACTCGATCGGCAACCGCACGAGCGAGGTGCGGCACGGGCTGAACGGGGCCGCCACGTCGAGCCGTTCGTACAAGTACGGCGAAGCGGGCTCCGGCCCGAACGGCGCCGCCTCCGGCGCGCACACGGTGTCATCGGTGACGGAAACCACCACGGCGACGAGCACCACGCCGCAGGTCACCTCCCGGGACACGTACACCTACGACGCGTCCGGCAACACCAAGACGCGTGTCCTGGGCGGCGACACCCAGTCGCTGGACTGGGACAAGCAGGGCGAGCTGACCACGGTCACGAACGCCGACGGGGCGGTGACGTCGTACAAGTACGACGCGGACGGTGAACGGCTCATCCGGGACACCTCCACCGAGAAGACGTTCTACCTCCCAGGTATGGAGTTGCACTACGACAAGTCCACGGCCAAGGTGACCGCGACCCGGTACTACACCTTCGCCGACGCCACGGTCGCGATGCGGGAGGCGGACGGCGTCCACTTCCTCGCCTCGGACCATCAGGGCACGGCGGAGCTGGCGGTCGATGCGAAGACGGGTTCGACGACTCGCCGCCGCACGGACCCGTTCGGCAACGAGAGGGACGAGTCGTCGTCCTCCTCGACGAGCTGGGTGAACGACAAGGGCTTCGTCGGCGGCACGATCCAGCAGTCCACGGGCCTGACGACGCTGGGCGCCCGCGAGTACGACTCGGACACGGGCCGTTTCATCTCGGCGGACCCGGTCGTCGACTACAACGACCCACAGCAGATCAACGGTTACGCGTACGCCAACAACAGCCCGGTCACCAACAGCGATGCGTCGGGCCTGCGTCTGGCGGACTGTGTGGGCGGCTGGAACGAGTGCGGCCCCGGCCCCTCCACCCACCGTGGCGCGGTCGACACCCGGGACAACGGCGGTTCGGGCAGCACGGGCAGCGGTACGACAGCCACCCCGGCGCAGGCGAAGGCGGACGAGGCCCGGGCGAAGGAGGACTCCGCCAAGCAGCGCGCGATCGCCATCGCCAAGGAGCTCGGCAAGATCATCGCCGACGAACTGGGTATCACGGACGCGCTGGACTGCTTCACGACCGGGAGCCTGGGCTCGTGCGGGGCGACCGCGGCGAACGTCGTCACGTCGTTCATCGGCGGCGGCCCGCTCGGCAAGCTGGTCTCGAAGTACTGGTACCGCGTCGACAAGGCGTACGCCCTGGGCAAGCGGATCGTCGGGCTCGGCAAGAAGCTGTGGAACACCTTCAAGGACTGGAGAAAGAGCGAGAAGGCGGCCACGGCCGCTGAAGAGGCGGCCGAGACCGCAGAAAAGGTCTGCAACAGTTTCACGCCCGACACGCGGGTTGTGATGGCCGACGGCACCGCCAAGAGGATCAAGGACGTCGACATCGGCGACAAGGTCCTCGCCACCGACCCGAAAACCGGTGAAACCAGAACCGAAACGGTTACCGCCCAGATCACAGGCAAGGGACTCAAGCACCTCGTCAAGGTCACTGTCGACGTCGACGGCAAGAAGGGTTCCAAGACGGCGTCCGTCACCGCGACCGACGGGCATCCGTTCTGGGTCGCCGGGCTCGGCGCGTGGGTCAAGGCGACCGACCTGCACGGCGGCGACCGGTTGCGGACCAGCACGGGAAGCCTCGTGCAGATCACCGCTGTCCGGCGCTGGACGGTTGTGCAGGCCACGGTCCACAACCTCACGGTCGCGGACCTGCACACGTATTATGTGCTGACCGGCTCCATCCCCGTCCTGGTGCACAACTGCAACAGCGCGAAGCTGGGAAGGAACCTGGAGAAGGCCGGGGAAGCCAAGCCGGACGGCGTGTCCGCTCAGGCCCATCACATGATCCCCTGCGGTTGTGCCAAGGTGAAGGCGGCCTGGCAGATCCTGAAGAAGCACGGAATCGACATCGACTCGGCAGAGAACGGCGTATGGATGAGTCACCAGGGGCACCGCGGAACCTTTGTGCACTCCTACTACGCCTATATCAATGACGAAGTCCAGGCGGCCGACGCCAGAGGCGGAAAACAGGCGGTCCTCGACTTCATGTCGGAGTTGAAAACGCAGCTCAGCGGCGTGGACCAGTACGCCAGATATGAAAGGTACGGTAAATAGGTAGTGGCCTATCTGGCAGAACTCGACATGGACGAGTATGGATGTGTCGACGCGGACGACTCCCGGTTCCCGTTCAGTGTCGTCGAGCACGATTGGGATACGCCGTATCCGCCTGTCGGTGCAGTCTTCCAGTTCGAGTGGGAGCCGGGGAGCGCGAAGCGCAAGCCCGATGTGTTCTGGTATCCCCAGATGAGGGACTGGGTCTGCAGTGAGCGGGCCTACGACGTGCTGGTCCGGTGTGCCGGTTCCGACATTCACAAGATCGCCGACGGCGTGCTGGACGGAGAGCCCGTTTTTCTGGTGCAGGCGCCGAACGTGCTCGACGTCGTGGATCGGGACGCATCCGTCATCGACAAGTACGAGACCTACGAGGCGCTGCGCTTTCCGGCATTTCGGGCGTATGCGGCCGATGAGGTCGCGTCGCGAGTGTTCCGGGTGCCCGGTGGTATCACCATGGTGTTCGTGGGTGATCTCGTCAAAAGCGCGCTTGAGGGCGCCGGAGTCGAAGGGTTCCGTTTTGTCTCCGTCGACTGGGCGGAATCCTGAAAGGCTGAACGGCTGGCTGTGGTAGACGCAGTGGCCGACAAGGCGCAGAAGGCCCTCCGGATGACTCCGGAGGGCCTGGCCCTTTTGGGGCAGATCGAAAAGGGGCGATGGTCCGGACTCGGGTGACATGAAGGGAGTGGCATCGTGAGCGCGACCGTGTATTCCTGTGCTCTGTGTTTCGGAGATGTCGCCGAAACCGACCCCGAGTTGCTTCGGCTCACCGTCTCAAACCGCCTCACGGAGGCTCAGCAGGAGCTGTTCGTCCACAGAACCTGCCTGGTGCCCCTGCTGGATCCGCGGGTTCTGCTGGGGCAGGTCTTCGACGTCGACTTGGGACTTTCGTTTGGATCACCGGGAGGACCAGAGGAAAATGCCAGCGATGTGGAGCCCGGCCAGGTAGATGGTTGCGGTCTTCTCGTAGCGGGTCGCGATACCGCGCCACTGCTTCAAACGGTTGATGCACCGCTCGGCGGTGTTGCGCTGCGTGTATGCCTCGCGATCGACGGCCGGCGGTCTACCGCCCCGGCTGTCGCGCCTTGGCCGGTGGCTTCGCTGGTCCGCCGGGACGGGGATGACCGCGCGGATACCGCGCTTGCGCAGGTGGTCGCGGATCGCGCGGGATGAGTAGGCCTTGTCCGCCAGGACCACGTCCGGCCTGGTGCGCGGACGACCACGCCGTCGGGGAACGCGCAGGCGAGTCATGACGTCCGTGAAGTCGGGCGCGTCGCCGGCCTGTCCTCGGTAAGAACGAACGCCAGAGGTCGGCAGCGGGCACCGGCAGCGAGGTGGATCTTCATGGTCAGTCCGCCACGGGACCGGCCGATGTCATGGTCGGCGGGTTTGCCGGCCGAGGCCCCCTTTGGCGGGCCCCGGCCACGTGCTGGTGAGCGCGCACGATTATGGAGTCCACCGATACGGCCCAGGCCTGGTCCTCGTCAGCGTCAGCCTGGGCCATCAGTGCGGTGAACACCTGTTCCCAGGTGCCGTCGTAGCCCCACATCCGCAGTCGGTTGTAGATGCCTCGCCAGTTGCCGTACCTCTCCGGCAGATGCACCCACGGCGTTCCGGTCTGCAACGTGAAGCGATCGCGCCGATCATCTGCCGGTGGGACCTGGCGTCGTGCTTCCGACAGCCATAGACCCTCACCGCCGCGCGTCACGGACTCATCGCCCGTCTCGGCAACCTCTTCAAGGTGGTCCAGCCGGGCCTGCGTCAAGCTCAGCGAGCCGTTGGGCCCACCTCGGACAATGTGTGCGTCCGCATCGTCCTCCCAGCCGCACTCTGGACAGATCTCGAAGTTGGCCCGCTCCTCCAGGGTCTGCTGGAAGCAACAGGGGCAGGTGACAGGGCCCCTCCCAGGGGCAACCGAGGGGCCGATCCGTAGCGGTCATGGCTGAAATCGTTCCGGTTGCACGGGTGATCCACAAGAAACGACCTAGTAGTGCTTCGTTAAGTTCTCGCTCTGGTGAGGGGGCGGCCGCAGGTGGTGCAGGTGCCGTCCCAGCACCGCAGCAGGTCCGTTAACGTGTCGAGGACTTGGTAGAGGCTCAGGTTGCTGTGCGGACTTTTGGGTCGTATCGCCGCAGGGTGAGGAAAGCCTGGCGCCGCCAACGGCAGGCAATCGCCCGCCGCTGTCACTACCTGCAGCGTTGTCGCACGATCGAGGGGCGGTCTCCGTGAGACCGCCCCCGCACGTTCGAAGTCACGCTGCATTCCCGCCACCCGGCGAAAGACCAGGTCAGACAGCGAAATCCTGCTGGAGTACCAGGTGAGTGAACGTACGATCCAGGGCGCCTGGCCGGAATCTTCCGGTCAGGCACCTTCGCGTCTGCCCTCAGCCGACGGCCCCCTGACCGCGTCGCTTCGACAACGGCACGGTGTGCAAGGTACTCATGTGCCATGAGCGAAGACGGCGAACTGCCGGTCGAGGGACGGCTGATCGGTGGGCGTTACCGGCTCGCCCGGCGCATCGGCTCGGGGCCGGCCGGGACCGTGTGGCGGGCCCGGGACGAGCATGACGGGCGGGACGTCGCCGTCAAGGAGCCGCGCCTGGCCGGGGAACCGGACGACGAGGAACGGCGGCGCGCCGCGCACCGGCTGCTGCACGAGGCGCGGGCCGCCGCCCGCGTCGACCATCCCGCCGCCGTCGCCATCCACGACGTACTCCTCGATGACGAACTTCCCTGGGTGGTGATGGAGTTGGTGGAGGGGGAGTCGCTGCACTCCGTCCTCGCCGCCCGGGGGACGCTGGCGGCCGCCGAGGCCGCCCGGATCGGGCTCGCCGTCCTCGGGGCGCTGCACGCCGCGCACTGCGTCGGCATCGTCCACCGCGACCTCAAGCCGTCCAACGTCCTGCTCGAAGCGGGCGGAGACCGTGTCGTCGTCACCGATTTCGGTATCGGCGGGGGACAGGGGTGCGGCCCCTTCGACGCCCCCGAGTGCGGTGCGGGGCGGGGCGTCGCCGGGCCCGCCTCCGACCTGTGGTCGCTGGGCGCGTTGCTCCGGGCGGTCGTGGGGAGTGCGCAGGGGCCCCTCGGACCGCTGCTCGACAAGCTCCTCGCCGCCGAGCCCGAGGCTCGGCCGACGGCCACCGGCGCCGCGGAGGTGCTCGCCGAGGTTGCCGGGGTCAACCTTCCGGCGTGGGTCACCGAGCCCCCTGCACCTGCCCCGGTCCACCCACCCGTCCCACCAACCCCGGCGGCCCCCGAACCCCGCCGCCTCACCCCCCTCACCGCCCTCGGCCTCCTCCTCGCCAAAAAACCGGAGCGTGGCTGATCGTCCGCACCCGAGGGCATCCGAGGCGGCTGATCAGCGCATTCTCTGCCAGTGATCACTGGCGCGGTGTGTGCACTCCGTGAAACCGGGTTACCCACGGGTACCCAAAGGCCGCGCGCCCGAATACCCTGCGGCTCATGACGGACTCGCAGGCCCCGGCCCACGCACCGGCCCCCACCGGCACGAACCCGCTCGCCCCCGCGCCCGCAGGGGCCCGAACCGCCGCCGACGTGGTCACGCCCGAGCTGGTCGCCCAGCTCACCAAGGGTGTCGTCGGTTCCGGACGTACGGCCAACCACACGCCCTTCACCGGCGAGAAGCTGGCCGACCTGCCCGAGTCCACCCCCGAGGACGTGGCCAAGGCCTTCGAGGCGGCCCGTGCCGCGCAGGCCGTGTGGGCGAAGGTGCCGGTACGGCAGCGCGCCGCCGTGCTGCTCCGCTTCCACGACCTGGTCCTCGCCCGCCAGGCCGAGGTCCTCGACCTCATCCAGCTGGAGACCGGCAAGGCCCGCCTGCACGCCCACGAAGAGGTCCAGGCCGTCGCCGTCGCCGCGCGGCACTACGGTCGTAAGGCTCCCGCCTACCTCCGCCCCAAGCGGCACGCGGGCGCCATGCCCACCCTCACCAAGGTGACCGAGCTCCGGCACCCGCGGGGCGTGGTCGGCCAGATCGCCCCCTGGAACTACCCCCTCGAACTCTCCGTCGGCGACGCGCTCCCCGCCTTCGCCGCGGGCAACGCGGTCGTCATGAAGCCGGACACCGAGACCTGCCTGACCGCCCTGTGGGCCCGCGACCTCCTCGTCGAGGCGGGGCTGCCCGCGGACGTCTTCCAGGTCGTCCTCGGCGAGGGCCCGGTCGTCGGCCCCGAGGTCGTCCGGCACGCCGACTACGTCTCCTTCACCGGCTCCACCCGTACCGGCCGCGAGGTCGCCCAGGGCGCGGCCGCCCGCCTGGTCGGCGTCTCCCTCGAACTCGGCGGCAAGAACGCCATGCTCGTCCTCGACGACGCCGACATCGAGAAGGCGGCCGCCGGCGCGGTCCGCGCCTGCTTCTCCTCGGCCGGCCAGCTCTGCATCTCCATCGAGCGGCTGTACGTCCACGAGTCGATCGCCGACGTTTTCGTGGAGCGCTTCGCCGCCCGTACGAAGGCCATGCGGCTCGGCCGGTCCCTCGCCTACGGCGCCGACATGGGGTCCCTGGTCGGGGAACGGCAGTTGGAGACCGTCAAGCGGCACGTCGAGGAGGCCGTCGAGAAGGGCGCGACCGTCGTCGCCGGCGGCACCGCCCGCCCGGACATCGGCCCCTACTTCTACGAGCCGACCATCCTCGAGGGCGTCGAGGACGCGATGGCCGTCTGCACGGAGGAGACCTTCGGCCCGGTCGTCTCCATCTACCGCTTCACGACGGAGGACGAGGCCGTCGAGCACGCCAACGGCACGCCGTACGGCCTCAATTCGTCCGTCTGGACGAAGAACGGCAGCCGGGGCCGTGCGGTCGCCGCCCGCCTGCGCACCGGCACCGTGAACGTCAACGAGGGCTACGCCCCCGCCTACGGCAGCGTCCAGTCCCCGATGGGCGGCATGAAGGACTCGGGCCTGGGCCGCCGGCACGGCTCGGAGGGCATCCTCAAGTACACGGAGGCGCAGACGGTCGCGCAGCAGCGACTGCTGCCGATGGCGCCCTCGCTGGGGATGGACGACGAGAAGTACGCCCAGTTCATGAGCACCAGTCTCCGGGTGATGAAGGCACTGAGGCTCAGGTAACCGGCCTGTTCCTCGAGGGGCGCGGGGAACTGCGCGACCAGCCACCGACCACCCGCAGTGCACACTCAAAGGGGAGATGGCACGTTGTCTCAGGACACCTATGACTACGACGTCCTGGTCGTCGGCTCAGGATTCGGCGGCTCCGTAACCGCCCTGCGCCTCACGGAAAAGGGTTACAAGGTCGGCGTACTGGAAGCCGGCCGCCGCTTCACCCGCGACACCCTCCCCAAGAACTCCTGGGACATCAAGAACTACCTCTGGGCCCCGCAGCTCGGCTGCTACGGCATCCAGCGCATCCACCTCCTCGGCAACGTCATGGTCCTGGCCGGGGCGGGCGTCGGCGGCGGCTCGCTGAACTACGCCAACACCCTCTACGTCCCGCCGAAGGCCTTCTTCGAGGACCCGCAGTGGCGGGACATCACGGACTGGCAGGAGGAGCTGAAGCCGTACTACGACCAGGCCCAGCGCATGCTCGGCGTACGGCTCAACCCGACGATGACCCCGTCCGACGTGCACCTGAAGGCGGCGGCGCAGAAGATGGGCGTCGGCGACACCTTCCACCTCGCCCCGGTCGGCGTCTTCTTCGGCGACGGCAAGGACGCCGACGGCGAGGCGAAGGCGGCGCCCGGCGACCAGGTCGCCGACCCCTACTTCGGCGGCGCGGGCCCCGCCCGCAACGCCTGCACCGAGTGCGGCGAGTGCATGACCGGCTGCCGGCACGGCGCGAAGAACACCCTCAACGAGAACTACCTCCACCTCGCCGAGCGGGCCGGCGCGGTCGTCCACCCCATGACCACCGTCGTCTCGGTCACCGACGACTCCCAGGGCGGCTACGCGATCGCCACCCTCCCCACCGACGACCGGAAGGCGCAGGGCCGGACCTTCAAGGCCCGCCGGGTCGTCATAGCCGCCGGTACCTACGGCACCCAGACCCTGCTGCACCGCATGAAGGCCGGCGGGCAGCTGCCGTACCTCTCCGACCGCCTCGGCGACCTCACCCGCACCAACTCCGAGGCCCTGGTCGGCGCCCAGACCGACGACCGGCGCTACCGCAAGGCACACGGCACCCCGAAGGCGGACTTCACCAAGGGCGTCGCGATCACCTCGTCCATCCACCCGGACGAGAACACGCACATCGAGCCGGTCCGCTACGGCAAGGGCTCCAACGCGATGGGCGGCCTGTCGATCCTCCAGGTGCCGTACGCGGAGGGGTCCTCCCGCGTCCTCGGCTGGCTGGCGAACGCGGCCCGCCACCCCCTCCTCGTGCTGCGCTCGCTCTCCAACCGGCGCTGGTCGGAGCGGACCATCATCGGCCTGGTCATGCAGTCGCTGGACAACTCCCTGACGACGTACCTGAAACCGGACGGCGTGGGCAAGGGACTGCTCACCGCCCGGCAGGGCCACGGCGCCCCCAACCCCAAGCAGATCAGGGCCGCGTCGGAGGCGGCCACCGTGCTCGCCGAGGAGATCAACGGCTTCGCCGGCAGCAACGTCGGCGAGCTGATGGGCACCCCGCTCACCGCCCACTTCCTCGGGGGCTGCCCCATCGGAGACTCGCGCGAGACCGGGGTCATCGACCCGTACCACCGGCTCTACGGCCACCCGGGCATCTCGGTCGTGGACGGCGCCGCCGTCTCCGCCAACCTGGGCGTGAACCCGTCCCTCACCATCACCGCGCAGGCCGAGCGGGCGATGTCCTACTGGCCCAACAAGGGCGAGACGGACCCGCGGCCCCGGCAGGGCGAGCCGTACCAGCGCCTGCACGCGGTCGAGCCGCACCACCCGGCGGTCCCGGCCGAGGCCTTCGGCGCGCTGCGGCTGCCGTTCCTCGGCATCCCGGCCGTACCGCAGAAGAAGTAGCCGGGGGGGAGAGGCAGTCGGAGGAAGAAGCAGCCGGACACCGAAGAGGGACCTGTGCCCCCCTCCGAGCTCAGGTCCCTCTTCGGTCGGTGCGCGGCCGCCGCCGTACGACGGTCCGCGCGACCTTGCCTATGCGTCCGCGCCGGTCCTGCGCCGCCGTACCAGGACCACCGCGCCGGCGCCGACCACGACGGCGACTCCGCCGACCAGGCCGATGACCGGCAGCGCCGAACTGGAGCCGGTGTCGGCGAGGTTGCCGGTCGGCAGGTCGGAGACGTCGCCCTGGGGCTTCTTCACGGAGTCCTTGCCGCCGTCGTCGCCCGGCGTGGCCGTACCCGGGTCCGGGTTGGACGAGCCGGCCTTGAGGACCGTGAAGTCGTACTGGGCCCAGCCCTCGGCGATGCAGTCCTGGCCCTCGACCTTGTCGAGGTACGCGCCGGAGCCGAAGGAGTAGGCGTCACCGGCGGGTGCCTTGGCGTCGACGGAGACGCGCAGGTCGACCGACCTGCTCGCGCCCGCCTTCAGCTTCGGCACGTAGAAGAAGTAGTCGCCGGCCCAGTCGTCGTCGCCGATCCGGTCCCAGGAGCCGGTGTCGGGGTTCTTGAACTCCAGGTCGACGTACGGGCTGAGGTACTTGGACGCGTCGAGTTCGTAGTTCTCGATCTCGGCGTAGAAGGCGACGCCCTCGACGTCCGCCCCGGAGTCGTTGGTCACGACCAGTTTGAAGCCGTGGAAGCCGTCGCCCGCGACGATCTTGCCGGGCAGGCCCTTGATGTCGGCGGACACCTTGGCGTCGCCGAAGTCCTGGTCGAGGTCCTCGCAGTAGGGCACGTCCGGGTCGGTCGGGTCCTCGCTGGGCTCCGCCGACTGGGACGGCCCGGCGGAGGAGGACGCCGATGCCGAGGCGCTCGCGCTGTCGCTGGGGGAGCCGGAGGGCGACGCGGACCCGGACGCCGAGGCGGTGTCGCTCGGCGAGGCCGAGCCGGAGTCCGACGGGGAGGCGGACGACGTGTCGCCGGGGGTCCCGTCCGGCGCGCTCTCCGACGCGGGCGTCGACGGCGACTCTTCCGCGAACGCGGCCGGCGCGGACAGCAGGGCGACCGGCGCGATGACAGCAGCTGCCGCCGCCGTTGCCATGATCCGGCGGAGTTGCAGAAGTTTCATGGGGACCCCCGTGCGTCAGCTGCGGCGGACGGATGTCACCGCTGGTTCCGCAGATGTGACCGGTGAATCGTGTGAATGGTTGCCTCCACATTCACAGAATCCTTATGTGAGGTGGGTCACGCGCCTGTCGGACCGCTGGAGGACATGGACACGGCAGTTTCCAGGGCTATTCTCGCCCCGTCGAACGGCCGAGCGAGAGAGTGTCATGTCTGACAGACGGTCCGAAGAATCGTCGGGGGACGAGCCGTCGTCCTCCTCCATATCCGACGAGGTGTGGGAGCAGTTCCTCCAGGACACCGAACGGGACATCCGCAAGTCCGCCCACAAGGAGCCGTCAGCCCGGGCCCGTGAGGTGACCGAGCGGCTCAAGGGGCAGCAGGGGCAGCCCGAGGGCTGGCGTACCGGGCCGGCCTGGCAGGAGATGAACGGGCGGGCCGCACGGCGCCGCAGGACCTGGGCGGTCATCGGCGTTCCGCTGGCGATCGCCGTCGCCGTCGTGGCGATGCGGCCGTCCCTGATTCCGGGCGACCCCTTCGGTTCGTCCGCCGGCACGGACGCCGCCACCACGCAGCTGCCCGCCGAGACCGCCAGTCCGACCGCCCCGCCCTCCGCGGTCGCCCCCGACACCCCCACGCTCGCCCACCCGTTCGCCGGTTCCCCGGCGCTGCGCTGGGCCGACGGCGCGGCCGGCATCGTGCTGCCGAAGGCCACGGCGATCGGCGCGATCCCGAAGGACCGCGTCGAACTCGCCCTCCAGCAGACCCGGAAGCTGCTGGTCGACGCCAACCTGAACCCCGACGTCATGGCCGGCGGCACCCCTGCTGCGGCTCTGTCGGTGCTCGACCCCAAGCAGCCCCGGGTGCTCGAGGACCTCAAGACCTCGCTGCGCAGCCCCAGCAAGACCCACGATCCGCTGTTCCTCTTCAGCCGCTTCGACCCGAAGGACGTGAAGCCGGCCGGGAAGATCGTCAAGGTGCGCGGCCGGATCACCTTCGCCAAGGGCAAGTACCAGGGCGTGGCCGTGCACGCCGACTACACCTTCGTCTACCCGGTCGTCCGCGCCGCCGCTGCCACCGACGGCTCCACCGAGGTCACCCGCACGATCGTGCGCCGCGTCATCGACACCGAACTCTCCGACCCCACGCGGTACCGGGTCACCCCCGGCCGCCTCACCCTCCTCCGCTACGACGAGGACGCCGGCAACACGGCCTGCGGCACCGACGACGGCTATCTGCACCCGCAGTTCCCCTCCCAGGCCCCGGCCGGCAGCGCCACCCCGACCGGCCCGTCCGTCGACCCGTACGACCGCAGCCGCGACATCGGCAAGGAGGAGGCCTGCGGCACCGTGAGCCGGACCTAGTCCGCGGACAGGCGAAGGGCCCCGCGGAACGGAGCCGCGGGGCCCTTCTTTCGTCAGCACCGACGTCAGGGCAGCGTCGGTGCCTGGGAGCGGCGCCGGGGGGTTGCGCCGCTGGTCTCTGTGCCCTGTACCGCCGTTCGTGCCCCGGGTCGGCGCCCCGGCGCGCTCGGGGCGTACGGCAGGTCTCGACCATTGGCGGACGGTCGGTACACGGCAATTCCGTTGCCTGAACTGGGACTTGGGAACTCCGAAGGCTTTGCGGGCCTTCTACGCATCGTGCTGGATGTACGCGGCCTCCGCAACCGTTTGACCCAGCCCTTGTGCATTTTTGCAATTTTCCGCCGGTCGGCCCCGGGCGTCCCCGGAGCCGGCCGTCTCTTGGGTGACCGGGCTGCTGTCCCCTGCCGTCCGGTCACTTGACTGGAACGAGGTCCCACGGCGCACGGCACGTTCCGTACGCCTCATCGCTCCAGCGAAGCCACGCGTGGTTCTTTCGGGCCCGCCCCTGGCTGACACGGACACCCCACCAACGAAACGGTGCACGGACCGGTCACGCGCCGTACGGGTGAGAAGGGTCCCGAACTCAGGTCCGCCCGACTCAGATGCGACCCCGGCACAGTTCCAGGAGCGTCATGGCCAGAGCGGTGCCGGGCCTGCCGAGGGCCGAGCTGTAGTGGCCGAGGATCTCCATCTCCCGGGAGAGGTTCACCCGGCGGCCGCCGGAGGTGATCCGCGCCTCCTGGACGACGGCGGAGACGGCCATCCGTTCCTGGATCAGGCCGATGATCCGGTCGTCGAGCGCGTCGATGCGCTCCCGCGCACCGGTGATCACCTCGGCGGCCTCGTGGGTACGGGCACCGGTCGCGTCGATCGCGTTCACGGGGGTCGTGGGGGTCACAGGGGTCATGGGGGTGATGGGGTTCATGGGGGCTCCTCGTCTTTCCTTGCCGGAACGGGTGCGATGCGGTGCCCCGGAGCGACCGGATCCGGAGAAAACGGCAGGCGCCCCGGACCTTGTCGGCCCGGGGCGCCTGGGGAAGTCGCTCGTCAGTTGCTCAAGCAGCACGACCATGGCAGCCGGTGGGCCGGTTGCCATAGGTAAAGAGGAAGGTCGTCTGCGTGAGCATGGGGCGAGTATGCCACAGCGCTACGGCGAGGTGCCCGCGCCCACCCCGTTAGAATCGGTAACCACAGACCCCCGCCCGACCGCCGGAAGGCACCCCGTGTCATCAGCGACTCCCGCTGCCGCCGCTCCCGACACCGTCCTGGTCGTCGACTTCGGCGCGCAGTACGCCCAGCTCATCGCCCGCCGCGTCCGCGAGGCCCGGGTCTACAGCGAGATCGTGCCCAGCACCATGCCGGTCGCCGAGATGCTCGCCAGGAACCCGGCGGCGATCATCCTCTCCGGCGGCCCCTCGTCCGTGTACGAGGAGGGCGCCCCCCGCCTGGACCGCGAGCTCTTCGAGGCCGGCGTCCCGGTCTTCGGCATGTGCTACGGCTTCCAGCTGATGGCGCAGGTCCTCGGCGGCACTGTCGACAACACCGGCGCCCGCGAGTACGGCCGCACCGACCTGCACGTCTCCAAGACGGCCTCCACCCTGTTCGAGGGCACGCCCGCCGAGCAGCACGTGTGGATGTCGCACGGCGACGCCTGCTCCGCGGCCCCCGAGGGCTTCACCGTCAGCGCGTCCACGGACGTCGTCCCGGTCGCCGCCTTCGAGAACGACGAGAAGAAGCTCTACGGCGTCCAGTACCACCCCGAGGTCATGCACTCCACGCACGGCCAGCAGGTGCTGGAGCACTTCCTCTACCGCGGCGCGGGCCTCAAGCCCACCTGGACCACCGGCAACGTGATCGACGAGCAGGTCGCCGCGATCCGCGAGCTCGTCGGCGACAAGCGCGCCATCTGCGGCCTGTCCGGCGGCGTCGACTCGGCGGTGGCCGCGGCCCTCGTCCAGAAGGCCATCGGCTCCCAGCTGACCTGCGTGTACGTCGACCACGGACTGATGCGCAAGGGCGAGACCGAGCAGGTCGAGAAGGACTTCGTCGCCGCGACCGGCGTCCAGCTGAAGGTCGTCGACGCTCAGGCCCGCTTCCTGGACGCCCTCGCCGGCGTCTCCGACCCGGAGCAGAAGCGGAAGATCATCGGCCGCGAGTTCATCCGGGTCTTCGAGCAGGCTCAGGCCGAGATCATCGCCGACGCCGGCCCGGCCGTGGAGTTCCTGGTCCAGGGCACCCTCTACCCGGACGTCGTGGAGTCCGGCGGCGGCACCGGCACCGCGAACATCAAGTCGCACCACAACGTCGGCGGCCTCCCCGAGGACCTGGAGTTCAAGCTCGTCGAGCCGCTGCGCAAGCTTTTCAAGGACGAGGTCCGCATGGTCGGCCAGGAGCTCGGCCTGCCGGAGGAGATCGTCCAGCGCCAGCCGTTCCCGGGCCCGGGTCTCGGCATCCGGATCGTCGGCGAGGTCACCAGGGAGCGCCTGGACCTGCTCCGCGAGGCGGACGCGATCGCCCGTGAGGAGCTGACCGCGGCCGGCCTCGACCGGGACATCTGGCAGTGCCCGGTGGTCCTGCTCGCGGACGTCCGCAGCGTCGGCGTCCAGGGCGACGGCCGCACCTACGGCCACCCGATCGTGCTGCGCCCGGTCTCCTCCGAGGACGCCATGACGGCCGACTGGTCCCGCCTGCCGTACGAGGTCCTCGCGAAGATCTCCACCCGGATCACCAACGAGGTCCGTGACGTCAACCGGGTCGTCCTCGACGTCACCTCCAAGCCGCCGGGCACCATCGAGTGGGAGTAGCCCTGGTGAAGAGGTGGTGCGGCTCCGGCCGTGCCACCTCTTCGTCATGTGGCGCAGGGACCACGCGGCTGTCGATTCCCGACATCTTCTGTCGCGATCTGTTCGCGCGCGTCATCTTTACAGAACAGCTCTGTTTTCCTGCGCTGACCGGCGGTAACTTCCGGCCGTAACGCAAACCCAGTGCTGGAGGACCTATGCACGGGCCGACCCCGCCCCTTCCGCTCCCGACCGACCAGCTCCAGTTCGCGATGCCGCCGATGTACGACTCGCTCGACGACGAGCGCCGGCATCGCAAGGAGCGGCTCGCCGGAGCGCTGCGGATCTTCGGCCGGGCCGGACTGGAGGACGGCGTGTCCGGGCACATCACGGCCCGCGACCCCGAGTACTCGGACTGCTTCTGGGTCAACCCCTTCGGCATGCCGTTCAAGCACGTCACCGTCGGCGACCTGGTCCTGGCCAACCAGGACGGCCAGGTGATCGAGGGCCGCTACCACGTCAACCAGGCCGCCTTCACCGTCCACGCGCAGGTCCACGCGGCCCGCCCGGACGTCGTCGCCGTCGCCCACTGCCACTCCGTGCACGGCCGCGCCCTGTCCGCCCTCGGCGACCTGCTCGACCCGATCAGCCAGGAGAGCTGCGCCTTCTACGAGGACCACGCCCTCTACGACGCCTACACCGGCGTCGCCGTGGACGCCGAGGAGGGCCGCCGGATCGCCGCCGCCCTCGGCTCCCGCAAGGCGCTGGTGCTGCGCAACCATGGGCTGCTGACCGTCGGCGACTCGGTGGACGCGGCGGCCTGGTGGTTCCTGTCGATGGAGAAGTCCGCCCAGGTCCAGCTGACCGCCAAGGCGGCCGGCCGGCCCCTGCTCATCGACCACAAGCTCGCCGTCGCCACCAGGGAGCAGCTCGGCGGCGACCTGGTGGCCTGGATCAACTACCAGCCCCTGTGGCAGGACATCAGCCGCAGCGAACCGGACCTGCTCAGCTAGGCGCTCCGCCGGGCGCTCCGCCGGAAAGGCCGCGACCTGTCGCCGGCCGTCTTTCGTCTGCGGCGCCGTCCTGGCTGGTCGCGCCCGCGCGGCGGCAGCCGCATATCGGATACGGCCCCGCGCCCCTTGCGGGGCGCTGTGGGACCGCCGGCTCAGAAGCTCCGCAGTACGGCCGCCTTCGTCTGGGCGAACTCCTCGTCGGTGAGTACTCCGTCGCGGTGCAGCTCGCCCAGCTCCCGGAGCCTGCGCAGCAGGACGTCCTGGTGGTCGGCCGGCCGGCGCGGCACGGGCACCGGGGGCCGGTCCCGGTCGGCGTACTCCGTGCCCGGCCCGGTCGACGGATGCGGCAGCCGGGCCGTGACCGCCGCCGCCACCAACGCCGTCAGCAGGTCGCGGCGGACACTGCCCCACAGGTCCAGGGCGTACGGGTCGCGCTCGGCCGGCAGCTTCGAGAACACCGTCTCCCGGCTCACGAACCGCAGGAAGCCGTCCTCGTAACCGGAGTTGGGCAGCCACTCCACCCGCACCAGATCGCCGACGCCGATGATCCGGGGCCCGGTGGCCCGCTTGACCCGGTCGGAGGTGTCGGCCCAGTCGATGCGCACCTGCGTACCGTCGAACGACACCGTGCCGTCCGAGGACCGCACCGACACCGGCACCGGCGGCCCCGGCAGCAGATAGCTCCTCGCCGGCTCCTTAGGGACCTGGTCCAGCAGCAGCGACCGCCGGATCTCCGCCACGACGTACTCGGCCACCCCCGACCGGTCCCCGTCCACCGCCAGCCGATACGGATCCGCCGCCGCCGGCAACCGCCCGCCCGTCGCCTGCAGCAACGGGTCCGCACCCTCGCGCAGCCGCATCCTCAAGCGTCCCCGTCTGCGCTCCGGCTCGTACACCACCCCCGCCACCGCCTCCAGGGGGACGGCGATCTCCCCGTAGGTCTGCCGGAACAGCGGCACGGACCGGTGACGTCCCGGCGTGATCCGGACCGTGCTGCCGTCGAAGGCCCAGGTCCCGTCCCGCTGGATGATCTCGGCCATGGGGGAATTCTCGCAGTCGGGTCAACACGTCGGCCGTATCTTCACTCGTCATGACCGGCCCACTGACCGCGAACGGCGTGGCGTAGGGCACAATTCGCTCTCGACACAAGGGAGTTGCATGACGCCGTCCGGCCCCGGGGAGGGCCCTGCGCGTCGTGCCCCGGGCGTGGGGAAGGCAGGCGTCGGGCGTGGCGGTGCAGGAGGCGAGGCAGGGCGCCGGTTCGGGTGCCCACGGTGGCGGCTGCGCGTGCGGGGACTGCCCGCACGGGGCACGCGAGGGACACCGGCGGGCGGTCGCCGAATTCCTCGTCAAGCGGGAGGAGTTCGCGGCCGGGCAGGGACTGCCCGCGGCGGTGGCCCACTCGGCCTCCGCCTCCCGCCAGTGGGTCTCCGAGGAACTCGCCCAGTCCGCCGGGGTGGTCGCCGAACGCGGCCGCGCCGAGGGCCAGGCCTGGCTCGCCCGCCTGTGGCTGCGCACCGCGTGCACCGTCTGGGCCGCCGTCTTGATCATGCTCCTCGCCCAGGCGCTCACCGCCATCGGCGCGGGCTGGACCAGCGCCCGCACCGCCGGACTGCTCGCCGCCCTGCTCGTGGCCCTCGCCCTCACCGCCGCCTCCTGGTTCCACCGCTCGCGCGGCGGGGTGCTCGCTCCCGTCATCGGCGAGGACAACCGCATGTCCACCTCCCGCACCGTCGCCGCCTCCTGGGTCCTCTTCGTCGCCTACGCCGTCCTCGTCCTGGCCGGCCGCCTGGCCGCCGCCTCCTCGCCCGCCGAGCGTGACACCCTCATCTCCGGCCTCGACCTCGCCCGCGGTGCCGGGGCGGTCACCGTCCTCGCCGTGGTCTGCGGCATCGCCGTCCTGGTGCGCCGGGTGGTCGGCCTGCGCATCGCCGGCCAGCGCCTGCAGAAGGTGCGCGCCCACCGCCCCCGCGCCGCCGACCTGCTCACCGACGACTCCGGCCGCGGCACCTTCGCCGACATCCAGTACGTCGTCATCAGCGCCGTCGCCCTGCTCTTCGCCGCCGTACGGCTGGCCCGCCGCCCCGACCAGCTCCCCGACCTGCCCTGGGGCCTCGCGACGGTGGTCCTGATCTCCGCCGCGACCTACCTGGCCGGCAAGTACGCCGAGGGCGGCCGCCCGGTGATCCTCTCCGTCGTCCGGGCCCGTGAGGCCGGTGACCTGGACGCCCCGATCCGCACGGGCGACGACATCGAGATCCGCGGCACCGGCTTCGTCCCGCCCGGTGCCCAGACCGCCGACCGCCTCTCCCGCATGGTGGTCCGCATCGGCGCCGTCAACGTCCACGTCCCCCTGGTCCCCGTCGCCGGCGGCTTCAGCAACCCCACGGACCACGTCCTCACCGTCCCCGTCCCGGCCGACGTGGAGCCCGGCTCCGTCGAGGTCCAGGTGGTGACGGCGGCCGGAGTCGCGACCAACCGGTGCGTGGTCGAGGTGACGGACTGAGCCGACCGGGCGGCCGAGGCCGGAGCGGAACCGGCCGAGCCCACCACCCCGGCCCTTCCTGCCCGCCTTTCTCCACCCTCACGGGTGTGTCGCTCCGGCCGAAATTCGGAAAAACGTCCGGGAGAGGATTGAGCGGGCCGTCATTGTCGTACGTATGGTCTGTTGAGGGGCCCGGGTACTGCGGCGAGAGGCGGCTACTGGCGATGACTCACAGCATTCGTTCGGACACGCACACTCCCTATCTCGACGGCGACCGCGGCCTGCGGGACACCGCCACCCGTTACGCCCTCCTTCCTCTGCGGATCTTCCTGGGCGTCACCTTCATCTACGCCGGCCTGGACAAACTGACCGACAATGCCTTCCTGAAATCCGGCGGCTCCGGGTCCATCGGCGACACCATGCGCTCGGTCCGCGACTCCGCCGCGATCCCGGCCCTGATCGACCTGGCCCTGAAGAACCCCGTCGGCTTCGGGACCGCGATCGCCATCGGTGAGCTCGCCGTCGGCCTCGGCACGCTCTTCGGCCTGCTGGCCCGGCTGGCAGCGCTCGGCGGCGCACTGATCTCGCTCAGCCTCTGGCTGACCATCAGCTGGGCCAACTCCCCGTACTACTACGGCAACGACCTCGCCTACCTGATGGCCTGGCTGCCCCTGGTGCTGGCCGGCGCCCCCTACCTCTCCCTGGACGCGATGCTCCGCGCCCGACGCCGGCATCGCTCGGCACGGGCTTCGCTCGGCCTCTGACCGGCGCCGGCCCCTAGCTCTCCGGTGTCCCGCGGCGCCTGCGTATCGCCCGGGTCAGCGCCGCGGCCACCCCTGCGAGGGAGAGGCCGGCCACCGTCACGGGGATGACCGCGAACCACTCGGTGTCCCACCAGCCGCCCGCGTCACCGGCGTAGGCGACCCCCGCCGCCGTCAGGAAGACACCGACGACCAGCCGTCCGGGCTGGAACTCATGCCGCAGCACGGGTCACCTCCACCTGTCCCGCGCCGACCTGGAGATCCAGGTCGAGCGTCCCCGCGTTCTTCGCGCCGCTCGCCGGCGGCAGCGTCACGTCCTTGTGCCTGCCCGGCTCCACGTCCACGTCCTTCTTGTCCTCACCGGGCAACCGGATGTCGCCCACCCCCACGTCGATGCTCATCCGCACGGTCACGTCCGCCGGTACGACGATCTTCAACTGGCCCGCGCCCACCTCGGCGGAGGTCGACACCGTCCGCCCCTGGGCGACGCGTATGTGCGTCAGGTCCAGCGTGGCCACGCCCGTCCCGAGGTCGTACGCCCGTGACACCTCCGCCGTGGTGGCGGGTGTCCAGGACGCCCGTGTCCAGTGGGTGCTGATGTTCGACGGCAGGGCCGTCGCGGCCGCCAGCAGGGCCGCCGTGAGCAGGGCCAGGAACAGCGAGCCGGCCCCCGTGCGTCCCAGGAACGAGCTGAGTGCCGTCCCCAGCCCGAACACGATCAGCGCGCAGGCCAGACCGGCCTGGAGGCTGGTGCCCAGGGGGTGCGTGTCCCACGTCAGCCCCGTGCCCAAGCCGCCCGCGACCAGCGCGAACAGGAAGATCCAGCCGCCGATCCAGCGCGGTCCGCGCGGCTTGGGAGGCGGGCTCGGCCGGGTCCGGACGTCCTGGCCGTGGACCCATGGGGTGCTCAGCCGGAAGTCGAGCCCAGGCACCTGCGGGCCGGGAACGTCGGCCGGGCCCCACAGGTAGCCGGTGCCCCCGACATGCGTGCCGTCCTTGACGATCGGGTCCCGCCACCACGAGGGGTAGGAGATGGGGATCGGCGGTGCCTGGGCCTCCGGCGGGGCGTCGGCGACGGCCTGCGCGGACAGCGGGTCGGGGTCGGGGGCGCCGCGCCGCCGCGACCAGTATCCGGCGCCGGCCAGCAGCAGGGAGAGGACGACGGCGAACGCCAGCACCTGGCCGTTCCTGATCATCGTCAGCAACACTCCGCAGCCGACCAGGGCGAACAGCACGGCTGCCAGGGCCTGCCCGTCGACCCGGCCGGTCAGCAGCTTGCGGACCTCGTTCTCGTCGTCGTCCTCGTACGGCACGAAGAGCCAGGCGAAGCCGTAGAAGAGGAGACCGATGCCGCCGGTCGCGGCCAGCACGGCCAGGGTGATGCGGAAGATCACCGGGTCCAGGTCGGTGTGGCGCCCGAGCCCCGCGCACACGCCCGCGATCATCTTGTGCCGGCGGTCGCGCCGGAACCGGGGGGAGGCCGCGTCGGCGGCTTCCGCGCCGGTACGGTGCGCGGCGGCTCCCGTCGCGGCCGTCTCCGTCGCGGCGGGCGCGGCATCCGACGGCCCGGTGCCCGCTGCGGGCCGCGGGCCGGGGCCGGGTCCCGGACCCGTCGCGGCGTGCTCGTGATCAGTCATGAGTCAATGGTGACGGCCGTGTGGCCGCAGCGGCAGTCGGGATGACCCTGGCCGAACCCTGAGATCTGCCCCGAGGCCGGACCGGGAGGCGTTCGAGCGGCCGGAGGCGAGGACTGCCCGCCGGGAAATCCGAAGAGCAGCGGGGAAATCCGAAGATCAGGGGGGAACTCCGAAGATCAGGGGAGTCTCGGGGGTCGACCCTGATGCTCCACCACCACGGGCGTGTGAACATCGATGGCATGCCGGAAGCCGCAGCAGTGCCACTCGACGACCCGCGGCCGCCGCGCAAGCTCTACCGCAGCAGCGACGGCCGCTGGCTCGGCGGAGTGGCGCGGGGCCTCGCCGGGCATCTCGGCCTGCCCGTCGTCTGGGTACGGCTCGTCTTCGTCGGCCTGTTCATGGCCAACGGGCTCGGCGCGCTGCTGTACGCCGCGTTCTGGTTCTTCGTGCCGCTCGGCGTCGGCGGGGTCGGCGGGCAGAAGCCACCGTCCCTGGTCGCCACCGAGACCTCGGCGGACGGTCGCCGCAGACTCGTCGCCCGCAAGCCCGACAAGGGCCAGATCGTCGCCCTGCTCCTCATGGTCGTCGTGTCCATGGTGTTCGTGGGCAGCGTCAACCTGACCAGCGGCGCCAAGGCCTATCTTCTCCCCGCCGTCCTGGTCGCGGCCGGTGTCGCCCTGGTCTGGCGCCAGGCCGACAACGCCCGCCGGGCCCGCTGGGTCGAGGTCGGCAGCCGGCGCCGCACGCTCAGCCTGCTGCGCGCGGGCGTCGGTGTCCTGCTGGTCACCGCGGGCGTCTCGGGCGTCTTCGTCATGCAGGGCTCCGCCGCGCACATCGGCGCGGTGCTCCAGGCGGCCCTCGCCGTGCTCGTCGGCATCACGCTGCTCGCCGGTCCGTACCTGGTCCGGATGACCCAGGACCTCTCCGAGGAGCGGCTGATGCGCATCCGCGCCCAGGAGCGTGCCGAGGTCGCCGCCCACGTCCACGACTCCGTGCTGCACACCCTCACCCTGATCCAGCGCAACGCGGAGAACGCGGGCGAGGTGCGCCGTCTCGCCCGCGCCCAGGAGCGCGACCTGCGCACCTGGCTCTACAAGCCCGAGGGCACCGGCAAGGACGAGGCCGACGAACCCGCCACCCTCGCGGACGCCGTCCGGCGCAACGCGGCGGAGGTGGAGGACAAGCACGGCGTCCCGATCGAGGTCGTCGTGGTCGGGGACTGCCCGCTCGACGAGCGGACGGGCGCGCAGATGCAGGCCGCGCGCGAGGCGATGGTCAACGCGGCCAAGTACGGTGGCGAGGGCGGCGCCGTCCAGGTCTACGCCGAAGTCGAAGGAAGGACGGTCTTCGTGTCCGTACGCGACCGCGGTCCCGGCTTCGACCTCGACTCGATACCCGCCGACCGCATGGGTGTCAGAGAATCGGTCATCGGCCGCATGGAACGCCACGGCGGCACCGCACGGCTGCGGTCCGTGCCGGGCGGCGGCACGGAGGTCGAGCTGGAGATGGAGAGGGCGGAGAAGACGTCATGAGCGACGCGACCGAGGCGAACGGCCCGGCGGAAGGCGCTGGTCAGTCCGGGCGTCGGGTGCGTGTGGTCCTCGTCGACGACCACCGGATGTTCCGGACGGGCGTCCAGGCCGAGATCGGCCAGACCGAGCAGACCGGCGTCGAGGTGGTCGGCGAGGCGGCCGACGTCGACCAGGCGGTCTCGGTGATCACCGCGACCCGGCCCGAGGTGGTCCTCCTGGACGTGCACCTGCCGGGTGGCGGCGGGGTCGAAGTGCTGCGCCGGTGCGCCCCGTTGACGGCGGACGCCGCGCGGCCGGTGCGTTTCCTCGCGCTGTCCGTGTCGGACGCGGCCGAGGACGTGATCGGCGTGATCCGGGGCGGCGCCCGGGGCTACGTCACCAAGACCATCACCGGCACCGACCTGGTCGACTCGATCTTCCGGGTTCAGGAGGGCGACGCCGTCTTCTCGCCGCGGCTCGCCGGGTTCGTCCTGGACGCCTTCGCCTCCACCGACGCGCCGCCGGTCGACGAGGACCTCGACCGTCTCACCCAGCGCGAGCGCGAGGTCCTGCGCCTCATCGCCCGCGGCTACGCGTACAAGGAGATCGCCAAGCAGCTGTTCATCTCCGTCAAGACGGTCGAGTCCCATGTGTCGGCGGTGCTGCGGAAGCTGCAGCTGTCGAACCGGCACGAGCTGACCCGCTGGGCGACGGCGCGCCGCCTGGTCTGAGGCCCGTGCCCGGCCGCTCAGACGACCCGTGTCGCGCCCGCGAACGGCATCTCGTCGATCGGGGCGATCCGTACCGGCGCCGAGGGGTTGGGCGCGTGGATCATCTGGCCGTTGCCGATGTAGATGCCGACGTGGCTGATGCCCGAGTAGAAGAACACCAGGTCGCCCGGCTGGAGTTCGGAGCGGGAGACGCGGCGGCCGGCGTCGATCTGGGCGTAGGTGGTGCGGGGGATGGAAACTCCGGCGGAGCGGTAGGCGGCCTGGGCGAGTCCCGAGCAGTCGAAGGCGTCGGGGCCGGTCGCGCCCCAGACGTAGGGGCTGCCGAGCTTCGAGTAGGCGTAGGCGACGGCGGCCGCGGCGCGCGAGTCGGTGGCGGCGACGCTGCCGGCGGTCAGCGGGGTGCGGGCGTCCGCCGCGGAGCGTGAGGCGCGTCCGGTGCCGTCGTCCGCCGTGACCGCCGACCGCTGCTGCGGTGACAGCCGGTCCAGCAGCTGTCGTGCCTCGTCCAGTTTGCCGTTGACGGCGGACTTCTCCCGCTTCAGCTCGGCCTGCCGGGACCGCAGTGCCGCCAGCTCGACATGTGCCGCGCCCCGCAACTGCTCGATGCCCCGTAGCTGTTGCCGTACCCGTGTCACCGCACCGGCCTGCCGGTCGCCGGCCCGCTCGGCGATGGCCGCGTCGTCCAGGTACTGGTCGGGATCGCTGGACAGCGCCAGCTGCCAGGCCGGATCGATGCCGCCGTCGCGGTACTGCGCGGCCGCCACGAGACCGAGCGCGTCCCGGGCGGAGTTGAGCTTCTGCTGCGCGCGGGCGGTCTCGTCCTGCAGCGACCGCAGCCGCCGCTGGGCCGCGTCGGCCTTGTCCTTCGCCCCGTCGTACTTCTGGGTGGCCTCCTCGGCCTCCTGGTACAGCTGGTCCACCCTGGCCTTCACCTGGGCCGGTGTCAGCTGCGGCTCGGCGTTTCCGGTCCCTTCGAAGGCCGTCGCGGTGGCCGCGCCCGCCAGGGCGAGGGTGACGGCCGTGCGGGCCGTGTTTCCGCCGAGCGAGCGCTGTCGGGGCTTGCGGTGCGCTGCCACCTGGAGTGTCCCGTCCTTTCGTACGACCGCCGTCTCGTCCGCAGGCACGCCAGGGGGAGCGTCCGTACGGCCGCGGGGGATGCGGATTGCGCCTCCGGCGGCGGCCCCGCACAGGGGAGCGGGCCGCCGCCGGATCTTCTCGGCGGTGGTGCCCGACTGCCGCCCCTGGCCCGGGCGGCGGTGGGGAGTCGGTCACCTGGGGGAGGAGGCTAGGCCCGGGTGTGTCGGCCTGGTAACGCGATGCGCGGAATTGGCGTGACCGGATCGTTACCCGACGGTATGTGAGCGGGATTCGGGTGTGGAGTCGTCGGCTTCTCGGGGCGGGATGACCGAAGCGGCGGTTCCGGGGCTGACGGGGGAGCCGGGGTGCTATGGCGTGCATATATGCGGGGTGGTGAGCGCCGGGGGAGGGGCCGGTGGCAGGTGCCCCGTACGGCCCTGATTAGGCTCCGGGGCCATGGACGTACTCATCCATCTCTTCGTCGGCCTGCACATCATCGGCATCGCCGCGCTCCTCGGCGGCTTCCTCACCCAGATGAAGGCGATGGGCCAGGGCACGGCCCGGTTCGTCCCCGGGATGCTGCACGGCGCGTTCACCATGCTCGCGACCGGCGTGATCCTGGTCGGCCTCAACGAGGCCGACGACCACCACGTCAACACGATCAAGATCGGCGTGAAGCTCGCCCTGCTGATCGTGATCCTCGGGCTCGTCTACGTGAAACGGGACGACGAGAAGGTCGAGAAGGGCGCCTTCGGCCTGGTCGGCCTGCTCACGATGGCGAACATCTTCATCGCCGTCCTGTGGACCTGAGCCTCCGGCGCCGTGCCGCGGACCTGATCCCCGGCACCCTCACCGGGCCTTCCTGAGAGCGGTACGGGCGGCCGCCACCGCACCGGCCGCCGCCGCACCGGCCGCCACGGCCGGCCAGGCCGCCACCGTGACGCACACCAGCACCCGCCCCGGCCACTCCAGCCACGCGCCGCCGACGGCGGCCGCGACCGACAGCCTCGTCGTCGCCGTCATCCCCGCATGATGCCGGTGGCCATCACGGCGGCCCCGGCCGCCGGTGGACGCTGCGCCCGCCGGGCGCGGAGGGGTGAGATGCCGGACATGTCCCTGATGCTGGGGAGAGCCGGTCGCGGTAGTCGCAGGGCATGCGCGCGTGCCGACGAAAAGCGCGCCCCGTCGCGCGGACCGTGCGGTCGCGGCGGACAGGAGCGCCGACGGGCGTCGGCGGGCGGGTGGGGATGCGTGGCGGCAGGCGGGCGCCGTGGCGCGTGCGGGCCGGCGGAGGGAAGCGGGTGGGGGCGCCCGAGAGGTGACGGGCGCCCCGCGGGGTCAGGCCGGGCGCACCACGCTGTGGATGATCGACTCGCCGCCGTAGTAGATCGACTCCTCGCGGACGTAGGCGCCGGGCTTCGGGGCGTGGATCATCATGCCGTTGCCGAGGTAGATGCCGACGTGGCTGACGTCGTCGTAGAAGAAGACCAGATCGCCGGGGAGGGCGTCGGCGAGGGAGACGGTGGTGCCGGCGTTCACCTGGTCGTAGGTGGTGCGCGGCAGGGAGACGCCCGCGGCCTTCCAGGCGGCCTGGGAGAGCCCCGAGCAGTCGTAGGAGCCGGGTCCGGTGGCACCCCAGACGTACGGCTTGCCGATCTGCGCGCGGGCGAAGGCGATCGCCTTGGCGGCCTTCGTGGCGTAGGCGGAGTCCGGGCCGGAGTCCGAACCCGATCCGGAAGCGGAGCCGCCCGGCGCCGAGGACGCCGCGGACGACGAGGCCTCCCGGTCGGCAGCGGCGGCCTGCTGCTGCGCCAGCTCCGCCGCCTTGCGGGCCGCCTCCTCCTGCTGCCGCTTCTCGATCGCCGCCAGCCGGGCCTTCTCCGTGGCCGTCAGCTGCGACAGCAGCTCCCGCGCGGAGGCCAGCTTCGTCTGCACGGTGGCCTTGGCGGTCCTGAGGTCGTCCTGTGTCCCGGTGAGCGACTCGAGGCTCCGGGTGGTCTCCTGCCGCTTCTTCATGGTCGCGGACTGCTCGGTGACGTAGTCGTCGACCGCGCTCTTCTGGCGCGAGGTCAGGCGGCTCATCAGCTGGTCCTGGTCGAAGTAGCCCTGGGGGCTGTCCGCGAGCAGGAAGGTCGCGGTGTCGGGAACGCTCGCGCCGGTGCGGTACTGGGCCGCGGCGAACGAACCCAGTTCCTCACGCGCCCTGTTGAGCCGTTCGGTGCGTCTGGCGACGTCGTCGAGCAGGGCGTCGACCTGCTTGCGCTGTCTGCCGGTGCGCTCCTTGGCCGCGTTGTACTTCTCGGTCGCCGACTCCGCCTGCCGGTAGAGGGCGTCGACCTTCTTCTCGACCTCCTCCAGGCTCGGCTTGCCGTCCTCGGAGGGCGCGGCCTCGGCCGACTGGGAGAACAGGGCCATGGAGGTGAGGGCCGCGGTGGCCAGCGCGGGGGTGCGTATGCCTGCCGCGCGCGCTCCTGACGGCCGGGACTTGCGGTGCGACGCCAACGGGGGCGACTCCTTCCGGTGTTCCGCCTACCGAGTTAGCTGTCGGGTTCGGGCGGGTGGTTCGGAAGGGTTGCCCTACGGCCCGTCCCCCGGAGGGGAGTCGGGACCGATTCACCCCGGGATCGGTGTGGGTCCCCGGCTCCGGACGCGCGGTGGCGCCCCGGACTCGGCGGAGGCCGTGCGGCCCGGCGACGTTCGCCGGTGGGGGTCGTGCGGCCTGCCCGGCACGCTAGCCAACTCGTGTGGTCTCTGTGAAGTTTGATGTGCGATATGCCCGATACATTTTCGTGACCTTGGCGTTGCGCTCGTTCAGGCGGGGCGATCGGGGAGGTTATGGGCGACTTGCCCGGATGGGTCCAAAGGTTCCGGCGGGAGGTATACAAAGGTCCGGGGTGGGGGTCGGCGGCTGCGGGACGCGCGTCGACCTGCTGTGACGGAGGGGATCCGTTCGGTCACGTTGGCGACTTTTCGGGGTGGCGGCCGGTTGTCGGTGGGGCGCCCTAGACTCGGAGAGCGATGAGCAGCCTCTTTGACGACAGCTTCCTGGCGAGCCTCCAGGCCCCCCGCGGCCACGACGAGGAACCTCCGCCGCCGCCCGAGGACGAACACGCTCCGGAGTCGGTTCCGGACGATCTGTTCGGCGGGAAGTTCGACGTGCCCCCGGACCGGGACGCCTACTACCGCGACGGTGCCGCCCGCCCCGCCCTGGACCCGGCCGCGCTCCTGGAGGGGCTGAACGACAACCAGCGGGCCGCCGTCGTGCACGCCGGCTCCCCGCTGCTCATCGTGGCCGGCGCCGGTTCCGGCAAGACGCGCGTGCTCACCCACCGCATCGCGCACCTGCTCGGCGCGCGCCAGGTGCACCCGGGCCAGATCCTCGCGATCACGTTCACCAACAAGGCCGCGGGCGAGATGAAGGAGCGCGTCGAGCACCTCGTCGGCCCGCGCGCGAACGCGATGTGGGTGATGACCTTCCACAGCGCCTGCGTGCGGATCCTGCGCCGGGAGAGCAAGAAGCTCGGCTTCACCTCCTCCTTCTCGATCTACGACGCCGCCGACTCCAAGCGCCTGATGGCCCTGGTCTGCCGTGACCTGGACCTCGACCCCAAGCGCTACCCGCCGAAGTCCTTCAGCGCCCAGGTCAGCAACCTGAAGAACGAGCTGGTCGACGAGGAGGACTTCGCCGCCAGGGCCACCGACGGTTTCGAGAAGACCCTCGCCCAGGCCTACGCCCTCTACCAGTCGCGGCTGCGCGAGGCGAACGCCCTCGACTTCGACGACCTGATCATGACGACGGTCAACCTGCTGCGCGCCTTCCCGGACGTCGCCGAGCACTACCGCCGCCGCTTCCGGCACGTCCTGGTCGACGAGTACCAGGACACCAACCACGCCCAGTACGCCCTCGTGCGCGAGCTGGTCGGCACCGGCGCACACGAGGAGGACACCCCGCCCGGCGAGCACGACCTGCCCCCCGCCGAGCTCTGCGTCGTCGGTGACGCCGACCAGTCGATCTACGCCTTCCGGGGCGCCACGATCCGCAACATCCTCCAGTTCGAGGAGGACTACCCGAACGCGACGACGATCCTCCTGGAGCAGAACTACCGCTCCACCCAGACGATCCTCTCCGCCGCCAACGCGGTCATCGAGCGCAACGAGTCCCGCCGCCCGAAGAACCTGTGGACCAACGCGGGCGCGGGCGCGCAGATCACCGGCTACGTCGCCGACACCGAACACGACGAGGCGCAGTTCGTCGCCGAGGAGATAGACCGTCTGACGGACGCGGGCGAGGCCAAGGCCGGCGATGTCGCCGTCTTCTACCGCACCAACGCGCAGTCCCGTGTCTTCGAGGAGATCTTCATCCGGGTCGGCCTGCCCTACAAGGTGGTCGGCGGCGTCCGCTTCTACGAGCGCAAGGAGGTCCGGGACGTCCTGGCGTACCTGCGGGTGCTGGCCAACCCGGAGGACTCCGTCCCGCTCCGGCGCATCCTCAACGTCCCCAAGCGCGGCATCGGCGACCGCGCGGAGGCGATGATCGACGCCCTCGCGCAGCGCGAGAAGATCAGCTTCCCGCAGGCGCTCAAGCGGGTCGACGAGGCGTACGGCATGGCCGCGCGGTCGGCGAACGCGGTCAAGCGGTTCAACACGCTGATGGAGGACCTCCGTACGGTCGTGGAGTCCGGCGCCGGACCCGCCACAGTCCTGGAGGCGATCTACGAACGCACCGGATACCTGGCCGAGTTGCAGAACTCCACGGACCCGCAGGACGAGACCCGTATCGAGAACCTCCAGGAACTCGCCTCCGTGGCCCTGGAGTTCGAGCAGGAGTCCGGCGAGGGCGAGCAGTCCGGCGGCCTCGCCGACTTCCTGGAGCGGGTGGCCCTGGTCGCCGACTCCGATCAGATCCCCGACGAGGACGAGAACGGCGACGGCGTCATCACCCTGATGACCCTGCACACCGCCAAGGGCCTCGAGTTCCCGGTGGTGTTCCTGACCGGCATGGAGGACGGCGTCTTCCCGCACATGCGCGCCCTCGGCCAGACCAAGGAGCTGGAGGAGGAACGGCGGCTCGCCTACGTCGGCATCACGCGCGCGCGGGAGCGGCTGTACCTCACGCGGTCGGCGATGCGCAGCGCCTGGGGCCAGCCGTCGTACAACCCGCCCTCGCGTTTCCTGGAGGAGATCCCAGGCGCGTATCTGGAGTGGAAGCGCACCGGGGCGATGGCGCCGGTCTCCACCGGACCCGCGGCGGGTGTGGCGGCCTCGCTCTCCTCGACCCGCTCGCGCTCCTCGGCGTCGGGCGCGTCCGGCTTCGCCACCCGGCGGACCTCGGAGAAGCCGGTGGTCTCGCTGGCGGTCGGCGACCGCGTCACCCACGACCAGTTCGGCCTCGGCACGGTCGTCGCGGTGAAGGGCACGGGCGGCAACGCGGAGGCGACGATCGACTTCGGCGACGCCAAGCCGAAGCGGCTGCTGCTGCGGTACGCGCCGGTGGAGAAGCTCTGACCCGGACGGTGTGGGCCCCGCCGCGGCGGGGCCCTGCGGTACCGGCCGGTCAGGTCGGGTCGAGTCCGTGGCTGCGCAGCCACGGCAGCGGGTCTATGGCGGCGCCGCCGGCCGGCCGCACCTCGAAGTGCAGGTGCGGTCCTGTCGAGTTCCCGGAGTTCCCGGAGTACGCGATCGGGTCGCCGGCCTTCACCGTCGTCCCGGCGGCGACGCGGTACGACGAGAGGTGGCAGTACCACGTCTCCGTGCCGTCCTTCGCCGTCACGATCATCATGTTGCCGTAGGCGCTGTTCCACTTGGTGGAGACGACGCCGTCGGTCGCGGCCATCACCGTCGTGCCGTAGGAGACGGGGAAGTCGATTCCCGTGTGGACGGACATCCAGTTGACGCCGGCCTGGCCGAAATAGGCGCTGAGCCCTTTCTGCGTGACCGGAAGCACGTACTTGGGGCGCAGCCGCTCCTTGCGGGCCGCCTCCGCCGCCGCCTTCTTCTTCTCGGTCTCCTGCTGGGCCTTGAGGTCGATGCGCTCCTGCGTCCGGCTGGCCCGGTCGGCGAAGTCGTCCGCACCCGCGGAGAGCGTCCTCAGCTGGGCGTCCAGCTTGCTGTTGGCGGCGGACGGTTTCACCGACTGCGCGTCGGAGGCGGAGGCCGTGGTGTCCTTGCCGTCGCCGGTGAGGCCGTTGACGGAGGCGGCCGCGATCCCGGCGACCCCCATCACGCACACCGAGGGCACCGCGACGGTCAGCAGCGCGGACCGCTTGGGAGGCGTACGGCGACGGGAACGCGCCCCCGCGCGGGAGCCGGCGCGAGTCGCCGCGGGAGTGGCCGGGGCGACCTCTTCCTGGTCCTCCAGCAGTGGCGTTACTGCAGGCAGTTCACCGGTCGCGGCCAATCCCCCGTCGTCCGGGGAGTCCGCCGTGGGCTCTGCGAAGCCGTCGTGTCCGCCGTGCCCGTCGTGTTCGCCGTGCCCGCCGTGCCCGCCGTGCCCGTCGTACTCCGCGTACTGCTCGTGGCCCGCCTGCTCCTCGAAGTCCCCGTACGGCTCGTGCTGCTGCACAGGCTCCGGCTCGTGCTCGGGGACGTGCGCCGGGGTGCCGTCGGAGTTCCACTGCGTGGCGTCGTACACGCCGGTGTCGAAGGCCTGGGTGCCCCACTCCCACTGCTGGGTCGCTCCGGCCATGCCCGACTGGTCCGGCTGCAGCCAGGCGTTCGCGTCCCACTGGCCGCTGGTGTCGGGGGCCGTCCCCTGTGCCGGGACGGTCCACGCGGTGCTGTCGTAGGCGCCGGAGTCGTAGGCGGCGTGGTGCTGGGCCGCGTACGGGTCGTAGTTCAGCGTCTGGCCGCCGGCGGTCTGCCACTGCGTGGTGTCGTAGGCCCCGGTGGCCTGCCCCTGGCCGGGGAGGCTGCCGAAGAGCGGGTCGCTGTGGAACGCGGTGCCGGTGGCGGTGTGGTCGCCGTACGTGGTGAAGTCGCCGTACTGGGCTTCCTGGGTGCCGTACGACGCGTAGTGCGACGGGTCGGCGTCGGAAGCCGGGGCCGGGGTGGTCATGGTCCCCGACGGGTGACGGTCGTTCACCAACTTCTCTTTCGCCTCGACAACAGGGGCTGGCAGAGCAGTGCGGCGACTGTACCCGGCGGTATACGGGCGCGACAATCTTCAACAGGTTTCGCTGTTTCGGGAAACGGGCATTCGGCCGTGTTTCGGGGGACGACGGGCGCGGGTTTGGCTTTGTGTTCGATGATTGTTCGAGGCAAGTGGGGGTCCCCGGAGGCCTCCGGGGACCCCGGCAGGTCCCGGTCGGGCGCTCCGGCGAACCCTCAGGCCACCGTCAGACCGCCCGTGATCCGCTCCTCCGGGTGCGTGTCGTCGAGGGCCTGTCGTATACCGGTCGCGACCGCCGGATGGATGGGCAGGGCGAGGTGCCCGATGCCCGTCACCCGCACGTTCGTCGCCAGGAGGTCCGGGTGGTCGACGCGCGCCGTCTCCACCGGCTCCATCAGCGAGTCGAGGTCGCTCCAGAAGCTCACGAACCGGGTACGGCAGCCGGGCGCGGGCCGGGCCAGCTCCTCGATGACCGCCGAGCCGGGGCGCATCTGCCGCACGATCGGGTGCGCGTCCGCCAGCGGCGCCACCCGGGTGCCGGAGTGCGGCGTGCCGAGCGTCACCAGCGTGCGGACGCGCAGGTCACCGCCGAGGCGCTGGACGTAGTAGCGGGCGATCAGCCCGCCGAGGCTGTGCCCCACGATGTCGACCCGGCCGCTGCCGGTGCGCTCGCAGATCTCCTCGACATGGCGGCCGAGCAACTCGGCGGCGGTGCGGATGTCGCAGGTCAGCGGCGAGTAGTTGAGCGACTCGACGCGCTGGCCGCCGTGCTGGGCGAGGGTGCGGCGCAGCAGGACGAAGACCGACCGGTTGTCGATGAAACCGTGCAGCAGCACCACCGGCGGGGCCGCTCTGACCGGCAGCCGGGCCGTGCCGTCGGGCTCTGCGGGCGGTGCGGGCGGGACGGCCGGGCGGTGCTCCGGGGTGAGGCCGGTGGGATAGAGCAGCAGATGCCCGGCCAGGATCGCGGCCTCCAGGGCGGTCGACTTCAGGAGGGCCAGTGACAGGCCGGCGAGTCTGCTGGGCAGGAAGCGGCGGCAGAACGGGAGAAAGGGCTCCAGTAGTACCTCGGTGACCTTCATCGGCCGACCTCCTGTCGGCACGCCGAGGACAGCTCCGTCCCCCGTGTGCCCTCATGGGGATGCCGGGGCGGAGGCTGCGGGGGTGGCTGGCTGCGACGACGTGCTGCGTCGCGCGCTCCTGCCGTCCCCGCGGACCACGCTGCGGCTCCCTGACGTGTCCCGCTGTGTGTGATTTCCCCCTCTGTAACCTCCGCGAAACGGCCGGTTGCGGGATGCTGGAGATAACGTTCGTTCACTTGAGGCGGGTGGCGGAACGCGCCGAATGTGCGGTACTTCTCGGTACGAATGGATGTCGGCGTGTTCGTTTCGTGGTCATGGAGGCAGTGATGGGTGTGGCAGCCGGTCCGATCCGCGTGGTGGTGGCCAAACCGGGGCTCGACGGCCACGACCGCGGGGCCAAGGTCATCGCGCGGGCGCTGCGCGACGGGGGCATGGAGGTCATCTACACCGGGCTCCACCAGACGCCGGAGCAGATCGTCGACACGGCGATCCAGGAGGACGCCGACGCCATCGGTCTCTCCATCCTCTCGGGCGCCCACAACACCCTCTTCGCCGCGGTCATCGACCTCCTCAAGGAGCGTGACGCCGAGGACATCCTCGTCTTCGGCGGCGGCATCATCCCCGAGGACGACATCGCGCCCCTCAAGGAGAAGGGCGTCGCGGCGATCTTCACGCCGGGCGCGACGACGGCGTCGATCGTGGAGTGGGTCCGGGAGAACGTGCGGCAGCCGACCGAGGCGTAGGCCGCGTTCGCGGGGGGCCGACTTCGGGGGGTGCGGGTGGTGTGTCGGCTGCGGCGTGGTGGGGGCTGGTCGCGCAGTTCCTCGCGCCCCTGTGGGGCGCCAACGCGAGTGTCGGCTGCAGGCCGTGGGGGCTGGTCGCGATGTTCCTCCCCCAGTCGAAGGCTGGGGGTACCCCCAGCGCCCCTACGGGGCGTGGTCGTCCAGTTCCGTGAGCATGGCCGCCCGTAGTCTCAGCGTCGTCACCAGGCGCTGGAACGCCTCCGCCCAGTAGCCGCCGGCTCCCGGTGAGGCGTCCTCGCGCTCGTCCGGTATCGCGAGGAGGGCGTCCAGGCGGCCGGCTTCCGCGGGGTCCAGGCAGCGTTCGGCCAGGCCCATCACCCCGCTGAAGCTCCACGGGTAACTCCCCGCGTCCCGCGCGATGTTGAGGGCGTCCACCACGGACCGGCCGAGTGGCGCGGACCACGGCACGGCGCACACGCCGAGCAACTGGAACGCCTCCGACAGGCCGTGCGCCGCGATGAAGCCGGCCACCCAGCCGGCGCGCTCCTCGCCCTCCAGCGTGCCCAGCAGCTTGGCCCGCTCGGCCAGGGACACCGCGCCCGGACCGCCTGCCTCCGGTGCCCCCGGCACCCCGAGCAGCGCCCTCGCCCACTCGGCGTCCCGCTGCCGTACGGCGGCCCGGCACCAGGCCGCGTGCAGCTCGCCCTGCCAGCCGTCCGCCACCGGCAGTGCCACGATCTCCTGGGGAGAGCGGCCGCCGAGCCGGGCCGGCCAGCCGGAGAGCGGGGCCGCCTCCACCAACTGCCCCAGCCACCAGGACCGTTCACCGCGTCCAGTCGGCGGTTTGGCCACGACCCCGTCGCGCTCCATCCCGGGGTCGCACTCCGGCGGTGCCTCCACCGCGATCACCGGACCGTCCCCGGTGTGGTCGACCGCCACGCACGCCCCGGCCCGCACCGCCATCCGCCCGGCGAGTGCCGAGCCGGGCAGCGCGGACAGCAGCTCGGCCGCCGTCGTCCGGACGTTGCGGCTGCGGTCCGACAGCGCCTGCTCCAGGAACGGCTCGTCCCCTGCGGCCAGTCCGGTGCGCAGCGAGTCGAGGAACATCAGCCGGTCCTCGGCCCGCTCCGTCGCCCAGGTCCCGGCCAGCAGCTCGCGCGCCGTCTCGGGCGCGCGGGCCCGCAGCGCGGCCAGCAGGGCGACCCGCTCGGCGAACAGCCCCTCCTGCCACAACTGCCGTATCCCGTCGGTGTCCTCGGGGCCGGGCAGGGCCGCGCCGCCGCCCGGGGCCGCGCGCAGGGCGAACCGCCAGTCCTGGTTGAGCCGGGCCAGCCACAGGGCGCGCGGTCCCGCGAAGGCGAGCGCGGCGGGCCGCAGGTCGGTACGGCCCCGGGCCGCGTCCAGCAGCGCGGGCAGCGCCTGCGGGGGCGCGGCGAATCCGCGTGCGTTGGCCGCCGCGAGCCACTGGGGCAGCAGCTCCATCAGATCGGGCGAGGTGCCCCGGCGGCCGCCGGCCGCGGCGCCGGAACGGTCGGACAACAGCATCGCCAGTCTGCGTGCCGCGGCGGCCGGCAACGCGGGGCGCGGGTCCGCGGGGGCCGGTTCGGGGCGGGGCGCGGCCGGTGCCGGACGCAGCCCGGCCCGTCGTCGTACGGTCGCCACGGCCGCCTCGTCCAGCAGGGCCACGGGAGCCTCGCGGCACGGCCCGCCGGTCGTCGGCGGGCGCCGGTCCGTGCCCAGCAGCGCCGTGGTGACGAGATCTTCCCAAGCGGTCACGGCTTCCCCTCACGAGAACCAGAAGGTGCGAGAGCCCCCAGAGCTGTGGGAGCTCCGAGAGGTGCGAAAGCTCCCAGAGTTGTGGGAGCTCCGAGAGGTGCGCGAGCCCCCAGAGTTGTGGGAGTTCCGAGAGGTGTGGGAGCCCCCAGAGTTGTGCGCGTTCGGCGAGTCGGTGCGGTTGTCGGCCGGGTCAGCACAGCGGTACCGCCTCGCCGGTCTCCTGCGGCCAGGCCGTCAGCGGGGTGAAGCCGCGGTGGCCGCACTCGCCGAAGACCGTGACCGGGGCACCGCCCGAGAGCGCGACCAGCCGCCACAGCCCCGGACCGGAACGGGCGCCGGGCGTCAGGGGCAGCGCCGACTCGCCCTCGGTGTCGGCCAGTTGCCAGGAGTCGCCGTCCGGGAGCGGCACGACCGGGCCGAGCGTCACCGGCACCGATTCCAGCCACGGGTCGTCGCGCAGTGCCTCCCCGTACCGGGCCGCCGCCTGTGCCGTCGGTACGCCCGGCGGCCGTGCCGACGAGGGTGCGGGTGCGGCGAACCGCTCGCCCAGCGCCGCCCGGTGCTGGCCCGCGCCCGGAAAGGCGGACAGCTCCGCGTCCAGGGCGAGGCCGACGGGCAGCGCCAGTTCGGGGGCGCGGCCCGCGGCGCCGTAGGAGAGGAGCAGCGCGGTACGGCCCGAGCCGGTGCCGTGCAGCCAGATCCGGCGGGTCGTCAGCTTCGCGTCCGCCGTGTCGTACTGGGCGAGGACCAGCCAGCGGTCGCGCACCGGCGAGCCGTCCGCCGGGGCGGGCAGGCCGACGCGGGAGCGGACCGTGGCCGCGAGATCCGCCGGGAGCCGGTCGCGGCGCAGCCAGCCCTGGTCGAGCAGGTGCAGCAGTGCGCACTCCTCGAGCAGCCGCACCGGCCAGCCCGGACCGGAGCCCGGTATCGCACCCAGCTCCCGCACCCGCGCCGCCAGTCCGGGAGCCTGGGCGTCGACCATGCGGGCCGCCGTCTCCTCCCACAGCCCGTACCCCGCCTGCTCGGCCGCGGCCAGGCCGCCGCGCAGCAGGTCGGACAGCCGCTGCTCCAGCTCCGTGGCGCCCGCCGTGACCCGCTCGGCCCGCTGCTCCGCCCGGCGCCGGGCCGCCTCGGGATCAGCGGCGGCCGCGGAACTCCCGGTCCCCGCCGCCCGCTTGTCCTCCCCGCGCCTGCGCCGGCCCGCGATCCACTGCTCCGCCCAGTCCGGCGGCTGCTGCGCCGCCGGCACCGAGTCGTCCCCGCCCGCCCAGAGCAGGAGCAGGCCGAGGGCGTGCTTGCAGGGGAACTTCCGGCTCGGGCAGCTGCACTTGTAGGCCGGCCCCGCCGGGTCGGCGATGTCCACGATCGTCTGGTACGGCTTGCTGCCGCTGCCCTTGCACAGTCCCCATACCGTCCCCTCCTCGCAACTCCCGGCTCCGGACCACGGCCCTGCTGCTCCGAGCCTGCTTCCCGCTTTGCGTGACGCGGCGTCAGGCGCCAAGGCCAGCACCTGGTCCGCACTCCAGCGCACCCCCTGCTGAGTCATGCCATCGAAGGTAGATCCCGCCACTGACAATCGCCCCGACGAGCACATCTGCGCAGGTCAGAGCGATTGTCAGTGGCGTGGTGCACGGTGGACACCAGATCCGAACCGGCCGAGCTGGAGGGGGCCTCAGCCATGACTGTGTCCGTGGAACCGACCGACCCGACGACCGTCGAGAGCGCGCTGCGACCGCATGCCGAGCACGCCTTCGCCGCCGAACTCGCGGCACTGGCCGCACAGGACGACCGGCCGCGCCCGGCCCGCTGGAGGCTCTCCCCGTGGGCGGTGGCCACCTACCTGCTCGGCGGCACACTGCCGGACGGCACGGTGATCACACCGAAGTACGTCGGCCCGCGCCGGATCGTCGAGGTCGCCGTCACCACCCTCGCCACCGACCGCGCCCTGCTCCTGCTCGGCGTGCCCGGCACCGCCAAGACCTGGGTCTCCGAGCACCTGGCCGCCGCCGTCAGCGGCGACTCGACCCTCCTCGTGCAGGGCACGGCCGGCACCCCGGAGGAGGCGATCCGCTACGGCTGGAACTACGCGCAGCTGCTCGCCCACGGCCCCAGCCGGGACGCCCTCGTGCCCAGCCCCGTCATGCGGGCCATGGCGGAGGGCATGACGGCGAGGGTCGAGGAGCTCACCCGGATCCCCGCCGACGTGCAGGACACGCTGATCACGATCCTGTCCGAGAAGACCCTGCCCATCCCCGAGCTGGGCCAGGAGGTGCAGGCGGTCCGCGGCTTCAACCTGATCGCCACCGCCAACGACCGCGACCGGGGGGTCAACGAGCTCTCCAGCGCTTTGCGCCGCCGTTTCAACACCGTGGTGCTGCCCCTGCCGGACAGCCCGGACGCCGAGGTCGACATCGTCGCGCGCCGCGTCGACCAGCTCGGCCGCTCCCTCGACCTGCCGGCCGTGCCCGACGGCATCGAGGAGATCCGCCGCGTCGTCACCGTCTTCCGCGAGCTGCGCGACGGCGTGACCGCCGACGGCCGCACCAGGATCAAGTCGCCGAGCGGCACGCTCTCCACGGCCGAGGCGATCTCCGTCGTCACCGGCGGTCTCGCCCTGGCGGCGCACTTCGGGGACGGCGTGCTGCGGGCCGGTGACGTCGCCGCGGGGATTCTGGGAGCCGTGGTCCGCGATCCGGCCGCCGACCGGGTCGTCTGGCAGGAGTACCTGGAGACGGTCGTCCGCGAGCGGGACGGCTGGAAGGACTTCTACCGCGCCTGCCGCGAGGTGAGCGCATGAGCGACGACACGGCGTGGCGGCGGTCGCCCGGCCCCGGGCCGCTGCTGCTGGGGGTACGGCACCACGGGCCCGGCTCCGCGCGGGCGGTGCGGGCCGCGCTGGACGCCGCCCGGCCGCGGGTGGTGCTGATCGAGGGGCCGCCCGAGGCCGACGCGCTGATCCCGCTGGCCGCGGACCCGGAGATGCGGCCACCGGTCGCGCTCCTCGCGCACGCCGTGGACGAGCCAGGCCGCTCGGCGTTCTGGCCGCTGGCCGACTTCAGCCCCGAGTGGGTGGCGCTCCGCTGGGCCCTGGAGCACGAGGTCCCGGCCCGCTTCATCGACCTGCCGGCCACGCACACGCTGGCGTGGGAGCGGCAGGAGGACCCGTGCGAACCGGACGGCGGGTCCGGCAGCGGGCAGCAGCAGATCCGGGTCGACCCCCTCGCCGCGCTCGCCGAGGCCGCCGGTTACGACGACCCCGAGCGCTGGTGGGAGGACGTCGTCGAGCACCGGGGCGGGGGGGCGGAGCGGGACGTGTTCGCGCCGTTCGCCGCGGTGGCGGAGGCGATGGGGGCGCTGCGGGAGACGTACGGGGCCGGCGGCCGCGACCGGGATCCCGTGCGGGAGGCCCACATGCGGCTCAGGCTGCGCGCCGCACAGCGGGAGTTCGGGGAGCAGGTCGCGGTGGTGTGCGGGGCCTGGCACGTGCCGGCGCTGCACGCGAAGACCACCGTCGCCGCCGACAGGGAACTGCTGAAGGGGCTGCCCAAGGTCAAGGCGGACCTGACCTGGGTGCCGTGGACGAACCGCCGGCTGGCGCGGGCGAGCGGCTACGGCGCGGGCATCGACTCGCCGGGCTGGTACGGCCATCTGTTCCGCGCCCCGGACCGGCCGGTGGAGCGGTGGCTCACCAAGGTGGCGGGACTGCTCCGTGAGGAGGACCGGATCGTCTCCTCGGCCCACGTCATCGAGGCGGTACGGCTGGCCGAGACGCTCGCGGCGATGCGCGGTCGCCCGCTGCCCGGCCTCGGCGAGACGACCGACGCGGTGCGGGCGGTGCTCTGCGAGGGCTCGGACGTCCCGCTGGCGCTGGTGCACGACCGGCTGGTGGTCGGGGACGTGCTGGGGGAGGTGCCGGAGGCGGCGCCCGCGGTGCCGTTGCAGCGGGACCTGGCGCGGGAGCAGCGCCGGCTCAGGCTGAAGCCGGAGGCGCTGGAGCGGGAGCTGGAGCTCGACCTGCGCAAGGAGATCGACGCGGGGCGCAGCCGGCTGCTGCACCGGCTGCGGCTGCTCGGCGTCGGATGGGGGGAGCCCGCGCAGTCCCGGGGGAGTACCGGTACGTTCCGGGAGACCTGGCGGCTGCGCTGGGAGCCGGAGCTGTCGGTGCGGGTGGCCGAGGCGGGCGTGTGGGGGACGACCGTCGAGGGCGCGGCGACGGGCAGGGCCGAGGCCGACGCGGTGCAGGCGAGCGACCTCGCCGACGTCACCGGGCTCGCCGAGCACTGCCTGCTCGCCGGGCTGCCGGACGCGCTGCCGGTGGTGATGCGGGCGCTCGCCGACCGGGCCGCGCTGGACACCGACGTGGGCCGGCTCGCCCAGGCCCTGCCCGCCCTGGTCCGCTCCCTGCGCTACGGCGACGTGCGGGGCACCGACACCCGGGCGCTCGCCGAGGTCGCCGCGGGTCTCGCCGAGCGGGTCTTCGTCGGGCTCCCGCCGGCCTGCGCCGCCCTCGACGCGGATGCCGCCGACGAGATGCGCGGCCATGTGGACGCGGTGCACACGGCGGTGGGCCTGCTCGGGGAGACGGCGGCGCAGGCCGGCTCCGGTCACTCGGACCTCCGCCTCCGCTGGCGGGCCGTGCTGCGCACGCTCTCCGGGCGGGACACCGTGCCCGGGGTGCTGCGCGGACGGGCCGTGCGGATCCTGCTCGACGAGGGGGAGCTGGATCCGCAGGAGGCGGCGCGGCTGATGGGTCTGGTGCTCTCGCCGGGAACCCCGCCGGCGGCCGCGGCCGCCTGGATCGAGGGGTTCGTCGGCGGCAGCGGCGGGGGCGGGATGCTGCTGGTGCACGACGAGCGGCTGCTCGGCCTGGTCGACGCCTGGCTGACCGGGGTGCCGGCGGAGGCGTTCACGGACGTGCTGCCGCTGCTGCGCCGGACGTTCTCGGTGTACGAGCCGGGGGTACGCCGGACGATCGGCGAAATGGTGCGCCGTGGCCCGGGGGAGCGGCTCCGGGGCGGAACGGGGCAGGCCGGCGGGACACCGGGGTTCGGCGCCGAGCCGGACACCGGGCGTGCCGACGCCGTACTGCCGGTGCTGCGCCTGCTGCTCGGCCTCGACGAAGGGGAAGAGGCGGAGGAATCGGACAACGACCTTGTGGGGGCGGGGAGATGACCACGGACGCGACGGCGGCGACGGACGCGACGGCGGCGACGGACGCGACGGCGGCGACGGACGCGGGCACGGGGACCGGGACCAACACCGGCACCGGGACCAACACCGGCACCGGGACCAACACCGGCACCGGGACCAACACCGGCACCAACACCGGCACCGGCACCGCTGATCCCGCGCGGGAGCGGCTGCGGCGGTGGCGGCTGGTACTCGGGGGCGAGGCCGCCGACGGGACCGGGTGCGCGCTGTCGGGGCGGGACGCGGCGATGGACGGGACGCTGGCCGCGCTGTACGGGAAGGGGGACAGACCGCAGTCGGGGCGGGAGCGTTCGGCGGGGCTGGGGGCGTCGGCGCCGTCGGTGGCGCGCTGGCTCGGGGACATCCGGACCTACTTCCCGTCGTCCGTCGTGCAGGTCATGCAGCGTGACGCCATCGACCGGCTCGGGCTGGCCGCGCTGCTGCTCGAACCGGAGATGCTGGAGGCGGTGGAGGCGGACGTGCACCTGGTCGGCACGCTGCTCTCGCTCAACAAGGCGATGCCGGAGACGACCAAGGAGACGGCACGGGCGGTCGTGCGCAAGGTCGTCGAGGACCTGGAGAAGCGGCTGGCCACCCGTACCCGGGCCACCCTCACCGGCGCCCTCGACCGCAGCGCCCGCGTCAGCCGCCCGCGCCACCACGACATCGACTGGAACCGCACCATCGCGGCCAATCTCAAGAACTACCTGCCCGAGTACCGGACGGTGGTACCGGAGCGGCTGGTCGGGTACGGGCGGGCGTCGCAGTCGGTGAAGAAGGAGGTGGTGCTCTGCATCGACCAGTCCGGGTCGATGGCGGCCTCGGTGGTGTACGCCTCGGTGTTCGGGGCGGTCCTCGCGTCCATGCGGTCGATCGACACCCGGCTGGTCGTCTTCGACACCGCGGTGGTCGATCTCACGGACCAGCTGGACGACCCGGTGGACGTCCTCTTCGGCACCCAGCTCGGCGGCGGGACGGACATCAACCGGGCACTGGCGTACTGCCAGTCGCAGATCACCAGGCCCGCGGAGACCGTCGTCGTCCTCATCAGCGACCTCTACGAGGGCGGGATACGGAACGAGATGCTGAAGCGGGTCGCGGCGATGAAGGCGTCGGGGGTGCAGTTCGTGGCGCTGCTCGCGCTGTCGGACGAGGGCGCGCCGGCGTACGACCGGGAGCACGCGGCGGCGCTCGCGGCGCTGGGGGCACCGGCGTTCGCGTGCACGCCCGACCTCTTCCCCGAGGTGATGGCGGCTGCGATCGAGAAGCGGCCGATCCCGGTACCGGACACCGTCTGACGCCGGGCCCGAAGGGTGACTTGTCGACTCGGCGATGTCAGGCACCGGGCGCCAAAACGGACATGACTACCCATCGGTAACGGGGGGCTTGCGCGACCTCGGGAGTCCCGTGCGAGGATCGAAGTCTCCACGGGTCTTTCACCGGCCTTCACGCCGTTGGGCCCCTTCTGCTCCGTTCCGCCGCACGGGAGGATCCTCCCCGCCTTGACCTCGCCAGCAGTTCTGCCCGGTGCCGCCGTGCGCGTGTTGCGTACGGCGCCGGGGCGGCGTGCGCTGTACCTGGCGCTGCTGGTCGGCGGACTGCTCGCACTCGGTCTCCTCTGCGGGCAGCGGGCACAGGCGGCCGAGGGGGTGCCGCCGACTCCGTTGTCGGCACCGTCGCTGAGGCCGTCAGCGCCGTTGCCGGCGCTGACGGCGGTCGTGACGTCGGCGGTGCCGCAGAGGCTCGCGGTGCGGGACGCGGTGACGCCGCATCGGGAGCCGGCGGCGGTGCGGAAGCCCGTCGTCAAGGCCGTGCCGGTGGTGGACGGCGTCGGCGAAGCCGTGCGGGCCGTGACCGGCACGGTGGCCGACACCGTGAACGACACCGTCACGAGGACCGTGTCCTCTCCCGTCGCCTCGGCCCTGACCGGCACGCTCACCGAGACGCTCACCGAAACAGTGCGGCAGGTGACCAAGCTGCCGGTCGTGCCGGTGGTGCAGGTTCCGGAGCTGCCCGTCGTCTCCGGCCCGCAGGCCGGGGCGGATCCGGCACCCAAGACCCCGGCGCCCGGCCCCGCGCAGGCGCAGCCGCGGACACCGGTCCCGCACGTCGCCGGGCACGACACGCGCCGTACGGAAGCCGCGACGGCGGCGCCGGCCACTGCCGCCTCGTACGGCCCGCGGAACAGCGCCGCCGTGACCTTCACGTCCGGCAGGGCGCCGCACACCGACGGGCACCGCGCCGGCCGCGCCACCGACCGCGCCGCCGGCGCTCCTGCCCACCCCGCACCCGCCGGAGACCCGGACGGCGTGCTGGGCAAGGCCGCGGTGGACGCCGCCCCCTCCCGGCACGGTGACGCACAGGCCGTGACCTTCGCCGACCGGGCGCCGCTCGGGCTCGCGACCGGTGCCGCCGCGCGTACCGACGCGGCCGGAACCCTGGACAGGTACCGGGACATCCCCCTCTTCCCCGGCTAGGACCGGCGGCCACCTTCCCCGCCACAGACCTGCCGCGCGGGGGCGGAACAGGTCTGCCCGCCCGCCCGGACCCCCGCGGAGATCCCCCTTCCGGACTCCGTGAGCACGCCTCGGTACCCCTGCCGACGCTCCGGGTGGCGATGTCCCCAGCCGCGCTTCCGGCCCCACCGGAAGCTCTCCCGGCTCCGTACGCGCGCGGAAGACGCGCCGGAGCCCCGAAGGACTGACGCACGCATGAACGAGTACATCGGCCGTTCCATGGTCATAGCCGCAGGCGGGAGCTGGACGGGGGCGTTCGGCCGGCCCGCGGCGGCCCGCGCCGGGGAGACGCCCGCCGATCCGGGCCGGGCGGCCCGGATCCGTGGCGCCCAGGCCATCCAGGGCGCCCGTGCGGCCCGCGCCGCGACGGCCACGGCCAGGGCGCAGGCCACCGCCCGGGCTCACGCCCAGGCCCTCCAGGACCGCGCCGCGACCATGCTCACGGACACCGCCGCCGGCCAGTTCCTCTCGGCAGGCAGCTTCATGTCCCCGGAGGCCGGCCGCCGGGCGTAGGCCTGGGCGACCCGCTTCCCGCGACTCCGTGGGCGGCTCGGTGCGGACGGCCGAACGCCGTCGGTCCGTCCGGCCGGAATCCCACGGTTCGGGGCGGCCCTCCCCCTGGGGCGGGGGTTGCGGCCGCCCGGCCCGAGGACCGGAAATCCTCCGGGCCTGAGGCCTCACCGGGCCAACCCCAGCCCGGTGAGGCCTCGCCCTTCGCACGCGGGGCGGCACGCCGTGCCACCGAAACCCCGGTTACCCGGCATCATGTGACAGGTATCACCGCTCAGGTGTGACTCCCGATTTAGAGACCCCCAGCGAGCGGCGATAATCTGCGAGACGGACATGCCGCGCGCTCGGACACCGTGTGCGCACCCCTTGTGACCCATGCGGACGTCACGTTGCCCTTCGCGGCACGCCCACGCATCCAACGAACCGCGAGATCACTGATAGGGACGGAAGCGCGTGGACCTGTTCGAGTACCAGGCGAGGGACCTCTTCGCCAAGCACGATGTACCGGTGCTGGCCGGTGAAGTCATCGACACGCCTGAGGCGGCGCGCGCGATCACCGAGCGGCTGGGCGGCAAGTCCGTCGTCAAGGCGCAGGTGAAGGTCGGTGGCCGCGGCAAGGCCGGTGGCGTCAAGCTGGCCGCCTCCGCGGACGAGGCCGTCGCCCGGGCGACGGACATCCTCGGCATGGACATCAAGGGCCACACGGTCCACAAGGTGATGATCGCCGAGACGGCCCCGGAGATCCTCGAGGAGTACTACGTCTCCTTCCTCCTCGACCGTGCCAACCGCACCTTCCTCTCCATCGCCTCCGTCGAGGGCGGCATGGAGATCGAGGAGGTGGCGGCCACCCGCCCCGAGGCCGTCGCCAAGACGCCCATCGACGCGATCGACGGTGTGGACCTCGCGAAGGCCAAGGAGATCGTCGCCGCGGCGAAGTTCCCGGCCGAGGTCGCCGACAAGGTGGCCGACGTCCTGGTCCGGCTGTGGGACACCTTCATCAAGGAGGACGCCCTCCTGGTCGAGGTCAACCCGCTCGCGAAGGTCGCCTCCGGTGACGTCATCGCCCTCGACGGCAAGGTGTCGCTGGACGACAACGCCGAGTTCCGCCACGCGGACTGGGCTGAGCTCCACGACAAGGCCGCGGCCAACCCGCTGGAGGCCGCCGCCAAGGAGAAGAACCTCAACTACGTCAAGCTCGACGGCGAGGTCGGCATCATCGGCAACGGCGCGGGTCTCGTCATGAGCACCCTGGACGTCGTCGCGTACGCCGGTGAGAACCACGGTGGCGTCAAGCCCGCCAACTTCCTGGACATCGGCGGTGGCGCGTCCGCCCAGGTCATGGCGAACGGCCTGGAGATCATCCTGGGTGACCCCGACGTCAAGTCGGTCTTCGTCAACGTCTTCGGTGGCATCACCGCCTGCGACGAGGTCGCCAACGGCATCGTGCAGGCCCTGAAGCTCCTGGAGGACCGCGGCGAGGACGTCTCCAAGCCGCTCGTCGTCCGCCTCGACGGCAACAACGCCGAGCTGGGCCGCAAGATCCTCACCGACGCCAACCACCCGCTGGTGCAGCGCGTCGACACCATGGACGGCGCCGCCGACAAGGCCGCCGAGCTGGCAAACGCCGCCAAGTAAGCACTCAGGACGAGGACACAACACACCATGGCTATCTGGCTCAACAAGGACAGCAAGGTCATCGTCCAGGGCATGACCGGCGCCACGGGCATGAAGCACACCAAGCTCATGCTGGGCGACGGCACCAACGTCGTGGGCGGCGTGAACCCGCGCAAGGCGGGGCAGACCGTGGACTTCGACGGCACCGAGGTGCCCGTGTTCGGGACCGTCGCCGAGGCCATCGAGAAGACCGGCGCCAACGTCTCCGTCATCTTCGTGCCGGAGAAGTTCACCAAGGACGCGGTCGTCGAGGCCATCGACGCCGAGATCCCGCTGGCCGTCGTGATCACCGAGGGCATCGCCGTGCACGACTCGGCGTCGTTCTGGGCGTACGCCGGCAAGAAGGGCAACAAGACCCGGATCATCGGCCCGAACTGCCCCGGCATCATCACCGTCGGCCAGTCCAACGTCGGCATCATCCCGGGCGACATCACCAAGCCGGGCCGTATCGGCCTGGTCTCGAAGTCCGGCACGCTGACGTACCAGATGATGTACGAGCTCCGTGACATCGGCTTCTCGACCGCCGTCGGCATCGGTGGCGACCCGATCATCGGCACGACGCACATCGACGCGCTCGCCGCGTTCGAGGCCGACCCCGACACCGACCTGATCGTGATGATCGGTGAGATCGGTGGCGACGCCGAGGAGCGGGCCGCGGACTTCATCGCGAAGAACGTGACCAAGCCGGTCGTCGGCTACGTCGCGGGCTTCACCGCGCCGGAGGGCAAGACCATGGGTCACGCCGGCGCCATCGTCTCCGGTTCGTCGGGCACCGCCCAGGCGAAGAAGGAGGCCCTGGAGGCCGCGGGCGTCAAGGTCGGCAAGACCCCGACCGAGACGGCGAAGCTGGCGCGCGAGATCCTCGCCGGCTGAACAACTGCGTGACGGTATGCCGGTAGGCCCGTTCCCCGAGGTGGGGGCGGGCCTACCGGCGTTTTCACTCGCCCGCGCTTGTGGGGTGCCGCTGAGAAGGGGCGGCTGGACTGCGCCCCGTAAGGGGCGCTGGGGGTACCCCCGGCCGAAGGCTGGAGGAGGAACTGCGCGACCAGCCCCCACCGGCCGACAGCCGAACGACGGCTATCTCGCCACCGGTACCACCCTCTCCGGTCCGCTGTCGGCAGACTTCCGCAGCTTCGCCTGCAACGCCCGCTCCCCGGCGGACAGCGGCCCCATCCCCACCTCCGCCGGCACCCCGCTGATCGCCTGCGCCGGGCCGATCGGCGCCTCGTAGTGCGTCGGCGCCGTCCGCAGCGTGAGGGTCGTCGCCGCGATGATCGTCGCCGTGAAGGCGAGGGCGGACCGGGTCCAGAAACGGGTCCGCCGTTCGGCGTACGTCCGCACGGTGGGCGGCTGGGCCGCCCGCAGCCGCTCCGTCGAGGCCAGCTCGGCCAGCCGCCGGTGCAGTGCGGCGGGGTCGGCGAGTTCCGGCACCTGGCCGGCGACCAGCCGCCGCGCCCGGGTCAGCCGGCCGGCCGCCGCCGGCGTGCTCGCCTCCGTCTCCGCCGCGGTCTCCGGCAGGTCGAGGCCGATGCCGTCGTACAGCAGCAGCGTGCGCCGGTACGTCGGCGGCAGCTTCAGCAGCGCCTCCAGGAGCGCGCGGTCGGCCGCATCGGCCGGCGGCGGCTCGGGGTGGCGGTAGCGCAGCCGGAAGCGGTGCCAGGGGGAGAGCGCACACTCGTGCGCCGCCGCCCGCACCCAGCCGGCCGGATCCCGGTCGCGGGCCACCTGGGGCCAGTTCTGCCAGGCCAGTTGGAAGGCCCGCTCGACGGCCTCCTGCGCCAGCTCCCGGCGGCCGGTGAGCAGGTAGGCCTGCCGCACCAGGGCCGGGGCGCAGAACGCGTAGAGCGCGTCGAAGGCCTGAGCGGGCGTCAGAGCGGGTGACGGTCCGGCCTCGTGGGCATGACCGGGGCTCTGCGTCATCGGGCGCACCTCCCTTCGAAAAAGCACATAAACATATATTGAGCGACACTTCGGCTGTTCACCGGTTACGACGGGAAAGCGCGTGTCGTTGGGAGCATGGCGGTCGTGATTCGGATGACCGCCCGCCGACCGTCGTTGTCCTCCCGCCGGCACTCGTCGCCGCCGCTGCTCAGCCGGGTGCGCGACCGTTCCCCGGGGCTGGGCGCGAGCCTGGCGGCCGGTGCGCTCGCGGCCGGACTCGGACTCGGGTCCTTCGCCGTGCTGGCGACCGCGCTGTGGGTGAGCTCGCCCTACCCCGACAGCGGACCGGGTGGGGCGCTGCACGTCGCGGCCGCGTTGTGGCTGCTCGCCCACGGTGTCGAACTGGTGCGTACCGACACGCTGTCCGGAGTGCCGGCGCCGGTCGGGGTGACACCGTTGCTGCTCCTCCTGGTGCCGGCGCTGCTGCTGCACCGGGCGGCGCGGTACGCGGTGGACGCGCCGGACGGCGACGACCCCGACGCCCCGCCGCCGGTCCGCGCCCGTACGGCCTGGGCCGGGGTCGTCGCCGGCTACCTCGGCGTCGGCGGCTGCGCCGCCCTGTACGCGTCCGGCGGCGCGCTGCGGCCGCAGTGGGCGTGGGTGGCGGTCTCTCCGCCTCTGCTCGCGGCGTGCGCGGCGGGCGCCGGGGTGTGGACGGCGTACGGCCGGCCGCGTGAACCGCTGCTGCGCCTGGTGCCGCTCCTGCCGGGTGCGGTACGGCGGCGGCTGCTCGGGCGCGACACATGGGTGCGGTGGGGTACGGCCCTGCGCGCGTCGCTGGCCGCGGCGGCCGTGTTCCTCGGCGGCGGCACGCTGCTGCTCGCGGTGTCGCTGGTGGGGCACGGGGACACCGCGCGGGCGTCGTTCCTGCAGCTGACGGAGGGCTGGACGGGCCGGTGCGCGGTCCTGTTCCTCTGCCTCTCGCTGATCCCGAACGCGGCGGTGTGGGCCGCGTCGTACTCCGTGGGCCCCGGCTTCGCGCTCGGCGCCGGGCATCATGTGACCCCGCTGGCCTCGGATCCGGCACCGTTGCTCCCGCCCTTCCCGCTGCTGGCGGCGGTGCCGCAGCACGGTCCCGGGACCTGGGTGCACTGGGTGGCCGGGGCGGTGCCGGTGGTGGCCGGCGTGACGGTGGCGTGGTTCGTCGCGGCGCGGGCGGCCGAGCGGCGCTGGTCGGCCGAGCGCACGGCCGGGGTGGCGGCACTGGCGGCGCTGCTGGGCGCGCTGCTGCTCGCGGCGCTGGCCGAGCTGGCGGGCGGCCCGCTGGGCGTCGCCGCGCTCGCCTCCTTCGGCCCGGTCTGGTGGCAGACGGGCGCGGCGGCCGGCGGCTGGCTCCTCCTGGTGGGCCTGCCGACCGCCCTGACGCTGCGGGCCTGGCGGAGGGAGGGCGCCGACTCGCTCGCCGCGTGGCTGGGCTTCGCCGGGCGGAAGCCGCGGGACGGGCAGGCCACGGAGCAGGAACGGGCGCAGGCGAGCCGGACGCCGTCGGCCCCGGCCCGGACCTCGACCCCCGCTCCGGACCAGCCGCCGGCGGCGACCCCGGCCCCGGTCTTCGTGGCCGGACTGCTGCCCGACCAGGCCGACGGCGACGGCGACGCCTCCGAGCGGTACGAGGCGCTGCCGGCCGAGCCGCACGATCGCCTCCCCGTCGACCCCCTGCCCGGCGACGCGCGGCCCGGCCATGCGCTGCCCGGCGACGCGTGGCCCGGCGAAGCGCTCCCCGTCGCCCCGCTGCCCGGCGAGTTGCAGCCCGTCGACCCGCCGCCCGGCCCCTGGGAGGACGAGGCGGCGCGCAAGGCCCGCTGGACCGCGCTGCGGAAGCTGTCCGAGCCGACGGACGAGGACGAGGGCGAGGACCCGGACGGCCCCTGACCGCCCGGCCCCGTCACCTCCGCGGCGTCAGCTGTTCCCGCTCCCCAGGACCCCGCGCAGCTCCTGCGGCAGCAGGTGGTCGCAGGACTGCTTGGCCTCGTTGGTGAGGGCGTCCGAGACGCAGGTGTAGTAGTCGCGGTAGACCATCTGGGCCGTGAAGTTGGCCGCCACCAGGGCCAGCGCCAGGGACGCCGTGACCAGGCCGCTGATCGCCGCCGTCGTCTGGGGGCGGCCGGTGACCGCTTCGTCCGGGTCGCGCGGCTTGGCGCGGAGTGCGCTGATGCCCCAGTAGAGGGCCAGGGCGCCGAGCAGCAGCGCCACGTACGGCCAGCTGAAGAGCGCGAAGAGGAAGGCCCACATGCCGCACAGCAGGGCGTACCGCGCCCGCCGCTGGGCCGGGTCGGTCGGGTCCCAGCGCATCCCGGGGCCGCCGGGACCGCCGGGGCCGTTCTGGCCGCCGCCGCCCGGGCCGCCGTCGGGACGCTGGCCGAAGCCGCCGGACTGCCGGCCGGGCTGGCGGTCGCTCCACTGACTGCCCCACGGCGCTTCCCGGTCGTCGTCACCGGCTGGGCGGCGCGGCCGCCACGGGCTGTCCGGCGTGCCCTCCGGCGGCGGGGCGAAGGGGTTGTCGTCCTTCCGGCCGTCCTTCCGGCCGCCCTTCGGGACGTCCGTCGAGCCGTCCTTACGGTCGCCCTTCGGCCGGTCCGAGGGCGCGTCCGGCGGCGAGGCCGGCCGCTCCCGCAGCAGCACGGCGGAACCTGTCCCTCCCTGTACCGACTGCGGGGGGAGCATGCGAAGTCCCAGGCTGCGGTCCGGCATCAAGTGAGCGTCTTCCCCTAGATCAAGATGAACAGAACAGAGCTGATGGATGGGCTGGATACGGATACGGCTGGATACGGCGGCTGGCTGCGGGCGATCGGCACGGCGGCCGGAACGACCGCCTACCCCGTGAACGCGTCGTATCCCGGACGCGTTCCCGCCTCGCCACCTCCCAGACGCTACCTTCCGGCCACGCCCCCGTCCCGTGGGGGCCGCCCGGTGTGCCGGTATCGTTGCTGACGGTCGGCCGCTTCGTAGACTTCCCCGTATCCCGGGGCGCGAAGCACTCGTACGAATGTACAAAGCGGGTGCGGGGCCGGCCGCCGTACCGACGCTCCCCCGAGAAAGGGCCCCACCGTGGCCGCCAAGCCCGTGGCCAAGCGCCTCGTCGTGCTGGTCTCCGGATCCGGCACCAACCTCCAGGCGCTCCTCGACGCGATCGCCGAGCACGGCGCCGAGGCCTACGGTGCCGAGGTCGTCGCCGTCGGTGCCGACCGTGCCGGCATCGAGGGGCTCGCGCGTGCCGAGCGGGCCGGGATCCCGACGTTCGTGACCAGGGTGAAGGACTTCGCGACCCGGGAGGAGTGGGACCGGGCGCTGACCGCGGCCGTGGCCGCCCACGAACCCGACCTGGTGGTCTCCGCCGGCTTCATGAAGATCGTCGGGAAGGAGTTCCTGGCGCGGTTCGGGGGGCGGACCGTCAACACGCACCCCGCCCTGCTGCCCAGTTTCCCCGGGGCCCACGGCGTACGGGACGCGCTCGCGTACGGCGCCAGGGTCACCGGCTGCACCGTCCACTTCGTCGACGACGGCGTCGACACCGGGCCGATCATCGCTCAGGGCGTGGTGGAGGTCCGGGACGAGGACGACGAGAGCGCGCTGCACGAGCGCATCAAGGACGTCGAGCGAAGGCTGCTCGTCGAGGTCGTGGGGCGGATCGCCCGCAACGGCTATCGCATTGAGGGACGAAAGGTAGTTATCCAGTGACCGCCGAGAGCACTGTCACGGCCGAGAGCGGCAAGCGGGCCATCCGTCGCGCGCTCGTCAGCGTCTACGACAAGACCGGGCTCGAAGAGCTCGCCCGCGGGCTGCACGAGGCCGGTGTCGCACTCGTCTCCACCGGCTCGACCGCCGCCCGCATCGCCGCCGCCGGCGTGCCCGTCACCAAGGTCGAGGAGCTCACCGGCTTCCCGGAGTGCCTGGACGGCCGGGTCAAGACCCTGCACCCCAGGGTGCACGCCGGCATCCTCGCCGACCTGCGCCTCGAGGACCACCGGCGCCAGCTCGAAGAGCTCGGCATCGAACCGTTCGACCTCGTGGTCAGCAACCTCTATCCGTTCCGCGAGACCGTCGCCTCCGGCGCCACCCCCGACGAGTGCGTCGAGCAGATCGACATCGGCGGTCCTTCGATGGTCCGCGCGGCCGCCAAGAACCATTCCTCGGTCGCGATCGTCACCAGCCCCGCCCGCTACGCCGACGTCCTCAAGGCCGTCGCCGAAGGCGGCTTCGACCTCGCCACCCGCAAGCGGCTCGCGGCCGAGGCCTTCCAGCACACGGCCGCGTACGACGTGGCGGTGGCCTCCTGGTTCGCCTCGGAGTACGCGCCGGTTGACGACTCGCAGTTCCCCGACTTCCTCGGCGCCACCTGGGAGCGCGCGAACACCCTGCGCTACGGCGAGAACCCGCACCAGCCCGCCGCCCTCTACGTCGACGCCGCCGGTGGCGGTCTCGCCGAGGCCGAGCAGCTGCACGGCAAGGAGATGTCGTACAACAACTACACGGACACGGACGCCGCGCGCCGTGCCGCGTACGACCACGACGAGCCGTGCGTCGCGATCATCAAGCACGCCAACCCCTGCGGCATCGCCGTCGGTTCGGACGTCGCCGAGGCGCACCGCAAGGCGCACGCCTGCGACCCGCTGTCCGCGTTCGGCGGGGTCATCGCCGTCAACCGGCCGGTGAGCCGGGAGATGGCGGAGCAGGTCGCGGAGATCTTCACCGAGGTCATCGTCGCGCCCGACTACGAGGAGGGGGCCCTCGAAGCCCTCGCCAAGAAGAAGAACATCCGGGTGCTGAAGGCGCCGGGTGCCCCCGCCAACCCCGTCGAGGTCAAGGCGATCGACGGCGGTGTGCTGCTCCAGGTCACCGACCGCCTGCAGGCCGACGGCGACGACCCGGTCAACTGGACCCTGGCCACCGGCGAGGCGCTGAGCCCCGAGGAGCTGCGGGAACTCGCCTTCGCCTGGAAGGCCTGCCGGGCCGTGAAGTCCAACGCCATCCTGCTCGCCAAGGACGGCGCCTCGGTCGGCGTCGGCATGGGCCAGGTCAACCGCGTCGACTCCGCGAAGCTCGCCGTCGAGCGGGCGGGGGAGGAGCGGGCACGCGGCTCCTACGCCGCCTCCGACGCGTTCTTCCCGTTCCCGGACGGCCTGGAGATCCTCACCGCGGCCGGCGTCAGGGCCGTGGTGCAGCCGGGCGGTTCGGTCCGCGACGAACTCGTCGTGGAGGCCGCGAAGAAGGCGGGCGTGACGATGTACTTCACCGGGACGCGCCACTTCTTCCACTGAGCCGCCACGGCAGAAGAGCGCAGACACAAGGGCCGTGTCCCCCGCAGCGGGGGACACGGCCCTTGGGGTGCCGGTGAACGCTCAGTTGCTGCGGATCACGATCGTGCCGCAGACCTTGTCGGCGAACGTCTGGCGCTTGGCGTCCCACGCCGGCCACAGCCAGCCCAGGTAGCAGGCGAGGCTGTCCAGGATGTGCGCGATACGGCGCACGAACGCCATGCCGACGCCGATCGGCTGGCCGGTGGCCTCCTTGACCAGGCGGATGCCCAGCGCCTTCTTGCCGATGGTCTGGCCGGTGCGGCCCTCCATGATCAGCTGCCAGATCGCGAGGCCGAGGATCGCCAGGCCGCCGATGATCCCCAGCACCGCGGCCTTGCTGCTGAAGAGCACCAGGATGTACGGCACCAGGAAGACCAGGCCGTCGACGATCGTGCCGCCGAAGCGCTGGCCCCAGTTCGCGTACGGCGGCGTCGCGCCGTAACCCTGCTGCGGGTAGCCGTAACCGCCCTGCTGGGGGTAGCCCAGCTGCTGTGGGTAGCCGTAGCCCTGCTGCGGCGGGACGCCCTGCGGGGCCTGCTGGTAGCCGGGCTGCTGCGGGTAGCCGTAGCCGGGCTGGCCCTGCTGCGGGTCCTGCGGCTGACCGTAGGGGTTGTTGGGCGCGCCGAAACTCATGACGGGTTTCCTCCGTTTGACCTGCGGGGACGACGCGGACAAGGACGGAGGTACGTCATGAACTGAGCGGTTTTGCCCCCCACCGGACCGCGGTACTGCGCCGTTCATCGTTGAGTACGGGCGAGTTGTTGTCCAGTCCGATTAGCGATGTGTTGTGCAAGTGCAACATCATTGATCATGACCGCACACCCGACTGGAACCGGGAGACCGGCATCCGCGAGGATGGAGCCATGACCGCCCAGATTCTCGATGGCAAGGCCACCGCAGCCGCGATCAAGTCCGATCTGACCGCCCGCGTGGCGGCGCTGAAGGAGAAGGGCGTCACGCCCGGCCTCGGCACGATCCTCGTCGGGGACGACCCCGGCAGCCAGAAGTACGTCGCCGGCAAGCACCGCGACTGCGCCCAGGTCGGCATCGCCTCCATCCAGCGCGAACTCCCGGCCACCGCGACCCAGGAGGAGATCGAGGCGGTCGTCCGCGAACTCAACGGCGACCCCGCCTGCACCGGTTACATCGTCCAGCTGCCGCTGCCCAAGGGCATCGACGAGAACCGCATCCTGGAGCTGATGGACCCGCACAAGGACGCGGACGGCCTGCACCCGACGAACCTCGGCCGCCTCGTCCTGAACGAGCCCGCGCCGCTGCCCTGCACCCCCAACGGCGTGCTCACGCTGCTGCGCCGGTACGGCGTCGAGATCAAGGGCGCCGAGGTCGTGGTCGTCGGCCGCGGGGTGACCATCGGCCGACCGATGCCGCTGCTGCTCACCCGGCGCAGCGAGAACGCCACGGTGACCCAGTGCCACACCGGCACCCGGGACCTCGCGTCGCACCTGAGGCGCGCCGACATCATCATCGCCGCCGCCGCCGTCCTCGACGTCGGTGTCTCCCGCAACGCCGACGGCAAGATCGTCGGGGACGTGCACCCCGGGGTCGCCGAGGTCGCCGGGTGGCTCTCGCCGAACCCCGGCGGGGTCGGGCCGATGACCAGGGCGCAGCTGCTCGTCAACGTGGTCGAGGCGGCGGAACGCAGTGCCGGCTGAGCAGGCGCACGACGACGAGCCGACGGTCCGCGACGCGATCAGCGCTCCGGACGCGCAGGGGCGGCCCCGGCGGGCCACGCGCCGCTTCCCGCTGTTCACGCGGGACACCGCCCGCCCCGAGGGGGGCGGCAGGGCCGCGTCGGGGGACCTGCCGGCGCCGGCCCGGCAGTGGCCGATGCTGGTGGTGCTGGCGACCGTCGCGCTGGGGCTGCTGCTGACCTCGCTCGACCAGTTCCGGGTCGGCGCGCTGCTGATCGGGGCGGCGCTGCTGGGCGGGGCGGTGATGCGGTGGATACTGCCGAGCGTGGGGATGCTGGCGGTCCGGTCGCGGTTCACGGACATCGCCACGTACGGGGTGCTGGGGCTGGCCATCGTGCTGCTGGCGCTGATGGCGCAGCCGAAGCCGTGGCTGGTGATTCCCTATCTGAAGGACACGCTGCATTTCACGATGAAGAACTAGGCCGTTCCGTTCCGTTCCGTTCCGTTTCGGCTGCGGGTGGTGGGGGCCGGTCGCGTGGACAATCTGCCCCGACCGCAAGGCGGCCCGTCCTCTCCCCCGAGCAGGACGGGCCGCCGTCGGGAATCAGCCTTCCCAGCGCGCGGCGGCTGTTCAACGGCTGTCCGTCGGCTGTGGCAGAGAGGTGACAGTTCCGCTACGGGGCGCCCGTACTGCCACGGCCCGCGGGAACCGGCGGGCCGTCCGCCGTCGTCACCCGCTCTGAACTGGCAACCGACCGGCGACGAGGCAGGCCGTGGAGGTGCGTGATGGGCGGCTGGCAGCCGCTGCCGGAGGGGCTCCCGCCGGAGGTACGGCACTTCGTGGAGCAGCTGCGGCTCCTCAAGGACGACACCGGCCTCAGCCTGGTCGCGCTGGGTGTCCGTACCGCGTACAGCAAGTCGTCGTGGCAGCGCTATCTCAACGCCGTGCAGCCACCGCCCCGGCAGGCCGTCGTCGCGCTGTGCCGGGTCGCGGGCCTCGCCGACTCGGACGCCGAACGGCACGCCGTGCGGTGGGAACTCGCCGTCGAGGCCTGGCCGCGCCCGGCGGCCGCACCGGATCCGGACCGTCCGCCGGGCGACGCGGGGACGGAGGGGTACGAGGACGATCCGACCCTCCCGTGGTGGGACCGGCCGGAACCGGAGCCGGCGCCCCGCCCGCACGGCCGCCTGCTGCTGTACGCGGTCGTGCTGCTGCTCGTCCTGCTCCTCGTGGCGGTCGTCGGCGCCGTGGCTCTCGGGTGAGGTGCGACCCCTGTGACCTGCGAGGTCACGGCCGGATGACCGGTGTGTCGATGTGTTGACAAGTTCGCGGATACGTTACGGAGCCGACCCACAACCGGGCTAACGTGTCCAATCGGGACGAGCCGGTGGCCCGTTGGGCCGGAGGGCGGCAGGCGCGCGACGGTGCGCGGGGACGGGTCGGTGCTCCTGTGCGCCCCCTGCCCGGGGACTGTTCTCCGGGGCCGCCGCATCCCGCTGGGTAGGCCAGACGGGGACCGGCGCGGGGGCACCGCGCGAGGGGAAGCGCGGGGAAGACACGGCACCGAACCGGGGGAAGAGGACCGGGGGAAGAGGGGGGAAGCAATGCCTCGTTGGAAAGCCCTGCCGGACGAACTCGATCCGCAGGTCAAGGAGTTCGCGACCCAGCTGCGGCGGCTCGTGGACCGCAGCGGCCTGAGCGTCGCGGCGCTGTCCGACCGCACCGGCTACGCCAGGACGTCCTGGGAGCGCTATCTCAGCGGCCGTCTGCTGGCACCGAAGGGCGCGGTCGTCGCGCTCGCCGAGGTCACCGGGACCGATCCCGTCCATCTCACCACCATGTGGGAGCTGGCCGAACGGGCCTGGAGCCGTTCGGAGATGCGTCACGACATGACCATGGAGGCGATCCGGATCTCCCAGGCGCGGGCCGCGCTGGGGGAGTTCGGGGCGCCGCCCGCCACCTCCTCCTCCGATGCCGGAGGCGGCAGGGCGCCGCGCCGGGCGGGCAGCGCGGTGGCGGTGCCGGGGATCGCCGGGCCGGCGGGCGTCTCGCCCACCATCCCGCCCCAGCCGACGGCGCCCGACGCGAACCGCCGGGAGGGCGCGGGGGGTTCGCGCGGTCCGGCGACGCCCGCGGCCCCACCCGGCGGCGGCAGGCGGCGGCTGACGATGTTCCTCGCCGGTGCCGTCGGCGTGGTCGTGGTCGTCGCCGCGGTCCTCTTCCTCACCGGGGGCGACGGCGGCGGACGGAAGAACCAGGGCAACGGCGCCCCGGCCACCCCCTCCACCGCCACCAGCAGCGGTCTCCCGGCCGGGGTGAAGTGCGCGGGCACCGGCTGCACCGGCAAGGACGCGGAGGCCATGGGGTGCAGCGGCGACCTCGTGACCACCGCGAAGACCGTCACCGTCGGCGCGACCACGCTGGAGGTCCGCTACAGCCGGACCTGCGGCGCCGCCTGGGGCCGCATCACGGGGGCCGCCCAGGGCGACTCGGTCCGGGTCACGGCCGGCACCACCACGGAACGCGGGGACATCACGGCCACCGGCGACACGATCGCGTACACGCCGATGGTGGCGGTGCGGGACGCGGCGGCGGCGAAGGCGTGCGCGACGCTGGCGTCGGGGCGGACGGGGTGCACGCCGTAGGAAGCATGACCACAACGGGCCGTCCGGCGTTCGAGGACGAGGCCGGAGGCCGACGAGCGGGAGCCCGGGGGCGGCAGCCCCCGGACCCTGCGGCTGCCCCCCACGAAGAAATCGGCGGCACACAGGAATGGCGGCTTCCGTCCTGGGCACGCGACAGGTATCCCCCACGGGAGTCCGGAATCGGGACCCCGAGCGGCGGCCGCGCTGTCTCACCTCTCCCGGACAGGCGGCCGCCTCTTTTGTGGGGTGAGCCACACGGACCCCTCGCCCTCGGGCATCCTTGATGCGCGATAGCCTGACCGGTGGATCTCTTGATACCAAGAGATCGATCATTTGTACGTCCGCACCCCAGGGCACCCAGGGCAAGGACGCCCACCGCCAGCTGTCATACGGAGAACGCCATGACCCGCACTCCCGTGAACGTCACCGTCACCGGCGCGGCCGGCCAGATCGGTTACGCCCTGCTCTTCCGCATCGCCTCCGGCCAGCTGCTCGGCGCGGACGTGCCGGTCCGGCTCCGCCTCCTGGAGATCACCCCCGCGCTCAAGGCCGCCGAGGGCACCGCCATGGAGCTCGACGACTGCGCCTTCCCGCTGCTCCAGGGCATCGACATCTCCGACGACCCGAACGTCGCCTTCGACGGCGCCAACGTCGCCCTCCTGGTCGGCGCCCGCCCCCGCACCAAGGGCATGGAGCGCGGTGACCTCCTGGAGGCCAACGGCGGCATCTTCAAGCCGCAGGGCAAGGCCATCAACGACCACGCCGCGGACGACATCAAGGTCCTGGTCGTGGGCAACCCTGCCAACACCAACGCGCTGATCGCCCAGGCCGCCGCCCCGGACGTACCGGCCGAGCGCTTCACCGCGATGACCCGCCTGGACCACAACCGCGCGCTGACCCAGCTCGCGAAGAAGACGGGCTCCACGGTCGCCGACATCAAGCGCCTGACCATCTGGGGCAACCACTCCGCCACCCAGTACCCCGACATCTTCCACGCCACGGTGGCCGGCAAGAACGCCGCCGAGGTCGTGAACGACGAGAAGTGGCTGGCCGAGGAGTTCATCCCGACCGTCGCCAAGCGCGGTGCGGCGATCATCGAGGCCCGCGGCGCCTCCTCCGCGGCCTCCGCGGCCAACGCCGCGATCGACCACGTGCACACCTGGGTCAACGGCACCGCCGACGGCGACTGGACCTCCATGGGCATCCCCTCGGACGGCTCCTACGGCGTCCCGGAGGGCCTGATCTCCTCCTTCCCGGTCACCACCAAGGACGGCCGGTACGAGATCGTCCAGGGCCTGGAGATCAGCGACTTCTCCCGCGCCCGCATCGACGCCTCGGTGCAGGAGCTGGCGGAGGAGCGCGAGGCGGTCCGCGCCCTCGGCCTCATCTGAGCCTCCCGCACCCCGACGGGCCCCGCGCCGGACTCCTCCGGAGCGGGGCCCGTCCGCGTGCGGTGAGCGGTTACTCCAACCCGCGCTTCCCCGGCGTCCAGAACGGCTTGGTCAGGACCGCGCGCCGGTCCCACCCCGCCTCCTGGACCAGCACCTTCCGCACCGCCTGCACGGCCCGCGCCTCCCCGGCGACGTACGCCACCCCGCCGGGTTCGGGAGCGAGCCGCCGTACCGCCTCCGGCAGCGTGGTCTCGGTCCTGAGCACCCAGTCGAGGCGCTCCGCGTGGTTGAGGGGCAGCCGGTCGGCGGCCGTCTCCGTCTCGACGCAGCCGGAGATCCGGGCCTCCTCGGGCAGCGCCGCGAGTATCGCGCCGAAGGCGACCGCCGCCGTCTCGTCGCCGACGAACACGTGGTGGGCGGCGTCGGGGCGCAGCGTGAAGGTGCCCTCGGGCCCGCGCAGCCGCACCGGATCGCCCTTCTGGGCGGTCCGGCCCCACCGGGCGCCCGGCCCGCCCTCGGGGTGGTCGAGGACGCACAGTTCGACGACGCCGGACGGGTCGTAGCGCCAGACCGAGTACGTCCGCAGGGTCAGGCCGGCGACCAGGACCCGGACCTGCTGGCCGGGCCGGACGTCGAGGCCGGCGAGCCGGTCGCCGTCGACGCGCAGCCGGCGCATCCGGGCGGTGAGCTGTTCGGCCTCGGTGACGGTGCCGCGCAGGGTCAGCAGGTCGAGGACGGGGTTCAGCAGGGCGGGCATCGGGGGGCTCCTCAACGGGCCGGGGTGCGGCGGGAGTTGCTCAGGCATCGGTCGAACGCGATAGTACGCGTTCCGGATCGGACGCGATAGTACGTGTCGGGGTGCGGCCGCCGTAGCCGGCCACCACGAGCGCCGTCGCCGCGAGCACCAGCAGGGCGACGGTACGCAGGGCCGGCCCCATCCCGGAGGCGAGGTCACTGTGCCTGCCCAGGATCGTGCCGGTGACCGCGACCCCGAGGGCCGCGCCGGTCTCCCGGGCCGTGGTGCCGAGCCCGGAGCCGAGGCCCGCCTGGTGCGGCGGGAGCGAGCTGACCACGCCGAGGGTGAGGGCGGGCATCGAAAGCCCGGTGCCGGCCGAGATGACCAGCAGCCAGCAGGCGTACGCCCAGTACGGCGTGGCCGCGTCGACGGTGGACGCGCCGAGCAGGCCCAGGCCGATCAGGGCGAGCCCGGCGCCGACGACCGCGCGCGGATGGCCCGACCAGCGGGCGGCGAGCCTCGGGACCAGGGCCATGCCGATCGTCAGCGGCATGATGGCGACACCGGTCACGGCCGCGTCGTAGCCCTTGATGCCCTGCAGGTACTGCGAGTTGACGAAGAAGAGGGAGAAGAGGCCGAAGAACCCGGCCGCCGTGCCGAGGGACGCCGAGCGCAGCCGGGCTGAGGCGAAGACCCGGGGGTCGAAGAGGGGGCGCGGCGAGCGCAGGGCGTGCGCGGTGAACAGGGCGGTCAGGACGGCGCCGGCCGCGAAGGCGCCGAGGATGGGCGCCGACGTCCAGCCGTACGTGGTGCCCTCGATGATGCCGAACAGCACCGCCATCAGGCCCGCCGTGAGGAGCACGGTGCCGAGCGGGTCGAGGTTGCTGTGCGCGGAGCGGTCGGTGCGCGGGGTGATGACGGCGACGGCCAGGGCGAGCAGCGCGGCCAGCGGGACCATGGCGGCGAACAGGGCCCGCCAGGACAGGAACTGGCCGACCAGACCGCCGCCCAGGTTGCCGGCCGCGCCGCCCAGGCCGAGGGCCAGGGTCCAGGAGGCGAGGGCACGGGCCCGCTGCTCGGGGGCGGAGAGGCGGACCAGGATCGAGAGGGTGGCCGGGGTGATCAGGGCGGCGCCGGCGCCGGACAGGCCGCGGCCGGCTATCAGTACGGCGGGATCCGGCGCGAGCGCGCTGGTGGCCGCGCCCGCCGCGAACAGGGCGAGGCCCGCCAGCAGGGCGCCCTTGCGGCCGTGCCGGTCGCCGAGCGCGCCGGCCGGGACGAGCAGACCGGCGAAGGCGATGACGTAGGCGTCGACGGTCCACAGGATCTCGCTGTGCGAGGGGTGCAGGGACGACCCGGCCAGTTCGGGGATGAGCAGGTTGATGGCGGCGACCATGCTCTGCGCGACCAGCACGCAGGCGCACAGGACGAGCAGGACGGGGCGTTTCAGGGCGTGCGAGGGCACGGCTCCTCCCAGGGAGCTGATGGGTGGGGTGTGGGCTGCCCCGTCACCGTAGGCTCGGCGCTGACCTGCTTTCCAGTGCAACCTTTGCAAGGGACGACTGCGTATGACGCAATCCGCCGCATCTCCCGCGGGCCTCGACCTGAACCTGCTGGTCGCGCTGGACGTGCTCCTGGAGGAGGAGAGCGTGCAGGGGGCCGCACGGCGGCTGCACCTGTCCGAGCCGGCCATGAGCCGCACCCTCGGCCGGATCCGCCGGGCGCTCGGCGATCCCGTACTGGTGCGCGCCGGGCGCCGGATGGTGCCGACCCCGCACGCGCTGGCCGTGCGCGCCGAGGTGAGCGCGGTGGTGGAGCGGGCGCGGGCGCTGTTCGCGCCGGGCCGGGACGCCGACCTGCGCACCGTCTCGCGGACGTTCACCATCGTCGGCTCCGACACGATCGCCGGCACCCACGCCGCCGTCCTCTTCGCCAGGGCCGCCGCGGAGGCGCCCGGCATCCGCATCCGGTTCCTCGGCGAGGCCCATGTGGACCTGCCGTACCTGCGGCAGGGCACGGCCGACCTGGAGGTCGGGGCGATCGACACCACCGCGCCCGAGGTGCGGGTGGAGCAGCTCCACGAGGACCGCATGCTCGGCGTCGTACGGTCCGGGCACCCGCTGCTGGCCGGCGAGCTGACCCCCGAGCGGTACGCGGCCGCGGCCGGTCACCTGAACGTCTCGCGGCGCGGCAGGCTGCACGGCCCGGTCGACGCCGCGCTGGCCGAACTCGGCCTGGAACGCCGGGTGGTGGGTACCGTCGGCACCTTCCCGGCCTCCCTCTTCGTGCTCCGCGACTCCGACCTGATCGGCCTGATCACCTCCTGGGGCGTCCCGCTGGCCACCGCCCTCGGCCTGACCACCTTCGAGGTCCCGCTGCCGCTGCCGCCGGTCCCCATCGGCCTGGCCTGGCATCCCCGCCACGACGCCGACCCGGCGCACGCCTGGCTGCGGAACTGCGTACGGGAGCTGATGACCGAGGCCTTTGGCGCCGTTGCCGGCGCCTGACCGCAGCCGTTCATTTAAATTCAGTACTCACGGAACGTAATCGCCCGGGCATTCAAAATTTCTTCGAATGTGCGGGCGGTGCGAATTATATAACTTCTCTTCCGGGTGACTGAATTCCCCCGAACGCTCCAAACCCCGCCCGACGCGACGGTCGTTAGGTGACCGTGACGCGATTGGACTGGTGCGCAGCCGAAGATCATCCGACAACCGTGCTGCGCTGGCCCGGTGGTATGGATATCACCTCATGCTCGGACCTGCTCGATGATTTCCTGAAGAGAATCAACACGATGGAAAATGAATATCGGCGGACCATGGCAGATCTGTACGGAGCCTTCTGAGGCAGGGCGCGGAGGTAATCGATGGACGGGATTCAGCACGACTCGGGGCCTGGTCTCTACGACCACCCCGGCTTCTATGACCACCCCGGTCTCTACGACCATGCCTGGGGTGTCCCGGAGCCGGACGTCGCGGCGAACGACTGGGACCCGGTCGAGGAGCTGGCGCAGATACTGTCCGCACCGACGGTGGCCACGGCCCCCACCCTGCTGGACGTGCCCGCCCAGCGCCGGGGCAGCCGCCGGAGGGTCCGCCACCGGGTCCGCCACGACTCCCACCTGCTCGACGGCGGCCGGAGCGTCACGCACATCACGTTCCTGATCGCGACGGTCTCGCTGTGCGCGGTGTCCATGCTGGCCTGGTCCCTCTGCTACTCCTACGCCCAGCTGCGCGGTATCGCCTCCTCGGTGCTCCCCGGCGGACTGGCGCAGTACTGGCCGCTGACGGTCTACGGCCCGTGGTTCGTGGCGGCGCTGTCCGTCCTGCGGGCCACCGCGCAGCGCCGGAGCGCGCGCCGGTCCTGGTGCGTGGTGCTGGCCGCCTCCGTCGTGGCCGTGGCCCTGTGCATCAGCCACTCCTCCCACGCCCTGCTGTCCTTAGTCATCTTCGGGATTCCGCCCGTCACCGCCCTGGTCTGCTTCTGGGAGCTCGTCGGCCAGATCTCGACCAGGAGCGGCCCCCGGCACGCCACGCCCACCGCATCGGCGGGTACCACGTCCTGAAACCCGAACCGCCCCCCGAGGAGCCTTCGCTCTCCTCGGGGGGTTTGTTCATGCATGTCCGACTGTTCAGTGACGCCGCACACTTTCGGTCGGCGATTGCGCATGCAATCCGAGGTCCAGGGCAGGTGCCGACGGTCCCCGAGGGTGACCCCGTTGTCACACAGGGGTACCGAACAGGAACGGAAGGCAATACCGATCATGGCGGACAGCACGGCACGAGCGACCATCCATGCCGGAGGCGACTGGCTGGCAGCGGTCTCCGGCGCGACACGCGAGATCATCGACCCCGCGGACGGCCTGCCCTTCGCCGTGGTCGCCGAAGGTGACGAGAAGGACGCCGAGACGGCGGTGGCCGCCGCCCGGCGCGCCTTCGACACCGGCGACTGGCCCCGGACCCCCGTCGCCGAGCGCGCTGCCCTGCTCCGCCGGGTCGCCGACCTCCTCGTACGCGACCGCGAACAGCTCGGTCTCCTGGAGAGCCGGGACGCGGGCAAGACGGTCGAGGAGGGCCGCGTCGACATCGACTGCGTCGCCGACGCCTTCCGCTACTTCGCCGACCTGGTCGCCGCGGAGGGCGCGGGCCGTGTGGTCGACGCGGGGTCGGCCGACATCCACAGCGTCGTCGTGTCCGAACCGGTCGGCGTGTGCGCGCTGATCACGCCCTGGAACTACCCGCTCCTCCAGGCGAGCTGGAAGATCGCCCCGGCGCTCGCGGCCGGCAACACCTTCGTGGTCAAGCCGAGCGAACTCACCCCGCTGACGACGGTCGCCCTGATCGGACTGCTCGCCGAGGCCGGGCTGCCCGCCGGAGTCGCCAACCTCGTCACCGGCCCCGGCCACACCGTCGGCGCCCGCCTCGCCGAGCACCCCGACGTCGACCTGGTCTCCTTCACCGGCGGCCTGGTCAGCGGCACCAAGGTCGCCCAGGCAGCCGCGCCCACTGTCAAGAAGGTCGCGCTCGAACTGGGCGGCAAGAACCCCAACGTCGTCTTCGCCGACGCCTGCGCCACGCAGGAAGGTTTCGACACCGCCGTCGACCAGGCCCTCAACGCGGCGTTCATCCACAGCGGCCAGGTCTGCTCGGCCGGCGCCCGGCTGATCGTCGAGGAGCCGGTCAGGGAGCGGTTCGTCGCCGAACTCGCCCGCCGCGCCGCCCGGATCCGGCTCGGCCGGGGCACCGCGGACGGCGTCGAGTGCGGCCCACTCGTCTCCGCGCAGCAGCGCGCCAAGACCGAGGAGTACGTGGCGTCGGCGCTGGCGGAGGGCGCGGTGCTGCGCGCCGGCGGCAAGCGCCCCGAACCGTCCGCCGACCGCCCGGCCGGCGGCTACTTCTACGAACCCACCGTCCTCGACCAGTGCCACCGCGGCATGCGGGTCGTGCGCGAGGAGGTCTTCGGCCCGGTCCTCACCGTCGAGACCTTCCGCACCGAGGACGAGGCGGTCGCCCTCGCCAACGACACCGAGTACGGACTCGCGGGCGCCGTGTGGAGCACGGACGCCGGGAAGGCCCGCCGGGTCGCGGGGCGGCTGCGGCACGGCACCGTCTGGATCAACGACTTCCACCCCTACCTGCCGCAGGCGGAGTGGGGCGGCTTCGGAAAGAGCGGGACCGGCCGCGAGCTGGGCCCCGCCGGACTCGCCGAGTACCGCGAGACCAAGCACGTGTACCAGAACCTCGCGCCGAAGCCGGTGCGCTGGTTCGCCGGCTGAGTTCTTCCGACCGCCGTACCGAAGAAGCCTCTTGGAGCTCCCCCCATGTCCCACACACCCCACGTCTACGACTACGTCGTCATCGGCGGCGGAACCGCCGGTTCCGTCATAGCCTCCCGCCTCACCGAGAACCCGGACGTCACCGTCGCCGTCATCGAGGGCGGCCCCAGCGACGTCGGCCGCGACGACGTCCTCACCCTGCGCCGCTGGATGGGCCTGCTCGGCGGCGACCTGGACTACGACTACCCGACCACCGAGCAGCCACGCGGCAACTCCCACATCCGGCACAGCCGCGCCCGGGTGCTGGGCGGCTGCTCCAGCCACAACACCCTCATCTCCTTCAAACCGCTGCCCTCCGACTGGGACGAGTGGGAGGAGGCGGGAGCCAAGGGCTGGGGCGCGGTGCCGATGGAGGCCTACTACGCCCGCCTCCTCAACAACATCGTCCCGGTCGACGAGAAGGACCGGAACGCCATCGCCCGCGACTTCGTCGACGCGGCCCAGGAGGCGCTCGGTGTCCCGCGCGTGGAGGGGTTCAACCGCCGGCCCTTCACGGAGGGCGTCGGCTTCTTCGACCTCGCCTACCATCCCGAGACCAACAAGCGGTCCAGCGCGTCGGTGGCCTACCTCCACCCGGTGCTGGACGAGCGCCCCAACCTCCGGCTCCTCCTGGAGACCTGGGCATACCGGCTGGAGCTCGACGGCACCCGTGCCGAGGGCGTGCACGTCCGCACCAAGGACGGCGAGGAGCTGCTGATACGGGCCCGCAACGAGGTCGTGCTGTGCGCCGGCGCCGTCGACTCCCCGCGCCTGCTCCTCCACTCGGGCATAGGCCCGGCGCCGGACCTCGAGGCCCTCGGCATCCCGGTCGCGCACGACCTCCCGGGCGTCGGCGAGAACCTCCTCGACCACCCCGAGTCGGTGATCGTCTGGGAGACGAACGGCCCGATCCCGGAGAACTCCGCGATGGACTCCGACGCGGGCCTGTTCGTCCGCCGCGACCCCGAACAGGCGGGTCCGGACCTGATGTTCCACTTCTACCAGGTCCCGTTCACCGACAACCCCGAGCGCCTGGGCTACGAACGCCCCGCGCACGGCGTCTCGATGACCCCGAACATCCCCAAACCCCGCAGCCGCGGCCGCCTCTACCTGACCAGCGCCGACCCGTCCGTGAAGCCCGCGCTCGACTTCCGGTACTTCACCGACGAGGACGACTACGACGGTCGCACCCTCGTCGACGGCATCCGCATCGCCCGCGAGATCGCGAGGACCGAGCCGCTGGCGGGCTGGCTGAAGCGCGAGGTGTGCCCCGGCCCGGAGATCCAGGGCGACGCGGAACTGAGCGAGTACGCCCGCAAGGTCGCGCACACCGTCTACCACCCGGCCGGCACCTGCAGGATGGGTGCGGCCGACGACCAACTGGCCGTCGTCGATCCCGAGTTGCGCATCCGCGGCCTGGACGGCATCCGCATCGCCGACGCCTCCGTCTTCCCGGCCATGCCGGCCGTGAACCCGATGATCGGGGTGCTGATGGTCGGCGAACGGGCCGTGGACCTCCTGAAGGGCGGTGCGTGATGAACGGTACGACCCCTGTCTTCTCCGTCGAGGGCCTGTGGAAGGTGTTCGGTCCCAAGGCCGACCGCGTCCCGGCCGACCCCGAACTGACCGGCCTGTCCCCGGCCGAGCTCCGCACCCGCACCGGCTGCACGGCCGCCGTCCGCGACGTCTCCTTCGACGTCCGCAAGGGCGAGGTCTTCGTGGTGATGGGCCTGTCGGGGTCCGGCAAGTCCACCCTGGTCCGCTGCCTGACCCGGCTCATCGAGCCCACGGCCGGTGCCATCGCCATCGACGGCGAGGACGTCCGCGCGATGGACAAGGCCCGGCTGAGGGAACTGCGCCGGCACCGGGCCGCGATGGTCTTCCAGCACTTCGGGCTCCTCCCGCACCGGTCCGTCCTCGACAACGTGGCGTACGGCCTGGAGATCCAGGGCATCGGCAGGTCCGAGCGGCGTGCGCGGGCCGCAGAGGTCGTCACCAAGGTCGGCCTCGACGGCATGGAGCAGCGCCGCCCCGGCCAGCTGTCCGGCGGCCAGCGGCAACGGGTCGGTCTCGCACGGGCGTTGGCGGTGGACCCCGAGGTCCTCCTGTTCGACGAGCCGTTCAGCGCGCTCGATCCGCTGATCCGGCGGGACATGCAGGAGGAGGTGGTCCGCCTGCACCGCGAGGAGGGCCGCACGATGGTCTTCATCACCCATGACCTGTCCGAGGCGCTCAAACTCGGCGACCGCATCGCCCTGATGCGGGACGGCAGGGTGGTCCAGCTGGGCACCCCGGAGGAGATCGTCGGCTCCCCGGCCGACGACTACGTCCGCGAGTTCGTCCGCGACGTGCCGCGCGAGCAGGTGATGACGGTCCGCTCCGCGATGCGTGCGCAGGCGGAGACCGGCTCGGCCGACGGCCCTGCGGTCGCCCCTGAAGCGACGGTCGCCGAGGCGATCGAGGTGGTGGCGGAGGCCGGTGTCCCGGCGCGCGTCGTGGACGGGGACCGCTGCGTGGGCGTCGTCGACGCCGACACACTGCTCGGGGTCGTGGCGAAGGGGGGTGCCTGTGGCACTTCGGCCGCGGGTGGTCGTGGGCCGGTCGCGCAGTTCCCCGCGCCCCTGGGTGGGGATGGGGAGCGTTCGCTGGAGGGTCCCGCGGCCGCGGGTGGTGGTTCGGCTGCGGGTGGTGGTTCGGCCGCGGGTGGTCGTGGGCCGGTCGCGCAGTTCCCCGCGCCCCTGGGTGGGGATGGGGAGCGTTCGCTGGAAGGTGGACCTGCCACCGACACCACCCCCGCCGACACCGCCTCGGCCGCGGGGGTTGCCGATACCCCCTCAGCCGCGGGCAGTGGTGCCGCTGGGGCGATGGGGAGGGTGGGCGCGGCGGCACCTCGTGAGCGCGGGCGAGTGACACCGCCCGCCCCCCGCACCAGCCCGGAGGACGTCTGATGGCGACGATCAGTGTTCCCAGTCCTCGTCGGGTGACGCTCCCTGCCGGCCGGGCCGCCCGCAAGCTCCTCGTCCTGGCCGTGGCCGCCGCGATCCTCGTCCCCCTCGCCAACGCCCGCTGGGCGTCCGCCTCCTGGCCCGGCCACCTCACCGTCGACCTCTCCTCCCCCCTCACCTCCGCGAGCAACTGGGTCGTCGACAACCGGGACACGCACCCCCTCTTCCTCTACTTCTTCGGCTACATCAGCGACGCCGTCGTCCTGACCGTCCGCGCCGTCTACCTGACCCTCCTCGCCGCGGGCTGGCCCGGCGTCACCGTGCTCGCCGCCGCCGTCGCGCACCGCGTCGCGGGCCCGCGGCTCGCCGCGGGTACGGCCGTGGCGTTCCTCGCCTGCGGTGCCCTCGGCATGTGGGTGCCGACGATGCAGACCCTCGCGCTGATGGTCGTGGCCGTACTCGCGTCCGTGGCCGTGGGCCTCGTGCTCGGCCTCGGTGCCGGGCTCTCCGACCGGCTGCACCGCGCCCTGCGCCCGGTCCTCGACACCATGCAGGTGCTGCCCGCCTTCGCCTACCTCCTCCCCGTCGTCCTGGTCTTCGGCATCGGCGTCCCCGCCGCCGTCCTCGCCACCGTCGTCTACGCCGCCCCGCCCATGGCCCGGCTCACCGCCCTCGGCCTGCGCGGCGCCGACCCCGAGGTACTGGAAGCCGTCGACTCGCTCGGCGCCACCGGCGCACAGCGGCTGCTGACCGCCCGCATCCCGCTGGCCCGCAAGGAACTCCTCCTCGGCCTCAACCAGACGATCATGATGGCGCTGTCGATGGCGGTCATCGCCTCCGTCATCGGCGCCGGCGGTCTCGGCGACCGCGTCTACCAGGCCCTCGCGTCGGTCGACGTCGGCGCGGCCCTCGCCGCCGGTGTCCCCATCGTGCTGCTCGCGGTCGTACTGGACCGCATCACCGCGGCGGCGGGCGAGCGCGGCGACACCCGGAAGCCGGCCGCCGGCCTCCTGTACGGCCTCGGCGCCGCCGTCGCCGTCGCGCTCGCCGCCCGGCTCCTCGGCCGCCTCGACTGGCCCACCGCCTGGACCCTGGACTTCGCCGAACCGGTCAACCGCGCCGTCGACTGGATGACCGCCCACCTGTACTCGGGCGTCCCGGTCGTGGGCGGCACCGCCGACTGGGCGGCGCACTTCACCACCTGGGTCCTCGACCCCGTGCGCTCGGGGCTGCAGTGGCTGCCCTGGTGGGCGGTGCTGTTCGTGGTCGCCGCGCTGGCCTGGCTGATCGGCACCTGGCGCACCGCGCTGACCGCCGTCCTCGCGATGGCCGCGATCGGCGTGCTGGGGGTGTGGGAGCCGTCGCTGGACACCCTGTCCCAGGTCCTCGCGGCCGTCGCCGTGACCCTGGTCCTCGGCTTCACCACCGGCATCGCCGCCGCCCGCAGCGACCGCGTGGAGCGGGTCCTGCGGCCCGTCCTGGACGTCTTCCAGACCATGCCGCAGTTCGTGTACCTCATCCCGGTCGTCGCACTGTTCGGCGTCGGCCGCGCGCCCGCCGTCGCCGCCGCCGTCGTCTACGCGCTGCCGGCCGTCGTACGGATCACCGCGCAGGGGCTGCGCCAGGTGGACCCGGCCGCCCTGGAGTCCGCGCGGTCGCTCGGCGCGACCGGGCGCCAGCAGCTGCTGCAGGTCCAACTCCCGCTCGCGCGCCCCGCGTTGCTGCTCGCCGTCAACCAGGGCGTGGTACTCGTCCTCGCCGTCGTCATCATCGGCGGCCTGGTGGGCGGTGGCGCCCTCGGGTACGACGTCGCCTTCGGCCTCGCCCAGGGCGACCTGGCCACCGGGCTGGTCGCCGGTGCCGCCATCGTCTGCCTGGGGCTGATGCTCGACCGGGTCACCCAGCCCACGGAACGCCGTACGCGGAAGGGAGCGTGACCATGCGCCGTACGACACTCGTCGCCGCCGCCTCCGTCCTCGTGCTCGCCACCGGGTGCGGTGCCGCCGACATGACCAAGCAGGCCTCGCCGTTCGCCGGCGCGCAGGGCTCGAAGACCGTGACCCTGTCCGTGCAGTCCTGGGTCGGCGCGCAGTCGAACGTCGCCGTCGCCCAGTACCTCCTCGAGCACAAGCTCGGCTACCGCGTCGACACCGTGCAGGTCGACGAGGTCCCGGCCTGGGACGCGCTCAGCCAGGGCCGCGTCGACGCGATCCTGGAGGACTGGGGGCACCCGGACCAGGAGAAGCGGTACGTCGACGACAAGAAGACCATCAGCCGGGGCGGGAAGCTCGGGGTCACCGGGCACATCGGGTGGTTCGTGCCGACCTATCTCGTCAGGCAGCACCCGGACATCACGGACTGGAGGAACCTGAACAAGTACGCCTCGCTCTTCCGCACCGCGGAGAGCGGCGGCAAGGGACAGCTCCTGGACGGCTCACCGTCGTACGTCACCAACGACAAGGCGCTGGTGAGCAACCTGAAGCTGGACTACCAGGTCGTCTTCGCCGGGTCCGAGGCCGCGCAGATCACCCAGATCAAGCAGTTCGCCAAGGAGAAGAAGCCCTTCCTCACCTACTGGTACGCCCCGCAGTGGCTGTTCAAGAAGGTACCGATGACCGAGGTGCGGTTGCCGGCGTACAAGGAGGGCTGCGACGCCGACGCGGCCAAGGTCGCCTGCGCGTATCCGCACACCCCGCTGCAGAAGTACCTCAACACCGACTTCGCGCACAGCGGGGGCAGGGCGGCGGCCTTCCTGAAGAAGTTCACGTGGACGACCGAGGACCAGGACCAGGTCTCCCTGATGATCGCCGACCAGAAGCTGAGCCCCGAGGAGGCCGCGAAGAAGTGGGTGGACGGCCACCCCGAGGTGTGGAAGCGCTGGCTGTCCTGAACCGCCCGCCGGACACACCTTCGCGTCACCGGTCCGGCCGTAGCGCCGGTGACCCGAAGGTGTGTTTGGCGGTTACCCCTCCGGCCGATGCCCGAGGGAGGCGTACGTGGTCTACACGCGCAAGAACGTCAACAGGCTGACCCGAGCCGAGCGGCGCCGGTTCGTGGGCGCGCTGCTGGAGGTCAAACGGCGGGGCGAGTACGACGAGTTCGTGCGGATCCACATCGCGCACAACTCCGCCGACCGGGAACACCGGTTGCGCACCGCCCACATGGCGCCCTCCTTCCTGCCCTGGCACCGCAAGCTGCTGCTCGAACTGGAGCGGGCGCTGCGCAGGGTGGACGCCTCGGTGACGGTGCCGTACTGGGACTGGACCCGGGACCGGACACCGGACTCCCTGCCGTGGGCCGATGACCTGCTCGGCGGCAACGGGCGGCGCACGGACCGGCAGGTGATCACGGGCCCGTTCGCCTACCGGGCGGGCCACTGGAAGATCACCGAGAACGTGACCGACGTGCCGTACCTCACCCGCGACCTCGGCCGTGCCCGTGCCCCGATCCAGCTGCCGACCGGCCGCGACGTCGAGTGGGCGCTGGCCGACCCGGTCTACGACAGCTGGCCCTGGAACTCGGCCGTCACCCGCGGCTACCGCAACAAGCTGGAGGGCTGGGGGAGCGGCCGGGGCAGCGTCTCCTGGCAGAACCACAACCGGGTCCACCACTGGGTCGGCGGGGTGATGGTCAGCGCCGCGTCCGTCAACGACCCGGTCTTCTGGCTGCATCACTCCTTCGTCGACCTGCTGTGGACCCGCTGGCAGCAACGCCACCCCGGCCACACCTACCTTCCCGCCGAGCCCCCGGGCGCGGGTGATCCCCAGCACGGCCGGGTCGTGGCCCGGTACCAGCAACTGCCGCCCTGGAACGTCACCCCGGCCGAACTGGAGGACGTGCGTGGGATCTACAGGTACGAGTGACGTGGTGCGCTTGTCCGTTCGAGACGTCACACGTCCCGCTGAACTCACGGCGACACAGCGATCATCGCGCGCGTACGGCTTGCCGTTGTTGATGAAGCTGGTGTCTTCTGCGAAGGAGAGCCACCGTGCGAATTTCTGACATCCAGCGCTGTGAGATCCGGCCCGGACGGCTCGTCGAGTGGAGGTTCAGCCCGGTGACGATCGCGGCCGCGGCGGCACTGCCGCCGGATCCGCGGCCGCCGGCGTACATCCAGGAGTCGCACATCAGAACAGCCCGGTCGGTGCGCGAGGACGGGCTGTTCGTACCGACCTGGCTCGGTGCGGCGTTCGACCTGCCTGGCGAGGTCGATCTCGACGCGCTGGAAGGGGCGTTGCGCGGCTGGACGCTGCGTCACGAGACGCTGCGCAGCGGCTTCCGGTGGGCCGGTGACGACATGCAGCGGTTCACGCTCGCCGAGAGCGACGTGTCCCTGCACCGCGAGGTGGTCGGCGAGTTCACCGACGCGGGGGCGCTCACCCGGTACCTGCAGGATCGGTTCGACGCCGCGGCGGACGCGCTCGGCTGGCCGAACCTCATCTACACGGCGGTCGTACGCGAGGACTCCACCAGCGTGTACATGGCCTTCGACCACACCAACGTCGACGCCTACTCGATCCACCGGCTCCCCGAGGAGATCAACGGGCTGTACGCGGCCGCCGTCGAGGGAAGTCCCGTCGCCGGTCCGTCCGTGGGGAGTTACGTCGACTTCTGCGAGCAGGAGCGGGCGAACGCGGACGGCATCGACGACGCTCATGCGATCGTCGCGCGCTGGCGGGAGTTCATCGCCCGGTGCGGCGGCCGGCTCCCGGAGTTCCCGGTCGACCTCGGTCTCGAGCCCGGCGGGGTGCTGCCCACCCAGAAGCTGGTGTGCGAGCCGCTCGTCGACGCGGACGCCGCCGCCGCGTTCGAGGCGTACTGCCGTCCCTACGGCGGCAGTCTGGTGGGCATCCTGGCCGCCACCAGCCTGATCGTCCACGAACTCGGCGGCCAGCCGGTGTACCGCACCGTCGTGCCCTTCCACACCCGGCTGAAGTCCGCGTGGTCGGACTCGGTGGGCTGGTACGTCGGCGGCGCACCCATCGAGGTGCCCGCGGCCCGGGACCTGGAGACCGCGCTCGACACGGTCCGCGCCGAGCTGCGGGCCAACCGGTCGCTGGCCCGGATCCCGCTCGCCCGCGTACTGCGGCTGCTCGGCGCCGACTTCAGGCCGACCTCGCCCGACATGTACTCGATCATCTCGTACGTGGACGCCCGGCTCATCCCCGGCGCGGCCGACTGGGCCGAGCAGAAGGCGTACGGGCTGCTGCGGGTCTCGTACGGCGACCAGGTGTGCGCCTGGGTCAACCGCCTGCACGAAGGACTGTGGTTCGCCTGCCGCTACCCGGACACCGACATCGCCTACAAGAACGTGCGGCGGTACGTCGAGCGGCTGCGGGACCTGATCCTCTCCGTGCCCGCGACCGATCGCCCGCGGCCTGCGGAGCTGGCGCTCTCCTGACTCAACTCCCCCCACCCATAAGGTGATTATGTGCTGCTATGTCACCCTCGGGGCGGATGTCCTTTGTGGAACCCCTTGTCCCACTACTGCTAGTGTTCATGCAATCACGCTAGGCAACCAGCATCGCTGTATGAGCAGCTGTACGAGCAAAGGACCGAGGGTTCCATGCGCAAGCTTCAGCAGGTCGTGATCGCAGCAGTGGCGGCCGCCGGCGGCCTGTCCGCCGTCGCCGCCGCCCCCGCCGTGGCCGAGTCCTACGACAGTGGGCCGCAGGTGTCCAACCACTACCGCCCCTACCAGGAGTGCAGCCCGCAGACGGTGTCCGAGAACGACGTCCCGATCGGCGTGCTCGGCCTCGCCGACACCCTCGACACCACCTGCGGCCAGTACAACCAGGCTTTCGGCGGCTGAGTTCGGCGGGTGTCCTCACGACAGGAAGCGCATCACATGTTCAGCGGGAAGATCAGCGGGAAGAAGATCGCGGCCGTCTCGGGGCTCCTCGGCGGCCTCGCCGTGGCCTGTGCCGGCCTCGCCCCGGCGTATGCCGCGGCCGGTCCCGGCAAGTGCACCGACGATCTCATGGGCAACCTCACCTGCACCCAGCGGATCAAGGGGGAGGTTCCCGAGGGCGCGACGATTCCGCACCAGGAGACCTGCAAGCCGGTGCAGCCCGTGCAGTTGCCCGCGGTCCTGGGCCAGGGGACGGAGCGGCTCGGGCCCGAGGTGACCTGTTCCCCCGGAGCCGTCGGGGTGGCGCCCGTGGAGAAGGGTGACGAGCCGGACTCGCCCGCCGACCCGTTCGGTGTCATGGGCCGGATCCTTCCGGTCGGCGGCCGGTAGCGCTTGTACGACAGACGGGGCTGAAGCGCAACTCGACGGGTGTGGATCCTCGGTTAGCTACGGAGTGTGTGTATATGCTCACATTAAGTAGTCAAGCCGGGCGCTACCGCCTGGACCAGAAAGGGTCAATCATGCGTAAGTTTCAGCGCGTCGCACTCGTAGCGGCGACGGTTGCGGGGCTCTCCTTCCTCGGTGCCGGGGTCAGCTCCGCCGCCGGTGGCGAGGACGCGCCTCCGCAGATCACCGCCGTGGCCAACTCGACGGCCAACGCCCTGGCCGTCGGTGGCGGTTACTACGCCACTCCGCAGGCCGAGCCGCAGGCCCAGCCCGAGGCCCAGCCCGAGGGCCAGCCGCAGGAGCAGGGGAACTCCGGTCCCGAGCAGGGCGGTTACGACCAGAACCAGGGTGGCGAGTAAAAACGCACCCCGCACGAACTCGGTATCCCGCGCCGGCACCGCTTGGGTCCGCTCGCCGGTGTGCTGAGTGACAACCATGGCGAAAGCAGCCCGGACGCACCCCGACTCAGTCGAGGTATGCGTCCGGGCTGCTTTGCGTCGCCCATCGCAGAGGAAGACAACTCATGTTCACTGCACGGAAGATCGCCACCGTCTCGGGGCTCGTCGGAAGTCTCGCCGCGCTCTGTGTCGGCGCCGGGCACGCGTACGCGGACCCGGCCCCGGGCGACTGCAGGACCACCGCCCAGGGCGGCACCGTCTGCGTCCACAAGAGCGAGACGCGTATCGACAAGAACGGCACGCATGTCGTCAAGCAGGCACAGGACTGCTCGACCTCGGACCGTCCGCGCGTGGTGTTCCCGGACGACCAGCTCGTGGGTGAGGGATCCCACGGCGTCGGGGAGGTCGTGGACTGCTCCAACAAGACCGAGTTGCCCAAGGGCTTCAAGCGGCCGCACGTCGAGTTCTGAGGGCCACGGAAAACGAAAGTCCCCGGTTTCCCGGCCGACGGCCGGGAAACCGGGGACTGTTGTTGCGTCCTACTTGCCGAACGCGCTGTTGCTGCAGCCCATGCTCGAACCCAGGGACGACTGCTGCGCACCCGAGTTGCCCTCGCCGTTCAGCAGGTTGCCGCCCAGGCCGTTGAGAATGCCGACCTCACCGAGGATGTCGAGGTTCAGGTCGTGCGACTTACAGCTGCTGCTCTGCTGGATGTTGAATTCGTCGCCCTTCTTGCCCCAGCCCTGGTCGGCGTGAGCGGCGCCGGCGCCGAGGAGCCCGAAGCTCCCGAAAGCGGTGACGAGAACGGCGGCGGTGCGGAGCTTGTGCATGTCATCTCCGATGAACGAGGTGTGGTGGATGCGATCTGCGAGACATCGCGATCTGTGTCATAAAGGCTGATACGAAATACCCGAGATAACCGCGCGACGCGCCGAATGCCGCTGTATTTCGCTGCTTTGCCGACCCGTTGACATACACGAATGGTCCCGGCGCCGGGCGCCGGGACCATTCACCGCTGCTGTTGCCGACCTCAGAAGGCGCTGTTGTTGCAGCCCATCGTCGAACCGAGGTTGGTGGCCTGGGCGCCGGGGTTGCCCTCACCGTTCAGGGCGCTGCCCAGCAGGCCGTTGAGCAGACCGACCTCGCCGAGGACGTCGAGGTTCAGGTCGTGCGACTTGCAGTGCGAGCTCTGGGTGATGTTGAACTTGTCGCCGTGCCCGTGGCCCTCGCCGCCGGCGTAAGCCGTGCCACTGACGAGGCCGATGCTGCTGAGAGCGGCGACCAGGACGGCAGCGTTGCGAAGCTTGCGCATGTCATCTCCGTGGAGTGGGGGGTTGCGATCTGTGGAAGATCGACTTTTTACAATTACGGGAGATTAGTACCTAATACGGCAAATCTGGCAACGACGCGCTGTTCTCCGCGATACGCGACAGAAACACCCGAAGAGTCGAACGGCCGTCAGCCCTGGTACTGGGCGCGGGCAAGGGCGTTCGACTGGCTGTTGGCCTGGGTGCAGTCGACGCCCCGGGTCTGGGAGGCGGCGAGCAGGGCGACGGGAACGTTCGCGTCGAGCAGGGACTGCGGGCTGCACTCCTGGTACGGGCGGAACAGGTTGTTCTGCTCCACCGGTCCGCCCTGCACCTGTTGCGGGGCCGGCGGCGAGATCTGGGGGCTGATCTGCGGGTTCAGCTGGGGGTTGAGCTGCGGGGCGACCTCGGTGCCGCGCTGCGGGGCCTGTTGCGGGGCCGGCGTGCCGTACGTCTGCGCGGTCGCCGCGGCGGAGGTGGCCGCGGCGGCCTGGGCGTCCGGCTGCGACAGGGGAGTCGGGCCGGTCCCGTAGGTGACGGGGGCGGCGGAGCTGGGGCCGGCGCCGACAGCGGTCAGGCCGCCGGCTGCTGCGACGATGAGCGCGACTTGCCGAAACTTGCGCATGAAATCCTCGGCTCTTCATTTGATCTGTGCACGAAACTGATGAAATGACTGATGAGGCAGCGCGGTTATCGCTTTATCGCCGCACCGGACGGCTGGGATGCCCCTTCGCCCTCACCCCGTGGGGAACGACGTGCATGCGCACCCGGATACGGGTGCGATGTCGTGTCACCCGTTTGCTAAAAGGCATATGAGCGGCAACGTCCGTACTGGTGACGGCAATTGGGTGATGCGATCCCGAATTGCCGTGACCCCGGCCCGGCATTCCTCGTTCCGGTGGGGAGAGGGCAGCGGTCGAGGACCTGAAGAGAACGAGGCGAATCGCCGCCGGCTCCGATGCGAAGTTCGCGTGCTGCTCGGGAGCACCGCTGCTGAAAGTGCAGTGTCATTACCGCACCGTCCGCACGCGCGACCGCACCGAACGCAATGGACTTTCTCATCTCCAGGTATCGAAGGGCCGAGGGTTTCATGCGCAAGCTTCACAAGGCCGCGCTCGTTCTGGCGGCGGCCGGCGGACTGTCCGCCATCGGCGCCGGCGTCAGCTATGCCGACGCTCCCGTCGGATACGGCGGTCCGGCTCCGGCCCCGGCCCCGGACCAGCCCTATCCCCAGGCCCCGCCCCCGGCACCCGCTCCGCCGCAGGCCCCCTACGCAGCCGGCCAGACCCAGGGCTCGGCCCAGGCCACCGTGCCCGCCTACCCGCAGCAGCAGGCCGCGCCGCCGCAGTACCCGCAGCAGGCGCCGCCCCCGCAGTACCAGCAGGCCCCGCCGCCCCAGCAGTACCCGCAGCAGCAGACCGGTTACGCCGCCGCCTCGGCCTCGTCGCAGGGCTCGGCCCAGGCCACCGCCGCCCCCGCCTACCCGCAGCAGCAGTACGCCCCGGCGCCGCAGTACCAGCAGGCCCCGCCGCCCCAGCCGTACGCCCAGCCGCAGGCCGCCCCCGCCTACCCGCCACAGCAGTACGCGCCGGCGCCGCAGTACGCCCAGCCCCAGCCGCAGGCCGCCCCGCCGCAGGTCGTACCGCAGGTCATGCCCCAGGTCATGCCGCAGGTCGCCCCGCAGCTGGCCGTTCCCCAGGGCTACGCGCCTGAGGGCCCGACGCGCGTCACCCCGCAGGTGAACCCCCAGGTGAACCCGCAGGTGAACCCGCTCATCAACCCCGTGCTCGGAGCGCCGGGCGTGCCCGGGCTCGCACCGGTCGGAATCGGCCAGGTCGCGGCGCCCCCCGTCGGCCAACTGGGGCTTCCCCGCCTCGGCTGACGCCCTCCCGCCACCTTCCGCACCTTTCATCGACCCGTAGCGGATCCCCGTCCGCTCGACCAACGGAGAACCCATGCGCAAGCTCCACAAGGCGGCCCTCGTGGGCGCCGCCGTCCTCGGCAGCGTCTGCTCGTTCGGCGGCGGCACCGCCGTCGCCCACGGTGAGCCCGGTCACGACATCGACGTCACCCAGGGCACCGAGTGCCGCTCCCACGACATGAACATCGAGGTGCTCGGCAACATCAGCGCCCTCACCGGCCTGGCGGGCAACCTGCTGAACGGCGAGGGGAACCCGGGCGCGCAGCAGAGCCACCTCGGCTCGGACATGGGCTGCAACAACCAGGCGCTCTGACCTGGCAGACGACCTCTTTCCTCTCTCTACATCTCTCTTCAGTGATCCCCCCAACATTTCGCCGAGTCCGGGTGACCGCCCGCGACGCGTCTGGAAGGGCAGGTACCCCATGAAAAGGGTTACCCGGAACAGTGTGATCGCCATGGCCGTCGCCTCTGGCGCGATGGCAGTAGCGGGGACGGCGCACGCCGACTCCGCCGCGGACGGCACCGCGAGCAACTCCCCCGGGGTGGCGTCCGGCAACGCCATCCAGCTGCCGGTGGACATCCCGGTGAACGTCTGCGGGAACACCGTGGACGTGGTCGGGCTGCTCAACCCCGCGATGGGCAACAAGTGCTCCAACGAGGGGCACAAGGCACCGGGCAAGGCGGGCTCCAGCACGTCGGGCCACGCCAAGGCCGACGGAACCGCCCACGACTCGCCGGGGGTTCTCTCCGGCGACCTCGTCCAGGTCCCGGTCCACGTGCCCGTGAACATCAGCGGCAACAGCGCGAACCTGGTGGGCCTCCTCAACCCCGTCTTCGGCAACGAGTCGAGCAACGGCTCGGACGAGCCCGACGCGCCGGCCCCGTCCACCCCGTCCACCCCGTCGACGCCGCGGGTGCACCACGAGCCGCAGCACCCTGCCAAGACGCACCCGAGGCGGACCACCGTCGTGCAGCAGCGGACGACCGACACCCTCGCCCACACGGGCGCGGCCAGCCCCTGGGCACCGGCCGCCGTGAGCCTGGCCTCCCTGGCGGCCGGCGCGGTGCTCTACCGGCGCTTCCGCCCCGGGACGGGCAGTTCGTCGTACGTCTGAGTGGTCCGGCGAAGTCCGCTGCGGTTCGGTGGCGCCCCGAAGGGACGCGCGTCCAGTGACCGCAGGGCCAGCCGCAGCAGGCCCGGTCCGAACGTGACGCGGGTGGCCCCGAGTTCGCCGAGTTCGGCGGGCGAGGGGCCGTCGCCGTCCACGCGGGCGTACACGTTCAGCGGGCCCTCGACGCCGGTGCGCAGCAGGGGGAGTACGGCGGTGGGGGCGTGGATCGGGTAGACGCAGTCGGCGCCCGCCGCCACGTACAGCGCGGCCCGCTCGACGGCCTGGTCCGGATCACCGGTGCCGTGGGCGAAGGTGTCGACACGGGCATTGAGGAACAGCCGGTCACCGGCGGCCGAGCGGACCTCGGCCAGCCACTCGGCGTGCTCGTGCGGGTCCTTGAGGACGTCCCCGCTGGAGTCCTCCAGGTTGCAGCCGACGGCCCCGGCCTCCAGCAGGCGCTCGACCAGTTCCTCCGGCGCCAGCCCGTAGCCGTCCTCCACGTCCGCCGACACCGGTACGTCCACGGCCCGCGCGATCCGCGCCACCGCCGCGAACATCTCCGCCGCGGGGGTGGCGCCGTCCGCGTACCCCAGACTCGCCGCCACCCCGGCACTCGGCGTCGCCAGCGCCGGGAACCCGGCCGCCGCCAGGGCCCGGGCGCTCGCCGCGTCCCACGGGCCGGCCAGGACCAGGGGATCACCGGCCGGGCGCCCGTGGTGCAGCGCCCGGAAGACCTCGGCCTTGCTCACCCGTGCTGTCCCGGCGTGTAGTGCCCGGGAACCATGCGGGTCGTCACGGCGAACCGGTTCCAGGAGTTGATCACGATGATCGAGGCGATCAGCTGCGTCAGCTGCACCTCGTCGAAGTGCTTGGCGGCCCGCTCGTAGACCTCGTCGGGCACGAAACCTTCGGTCAGCACCGTGACGGCCTCGGTCAGCTCGATCGCGGCGAGCTCCTGCTCGGTGTAGAAGTGCTTCGACTCCTCCCACGCGCTGAGCTGAACGATGCGCGCGATGCTCTCGCCCGCCGCGAGCGCGTCCTTGGTGTGCATGTCGAGACAGTACGCACAGTGGTTGAGCTGCGAGGCGCGGATCTTCACCAGCTCGAACAGCTTGGCGTCCAGACCCCTGCGGGCCGCCCCGTCCAGACGGACCATCGCCTTGTAGACCTCGGGCGCGTGCTGTGCCCAGGCGAGGCGGGGGGTGTGCTCGGGGGCGTACTCGGCGTTTTCCTGATGGCTCATGGTGCCGACACTAGGTGCCAGGCAGCCCAGGGGTATGGTCCATTTCCATGGAGAAGACATGGGCCACTTCACCACCCAGGCCCGCTTCGCCCGCCCGGCCCGCGCGGACCGCCCTGGGCATCGACCTCCACCTGGAGCCTGCCGCCGGTCCGGGCCTGCGCCGGGGCCTGACCGACGCGCTGCGCGAGGCCGTGCGCAGCGGCCGGCTGCTCCCCGGCACCCGGTTGCCCTCCTCCCGCACCCTCGCCGCCGACCTGGCCATCGCCCGCAACACCGTCGCCGACGCCTACGCCGACCTGGTCGCCGAGGGCTGGCTCACCGCCCGGCAGGGCTCCGGCACCCGGGTCGCGAGGGGCGTGGCGCCGGTGCGGCAGGCGGCGACCCCCGCGGGTACGGCTGCCCACCGGCCCGCCTACGACCTGCGCGCCGGCTTCCCCGACGTCTCCGCCTTCCCGCGCGCCGAGTGGCTGAAGGCCGCCCGCCGCGCCCTCACGGCCGCCCCCAACGAGGCCTTCGGCTACGGCGACCCCCGAGGCCGCCCCGAACTGCGCACCGCGCTCGCCGCCTACCTCGCCCGCGCCCGGGGCGTGCGCGCCGACCCCGAACGGATCGTGATCTGCGCCGGGTTCTCGCACGGCCTGAGCCTGCTCGGCGGCATGCTGCGGGCCCGCGGGGCGGACACGGTCGCCGTGGAGCCGTACGGCCTCGACGAGCACTGGCAGCTGCTCACCGCGGCCGGACTCCGCCAGGTCCCGCTGCCCTTCGACGGACTCGGCACGGACACCACGAAGCTGGCCAAGGGCCCGGCCGCGGTGCTGCTGACGCCCTCGCACCAGTTCCCGATGGGCGTGCCGCTGCACCACGACCGGCGGGCGGCCGTCGTGGACTGGGCGCGGCGCACCGGCGGCCTGGTCCTGGAGGACGACTACGACGGCGAGTTCCGCTACGACCGCCGGCCCGTCGGCGCCCTCCAGGGCCTCGCCCCCGACGAGGTGGTCTACCTGGGCACCGCCAGCAAGTCCCTGGCGCCCGGGTTGCGGCTGGCCTGGCTGGTGCTGCCCCCGTCGGTGGCCGGGGAGGTGACGGCGGTCAAGGGAGGCGTCGACACCTGCAGTGCACCGGAGCAGCTGACCCTGGCCGAGTTCATCACCTCCGGCGCCTACGACCGGCACGTCCGCGCCGCCCGCTCCCGCTACCGGCGCCGCCGCGACGCCCTGGTCACGGCCCTCGCCGAGCGCGCCCCGGCGATCCGGGTCACCGGCATCGCGGCGGGCCTGCACGCCGTGCTGCGGCTGCCGTCCGGCACCCGGGACCGGGTGATCCGGGCCGCCGAGGACCGCGGCCTCGCCGTCGAGAGCCTCACCCCGCGCCACCGCCACCCCGACGCGGCCGTCGTACCCCCCGACGCCCTCGTTCTCGGCTACGGCACCCCGCCCGACCACGCCTGGTCGGGCGCGCTGGACACCCTGTGCACGGTGCTGTCCGACCCCGGTGTGACCGGCGCCGCCTGAGTTCCCCGGATCCGGATGGACACGTGATTCCCGGCCCGGCAGAACGATGCCGGGCAGATCCTGTTCCGCGTTTCGGCTGCGGGTGGGTGGGGGCTGGTCGCGCAGTTCCCCGAGCCCCTGGAGGGGCTCTGTCGGCGCCGGCGTGCGCCTTTGGGCCGAGCCGCTTCCGCCGATCCGCCCGTTCCGGCCGTCCGTGTAACCTGTCTGGTGCGTCGATTCGGTTAGGAGGGATGGCGGTGGCCGACAGGGAAGAGCAGGACGCGCTGCTGCTGGAGCTCCTCAACAGCACGCCGGTCGTCAACGGGGTCGTCCAGGATCTGCTGGCGGACCCGGAGGCGGCACGGTCCTGGCAGCGGGCGCACGGCGGCAGCGGGACCGCGGCCGAGCTCCGCGGCCTCGTGGCCGCCCGCGACGCTCTTCAGGAGGTGGTGCGCGGCAACCTGCCCGCCACCTCACTGGCCCCGCTCCTGGACGGCGTCACCTCCCGCCCGCACCTCTCGCCGGCGGGCGTGTCGTGGCAGCTGGACGCCCCCGCGGAACGGCGGATGGCCGCGGAGGCGGTCATGGCGTGGAGCGGCGTACAGCAGACGCTGCCGGGCCGGCTGCGGCCGTGCGCCAACCCGGAGTGCCGGCTGTTCCTCATCGACCGCAGCAGGACCAACAAGGCCCGCTGGTGCTCGATGGCCGTGTGCGGCAACCGGATGAAGGCGCGCCGCCACTACCAGCGCACCCGCGACGCCGTGCCGGACTGACGGCGGGCGTCCGCGGGCAGAAGGCCGGGGCGGAAGGCCGGGGCGGAAGGCCGGTGCGGAAGGCCGGGGACGGCGGCCTCACCGCTCCTCGGCCGTGACCGGCGCCTCCCCGAACCGGCCCAGGGCCAGCGCCCCCGCCACGGCCACCGCGAAACCGAGCACCGCGAGCCAGGTCAGCCCTTCCCGGGTGCGGTCCCCGAGCCACACCACCCCGACCGCCGCCGGACCGATCGTCTCCCCGATGACCATGCCGGCCGTCGCCGTGGTCACCGAGCCGCGCTGCAGCGCCGAGGTCAGCAGCATGAAGGCGCCGCCGCCCCCGACCAGCAGCGCATAGGTCGCGGGGTTGGTGAACAGCCCGGCCGGCCGCAGCGTGTCGATCAGCCGCACCGACACCTCCACCACGCCGAACCCGAACCCCGCCCCGAGGCCGAGGACCAGCGCCCGCCCCCGCCCGGTCAGCCGCCCGCCGGCCAGGCCGAGCAGCAGCACCCCCACCGCGGTCCCGAGCATCACCCACTTCAACGCCGTGGACCCGGCCCGGTCGCCCTCCGGGCCCGACGCCAGCCCCAGCATCGCGAGCCCCGCGCACACCACCCCCACCGCGGCCCACTCCACCCCGCTCAGCCGCACCCGCAGCAGCCGCGCCGCGACCACCGCGGTCACCGCGAGCGACGAGGCCAGGGCCGCGCTGACCGCGTAGATGGGGAGCGCCCGCAGCGCCAGGATCTGGAACACGAAGCCGAGCCCGTCGAGCCCCAGCCCGACGACGTACCGCCACTGCCGCACCGCCCGCAGCAGCAGCGCGGCCTCCCCGCCGGCGCCGTCACCGGCCGCCCGCGCGGCCATCGCCTGCAGGACCGTCGCCGTACCGAAGCAGATCGCGGCCGCCAGGGCACACACCATTCCGAAGAGCACAGAGGGACTGTAGGGGAGGCGGCCTGCGGTGATCGGGCGGAAAGGTAAGAACGAGCGGGTCCGGGGCGATTCCGGACCCGCTCCTCGGGCGTCGTCCCGGACGTCAGCTCGCGCCGGCCAGCCAGGCGGTGGCGTTGAGGGCGAGGGCCGCGTTGGTGGCGCCGCTGTCGTTCCAGCCGTCGTACAGCGTGTTGCCGGACTGGCCGGTGCCGTCGTCGATCGGGGAGCTGTCGCCCCAGAACGCGACCCGCCCGCTGCCGAAGGTGCTGGTGGCGAAGAAGGCACCGGTGTTGCCTGAGTAGCCGCTTCGGTACACCAGGCCCTTGACCGCGGAGTTGTCCGAGGGCTTGAGCGTGGCCGTCGTCCCGTCGGCGATCAGGCTCTTGGTGACCGTGCCGAAGCCGCCGTGCAGCACCGGGTTGCTGCTGTCGCTGACGGCCTTCGGGTAGCCGGAGCTGATGTCCAGCGAGTCGATCGAGAAGCCGAACGGGTCGGTCGAGTCGACGCTGTTGTTGGTCATCAGATCGTTGAGGATCTCGACCGCGTCGTAGCCGTCGTTGTTGCGGTCGGCCCCGGTGTGGTCGGAGATCATGAACAGCCCGCCGCCGTTCTTCACGAAGTTCATGATCGCCGTCTTCTCGGCGGTGGTGAACCTGGTGTTGGGCTCGGGGAGCACCAGCGCGTCGAACTTGGACAGGTCGGTCGTCGACGAACCCCCGTACGTGAGGGCGCTCGTCGCGGTCTTCAGGCTGTAGTCGCCGGTCTTCTGCAGGGCGATGCCCCACGACGACAGCGCGCCGGTCCAGTCCTTGTCCGAGGACGGGGAGGAGTCCTGGGCGAGCGGGTCGGGCTTGCTGGTGGAGATGATCCAGTCCGCGTTGCCTGCCTCCTCGGCGTGGCCGTCGTCGAACAGGACCTTGTAGGTGGTGGCCGCGTGCGCGGGGGTCGCGGCGCCGGTGGCCTGGACGGCGGCACCGGCGGTGAGCAGGCCGAGCACGGTCAGAGCCGTGGTGAGGGTGCGGCGCGGTACGGCGAAGCCGGGCATCTGTCATTCCTCCATCGGTGGGGGGTGCGAGAGGGATGGCGGTGCGGGTGGTGCGTCACGAGTCGTTCTGCGCGCGTAGACTTCGAAGTTGATCGTTCACCTACGGGCAGCAGGACCGTACCGGCAGGACGTGGCGCGCCGACAGGGACCCGGCGACTTCACAGGTTTTTCTTACCTGTGCATGACAATCCGGCCCCGTCCGGTGGTGGCTCGAAACCGCTCGTCTAAGCTTTCGCCGGACTTCGCATCGCACGGGGGAGAACGAACATGGCGGACGCGCGCCGGCAACTGCGCTCGGGCACGGTCGTCCTCGGTGGCATGGGCCTGCTGGCCGCCGCCCTGACCTCCTGCTCCGCCGACCCCGACAAGCGCTGCGTCGACCGCGACAGCTACGCCGCGGCCAAGGGCTACCAGGTGGTCTCCGACAAGAACTGCACCTCGGCCAAGTCCGCCGTCGACGCGGGCTACTACTACGGCGGCAAGAAGAAGGGTGGCTGGGTCAGCGGCGGCTCCTTCACCAAGCCGCGCAGCGGTTCGGGTGGCTCCTCCGGCGGCGGCCACAGCGTCAAGCGGGGCGGCTTCGGCGGCGAGCACGGCAGCTCCGGCGGCTGACCGCGCCGTGGAACGCCGTACGACCGAACCCCGCCCCGGCTGGCAGCGCACCGTCGAGGAACAGGGTCTGATCTACCCCCTCACCCGCCACCCCGACGGCACCCTGCGCCCGTACTGGGACGAGAGCGCCTACTACGCCTTCACCCTCGACGAGGTGGAGGCGCTGGAGGGGACCGTCGAGGAACTGCACGCCATGTGCCTGGCGGCGGCGGACCGCATGGTCAAGGAGAACCGTTTCGCCGACCTGGGCATCACCGACCCGCGCGTCGCGGCGGCCGTCACCGAGTCCTGGCACCGCCGCGCCGAACTCCCCTCCCTGTACGGCCGCTTCGACCTGCGCTACGACGGCACCGGCCCGGCGAAGCTCCTGGAGTACAACGCCGACACCCCCACCTCCCTGGTGGAGGCCGCGTCGGCGCAGTGGTTCTGGATGGAGGACCGCTTCCCGGGCGCCGACCAGTGGAACAGCCTCCACGAACGCCTGGTCGCCGGCTGGCGGAAACAGGCCCCCCTCCTCCCGTCCGGCGCCCCGCTGCACTTCGCCCACTCGTCCGCCGACGAGCTCGGCGAGGACCTGATGACGGTCGCGTACCTCAAGGAGACGGCGGACCAGGCGGGCCTCGCCACCGACTGGATCCCCATGGAGGAGATCGGCTGGGACAGCCTCTCCGGCCGCTTCGTCGACAACCGGCTCCGGTTCATCCGCAGCTGCTTCAAGCTCTATCCGTGGGAGTGGCTCACCACCGACGCCTTCGCCGCCCACGTCCTCGACACCCTCGACAACGGCGGCGGCACCGGCACCACGATGTGGATCGAGCCCGCCTGGAAGATGCTGCTCAGCAACAAGGCCCTGCTGGCGGTCCTCTGGGAGCTGTACCCCGGCCACCCGAACCTCCTCCCGGCCTACCTCGACGGACCGAGGGAGCTGGCGGCCACCCGCGGATACGTCAGCAAGCCGCTGCTGGGCCGCGAGGGCGCGGGCGTCCGCGTCCACGCGCCGGGCGCGGAGCCCGTCGTCCGCGACGAGCCCTGCTGCTACCAGGAACTGGCCCCGCTCCCCGACTTCGACGGCAACCACGTGGTGCTGGGCGCCTGGGTGGTGGCGGAGGAGGCGGCGGGCCTGGGCATACGTGAGTCGCAGGGGTTGGTGACAGATGATTACGCCCGCTTCTTGCCGCACGTGATTCTGCCCGCGTGAGGGGCGCGGGGAACTGCGCGAACACCCCCACCGGCCGGCGGCCGAGTACGCACCGGTCCGCCCCCCCTACGCACTCAACACCCCCCACAACTGCTCCACCCCCCACTCCAGATCCTCCTCCGCCACCACCAGCGGCGGAGCCACCCGCACCGTCACCCCGTGCGTCTCCTTCACCAGCACCCCCCGCTCCATCAGCCGCTCCGCCACCGCCCGCCCCGAGCCCGCCTCCGGATGCACGTCCACCCCCGCCCACAGCCCCCGCCCCCGCACCGCCGTCACCCGTCCGCTCCCGGTCATCTCCGCCAGCCGGCGGTGCAGCAGGTCCCCCAGTTCGGCCGCCCGCTCCTGGAACTCCCCGGTCCGCAGCATCGCGATCACCTCCAGCGCCACCGCGCAGGCCAGCGGGTTGCCGCCGAAGGTGGACCCGTGCTCCCCGGGCCGGAACACCCCGAGCACCTCCGCGTTCGCCACCACCGCCGACACCGGCAGCACCCCGCCGCCCAGCGCCTTCCCGAGGACGTACACGTCCGGTACGACCCCCTCGTGCTCGCACGCGAACGTCCGCCCGGTCCGCCCCAGCCCGGACTGGATCTCGTCCGCGACGAACAGCACGTCCCGCTCGCGGGTCAGTTCCCGCACCCCGGCCAGGTAGCCCTCCGGCGGCACGATCACTCCCGACTCGCCCTGGATCGGCTCCAGCAGCACCGCGACCGTGTTCTCGGTCACCGCGGCCCGCATCGCGGTCAGGTCGCCGTACGGCACGATCTCGAAGCCCGGGGTGTACGGCCCGTAGTCCGCCCGTGCCTCCGGATCCGTGGAGAAGCTGATCACGGTCGTCGTACGGCCGTGGAAGTTCCCGCCCGCCACCACGACCTTCGCCGTCTGCGCCGGCACGCCCTTGACCCGGTACCCCCACTTCCGGGCGGTCTTCACCGCCGTCTCCACGGCCTCCGCGCCGGTGTTCATCGGCAGCACCGTCTCCATCCCGCACAGCTCGGCCAGCTCCGTGCAGAACGCTGCGAACCGGTCGTGGTGGAACGCCCGCGACGTCAGCGTCACCCGCTCCAGCTGCGCCTTCGCCGCCGCGACCAGGCGGGGGTGGCCGTGCCCGAAGTTCAGCGCCGAGTAGCCGGCCAGGAAGTCCAGGTACCGGCGCCCCTCGACGTCCGTCATCCAGGCGCCGTCGGCCGTGGCGATCACCACCGGAAGCGGGTCGTAGGTGTGCGCGCTGTGCGCGTCGGCGGCGGCGACGAGGGCTTCCGTAGTGGTCACGGCGACTCCAGGGAACGCGGCGGGATTGCCCCCTTTCCTACCCTCTGCCCCTGCCCGACTGGTGGACGCCACGGCCCTGTGGCCCGGCGTGCCCGGTAATGTGATCCGCGGGCCGTGACTGGCGCGCTGGGATGGGACCGACCATCGGGGAGCGGCCTGCGTCGTGACCGAGTGCCGTGCGCCTGGGCCGAACCGTGAATGCCGAAACGCCATGTCCGGAGGTCCCGAATGTCAGACAAGTCCGCGCCCCTGTCCACCGAGTCCACCGCCTACCGCGCCGCCCTGGACGTGATCCGCGCGGTCGAGCCGCGGGTCGCCGACGCCATCGGCCAGGAGGTCCACGACCAGCGCGAGATGCTCAAGCTGATCGCCTCCGAGAACTACGCCTCCCCGGCGACCCTGCTCGCGATGGGCAACTGGTTCAGCGACAAGTACGCCGAGGGCACGATCGGCCGCCGCTTCTACGCCGGCTGCCGCAACGTCGACACCGTCGAGGCGCTCGCCGCCGAGCACGCCCGCGAGCTGTTCGGCGCCCGGCACGCCTACGTCCAGCCGCACTCCGGCATCGACGCCAACCTGGTCGCCTTCTGGGCCGTCCTCGCCGACCGGGTCGAGGTCCCCTTCCTCGAAAAGACCGGCGCCCGCCAGGTCAACGACCTCTCCGAGGCGGACTGGGCCGAGCTGCGCCAGGCCTTCGGCAACCAGCGGATGCTCGGCATGTCCCTGGACGCGGGCGGCCACCTCACGCACGGCTTCCGCCCGAACATCTCGGGAAAGATGTTCGACCAGCGCTCCTACGGCACCGACCCGGCCACCGGCCTGATCGACTACGACGCGCTGCGCGCCCAGGCCCGCGACTTCAGGCCGCTGATCATCGTCGCCGGCTACTCGGCGTACCCCCGCCTGGTGAACTTCCGGATCATGCGGGAGATCGCCGACGAGGTCGGCGCCACGCTGATGGTCGACATGGCCCACTTCGCCGGTCTGGTCGCGGGCAAGGTCCTGACCGGCGACTTCGACCCGGTCCCGCACGCCCAGATCGTCACCACCACCACCCACAAGTCGCTGCGCGGCCCGCGCGGCGGCATGGTCCTGTGCGACGACTCCCTCAAGGACCAGGTCGACCGCGGCTGCCCGATGGTCCTCGGCGGCCCGCTCCCGCACGTCATGGCCGCCAAGGCCGTCGCCCTCGCCGAGGCCCGGCAGCCCGCCTTCCAGGACTACGCGCAGCGGATCGTCGACAACTCGCGCGCTCTGGCCGAGGGCCTGATGCGCCGGGGCGCCACCCTGGTCACCGGCGGCACCGACAACCACCTCAACCTGATCGACGTCGAGACGTCGTACGGCCTCACCGGCCGCCAGGCCGAGTCCGCCCTCCTCGACTCCGGCATCGTCACCAACCGCAACGCGATCCCCGCCGACCCGAACGGCGCCTGGTACACCTCCGGCATCCGCGTCGGCACCCCGGCCCTCACCACCCGCGGCCTCGGCACGGCGGAGATGGACGAGGTCGCGGGCCTGATCGACCGCGTCCTGACCACGACCGAGCCGGGCACGACGAAGTCCGGCGCGCCGAGCAAGGCCTCGCACGTCCTCGACGAGAAGGTCTCCACGGAGATCGCCCAGCGCGCGACGGACCTGGTCGCCGGCTTCCCGCTGTACCCGGAGATCGACCTGGGCTGATCGGCGCCGGTCAGGGGCAGCGCCCCTGAAAGGGGCGCGGGGAACTGCGCGACAAGCCCCCGCCGGGCCCGCAGTCCCCCGCGCTCCGAAACCACCCCCCACCGCCGGGCCGATCCCACCCTCGCCCTCTGAGAGAATGGTGAGCATGGCCTCTGACCGACCCCGCGTGCTCTCCGGCATCCAGCCCACCGCCGGCTCGTTCCACCTGGGCAACTACCTCGGCGCCGTCCGCCAGTGGGTGGCCCTCCAGGAGTCCCACGACGCCTTCTACATGGTCGTCGACCTGCACGCGATCACGGTCCCGCAGGACCCCGCCGACCTGCGCGCCAACACCCGGCTCGCCGCCGCCCAGCTGCTCGCGGCCGGCCTGGACCCGGACCGCTGCACCCTCTTCGTGCAGAGCCACGTCCCGGAGCACGCCCAGCTCGCCTGGGTCATGAACTGCCTCACCGGCTTCGGCGAGGCCAGCCGGATGACCCAGTTCAAGGACAAGGCCGCCAAGCAGGGCACCGACCGCGCGAGCGTCGGCCTGTTCACGTACCCCATCCTCCAGGTCGCGGACATCCTGCTCTACCAGGCCAACGAGGTCCCGGTCGGCGAGGACCAGCGTCAGCACGTCGAGCTCACCCGCGACCTCGCCGAGCGCTTCAACGGCCGGTTCGGCGAGACCTTCACCATCCCGAAGCCGTACATCCTCAAGGAGACGGCGAAGATCTACGACCTGCAGGACCCGGCGATCAAGATGAGCAAGTCGGCGTCCACGCCGAAGGGCCTCATCAACCTGCTCGACGACCCGAAGGCGACCGCGAAGAAGGTCAAGAGCGCGGTCACCGACACGGAGACCGTGATCCGCTACGACGCCGAGCACAAGCCGGGCGTCTCCAACCTGCTCACCATCCACTCCACCCTCACCGGCAGGTCGATCGCCGAACTCGAGCAGGAGTACGAGGGCAAGATGTACGGCGCGCTCAAGACGGACCTCGCCGAGATCATGGTCGACTTCGTCACCCCGTTCCGGGAGCGCACCCAGCAGTACCTGGACGACGCGGAGACCCTCGACTCGATCCTCGCCAAGGGTGCCGAGAAGGCGCGGGCCGTCGCGGCCGAGACCCTGGCCCAGGCCTACGACAGGGTCGGCTTCCTGCCCGCCAAGCACTGAGCGGGGCGAAGCGCTGCACATCACTTCGGCCACGGCTGCCCGGGAGGCGGCCGTGGCCGTACAGTCGAAGCCGGACGCCCGGGTACGAACCCGACATGTGTCCGCCCACCACGACCGACGGGAGATGACGTGGGGACCGTAACGATCGGCGTGTCGATCGCGGTCCCGGAGCCTCACGGCAGCCTGCTCCAGGAGCGGCGCGCGGGCTTCGGCGACGCCGCGGCCCACGGCATCCCCACGCACGTGACCCTGCTGCCGCCGACCGAGGTCGACGAAGGGGAGCTGGCCGCGGTTCAGGCACACCTCGGCGAGGTCGCCGCGGCGGGGCGGCCCTTCCCGATGCGGCTCTGCGGTACGGGGACGTTCCGGCCGCTGTCGCCGGTGGTCTATGTCAGGGTCGCCCAGGGGGCCGAGGAGTGTGCCTGGCTCCAGGCACGGGTGCGGGACGAGGCGGGACCCCTCGCCAGGGAACTGCAGTTCCCGTACCACCCTCATGTGACCGTCGCTCACGGGATCGACGAGGCCGCCATGGACCGGGCGTTCGCCGACCTGGCCGGTTACGAGGCCGAGTGGCCCTGTACCGGGTTCGCGTTGTACGAGCAGGGCGCGGACGGGGTGTGGCGGAAGCTGCGTGACTACGTGTTCGGGGGCGCTGTCGTGCCGCCTCAGGTGGGGCACGCGGAGCGGGGATCCATCCCCAGCCGGTAGCCCGCGGGCCGGAGTCAGACGGGCAGCCTGCGGAAGACCGACCGCGGCATGTGCCGCAGTGCCGACATCACCACGCGCAGCGTGCCCGGTACCCACACCACCTCCGAGCGCCTGCGCAGCCCCAGTTCGATCGCCGTCGCCACCGCCTGAGGGGTGGTGGCGAGCGGGGCTTCCGCCAGGCCCCGCGTCATCCTCGTGCGGACGAATCCGGGCCGTACGACCATCACGTGCACGCCAGTCCCGTGCAGCGCGTCGCCCAGTCCCTGCGTGAAGGCGTCCAGGCCCGCCTTGCTGGAGCCGTAGATGAAGTTGGCGCGGCGGGCGCGTTCGCCGGCGACGGAGGAGAGGACGACCAGGGAGCCGTGGCCCTGGGCCTGCAGGGCCCGTGCCGCGACCAGGCCCGCCGAGACGGCGCCCGTGTAGTTGGTCTGGGCGACGCGCACGGCGTTCACCGGATCGCGCTCGTCGGTGGCCTGGTCGCCGAGGATGCCGAAGGCGAGCAGGACCAGGTCGATGTCGCCGTTGGCGAAGACCTTGCCGAGAGCCGTCTCGTGGGACTCGGGGTCGAGCGCGTCGAAGGGGACGGTGTGGACGTCGGGGCCGAGGGCGCGCAGCTGCTCGGCGGCCTGTTCGAGGCCGGGGGAGGGGCGGCCGGCCAGCCAGACCGTGCGGGTGCGGCGGGCGATCAGCCGGCGCGCGGTGGCCAGCGCGATCTCCGACGTACCGCCGAGGACCAGCAGGGACTGGGGCATTCCGAAGGCGTCCTTCACGGCAACTCCTTGGGCTGGAGGAGGACTAGAGACCGAGACGGCGGGACAGGTCGGAGACGAGGACCCCGCGGGGGTCCAGCTCCGCGCGCAGGGCGCGGAAGTCGGCGAGCCGCGGGTACATCGCGGCGAGCAGGTCGGGACGGAGCCGGGCGTCCTTGGCGAGGTAGACGCGGCCGCCGGCGCCGGCGACCTCCTCGTCGAGTTCGTCGAGGAAGGCGCCGAGACCGGGCAGCCCGGCGGGGATGTCGAGGGCGAGGGTCCAGCCGGGCACGGGGAAGGAGAGCCAGCCGGGGTCGGCCTCGCCGAAGCGTTTGAGGACGGCCAGGAAGGACGGGCAGCGGCGCTCGGAGATCCGGGCCACGATCCGGTGCAGGGCGGCCTCCTGGCCGTGTCCGACGGCGAACTGGTACTGGACGAAGCCGGCCCGGCCGTAGACGCGGTTCCAGTGCGGTACGCCGTCCAGGGGGTGGAAGAACGCGGAGATGCGCTGGAGCTGGCCGACCCGGGCGCGGGGCGCCTTGCGGTACCAGAGCTCGTTGAAGACGCCGACGGTGGTGCGGCCGAGGAGGCCGTCGGGGAGGAAGGCCGGGGCGGGTGGCAGCTCGCGGGGGCGGAAGGCCAACGGGGCGCGCCCGGCGCGGCGGTTCCCGGCGAGCGCCTCCCTGGGCGCGTGGTCGCCGCGGGTGAGCACAGCGCGCCCGGTCGCCGCCCCGCGCGCGAGCAGGTCGATCCAGGCGACCGAGTAGCGGTAGCGGTGGTCGGTCCCGGTCAGGCGGGCCATCAGGTCGTCGAGGTCGGTGGCGCGTTCGGTGTCGACGGACATGTACGACGTCTCGACGGGGAGGAGGCGGACGGTCGCCGTGAGGATCACTCCGGTCAGACCCATGCCGCCGGCCGTCGCGTCGAACAGCGGGGTGCCGCGGCTCACCGTGCGGACCTGGCCGTCGGCGGTGAGGAGTTCGAAGGACAGCACGTGGCGGGAGAACGATCCCGAGACATGGTGGTTCTTGCCGTGGATGTCGGCGCCGATAGCGCCGCCCACCGTCACCTGGCGGGTCCCCGGGGTCACCGGGACGAACCAGCCGAGCGGCAGCAGCACCTCCATCAGGCGGTGCAACGAGACCCCGGCGTCGCACAGCACGGTGCCGCCGTCGGCGTCGATGGCGTGGACGCGGTCCAGACCCGTCATGTCGAGCACGGCACCGCCGGCGTTCTGCGCCGCGTCGCCGTAGGCCCGCCCGAGGCCTCGCGCGATACCGCCGCGCGCCCCGCAGTTCCGGATCGCGTCCGCCGCCTCCTGGTAGGTCCGGGGACGGATCAGGCGGGCGGCGGTGGGGGCGGTGCGGCCCCAGCCGGTGACGGGGACGGTCTCTCCAGACATACGGCGACCGTAACGCCCGTTATGGGAAATTAGCGCTATTGGCCACGGGAGATCGCCTGACTCCCCGAAACGGGTGATTATCCGAATGTCGCTCAATATGGTCGTAGCTTTGGCGGGGTGAGGGTGAACAGTGAGTCCAATGGACGACATGGACCACCGGATCCTCTCCGCACTGCACGCCTGCGGCGCCGATCCACGCGTCGCGTCGGCCGCGCGCGGTCTCTCCCTCGCCGGTGAGCACGGCGCGCTCTGGCTCGCGGCGGGCCTCGCCGGGGCCGCCGTGGACGGCGCGCGGCGCGGCGCCTGGCTGCGCGGCACGGCGCTCGTCGCGGTCGCGCACCTCGGCAGCATGGGCGTCAAACGGGTCGTACGCAGGGCCCGCCCCGCGCACGTCCGGCCCCGGATGCGCACCGCGGGCCGGCACTCGTTCCCCAGTTCGCACGCCACCTCCGCGGCGGCCGCCGCCGTCGCCTTCGGCGCACTCGGGGTGCCCGCCCTCGCGCCGCTCGCGGCCGCCATGTGCCTGTCCCGGCTGGTCGTCGGCGTGCACTTCCCGACCGACGTGGCGGCGGGCGCGGCCCTCGGGGCGCTCACGGCCCGCGCCGGGGCACGCTGGATGAGCGGAGCGGGCCGTGACTGAGACCGCGCACGCCGCCGCGCAGGAGGCCGCCGGAACGGCACCGGGGGAGGGCCGGGCGGAGGGCGCCGCTGAAACGACTCTGCACGGACAGCGCGCCCACCCCTCCCGGGCCCACGCACCGGCACGCGCGCGTGTCACCCCCGGCGGCCTCCTCACGGGCCTGCTGCGGACCACCCGCCCCAAGCAGTGGGTCAAGAACACCCTCGTCGTCGCCGCCCCGGCCGCCGCCGGACGCCTCTTCTCGGTGCCCGCGCTCGGCCGCCTCGCCCTGACCTTCGCCCTCTTCACGGCCTGCGCCGCAGCCGTCTACCTGATCAACGACGCCCGGGACGCCGAGGCCGACCGCGCCCACCCCGTCAAGTGCCGCCGACCGGTCGCCGCGGGCCAGGTCCCGGTGCCCGTCGCCTACGCCGCCGGCGGCCTCCTGGCCGTCCTCGCACCCCTGCTCGCGGCCCGGCTCACCCCACCCCTGGTCCCCGTCCTCCTGACCGCCTACCTGGGCATGCAACTGGCGTACTGCGTCGCCCTGAAGCACGTCCTGGTCGTCGACCTCGTCGTCGTCACCACCGGCTTCCTGATGCGGGCGATGATCGGCGGGGTCGCCCTCGGCATCCCGCTGTCCCGCTGGTTCCTGATCACCACCGGCTTCGGTGCGCTCTTCATGGTGGCGGCCAAGCGCTACTCCGAGGCCGTGCAGATGGCCGGAAAAGCGGGCGCCACGCGCGCGCTGCTCACCGAGTACACCACCGGATACCTCCGCTTCGTCTGGCAACTGGCCGCCGGAGTCGCGGTCCTCGCCTACTGCCTGTGGGCCCTCGAAGGCCACGACGGGCCCGCCGCCGGCCTGCTGCCCTGGCGCCAGCTGTCCATGGTCGCCTTCATCCTGGCGATCCTGCGGTACGCCGTCTTCGCCGACCGCGGCACCGCGGGCGAACCCGAGGACGTCGTCCTGCGCGACCGCGCCCTCGCCCTGATCGGCCTGGCCTGGCTCGCCATGTACGGCCTCGCGGTGGCCCACTGGTGACCGCGCCCGCGCGCGAGCTGATCGGCTTCGCGACCGTCGGCCTGCTCGCCTACGCCGCCGACCTCGGCCTCTTCAGCCTGCTGCGCGGCCCGGCCGCCCTCGACCCGCTCACCGCCAAGTCCCTGTCCTTCGTGGCGGGCTGCACGGTCGCCTACCTCGGCAACGCCCGCGGCACCTACCGGCACGCCCGCGCGACCGGGGCGCGCACCTACGCCGTCTTCGTCGCCGTGAACCTCGCCGGCGCCCTGGTCCAGTTGCTCTGTCTCGCCGTCAGCCACTACGGACTCGGCCTCACCTCGCAGCGCGCCGACACCGTCTCCGGCGCGGTCGTCGGTATGTCGATGGCCACGATCCTGCGGTTCTGGGGTACCCGGACATTGGTGTTCCGCGGAGGGGGCAGAGTCGGATCATGGACTGGCTGAGAAAACTCCCCGTCGTCGGCCCCCTCGTGGGCTGGTTGATGACGACGCACGCGTGGCGGTCGTACGAGCGGCTCGACCGGGTGAAGTGGTCCCGGCTGGCCGCCGCCATGACCTTCATCAGCTTCGTCTCGCTCTTCCCGCTGCTGACCGTGGGCGCCGCGATCGGCGCCGCCACGCTGAGCGAGTCGCAGCAGCAGGACCTCCAGAAGAAGATCGCCGACCAGGTGCCCGGCATCTCCGACCAGCTGGACATCCACTCCCTGGTGCAGAACGCCGGCACGGTCGGTCTCATCGCCGGTGCCGTCCTGCTGTTCACCGGCATCAACTGGGTCGGCCAGATGCGGGACTGCCTGCGCGCGGTGTGGCAGCTGCCCGACAAGGACGAGAACCCGATCCTCGCCAAGGCCAAGGACGGCGTCATCCTGATCGGCTTCGGCGGTGCCGTGCTCGTCACGCTCGCCGTCTCCACCATCGCCTCGGCGGCGGTCGGCTGGACGGGCCGCCAGCTCGGCATCGCCGAACACAGCTGGGGCAGCCTGCTCCTGCGCATCGCCGCGTTCCTCGTCGCCGTGGCGGCCGACTTCCTGCTCCTGCTCTACGTCCTCACCCTGCTGCCCGGCGTCGAACCACCGCGCCGCCGCCTGCTGGTCGCGGCACTGATCGGCGCGGTCGGCTTCGAACTCCTCAAGCTGCTGCTCAGCGGCTACATCCAGGGCATCGCAGGGAAGAGCATGTACGGCGCGTTCGGCGTCCCGGTGGCCCTGCTGCTGTGGATCAACTTCACGGCCAAGATAGTCCTGTACTGCGCCGCCTGGACGGCGGAGGAGACCACCGCCGAGTTCAGGGACGAGTCCGCCGGCGCACCAGATCCGGCAGCGGCCAACGGCGGTTGACCAGGAACGCGGCGCCCGCCAGCAGCACCACCGCGCCGCCCGCGATCCCCAGCGCCACCCCGACCCCGCCGGAGCCGTTCGCGGAGGCGGCGGCCACCGGTTTCGCGCTCGCGCCGCCGTCCTTGCCGACGGCGGTGGCCCGCGGGGAGGCACCGGAGGTCGCGGCCCCCCTGGGCGGCACCAGCTCGCCCACCGGAGTCACCTTGCCGGCCGCCTGGAAACCCCAGTCGAAGAGCCTGGCGGTCTCCTTGTAGACCTCGTTGTGCTCCTTCTTCTCCGGGTTCATCACGGTGACCAGCAGCACCCGGCCGTTCCGCTCGGCGACCCCGGTGAAGGTGGCGCCCGCGTTCGTGGTGTTGCCGTTCTTCACCCCCGCGATGCCCTGGTACACCGGGACGTCGGTGTCACCGCTCAGCAGCCGGTTGGTGTTCTGGATCTCGAAGGACCCGCGGACCGACCTGCCCTTCGCGTTCTTCGTCGTGTCGCCCGGGAAACTGGCCCGCACGGTCGAGCAGTACTCCCGGAAGTCCTTCTTCTGCAGCCCGGAACGCGCGAACAGCGAGAGGTCGTACGCCGACGACACCTGCCCCGGCTGGTCGTACCCGTCCGGACTCACGACGTGGGTGTCCAGTGCCTGCAGCTCGTCCGCGTGGGCCTGCATGTCCCGGACGGTCTGCTCGACACCGCCGTTCATCGCGGACAGCACGTGCACGGCGTCGTTGCCCGAGCGCAGGAACACCCCGAGCCAGAGGTCGTGGACCGTGTAGGTCTGGCCCTCCTTTATCCCGACCATGCTGGAACCGGCGCCGATCCCCGCCAGGTCGGCCGGCACCACCTTGTGCGGGGTCGACTTCGGGAACCGGGGCAGCACGGTGTCCGCGAACAGCATCTTCAGGGTGCTCGCCGGGGGCAGCCGCCAGTGCGCGTTGTGCGCGGCCAGCACCTCGCCCGACTCGGCGTCCGAGACGATCCAGGACCGCCCCGTGATGTCCTTCGGCAGCGCCGGCACCCCGGCGGCCAGGTTCACCTGGGTACCGGGCTGCCCGAGACGGGTGCCGCCCACCGTCGACATGCCCGCCGGGGGAGTCGCCGACGGAGTCGCAGTCGTGGACGGGGTCGGTGCGGCGAGCGCGGCAGGCGCGGTGGACGACAGGGACAGCAGGGCGGCGGAGGCGACCAGCAGCACGCGGCTGGCCTTCGGCTTCGGAGCGGGCACGGACGAGAACGTACCCGCCACGGAGGGTGAAGTCCCGTCACCGACTCCACCCCGGAACCGGAACCGGACAGCGGCCGGAGATACTGAACCCATGAAGCTCAGTCGTCCGGTCTCCTGGTTCCTGCTCGCCTTCGGGGTGTGGAGCTGGTTCATCTGGATCACTTTCGTCAAGAACCTCGTCAAGGACGGCAGCGGTCTCGCCTTCGACGACGGGCATCCCACGGCGTACTTCTGGATCCACCTGACGCTGGCCGTCGTGTCCTTCGTATTGGGGACGGTCATCGGGGTCATCGGGTTGCGCGGAGTGCGCGCACTGCGCCGTACGTCATAGCCCTCCGACATCACGGTCGCCGAACTCGCGTCGCGGCGGGCCTGACCGGGACCGCCTCGAACGCGCTGTGGAAGAGCTGTGAAATCCGGCGGAAACAAGCCATCGGTAAGTTCTTCCTCATCTAGTCAGATCGCTCTTCCCCCACACGAAACACCTGTGATTAGGTGAGCCGCGTCACTTAGGGGAGTGACACCTGTGGAGGGCCTGGGCAGGGCCTGGAACGGACCCGTGCTGGTCCTGGGGAGGCACCAACCATGCGATCTGTTCGCATGCGGATTCTCGTGACACTCGTCGTTCTGGCGGTCGTGGGGATCGGCGGCTGGCAGCTGCTGCCGTCGCAGGAGAACAAGAACAAGACGATCACCGTCGGCACGACCGACGCCGTCACCTCGCTCGACCCGGCCGGCGCCTACGACGCCGGTTCCTGGGCGTTGTTCAACAACGTCTTCCAGACGCTGCTCACCTTCGAGCCCGGCGGTGTCCAGCCGGTCCCGGACGCGGCGCAGAGCTGTGACTTCACGGACTCCGGCCTGCAGACGTACCGCTGCGTGGTGCGCGACGGGATCACCTTCCCGAGCGGCCGGGCGATGACCGCCGAGGACGTGAAGTACTCCTTCGACCGGGTCAAGAAGATCAACTCCGATGTCGGCCCGGCCTCCCTGCTCTCGACGCTCCGCTCGGTGACCGCCTCCGGCAAGACCGTCACCTTCCACCTGTCGTCCGCGGACGCGACGTTCCCGTTCAAGCTGGCCACCGGCGCCGGCGCGATCGTCGACAAGGACACGTACCCGGCGGACAAGCTGCGCACCGACAACTCGGTGGACGGCACCGGTCCGTACACCCTGACGTCGTACACGAAGGACAAGCAGGCGACCTTGCGGCCCAACGGCGACTACAAGGGCGTGCTGAGCGGCACCGGCCGCCCCGTCGAGCTGCGCTACTACGCCGACTCGGCCAAGCTCGCCGACGCCTACAAGGCCAAGCAGGTCGACGTGGCGACCCGGACGCTGCCGCCCAGCATGGTCTCCAAGCTCTCGCCGAGCGACCCCGACCAGCGCGTCCTGGAGTCGGACAGCTCCGAGACCCGCAACCTGTACCTGAACACCCGCAAGAGCTCGCCCCTGCACGACGTGCTGGTCCGCCGGGCCCTCGCCTGGCTGATCGACCGCGAGCAGCTGGCCTCGACGGTGTACTACGGCACGGTGCAGCCGCTGTACTCACTGATCCCGAGCGGCCTCACCGGGCACACCACGTCCTTCTTCGACAGCTACCCGACCCAGAGCGTCGCCAAGGCGAAGGCGCTCCTGGCGGAGGCCGGCGTCAGCACGCCCGTCGAGTTCACCTTCGGCTACGGCATCGGCCACGGCGCGGGAGCCGAGGAGGCCGCCGCGCTGAAGAAGCAGCTGGAGGCGGGTGGCCTGTTCAAGGTCGACGTCAAGGGGTACGAGTGGACCGACTTCCAGAAGTCGTGGGCCCAGGGGAAGATGGACGCCTGGGCGGTCGGCTGGGTCGCCGACTATCCCGACCCGGACACCTTCGGCGCCTCCCTGGTCGGCAGCGACTCCGTGATGAGCACCGGCTACAGCAACAAGGCCGTCGACGGCCTCCTCCAGGACAGCCAGCGGTACGCCGACCGCGGCCGTGCCGACCAGGACTTCCGGAACGTCCAGACGGACGTGGCGAACGACGTCCCGCTGATCCCGCTGTGGCAGCGCACCGACTACGTCCTCAGCAGCGAGGACGTGGGCGGGGCCCAGTACCTCACGGACAGCACGGGCGTGTTCCGCCTGTGGAGCCTGAACTGGATCTGACGGGCGTGCTCAGACGCAACGCCTTCCGGCTCCCCCGGCACCCGGCGTCCGTCGGCCTGGCCCGGCACCGGGTCCGGGACCACCTGGCCGCGTGGGGCCACGGCGCGGACACCCCGGCCGTCGACGACGCCCTGCTCCTCGTCTCGGAACTGGCCACCGATGTCGTCCGTCACCGCCCCCTCCTGGAGCGGGAGTTCGAGGTGGCGGTCACCGCCCTGGCCGACGGCTCCTGCCTGCTGGAGGTGTCCGACGAGGGGCGTGCCGAGCCCCGCCTCCGGATCGTCCGGGAGGACGACGAGACGGGTCGGGGCCTGCACCTGGTCGACACGATCGCGGCGGCGTGGGGGGTGTGGAGCAGGGGAGCCCACGGCACGACCGTGTGGGCGCTGATCTCAGCCGACCCGTAGCGATGTCCGGCCGCGGCGCCGTCGTGGTCGCTCGCGCAGTTCGCCGCGCCCCTGAAACGGCGCGCACTGCAATGCCCTTCTTTCAAGAGGCGCGAGGAACTGCGCGACCAGCCCCCACCCACCCGCCCCCGGATCTCATACCGACCGCAACGTCACCGTCACCGCCAGACCCTCCCCCGGTGAGGTCCGCACCCGCACCTCACCCCCGTGGGCCTCCACCACACCCTGCACGATCGCCATCCCCAGCCCGCTCCCCTCCGCACTCCCCACCCGGAAGAACCGGTCGAAGATCCGCCCCGCGTCCTCCTCCCCGAGCCCCGGCCCCTCGTCGGCCACGCACACCCGGACCACCCCGTCCGCCCGCTCCACCCCCAGCCGCACGGCCGCCTCCACCGGCGTGTGGACACGCACGTTGGCCATCAGGTTCCCCAGCACCTGCCGCAGCCCCGACTCGTCCGCCCGCACCAGCACCGCCCCGTCGGCCGCCACGGCCACCGGCCGCCCCGGCTGCTGCGCCCGCAGGTCCTCCGCCGCGTCCCGCACCAGCCGGCTCACGTCGACGTTCTTGAACCGGATCTCGGGCCGCTGGTCGAGCCGGGCGAGCAGCAGCAGCTCGTCCACGAGGCGGCCCATCCGGTCGACTTCGCCGTGCATCCGGTCCCAGGCCCGCCGCCGCTCCCCGGGCTCGCTCAGCATCCCCTTGTCGTACAGCTGGAGATAGCCGCGGATGGCGGCGAGCGGTGTGCGCAGCTCGTGCGAGGCGTCGGCGACGAACCGGCGCAGCTGGGCCGCGCTGCGCTCGCGGGTCCGGTACGCCGTCTCCACCTGGTGGAGCATGGCGTTGAGGGCCAGCCGCAGCTGCTCGACCTCCTCCGTCGGATGCTGGCTGGAGGGCACCCGACGGGTCAGGTCGCCCTCGGCGATCGCCGACGACGTCTCCACCATGTCCTCCAGCGGCAGCAGCCGTCTCCGCACGCTGTACATGGTCAGGCAGCACAGCAGCGCGAGCAGCAGCGTGCCGACCGCGAAGTCGAGCCTGAGCGCCTTGCCGATGCCCTTGTGCAGCAGCTCGGTCGAGGTGGCCAGCAGGATGCAGGAGCCGTCGGCGAGCCGGGTCGCCGTCACCCGGTAGGAGGCGCCGTGCACGTCGACGTCGCGCGGGTCGGGCGCGTCGGCGAGGGCCGCGGGGTCGGACACGGCGGCGGCGAGGGAGCGCTGGGCCTCGGTCGGCTTCATGTCGAAGAGGGAGGTCGCCTCCCCCCTGGCGTCGATGAGCGTGAAGATCGAGTCCGGGGTCGGGTCGGACTCGGCCGGGGTGACCCGGTCGCGGATCACGCCGAGCGCGCCCAGCGAGTCGACCTGCCGCAGGGTCAGCCCCGAACTCCCCAGTGACGTCCGCATCTTGAGCAGTTCGGAGTCCACCTGGTCGAGCAGGTACAGCCGCATGCCCATGATGCTCGCGACGGCCGCCACCACGATGCCGACGGCGAGCAGTCCGACGTTGGCCAGGGTGAGCTTGCCGCGCAGCGAGTGCAGTCCGTGCCGGTGCCGGCGCTTGCCCAGGCTCATGTCAGGCCGTACCCGACGCCCCGCCGGGTGGTGATCACCGGTGCTCCCAGCGCGTCGAGCTTGCGCCGCAGGTAGCTGATGTAGGTCTCGACGACGGTCGACTCGGAGGGTATGTGCTCGTACTGCCAGACGTGCCTGAGCAGTTGCTCCTTCGGCACGATCCGGCCGCCGTTGCGCACCAGGAAGCGCAGCAGCGCGTACTCGGTGGGGGTCAGCTCGACCGTACGGCCTGCGCGGTGCACCGAGTACGTCGTCTCGTCCAGCTCCAGGTCGCCGTAGCGCAGCGGCGGGCGCTGCTGGATGACGTCCGCCGGGCGGGTGCGGCGCAGCACGGCGCCGATCCTGGCGACGACCTCGTCGATGTTGAACGGCTTGGTGATGTAGTCGTCGCCGTAGCCGAGCGCCCCGACTATCTCGGCGGGCGCGTCCCGCGCGGTGAGGAACACCAGCGCCAGGTCGGGCTGCCGGGCGCGCAGTTCGCGGGCGAGGGCCCGTCCGTCGCCGTCCGGCAGCATCACGTCGAGCAGGGCCGCGTCCGGCCGGGTGCGCTCGGCCAGCGCGAGGGCGTCCCGGACCGTACCGGAGGTCATCACCTCGAACCGGTGGTAGCGCAGGGCGATGGCGAGGACGTCCGCGATGCTCGGCTCGTCCTCCACGATCAGCACGGTGCTGCCTGGAGCCGTCATGCCCCCAGTATCGGCGCCGCCGCCGACGGCCGGGGGCGCGCAGCTTTGGAGTTCCTTGAGAGTCATGCGCGCCCCGTGTCCCGGCGCGCTTCCCGCTGCCGATCCTGTTGCCCAGGACCTGGGGGACCAACCGACCGAAGTGATCGACGACAAGGAGCTGTTGAGCGTGACGGCATTGGCACGGTGGTGCTATCGGCACCGGCTGGTGGTCCTGTTGCTGTGGGTGGGGGCACTCGTCGGCGTGGGCTTCTCGGCCTCGGCGGCGGGCACGAACTACGCGAACGTGTTCTCCCTCCCCGACACGGACTCCAAGACCGCGTACGACCTGATGCAGAAGGCCTTCCCGAACACCTCCGGTGACACGGACACCGTGGTGTGGAAGGTCGACGGCGGCTCGGTGACGGACCAGGCGGTCGAGGGCCGCGTCCAGCCGGCCCTCGACAAGATCGCGAAGCTGCCCGGCGTGGGCGCGGTCACCAGCCCCTACGCGGGCGCCCGCGGGTCGGCGCAGATCAGCAAGGACGGCACGATCGCCTACGCCCAGCTGACCTTCACCAAGCGGGCGAACGAAATCCCCAAGGACCAGGTGCAGAAGGTCCTGGACACCGCGCAGGCCGCCGAACGGTCCGGCCTGCAGGTCGAGTTGGGCGGACAGGCCATCCAGCGCGTCCAGGAGCCGCCGCAGGGCCTGTCCGAGATGGTCGGCATCGTCGCGGCGGCCGTCGTTCTCTTCCTCGCCTTCGGCTCGTTCTTCGCGATGACCCTGCCCATCGCGGTCGCCGTCTTCGGCGTCGGCATGGGCCTGTTCTCCACCCAGCTGCTGAGCCACACCACCGACATCCCCGACATCGCGCCGTTGCTGGCCTCGCTGATCGGCCTCGGCGTCGGCATCGACTACGCCCTGTTCATCGTCACCCGGCACCGGCGCGGCATCCTGCGCGGCATGGACCCCGAGGAGTCGGCGGTCACCGCCCTCAACACCTCGGGCCGGGCGGTGCTGTTCGCGGGCGGCACGGTCTGCATCGCGCTGGCCGGCATGCTGGTCACCCGGCTGCACTTCCTGGACGGCGTGGTCATCGGCACGTCCCTCACGGTCGTGCTCAGCGTCCTCGCGGCCACCACCCTGCTGCCCGCCCTGCTCGGCGTCCTCGGCCCGCGCGTCCTCAGCCGCCGCCAGCGCCGCCGGCTCGCCGCCGAGGGCCCGGAGCCGGAGAGGGCGAGCGGACTCGCGGCCCGCTGGTCGGCGAACGTCGAGAAGCGCCCGCGCCGCATCGCCGCGCTCGCCGTGGTCGTCATGGCGGTCCTGGCCATCCCGGTGCTCTCGCTCCGCCTCGGCGCCACCGACCAGGGCAACGACGACGCGTCCACGACCACCAGGAAGGCCTACGACCTGCTCGCCGAGGGCTTCGGCCCGGGCTTCAACGGCCCCCTCCAGGTGGTCAGCGTCGGCGGCGACACCGCGACGCTGGTCCAGGGCCTGCGGTCGACCCCGGGAGTCGCCCAGGTGGCCGAACTGCCCCCGTCGCAGGGCGTCACGGTCATCCAGGTGGTCCCGACCACCTCCCCGCAGTCCAAGGAGACCGACGACCTCATCGACACCCTCCGCGACCAGGTGATCCCTAAGGCGGGCGCGCAGGCGCACGTGGGCGGCGTGACGGCGGTGTCGAAGGACTTCGCCTCCGTCACCGGCGACCGGTTGCCCCTCTTCATCGCGACGATCATCACGCTGGGCTTCCTGCTGCTCCTGGTCGCCTTCCGCTCCCTGGTCGTCCCGCTGACGGCCGCCGTGATGAACCTGATCGCGGCGGCGGCCTCCTTCGGCGTCCTGGTGGCGGTCTTCCAGTGGGGCTGGGGCCTGGACCTGCTGGGCCTCGGCAAGGAGGGTCCGATCAACGCGTTCCTCCCGGTCATCATGCTCTCCCTGCTCTTCGGCCTCTCCATGGACTACCAGGTGTTCCTGGTGAGCCGGATGCACGAGGAGTGGGTGCACACCAAGGACAACGCGCGGGCGGTCCGGGTCGGCCTCGCGGAGACCAGCCGTGTCATCAACTCCGCGGCCCTGATCATGGTCTGCGTCTTCCTCGCCTTCGTCCTCAGCGGGGACTCGGGGGCCGCGATGGCGGGCGTGGGCCTGGCGGCCGCGGTCGCCCTGGACGCCTTCATCCTGCGTACGGCCCTGGTCCCGGCGGCGATGCACCTGCTGGGCCGCTCCAACTGGTGGCTGCCGGCCTGGCTCGACAAGCGGCTCCCGCACCTTGCGGTGGAACCCCAGGAGCCCGCGGCGGCTGCGGAGCCGGCCGATCCCACCGGCCCGGGCACGGCGATCCACGGCTTCGTCCGCACACCGGGCGGCGATCCGGTGGAGGCGGCCTCGGTCACCGTGATGTCCAAGGGCGGCCGCCAACTGGACCGCGTGACCTCCCTGGCGGACGGCTCCTACATCGTGTCGGTCCCGGCGCCGGGGGCCTATCTGCTGGCGGTCACGTCGGCGTCGTACGGCTCGAAGGCCCGGCACGTGACGGTGGCGGAGGGGCCGGCGGTGTACGACGTGGAGCTGACCGGGGACGAGGTGGACGCGGTCAACTAGCCGCGCCGCCCCCGCCGCTGCCTCCGGGATCCGGCAGCACCCGCGTCATCCCGGGCAGGAAGTCCGTGAACAGCTCGTGCACCTCGAGCACGAGCGGCCGCAGGACCCGGAACCGCGCGAGGGACACGCCTCGCGCGGTCAGCCGGGCCCCCCGCTCGGCGAGCCGGTAGCTCCGCTCCCGCCCCTCGGTGCGGTCGAAGATCCAGTACAGGACCAGGCCCATCTGGGAGAGCCACATCAACTCGGGGAGCACGTCCCGCAGTTCCGGGGCGACCTTCGTCTTCGCCCCGGCCAGCACCTCGCGGTGCACGCCGATGGCCTCCACGCGCGCGTGCTCGCTCTCCGGGGAGAAGGGGCTGAGCGGGCTGTCGGGGTCGGCGGCGTTCTTGAAGAAGTGGACCGCGAACTCGTGGTACGGCCGGGCGATGTCCAGCCACACCTTGAGCACGCCGGCGAGCCGCTTCTCCAGGTCGGTCTCCTTGTCCAGGACCTCGCGGACCGCCACCCGGTGCTCGGCGGCGAGCTGGTCGTAGAACCCCTGGATCAGGTGTTCCTTGCCGGCGAAGTAGTAGTACGCGTTGCCGACGGAGACCCCGGCCTCCGTGGCGATGGCCCGCATCGTGGTCTTCTCGTAGCCCCGCTCCCGGAACAGCCGCATCGCCGTCTCCAGGATCAGCGCGCGGGTCTGCTCGGACTTGCTCTGGGCAGCGGCCTCGACGGGACCGTCGTTCTTCGCGGACACGGACAGAGCCTAACCAGTGGCGCAGGCGTCGCCGGCACAGCCCGCGGGGTCGTAGATCCACCCGAGACCCGGGTCGTACGTCCACCCGTCCGCGCGTCGGTAGACCTTCCCGCCCCACTGCGCGCCCCGCCACCTGGCGGCGGCGAGCACCGCGCCCCGCGCCAGCCGGGCCCCGGCCGGCGTGCTGAGCCGGTGGGCGAGCGGCCGCTGCTCCCGCAGTGCCCAGAGCACGACGATCCAGGCGGCGGTGTCCCGGTAGACCTGCCCCGCGTCGCCGACGACCGTGACCTCGTCGAAGGTGGCCGAGTGGTCGAGGTCAGGGAAGCGGGTGCGGGCCTCGGCCGAACCCGCCGGGACCAGCTCCAGCGGCACCAGCTGCGGCTGCCGCACGAGCCAGTCGCGCAGGTGGGTGCAGAGGGTGCACTCGGCGTCGTAGAGGACGGTGAGCCCGCGGACCGGGACGCGCACGGCGCCCCGGTCGTCGGTGCCGGTCACGGCGGTCACGCCCCCGCCGCCGGTGCGGTCCAGCCCTGCGGCGGGACCGGCGGGAGCTGCTCCTTCTCCATGACCCCGCGACGCCTGATCCGGTTGAGCACGTACACGTTGCCGAGGTGCATCACGCCGAGCACCAGCAGCACCACGCCGAGCTTGGACGACAGTGCCTCGAAGACGCCCCGGGTGTCGTCGATCGTGTCGCTGGTGTGCAGGTAGAGCGCGACGAAGCCGAGGTTCACGAGGTAGAAGCCGACGACCAGGAGGTGGTTGACGGCGTCGGCGAGCTGCTCGTTGCCGTGCAGGACGTCGGCGAGGAAGATCCGCCCGTTGCGGCTGAGCGTGCGGGCCACCCAGATGGTCAGACCGATGCTGACGAGCAGGTAGATGACGTAGGCGATGACCGTGCGGTCCATGCCCCACCCCTTCTTGAACGCGTTCAAAACGCTGACAGGGATGACTGTAGACCTAGTTTTGAACACGTTCAACTCGGTTGCGGGGTGACCCGCTTCACCCTCGCCGCGCCAGCTCCGGCCGCTTGCTGTAGTCCGTGAAGCCGACGATGTTCCCCCAGGGGTCGGCGACCTCGACGGTCCAGCCGGTGGCCACGGAGAACGGCTCGTCGAGCACGGCGACCCCGGCCTCCTTGAGGCGCCTGGCCGCGCCGCGCGCGTCCGGCACCTCCAGCCACACGCGCGGCGACGCCCACACCGCCGGCCGGTATCCGAGGCCCTCCTCGGCCCGCAGCAGGATCCCGGGCGTCTCGCCCCCGACCTTCAGCAGGGCGATCCCGCCCTCGTCGAACCGGAACCCCACCGTGAACCCGGCCCGCTCGTAGAAGGCGACGGCGGCCGCGAGATTCCCGACGGGCATCACCACGTTGTCGAACCCGAGCAGTTCGTACGACTCGTCATCTGACATGTCGTCAGGTTAGATGCGGCGATCGCGGGGCTGTGGGAGCCGAACGGGGAGCGGTGCAGTGATCACTCGTTGAGGTGAGGCGTCCCCGGGTCCCCCTGGGTAGGCTGATGGGACAGGCGAGACTCCGTCCCATGGGAGCACTGATGAGCGCCGCAGCCGAGAACAGGTCGGAGCGCGACGAGGAGCCGGCGTACCGCTGGCCGATCCCGCCTCCCGGGGGCTGGACCGCGGACGACCTCGACCGGATTCCGGGCCTCCCGCCCCACACGGAGTTGATCGACGGGAGTCTTGTCTTGATGAGTCCGCAGACCCGGTTCCACACGCGCACCATGCGCCTGCTGGACAACGCCCTCTTGGCGCAGGCGCCGGACCATCTCGACGTCGACCGGGAAATGACCGTCAGACTGGATGAAAAGAACCGGCTCGAGCCCGACATCGTCGTGTTCTCCAAGGATGCCTGCACGGGTCCCAACCAGACCTGGTACAAGCCCGAGGATGTCGTCCTCGCCGTCGAAGTGGTTTCCGCGGACTCCAGGGAGCGCGACCGCGACGTGAAGCCCCGCAAGTACGCGGCGGCCGGAGTGCGCCACTACTGGCGGGTCGAGCAGGACGACGAAGGTCTCCCGGTCGCGTACGTCTACGAACTCGACCCCGCCACGAGGGTCTATATCCTCACCGGCATCTTCCACGACCGCCTCAAGCTCACCGTCCCCTTCGACATCGAGATCGATTTGACGGCGATCAACCAGCGCCCCGGGACCTGAGCGCCGAGCAGTACGACAAGGGCCCCGCCCCGGTGCGGAACCGGAAGCGGGGCCCAGGCCGTCCTGGCGGAAGGATCAGAAGCGGCGCGTGATCAGCGCTCGCTTCACCTCCTGGATCGCCTTGGTGACCTCGATGCCGCGCGGGCAGGCGTCCGTGCAGTTGAAGGTCGTGCGGCAGCGCCAGACGCCGTCGCGGTCGTTGAGGATCTCCAGGCGCTGCTCGGCCGCCTCGTCACGGCTGTCGAAGATGAAGCGGTGCGCGTTGACGATGGCCGCCGGGCCGAAGTACTGGCCGTCGTTCCAGAAGACCGGGCACGAGGACGTGCACGCGGCGCAGAGGATGCACTTCGTGGTGTCGTCGAAGCGCTCGCGGTCCTCGGCGGACTGCAGACGCTCGCGCGTGGGCTCGTTCGTGTCCTTCGTGATGAGGAAGGGCATGACGTCCCGGTACGCCTGGAAGAACGGCTCCATGTCGACGACCAGGTCCTTGAGGACCGTCAGGCCCTTGATGGGCTCGACCGTGATCGGCTTCTCGGGGTTGATGTCCTTGATGAGGGTCTTGCAGGCAAGACGGTTCTTGCCGTTGATCCGCATCGCGTCCGAACCGCAGATGCCGTGCGCGCAGGAACGGCGGAAGGTCAGCGTGCCGTCGAGGTCCCACTTGATCTTGTGGAGGCCGTCGAGGACGCGCTCCTTCGGGTCGATCTCCAGCTGGAAGTCTTCCCAGACCGCGTCCGCGGAGACCTCCGGGTTGAAGCGGCGGACCCGGAAGGTGACCGTGATGTAGGGGGAGTCGGCGAAACCGGGCTCGGGCCGGCCGGCCTCGTCCGCCTTGTCCAGAACGGGGGTTGCCATCAGTACTTACGCTCCATCGGCTGGTAGCGGGTCTGGACGACCGGCTTGTAATCGAGACGGATGGACTCGGCGCCGTCGTCGCCCACCTCGCGGTACGCCATGGTGTGGCGCATGAAGTTGACGTCGTCGCGGTTGGGGTAGTCCTCGCGGTAGTGACCGCCGCGGGACTCCTTGCGGGCCAGCGCGGAGACCGCCATGACCTCGGCGAGGTCGAGCAGGTTGCCGAGCTCGATGGCCTCGAGCAGGTCCGTGTTGAACCGCTTGCCCTTGTCCTGGATCGAGACGTTCTTGTAGCGCTCGCGCAGCTCCGCGATCTTCTCGACCGCCGTCTTGATCGTCTGCTCGGTGCGGAACACCATGACGTTGGCGTCCATGGTGTCCTGCAGCTCCCTGCGGAGCGTGGCGACCCGCTCGTTGCCCGTCGAGGAGCGCAGCCGCTCGATCTGGGAGACGACGAACCCGGCCGGGTCCTCCGGGAGCTCCACGTACTCGTGGCCGTGCGCGTACTCGGCGGCCGCGATGCCCGCCCGGCGGCCGAACACGTTGATGTCCAGGAGCGAGTTGGTGCCGAGGCGGTTGGCGCCGTGCACGGAGACACAGGCGACCTCGCCGGCGGCGTACAGGCCCGGGACGACGGTGGTGTTGTCCGAGAGGACCTCACCCTCGACGTTGGTCGGGATGCCGCCCATGGCGTAGTGCGCGGTGGGCTGGATCGGGATCGGGTCCGTGTACGGCTCGATGCCCAGGTAGGTGCGCGCGAACTCGGTGATGTCCGGGAGCTTCGCGTCCAGCTGCTCCGGCGGCAGGTGGGTGAGGTCGAGGTAGACGTGGTCGCCCTCGGGACCGCAGCCGCGGCCCTCGCGGATCTCCGTGTAGATGGAGCGGGAGACGACGTCACGGGACGCGAGGTCCTTCATGACCGGCGCGTACTTCTCCATGAAGCGCTCGCCGTCCTTGTTGCGGAGGATGCCGCCCTCACCGCGGGCGCCCTCCGTCAGCAGGATGCCCATGCGCCAGATGCCGGTCGGGTGGAACTGGAAGAACTCCATGTCCTCCAGCGGCAGGCCGCGGCGGTAGACGGCCGCCTGGCCGTCACCGGTGAGCGTGTGCGCGTTGGACGTCACCCGGAAGAACTTGCCGGTGCCGCCGGAGGCGTAGATGACCGCCTTGGCCTGGAAGATGTGGATCTCACCGGTGGCCAGCTCGTACGCCACCACGCCGGACGACTTCCTGACGCCGTCGACCTCGGTGATCAGCTGGTCCAGGACGTAGAACTCGTTGAAGAACTCCACGCCCTCCTTCACGCAGTTCTGGTACAGCGTCTGCAGGATCATGTGGCCGGTGCGGTCGGCCGCGTAGCAGGACCGGCGGACCGGCGCCTCGCCGTGGTTGCGGCTGTGACCGCCGAAGCGGCGCTGGTCGATCGTCCCGTTGGGCGTCCGGTTGAACGGCAGGCCCATCTTCTCCAGGTCGAGGACGGCGTCGATGGCCTCCTTCGCCAGGATCTCGGCGGCGTCCTGGTCGACCAGGTAGTCACCGCCCTTGACCGTGTCGAAGGTGTGCCACTCCCAGTTGTCCTCCTCCACGTTGGCGAGCGCGGCGGCCATGCCGCCCTGCGCGGCGCCCGTGTGGGAGCGGGTGGGGTAGAGCTTGGTCAGGACCGCGGTGCGGCTGCGCTTCGTGGACTCGATGGCCGCGCGCATGCCCGCGCCGCCGGCGCCGACGATGACGGTGTCGTACTTGTGGATCTTCATGATTCTCGCAGCCCCGTGCCTAGCGGATGTTCGGGTCGAAGGTGAAGATCACCAGCGAGCCCAGCAGGATGGTGAACACCGTGGCCGTGTAGAGCAGGCCCTTGAGCCACAGCCGGGTGTTCGCGCGCTCCGCGTAGTCGTTGATGATCGTGCGCAGGCCGTTGGCGCCGTGCAGCATCGCGAGCCACAGCATCAGCAGGTCCCAGACCTGCCAGAAGGGGCTCGCCCAGCGGCCGGCCACGAAGGCGAAGCCGATCTTCGACACGCCGCCGTCGAGCACCAGCTGGATCAGCAGGTGGCCGAGGACCAGGACGACCAGCACGACGCCGGACAGGCGCATGAACAGCCAGGCGGCCATCTCGAAGTTGCCGCGGGTGGAGCGCGGGGTCTTCTTGGTGCGCTTGCGCGGGGCCTCGATGAGGGGGGCCGGGTTGTCCACGTTGAAGAGGGGCGCGCCCTCGACGGGGCCGACGCCGGCGGGGGTTTCAGTGGTCGACATCTGCGTCAGCTCCCGAACAGGACACGAGCGGCGTGGCCGAGAACGGGGTACACGGCCCCGGCCATCAGGACGACCCAGACACCGACGACCGTCCAGAGCATCTGCTTCTGGTAGCGCGGGCCCTTCGACCAGAAGTCGACGGCGATCACGCGCAGGCCGTTGAGGGCGTGGAAGAGGATGGCGGCCACCAGGCCGTACTCCAGCAGTGCGACGATCGGCGTCTTGTACGTGGCTACGACCTTGTCGTAGTCCTCGGGGGAGACGCGGACGAGAGCGGTGTCCAGCACGTGAACGAACAGGAAGAAGAAAATGAGGACGCCGGTGACTCGGTGAGCCACCCAGGACCACATTCCTTCCCGGCCGCGGTACAGCGTTCCAGCCGGCACGGAAGTCCCTCCGGGAGCGGGGTATCGGGGCCGCGCCGGCTTGTGGGTGTCGGTCGGGCCCGGCCGGGTACGGTCCACCGGCCCCCAGCATCGTAGCGAGGCGCTGCGGCTGGGTTTACGCCGGGCCTACCGGTGTGATCAAAGTGGCACGCGTATGGGTTAGCCGGGCGGCATCCCGGGGTGGGGGGTTCGGTTATTTGCCGGGTGCGGGTGCGTTTGGGCTGGTCGCGCAGTTCCCCGCGCCCCTCAGCAGGGACTGGAGCCGTTCCCCGGCAAGGCGCCGGAGTTCTTCGGACGCGATGATCCGTTCCTCCTCCGGATCGTTTGTCAAACGTGACCGGATGCCTTCCAGGACGCGGTCCAGGGATTCGGCGGGTGGCGTGTCGCCGAGGTGGATGACGAAGACGTGGCCGAACTTGGCCTCGTAGGCCGCATGGGCCGCCGTCAGGGCCGTGTGGGCGGCCGAGTACGTGTCCTCGGGCAGCTCCGGGAGGCACTCGCCCGCCAGTGCCTCCGACAGGTCGCCGGGGGACAGGTCGTACGCCGCTTCGTCGGCAGCCGCCAGGAGGGACTCCACGTCGGGGTAGGGGCGGTGGTCGGAGACGCGGCGGGACCAGCGCAGGCTGTGCAGGCAGTGCAGGAGCAGCGCGCCGGCCTCGTCGCCGGAGGCGGCGTTGAAGGCGTCCAGCGGGGTGGGGAGATGGGGCAGGTGATGGGCGGGCAGCGTGGGTCCTCGCGTCACATGTGGTGTGGCAGGGGATGCTGTGAGAGATGTGTCGTCGACGTTATCGAGGACGTCCACGGTGTGTCCGTTGGTTGCCTGAATTTCACCCGAACGGGAGAGTTTCAGATTGCGTCGATGACGGCTGTGCGGCGGGTGCGTCGTAAGTTGTAGCCGTGAGCCAGCACAGGCGCAGGCCGTCGACACGGCAGGACGCGCGGAGGCGGGCGGTGGTCGCCGCCGCTGCCGTCGCGGGGACCGTCGCGCTCGGCACGGGCATCGGCGTATGGGCCTCCTCGGGCGGCGGCGGGAGCACCGCCGGAGCGTCCCGGCAGCCCTCGGGGAGCGACCGGTCGGCCTCGGCCGGGGCGCGCTCCGGGGCGGCCACCCCCGCACCCACCCGCAGCTACCCCCTCTCCCAGGCCCCCCGCACCATCCCCGCCGTCCGCTCCCACACCGCCGAGCGCGGCCCCGGCTGGCGCCCGCGGCAGGGCGGCCGGGTCGTCGTGAGCGACGCGTCGCTGGCCGACGAGGGGCGGCTGACCGCGGGCGAGCTGGGGCTGTCGTACGCGGGGCAGAAGGGCGCGCAGGACGACGTCCGGCCCGGCGACCTGCGGCTCGACCTCGGCGGCAGCGGGGACCCGGAGTCGTACACCATGACCGTGCGGGGCGGGTCGGTGCGGATCAGCGGGCCCGGGGACGCAGGCGTCTTCTACGGCACCCGGACCCTCAAGCAGGAGGTGCACGGCGGCGGTACGGCCCCGGAGGGGGTGGTGCGGGACCAGCCGGCCAAGCCGCAGCGCGGGTTCATGCTGGACATCGCGCGCAAGCCGTTCACCGTCGGCTGGATAGAGGACCGGATACGAGAACTCGGCGATCTGAAGTTCAACGAGCTCGGGCTGCACTTCTCCGACGACCAGGGCTTCCGGATCGAGTCCGACACCCACCCGGAGGTCGTCTCCCGGGACCACCTAAGCAAGGCCCAGGTGAAGGAGATCGTCGCGCTCGCCGCCGCCCGGCACATCCAGGTCGTACCGGAGATCGACTCGCCCGGACACCTCGGCGCCGTCCTCGCCGCCCACCCCGAGCTGCAGCTGCGCAACGCGCAGGGCGTGGCCACCAGGGGCGCCATCGACATCTCCGAGGACGCCTCGGCGAAGATCGTCGACGACCTGCTCGACGAGTACGCCGACCTGTTCCCCGGCTCCTCCTGGAACCTCGGCGGCGACGAGTACCAGGCGCTGACCGTCGCGGACCCCGAGGCCTCCTACCCGCAGCTGGCGGCCGCGGCCCGGGAGGCGTACGGCGCCTCGGGCACCGTCGCCGACCTCACCACCGGCTGGCTGAACGACCGCGCCGACACCGTCCGCGCCCACGAACGCACCCTGCGGGCGTGGAACGACGGCTTCCTGCGGGGTACCTCCGTGCAGCCCGCCGACGACCTCCAGGTCGCCTACTGGACCGGCAAGGAGAACGGCGCCCGGCAGCCCGTGGAGTACCTGAGGGCGGGCCGCAAGGTCCTCAACTACAACGACGAGTACCTGTACTACGTCCTCGGGCAGCCCAACACCTTCGTCTACCCGACCGGCCGGCGCATCTACGAGCAGTGGATCCCGCGCATGCTGCGCGGCACCTCGGCCGTGGCCGCGCGCTACGAACCCCAGGTCCTCGGCGGCTCCTTCGCGGTCTGGTGCGACCTGGCCGACTCCCAGACCCAGGACCAGGTGGCGGCCGGCATCAGGATGCCGCTGCGGGCCACCATCGAGAAGCTGTGGGACCCGGAGATCACCCCGGCGATGTCCTGGACAGACTTCAAGGCCCTCGCGAACAGGCTGGGCTGATACGGAATCGCGGTGGACGTACGGCGGTGACGGGCCGTATGTTCCGCATTCCGCGCGGGCCAGGGGAGGGTTCCGTGCCCGACCGCGTCCCGGGGGAACCGTCTTGATCTGCGCCCGCTGCCACCACTTCGCCGCCGCGCCCGGCGCCACCCTGTGCCACCGCTGCCTCGGCGACTCACCCGAACCGGTCCCGGCCTTCGGCAGCACGCCGGGGCTGTGGCTGCGCTCGCCAATGGGTCTCGGCTGGGCCGCGGCCGTCCTGCTCGGGGTGGTCATGGCCGCCGACCTGTTCGCCGTCTGGGCCGACTTCCTGAGGTACGACGTCATGGACGACCTCATGGACGGCGCGACCGGTGCCGGGGTGTTCCTGCGGGCCGACCGCGCCGACGCGCTGGTCCGCCTCGCCGCCCGCGCCCATGCCGTCTCGATGGTCGCCTGCGTGATCGTGTACCTGTGCTGGTTTTGGCGGGTGCGCGCCAACGCCCAGGTGTTCGACCCGCTCCGGCAGAGCATGTCGCTGGGCTGGGCGATCGGCGGCTGGTTCGTGCCGGTCGCGAGCCTCTGGTTCCCGCGCCGGATCACCCTCGACATCTGGGACGCCAGCAGCCCGTGGGGGACGACCCGTTCGCACAAGCTGGTCAACGCCTGGTGGACCCTGTGGCTGGTCGCGCTGTTCGCCGGCCGCATGGCGAGCGCCGACTCCGGCGACGACCTGGGTGTGGCCTGGGACCACGCCGTCTCCGTGGAGATGCTCGTCGCGCACGCTCTCGACCTCGCCGCCGCCGTCCTCGCCGTCCTTCTCGTGGCGCGACTGACCCGGATGCAGCACGAGAAGGCCATGGCGGGCACCCTTCCGGTCGCAGTCTGAAGCCCTGCTGCGGTCTGAAGCCCTGCTGCGGTCTGACGCCCTGCCGCGGTCTGACGCCCGGTCGCGGTCTGACGCACCGCTGCGCTCCTGTCGACGGCCGTGCCGTCGCCCGGCCCACCGATCCCGGCCCGGACGCAACTGTTGGCTGAAAAGCCTTTCTTCGGACCTCTTCGGATCCCGGGTGTCCGGCACGTGTGACACTGCCGTACCGTCGCACGCAGTTAGGGGAAGTACGAGCTCCGTGCATGTCGGACCTTGGTATGTACCGTTTCTGGGAGGCGTGGGATGAGCCTGGTGGAGTTGATCGCTCAGGCCGATGAACGCGGACTGGCTGCCAGCGGGTTGGCCTGTTTGGATCGGTGCGTGCCACTGCTCGGCGGGGACGACCTGGTGCTGCGGCCGCTGTGGGCGAGCCTCGCCGACGGCTCCGACTGGAGCGCGGGTCTCGAGAAGGCGCGCGGCTCGCTCGGCTCCGGCGTGGAGACCGGCGGCGGGGCGGGCGGTCAGGCCGACGAGGCCGAGACGCTCGCCCGGCGGATGCTCGACGCCGCGCCCGTGTCGCAGGAGGCAGCCGGCGTCCGCCTGTGGGCCGACGCCTGTTCCGTCGCCTCGCTGCAGATCCACCGGCTTCTCGACCCCGCCGAGGACGCGGCGCCCTCCGTCGACACCCGCCGCGAGGGCGGCACCGAGGGCATGTCCCCGCTGGTCGCCGCCGAACTGCGGCGCCAGGTCACGGTGCTGGAACTGCTCGCCGGGCACGGCGCGGCCGGACTGCGCCGCGCGCTGGACGTTTCCACCGAGGGCCGCCGGGTGCTGCGCGCGGTGGTGTCGCGGCGAGCCCGTGGGCGCGGGTGAACCATTGGTGAGGACGGTGCGCGGGTCCTGCGCCGGTTGCGGGAACAGCGTCCGATCCGGATGACGAAACCGCCGCCGACCTGGATCTTCCCTATGTGACAGTCCACTACGTGACACCCCCCGACGGGACCGCACGGCAGCAGACCAGGCCGCACGCCGCCGCCAGACCGGCGCGGTGGGCGGCGGACGCGGTCGCCGTGCTGCGCGAAGGCGCCCGGGTCCGGCTCGACTACTCGGCGCAGAGCCTGTGGCGGGTCGACCGGATGATCGAGGAGATACGCCGGGAGGGCGTGCCCTACGACGCCGTGCGGGAGACACTGCGCGGTCTCGGGGCCTACGCCGGTGAGGTGATCGTCCGTCACACCGGCGCCGAGTGGTGGGCGTCGGGCGGCGAGCACTGGATCCGCACCCCCGACGGCCGGCTCTGGGACCCCGTCGACGAGGCCCGGCGCTGCTACGGCGGCCACGGCTCGCTCCGGCTGCTGTGCCGGGACGCCCTGGGTCAGTAGGCAGCGGGGTTCACCGGGACGCGGGCTCGGCAAAAACACCGTAACAAGAGACGCGGGCGTTCCCAACTGGCCGGGGGCGGAGCACGATTGGCCCATGGCCGACAACCGACGCTGGTGGGCTCTGGTCGTCATCGCACTGGCCCAGCTGATGGTCGTGCTCGACATGACCATCGTCAACATCGCGCTCCCCTCCGCCCAGGTCGCGCTGCACATGTCCGACGGCAACCGGCAGTGGGTGATCACCGCCTACACCCTCGCCTTCGGCGGACTGCTGCTGCTCGGCGGCCGGATCGCCGACCTGGCCGGACGCAGGGTGGCGTTCATGACCGGCCTGGTCGGCTTCGCGGCCGCCTCCGCGCTCGGCGGGGCCGCGGTGAACCAGGGGATGCTGTTCGGGGCGCGGGCCCTGCAGGGCGTGTTCGCCGCGCTGCTGGCGCCGGCCGCGCTGTCGCTGCTCGCGACGACGTTCACCGACCCGAAGGAACGCGGGAAGGCGTTCGGCATCTTCGGCGCCATCATCGGCGCGGGTGCCGCGGTCGGGCTGCTCGCCGGCGGCTTTCTCACCCAGTACCTGGACTGGCGCTGGTGCCTGTACGTCAACGTGCCGATCGCGCTGGTCGCGTTCGCCGGCGCCTGGGCCCTGCTGCCCGGCGGCGGCCGGCATCCCGACGCCCGCCTCGACGTCCCCGGTGCCCTGCTCGGCTCGGCCGGCATGCTCTCCCTGGTCTACGGCTTCTCCGAGGCGGAGTCCCGCGGCTGGAGCGACGGCCTGGTCCTGACGCTGCTGATCGGCGGGGTCGCGCTGCTCGGCCTCTTCGGCTACTGGCAGACCCGCGCCCCGGTCCCGCTGCTGCCGATGACCGTCGTACGGGACCGGCAGCGCATCGGCGCGTTCCTCACCGTGCTGCTGGTGACCGTCGGCATGTTCGGCGTCTTCCTCTTCCTGACGTACTACATGCAACGCGTCCTCGGGTACTCGCCCGTGAAGACCGGCGTCGCCTATCTCCCCATCACCGTCGGCATGGTCACCGGCTCCACCCAGGTCGCCGCCCGGCTGCTGCACCGGGTCCCGCCGCGCGTGCTGATGGTGCCCGGGCTGCTGCTCGCGGCCGGGGCGCTGGCGCTGATAGCCCAGGTCGGGGTCGAACCGGCGTACGCCTCGCACATCCTGCCCGGCATGCTGATGCTCGGCCTCGGCATGGGTACGGCGATGATGACCTCCGTCTCCCTGGCCACCGGCAACGTGGCCTCGCGTGACTCGGGGGCGGCCTCGGCCACCTTCAACACCGCCCAGCAGGTGGGCGGTTCGATCGGCACGGCCCTCCTCAACACCATCGCCGCGAGCGTCACCACCCGGTACGCGACCGCGCACGCCGCGAGCGTCCCGGACAGGGCGCTGCTGGCCGCGAAGGCCGCCGTGCACGGCTTCAACGTGGCCACCTGGTGGGCCATGGCCGCGCTGCTCCTCGGCGCCCTGATCGCCGGGGTGGTCGTGAACGCGGACCGGGCCCCCACTCCGCAGGCCCCGCAGGAGCGGGCCCCCGAACCGGTGGACTCGGCCACCTGATCCGACCGGGGGCCCGCCGGCCCTTACCCGACCTTCGTCTCGTCGCTCACCCCGGCACTCGCTTCACCCCGTCCCACCGCACCGGTGGACAGGCCCGTCACCCGGCGGCGGTACGGCGGCCGAGCCGCTGCGGTGCCCCTCCCCGCGCGAGGAGAGCGCGGGGAGGCCGCGGGTGGGGACGGCCGTCGGTCAGGTGAGGGCGGGGATCCGTTCGGGCGTGGGCAGCGGGGCCGGTCGGGTGGTGGTCACCTCGGCGCCCAGGCAGACCTCCTCTCCCTGTTCGATGGTGATCCGCAGTCCGTCGCCGCCCAGCGGTGCCACGCACACCCAGGCCGGCTGGTCCAGTTCCACCCAGCGGTCGAAGGTGACGGACATCCCGGTGACCATGCCGGTGGCGGTCGGCCGGTGGGCGTGCGCGGCCTGTCGGACCGCTTCCAGCAGGAGCATGCCGGGGGCGTGGTCGACCGGGTGGTCGAACAGCACCGGGTGGTCCAGGTCGGCGCGCAACTGCCAGCGGTCCGTGCGGGCGCTGTCGGCCAGTACCACGTTGTACGGCAGGCAGTGGCCCACCGCGGCGGGCCGCAGCGCCGCGGGCAGTGGCAGCGCGGTGGCGCGTACGGCCGCGGGGTCGTTGCGGTTCCCGCGCAGCCGGCGGTAGAGGGCCGGGGCGCGGTTGGCGAACCGCGCGGTGGCCGTGCCCATGCGCTCCCCGTCCAGGTGGGCGGTGGTGTGCATGACCATCGAGACGAAGGCGCCGTTCCTGCTGCGTACGTCCTCGCACACGACGTCGAGCACCACGTCGGCGGGGGACGCGGGGACTGCCATGGCGGACGGTTCGACGTGGTAGCTGAAGTCGTCCCAGATCAGGTGGTTGCCGAACGGGACGCCGTAGGCGGTGTGGGACAGCAGTGGCAGGGTCTGGCGGACCGACTCGACGAACAGCATGGGGTCGAACCGCTGGTCGCGGGGCCAGTAGAAGCTGTGGAACCGGGGCCACTGGGCCCGGACGGTGTGCCGGTTGTCGGTGTGTGTGGTCCAACCGGTGAGCAGCACTTCGGCGTGCGCCCGCTTGTGGACGAGTTCTCTCGGGACCGCGGTGCTGAGCTGGGACATGTCAAAGCCGCTGGTGTGCGTGTGCAACATTGCTGACTCTCCCCCTGTATGACTGGCCGCTGACTGCGGTGACCGCGCTAACATAAAATACGTTCTCTATTTTTGTCGAGGAATGGATTGCCCATGAAGACGGCCAACGCAGAGCGCGCCGCGAGAACCCGCCAGCGCCTCCTCCTCGCGGCAGCGGAGGTCTTCGACGAGGCGGGGTACGAGGGCGCGGCGGTCACCCGGATCGTGGAGCGCGCCGGACTCACCCTCGGCGCGCTCTACTTCCACTTCGGCTCCAAGCAGGGCGTGGCCGAGGCGTTGATGAACGCCCAGGCCACGACCATCGAGCCGCATCTGGAGTCGACCGGCCTGCAGCGGCTGGTCGACATCACGCTGGTGTGGGCGCAGCGGATGCAGCACGACCCGATCCTGCGCGCCGGTGTCCGGCTCGCCGTCGAGCAGGGCAGCCACGGCATGAACGACGCGACCTCGTTCGAGGACTGGCGCAAGCTGATGCGCGATCTGCTGGAGACGGCGCAGGCCGACGGAGAGCTGGAAGAGGGGGCCGAACCCGACCGGGTGGCCCGTTTCGTGGTGGCCGCCTGTACCGGGATGCAGGTCTACTCCCAGCTCGCCACCGGCCGTGCGGACCTGATGGAGCGCGTCTGCGACATGTGGAGGCTGCTGCTGCCCAGCCTCTCCTCGGACGCCGTGCGCGCCAACATCAGCGTCGACCCGCAGCGGGTGCCGGCCACGTGACCGCCACCGCGCACAGAACCCGACACCTGGTGCTGACCGGGGCCAGCGGTACGGTCGCCTCCCTGGTGGCCCGGCGGCTGGCACCCTCCGGACACCGCCTCACCCTCACCGGCCGCACGGTCCCGGAGGACCGGCCCCGGGACGCCACGGCCGGTCCCGGGGCGGCGGTACGGTACCTGGTCTGCGACCACGAGGACCCCGCGAGTCTGCGGGAGGCGTTCCGGGGCGCGGACGCGGTGCTCGTCGTCACCAACGACCCCACCCGTCCGCAGCAGGACCGGAACATCCTGCGGGCCGCCCTGGACGCGTCGGTCGGCCACCTCGTCAAACTCTCCGCCGCCGCCGTCCACGACCCCGGCGCCGACGACCTGGTCACCTCATGGCAGCGGGAGAACGAACGGCGCATCAGGGCCTGCGGCATCCCCTGGACCATGATCCAGCCCCGGTCCTTCATGACGCACGCCCTGGCCTGGGTGCAGGACATCCGTGCCCGGTCCGCCACCGCGGCGCTGCATCCGGACAGCCGCAACGCCTGTGTGGCGCCGGAGGACATCGCCGAGGTGATCGCGCTCGCGCTCACCGACGACGTCCATCACGGCCGGTCGTACCAGCTCACCGGCCCCCAGGCCCTGTCGGCCCAGGACCAGACCCGGATCCTGGCCGAGCTGCTGGGCCGGCCCCTCACCTGCCGGGCGCTGACCCGCAGCGAGGCCCGTGCCGGCTTCCTCCGCCGGTACCCCCCGGCGATGGCGGAGGCGCTGCTGCTCTCGGCCGACCGGCAGGCCGCCGGTGCGAAGAGCGCGACCGGCGACACCGTGGAGCGACTGACCGGCCGGCCGCCGACCAGCTTCACCCGCTGGGCCACCGCCCATCTGCACCGCTTCGTCTGATCCTCCGGCAGCGCCGCTCAGCCGGAGGCCACCCATGTCCCACGTTCCGAGGAGAGTCATGTCCGAACGAGGTCTGCTGCACGGCAAGTCCGTCGTCATCACCGGGGCCAGCAGCGGGATCGGTGCTGCGGCCGCCCTGCTCTTCGCCCGGGAGGGCGCCCGTCTGGTGCTGGCCGCGCGCCGCAAGGACCGGCTCCGGGAGGTCGTCGAGCGGATCGAGGCGGCCGGGGGTACGGCGATCGCCGCCGTCGCCGACGTCACCAGCGCCGACGAGATGCGCAAGGTCGCGTGGACCGCGCTGGACGCCTACGGCGCTCTGGACGCCGCTTTCAACAACGCGGGCTGGACGTCCACCGGCACCCCGATGCACCTGATGACGGACGACGAGTACGACCGGATCATGGACGTCAACGCCCGCGGGGTGTGGAACGCCCTGCGCGCCCAGATAGCCGTGATGCTGGACCACGGCGGCGGCGCCGTCGTCAACACCTCGAGTGTGGCCGGGGTGCGGGCGACCGGGGCGTCCGCCCCGTACATCGCGGCCAAGCACGCCGTCATCGGGCTCACCAGGGCCGCCGCCGACGAGTACGCGGACCGGGGGATCCGGGTCAACGCCCTGATCGTCGGCAGCACCCGTACCGAGCTGATGGACGAGGTGCTCACCAACACCCCCTCCCTGCTGGGGCCGTTCACCGAGCGGGCCATGCAACGGCGGCTGGCCGGACCGGAGGAGGTCGCGCAGACGGCGGCCTGGCTCTGCTCGGACCGCTCGTCGTTCACCACCGGCGCGGCCGTCCAGGTGGACGGGGGCTGGACCTCCAGGTAGGGGCGCAGGACCGGTCGTACGGGCGGACTTGCCGAGAACGTTCCGGCCTGCTCCCGTTTCCGTTCCCGTCGTCCGCGGGCCGCCCTATGGTCGAATCGCCCGCCGCGCCCGGTGCTCGGGCCGGCGCGGCGACCCCTGGCAGCCGGTGACCTCCGAGGACGCATGTGACCGAGCCGCAGCGACCAGAACCGACGCACCCCGTCGCAGCACCCCGAGGAGCGGGTCCGGCGGCCGGTGACCGGGGCGACCCATCCCCGGCGCCGAGCCGTCCGCCCGCCCCCGGGTCATGGACCTCCGGTACCCCGGCCGGAAGGCGCCCGGACCGTGTGACCCGCACGGCCGGCGCCCGCCCCGGTGAGGGCGCGGACCCCGAAGCCGCCGCTGTCCGCCCCTCAGTTCACGACCGCGATCACCGAGGCCCCACATGACGAAGAAGACAGAGCAAGCCGCCCGCACCCGCAGCAGCCTGGTCCTGGCCGCGGCGGACCACTTCGACCGGCACGGCTACGACGGCACCTCGCTGGCCTCGGTCTGCGGTGCGCTGGGCATCTCGATGGGGGCGCTGACCTTCCACTTCCGCAGCAAGGCCGCGCTGGCGGCGGCGGTGGCGGACGAGGGGGCCGCCGAACTCCAGCACGTCCGCGCCGCGGCCCCGCGCACCGGGCGGCCGTTGGAGGATCTGTCGTCGCTGGTCCAGGCGGTGGCGGTGGTGCTGCGGGAGAGTGTGCGGGCCCGGTCGGCGGCACGGCTGATCGCGGAGGGCCAGGTGCACTCCGCCTGGCCGTCCGACTGGCGCGACGAGGTCGAGGAGCTGATCGGGCTCGCCTGGGACGGCGGGGAGCTCACCGAGGACATCCGGCCGCGGGCGGCCGCCCAGCTCGTCCGGCACCTGGTGGAGGGAGTGGCCGTCGAGGCCCGGGGAACCACGGGCCGGCCCGCCCCGGGCGCGGCGGACTTCACCGAGGTCTGGCAGGCGGCCCTGACCGGCCTGGCGGCGGGGCCCCCGGCCCACCACCGTGGGCCTGCCCTGAGCTCCCCGTCGTGACGCTGCGCGTGCCGGGGCGAGGCCCGGTCGGCCGGTCAGGCGTCCGGGCCGCGCAGCCGGTAGTGCGTGAAGGCCACGGAGACCAGGGTCGTGTGGTGGTGCCAGCCGGGGTAGGAACGGCCCTCGAAGTCCTGGAGGCCGAAGTCACCGCTGAGCGAGTTCACCACCGCGGACGCCAGCAGCGGCTGGCGCATCAGCGGCAGCAGCTGCGCCAGTGGCCGGTCGACCAGGTTCGTCAGCCACACTGCGGTGCCCCGGCCGCCCGCCCGCCGCTGGGCCAGCAGTCGCAGCCGGGGCTGCCGCAAGGTGGCCCCGGGCAGGGCCACCGGCATCGACACGATGTCCACCCCGTGGTGGTGCTCACCGCCGCTCACCAGACCGCCCCGGCTGTCGAGGAGCCCCCGCACCGTCACCGGCGCGGGCGCCGGATGTCCGGCCGCGACCGGCCGCACCGCCGTCGTCTCGGGCACCTCCACGACGAACGGCCTTTCGGCATAGGCCAGTTGGGCGAGAAAGGCGCCCCGGTCCGGCATCCAGGACAGGTCCGCGGTGAGCGGCACTTCCGGACCGCAGGTCCATGACAGGGTTCGGCCCGCGAGTCCGGCCGCCTGGGACCACATCGGGCCGCCGGCGTCCTCGGGAAGCCGTACGCGGGCGCCGAGCCGGGGGTCGGCCGGCCAGTCGTCGGGGATGTAGAGGTTCCAGTCGACGGGGAGCGGACCGGCGGGACCGCAGAGGAAGAGCCCGATGCCGAGCTGACAGGTGGTGGCCCGGCGCAGGAACGGGTCGAAGCGCCGGTGCACCCCGACCGAGTGGCCACCCCGCTTGGGGATGAACGCCGGGGCCAGCGCCCACGCCGTGGCGGTGGTCCGCTGCTCCACCCAGCACAGCAGGTCCTGACGGATCGCCTGCCAGTCCCAGGGGCTGGCGTTGACGAACTGGTGCATGGACTGCGAGGCGGTGGGGGAGTCGCTGACGGAGTCCGCGAGCCTGCGCACCGACTTCTTCCCGGGTGTGCTCAACAGCGCCCTGACGTACAGCTCGGCCCAGCGGCGCTGATCGGCCCGCGGCAGCCGGCCGAAGACCGCGTCGGTGAACGAGCTGAGCCGGCGGGTCCCGTCGAGGCCGGCCGGACCCCCGGGATCCGGCTCGTACAGCACGGTCATCTGACAGTCCCTCCCATACGACGACGTCGACCCGTCCAGCATAAATAGCGTTCTTTATGTTGCTGCGCCGAGAAGGTGATCCGCAACGACTTTGGCAGGTCCGGTGCGGCGAACGGCGTGAAAGTGCCGCGAAACGGCACGCGCGGCGGGGCGCGAGGGCCCCGGGACTCTTCGACGACTCCCTTAAGTCGCGTCCGTTCGGGGCGCCGGGCTCGCGGCGACGCGGCCGGTGGTGCGCACTATGACGGCCGACGGCGAGCCGGTACGCATCCCTCGCCCGGGCGCCGCGCGCCCCTCCCCAGGCCGTGCATCACGGCACTCCCACACGTCTTTGGACATCCCACATGAGCGAGATAACGAAAGCCGTCATCCCGGTCGCGGGACTCGGCACCCGCTTCCTGCCCGCCACCAAGGCCACCCCGAAGGAGATGCTGCCGGTGGTGGACAAGCCGGCCATCCAGTACGTCGTCGAAGAGGCCGTCAGCGTGGGGATGCGCGACATCCTCATGGTGACCGGGCGCAACAAACGCGCCCTGGAGGACCACTTCGACCGCAACTGCGAGCTGGAACTCGCCCTGGAGAAGAAGGGCGACACCGAACGGCTGGCCGCCGTGCACGCCTCGACCGCACTCGCCGACATCCACTACACCCGCCAGCGCGACCCGCGCGGCCTCGGCCACGCCGTGCTGTGCGCCGCCCCGCACGTGGGCGACGAGCCCTTCGCCGTACTCCTCGGCGACGACCTGATCGACCCTCGCGACCCGCTCCTCGCGCAGATGCAGCAGGTGCGCCGCAGGCACGGCGGTTCGGTCGTCGCCCTGATGGCGGTCGACCCCGCGCGCAGCCATCTCTACGGCTGCGCCGCCGTGCAGCGGGAGCACGGCGGCGACATCGTGCGGGTCACCGACCTGGTGGAGAAGCCGGCCCCCGGCACCGCGCCGAGCGATCTGGCGGTCATCGGCCGCTACATCCTCGACCCGGCGGTCTTCCCGGTGCTGCGCCGGACCCCGCCGGGACGCGGCGGCGAGATCCAGCTCACCGACGCCATCCGCACGCTCGCCCTCCAGGGGCATCCGGTGCACGGGGTGGTCTTCTCCGGGCGGCGCTACGACACCGGGGACCGCGCCGACTATCTGCGCGCGGTGGTCCGGATCGCCGCCGACCGCGACGACCTCGGCCCCGGCTTCGTCGAGTGGCTGCACGGGTTCCTGGCCGGCGACCGGGCGGCGCTCACCGCCTGACGTGTCCAAGTGCGTCCGGAGCACCGGTTGAACGTTGAACGCCGTTCCCTCTTAGGCGAGTTGGTGAGGTCGCCACGGTCCGGTTCCGCCACCTGGATGACGACAGGAGATCTCCGTATGGTCCACCACGAGCGAATACAGCGAAGCAGGACGAACGGATCCGAGCACACAGAAGACCAGAGCGAAGAACAGACAGCAGACCGGACACAGAAGGGAGTTCGGCACGGCGGGCACCGGGTCCCGCTCACCGCGCTCAACACCTCCGTCAAGGTCAGACTCGACGGCCCGGACGAACGGCACACCAGGGCCCTCGCCGAATCCGGTGAGTTCCCGCCGATCCTGGTCCATCGCGCGACCATGGCGATACTCGACGGCGTCCACCGCTTCCACGCGGCGCGGTTGCGGGGCGAGACCGACATCGCGGTGCGGTTCTGCGACGAACCGCTGGAGACCGCGTTCGTCCGCTCCGTCCGGGAGAACGTCCGGCACGGCCTTCCGCTGAGCCGGTCCGACCGGACGGCGGCGGCCGGACGCATCCTGGCTGCGCATCCGCACTGGTCGGACCGGTCCGTCGCGAGGGTCGCGGGACTGTCCCCGCGCACCGTCGCCGATCTGCGCAAGGACGCGCGGTCCGGGACGGATCCGACCCATCGGCTGGGCCGTGACGGACGGCTGCGCCCCACCGACGCGGACGAACGGCGGCGGCGCGCGGCCGAGATCCTGCGCAGCCAGCCCGATTCCTCGCTGCGCAGGGTCGGACGCCTCGCCGGGATCTCGGCGACCACGGTGCGGGACGTGAAACGACGGATCGACAGCGGGCAGGACCCCGTTCCGGGCAGCCGGCCGGAACACCCGGAGGTCCCGCCGCCCCGTAACGGCCCGCCGACGATCGACCCGGCGGATTTCCCGGCCCTGGTGAAACGCCTGTGCAACGAGCCCTCGCTACGGCACTCCGCCGACGGCCGGCTGCTGCTGAGGCTGCTCGATCTGCATCTGGCGGCACAACGCAGTTCCGCACGGATCGCCTCGGTGGTCCCCGCTCACCAGATCGCCACGGTCGCCGTCGTGGCCGCCCGCTGCCGGCAGATCTGGCAGGAGATGGCGGCGGGATTCGAGAACACCCGCCTCGGCCTGGACGAGAAGGCCGCGGCGGAGAACCACTGAGAACTACTGAGAACCACTGAGAACCAACGAGAACCAACGAGAAACCGGAGGAATGACATGTCTGTTGTGGATGGTGTGGTGGAGGGGTCGGAGGGGTCGGTGGGGTCTGGTGTGGGGGGTGGGGGTGTTCCGGGTGGGTTGTCGTCGCGGA
>NZ_JBVJNZ010000004.1:416549-567647 GCF_055583445.1 Streptomyces sp. NPDC104761 | reverse complement strand
CAGCCAGACCGGCTTTGGTGTTGCGCCGCTGGGCAGGTGGTCGATGTCCAGGCGGATCACCGTCCCTTCGATGACCGGGAGGGTGCCGTCGTCGGTGGCCCAGGACGAGCGGTGGGTGAGCCTGGGGTGCAGCCGGTCCCAGGAGCAGGCTCTGGCGGTGCCGTAAAGACGTGTGTCGGTGACAGTTTCGGTGTCCGGGACGCCCCAGGTGTCGGGCTGCCCGAAGACGAATTCGCCGCCGTGCCGGGGTGGGCGCGGCCCATCGTGTGTGGCGGGCGGGGTGGAACAGCCCGGCGCAGGACCCGGTCGGAGCGCATCCGGGCGAGGACCTGGACCGGCAGGTCTTTGAGGAGGAAGGCGAGACGGGGTGCGTCGTATCCGGCGTCCGCGATGACCAGGACGTCGGGGTCGCCCTCCTGCCACTGCCCGGCGGTGATCAGCCGGTGGAGCAGGTCACGCAGCTGCCGGGCAGTGACGGCGGCGCTGTCGTCCCCGGGGGCCAGGCGAAGCGCGTCCAAAGGCGCGGTCCAGGAACTGCGGCCCGGTTCGAGCGCGCAGATGATCGAGTACGGCCAGCCAGGGACAGGGATGTGCTGGTCTTTGCCCCGGCCGTAGGTGTGACACAGAATCCGCTGTGGTGAGGTGTGGGCATCGGGGCGTAGCCAGCAGGTGATGTCGATGGCCAGGACCAGCCGGCCGTCGGCAGCCCGTGGCAGTGGTACCGCGGCCAGGGCCCTCCGCAGCCGGCCGGTATCGACCCTGCCACGGGCGAGAGCTGCATAGAGCCCGCCATGACCACGACGGTGTTCGCCGACCAGCGACAGTTCAGCCAGCGACCTCACCGGTCCATCGCCGCACAGAACGGCATCGGCCAGCTCGAACAACGCATCCGAACGAGCGGTGAGACAGGAGTAGAACTCGCCCCGGAAGCATGACAGTTCCGCCAATGCCTCTTGCCGGGCATCGCGATGCAGCAGACTCATCCTCACGGCCTTCGTGCTGGACATGTGTGTTCCTTGGTCGGAGCACATGTTCAGGCGAAGGCCGCTTTGGTGTACGGCGGTTACCGAACCGAGTGATCAAGTTCGAGGCACCATTCGACGTCGGCCGTTAAAGATCAAGCTAGGGCCTGTCTGACAATTCCCGTCGTCGCCCGGAGGGCGGCCTCGCGGCGTCAGGTGCGTGCTCTCGGTGTGCCGGGCCCTGGCCCACGTACTGGACGTACTTGGGTCAGGGCCCGGTGCGGCGAGAGTGCGTGCATGGCGTCGCGAGGCAGGCGGGAATTGTCAGACAGGCCCTAGCCGCCCGGCGGAGACCGCGACCGTCAGTGGGTGAGCTGGGACGCCTTGGGCACCTGGTTGGTGACCGGGGCGCCGGCGCTCTTGCCCGCGTCCTTCACGTTGTTGATGACGTCCTGGAACGAACTCGCCGCGTCCGTGTCGCCCCTGCGGAGCTTGGACGGCAGGTCCTTCAGCCCGTCGATCGCGGCGGTGAGCGGAGCGAGGGCCTTGGAGAGCAGCGGGTCACCCTGGGCGTTGCGCTGGGCGGCCTTGAGCCGGTTGTAGGCGAAGGTGCCGGCCAGGCCCGCCTTGACCAGGGTGTAGGTGCGGCCGTGGGCGCCCTTCTTGAACTTTCCGGCCTTCCACGGTTTCACGATCCACTGGTAGGTCGCGCCCGCGGCGAGACCCGCGTTGGCGACGAACCGGGTTTTGGCGAACTTCTGCTTCTGCGCGGACGTGCTCGGACTGGGTGTGTCGGCCACCGGGGCCGCCGCTACCCCGCGGTCGACGGACTTGCTCTGGACGCCGCCGGCGCAGGCCGTGACACCGGCGACCAGGGCACAGCAGAGGGTGAGCGTGACGACGAGGCGCCGTATCGGTACGGGCACGGGGTCCTCCCGTGTGTCTCGGTGTCCTCCCCGAGCGGGTTGCTTCCTCCGGCAGCGTCACCCAGACGGCGGCACCTCGCCACTCGGGGGAACGCTGTACAGGTTTCAAGGACCCTTCGGCGGCAAGGCGCAGGGTATGTCCTCTGAACGCGGTGCCAATCAGGCCGGTAGGGTCGTCGCGATCGTCGCCGACATCATGGCTCTCATCCTGGGCCTGTGGATCCTGATGTACCTGTTGGACGCGAACCGGGCGAACAGCCTGGTCCAGTTCGTCCACGACGCGGCCAGCTGGCTCGCCGGCTGGTCACATGACCTGTTCACCTTCGACAAGGCATGGGCGCGGGTGGTGGCCGGCTACGGCCTGGCCGCGGTGGTCTACCTGTTCGTGGGCCACGCGATAGCGAATCGCATGCACCGGCACTGAACGCCCTGGCAGGGGCGCTGGGGGTACCCCCGGCCGAAGGCTGGGGGAGGAACTGCGCGAGCAACCACGACGGCGCCGCACCCGCCGTAGCACAGCTCCCCCCGCCCCGCTAGGCGCAGCAGTCCACCTCGAGCCCAGAGGGAAGCTCCCCGCCCCCGAAGACGGCGCAGGTGGCGTCGTGCCCTCCGAGCGCGGCCACGGCGAGCAGCAACGACCCCGCCGTCCACGTCGTCAGCTCACGCGGCCACACCGCGTCGTCCTCGAAGACGTACCCGGTCCAGTACAGCCCCGACTCGGCGTCCCGCAGATGCTGGATGGACTGGAGGATCTCCAGCGCCCGGTCGGACTCCCCCACCGCCCACAGCGCCAGCGCCAGCTCGGCCGACTCACCACCCGTCACCCACGGGTTGGGTACGACGCACCGCACCCCGAACCCGGGCACGACGAACCGTTCCCAGTCCTTCTCGATCCGCGCGCCCGCCTCCGCACCCGTCAACGCCCCGCCGAGGACCGGGTAGTACCAGTCCATCGAGTACCGGTCCTTGTCCAGGAACCGCTCCGGGTGCCGCCGTATCGCGTGCCGCAGCGCGCCCACCGCCAACTCCCAGTCGGGCTGCGGCTCCTCCCGCTGCTCGGCGATGGCGAGCGCGCAGCGCAGCGCGTGGTGGATGGACGAACTCCCGGTCAGCAGCGCCTCGTCGGTGGGCGTGCCGTCGTCCTCTCGGCGCCAGCCGATCTCGCCGCCCGGCTGCTGCAGCCGCAGCACCCACTCGACGGCCGCGTGGACGGCGGGCCACATCCGGTCCAGGAACGTGTCGTCCCCGGTGGAGAGGTAGTGGTGCCAGACGCCGACGGCGATGTACGCGACGAAGTTGGACTCGCGGGCGCGGTCGGTGACGTCGTCGTGCGCGCCGTCGGCGTAGGCGGCGTACCAGGAGCCGTCCTCGTTCTGGTGCCGGGCCAGCCAGCGGTACGCCCGCTCGGCCGCCGCGTGCTCCCCGGCCGCGTCCAGCGCCATCGCGGCCTCGGTGTGGTCCCAGGGGTCGAGGTGGTGGCCCCGGAACCACGGGATCGCGCCGTCCTCCCGCTGCACGGCGAGGATGCCTCGGACGGTCGCGGCGGCCTGCTCGGCGGTGAGGACCCCGGGCAGGACGAGGTGTTCTGTCCGGGGGGTGGTCACTTGGCGGCCGCCCCGGCCTCGTCGGACATCGCGGGCAGGTGCGGCTTGGTGGCGTAGACGACGAAGCTCTTGCCCATGACCGGGTTCAGCGCCTGTTCGGCGACCCGCGTGGCCAGCGGCTTCTTCATGATGTCCCAGACCAGCAGCTTGTGGTACGCCCGCACCGGCAGCGCCTTGTCGTTGTCGACGCCGAACGCGCACTTCAGCCACCAGTACGGGGAGTGCAGCGCGTGCGCGTGGTGGCTGCCGTAGGGCCGCAGCCCGGCTTCCCTGATCTTCCCGACCAGTTCGTCCGCCTTGTAGATGCGGATGTGGCCGCCCTCGACCTCGTGGTAGGCGTCGGAGAGCGCCCAGCAGACCTTCTCGGGGCCGTAGCGGGGGACGGTGACGGCGATCCGGCCGCCGGGCTTGAGCACCCGCACCATCTCGGCGAGCACGCCCTTGTCGTCGGGGATGTGCTCCATCACCTCGGAGATGATGACGACGTCGAAGGACTCGTCGGGGAAGGGCAGCGCGAGGGCGTCGCCCTCCATGGCGGTGGCGGTCGCGCCGGCCGGGGCCTCGCCGGCCTCCTTCATCGCCGCGAACCACTTGGCGACCTCGCGGATCTCCTCGCCGTTCTGGTCCAGGGCCACCACCTGCGCGCCGCGCCGGTAGCACTCGAAGGCGTGCCGGCCGGCCCCGCAGCCGAGGTCCAGGACGCGGTCGCCCGGCGCGAGCGGGAACCGGGAGAAGTCGACGGTCAGCACGTGGCCCTGCTTTCACTCTCGTGACGAACACCAGCTGAGGCCGCGTCGCGGCCGGGACTGCGGGGCGCGGCGGGCGGGACGGAGGCGGCGCCGGGGACGGCCGCGGTGCGGGCGATCGCCTCGCGGTAGCGGGCCACCGTGCCCTCCGCGGCACGCGCCCAGGTGTAGTGCCGCAGCACGCGCTCGCGGCCGGCCGCGCCCAGCCGCAGCCGGAGCTCCGGGTCGCCGAGCAGCCGGTTCAGCGCGGCCGCCAGCGCGCCCGCGTCGCCCGGCGGTACGGCCAGGCAGGTCTCCCCGTCGCGCCCGGCGACCTCGGGGATCGCGCCGCCGGTCGTGGCGACCAGCGGGGTGCCGGTCGCCATGGCCTCGGCGGCGGGCAGTGAGAAGCCCTCGTAGAGCGAGGGCACGCAGGCGACCTCGGCGGACCGGACCAGGTCGACGAGTTCGGCGTCGGAGATGCCCTTCACGAACTCGACGGCACCGGCGAGGCCGTAACGTTCCATCGCCTGCGCGACGGGCCCCTCGGAGGGCCGTTTGCCGACCACGACGAGGTGGGCGGCCGGGTGCTCGGTGCGTACCTTGGCGAGGGCCTCGACGAGGTACACCAGCCCCTTGAGGGGCACGTCCGCGCTGGAGGTGGTGACGATCCGGCCGGGCACCTGGGGGACGGCCGGATTCGGCGCGAAGAGGTCGGTGTCGGCGCCGATGTGGACGACGTGGACGCGGTCCTCGCGGACGCCGAGGTGGTCGACGATCTCCTGGCGGGAGGTGCCGGAGACGGTGAGCACGGAGGGCAGCCTGCGGGCGACCCGCTTCTGCATCCGGGTGAACGCGTACCAGCGCCGTACGGAGTACCGCCGTTTCCAGCCCTCGGCGGCGTCCAGCTCCAACTGCCGGTCGACGGTGATGGGGTGGTGGATGGTGGTGACCAGGGGGGCGCCGATGTCGCCCAGCAGGCCGTATCCGAGGGTCTGGTTGTCGTGGACGACGTCGAACTCCCCGGCGCGGGCGCGCAGATGGCGGCGGGCGCGCAGCGAGAAGGTCAGCGGTTCGGGGAAGCCGCCGGTCCACATGGTCGCCACTTCGAGGGCGTCGACCCAGTCCCGGTACTCGTCCCGCTTCGGGGTCCGGAAGGGGTCCGGGGAGCGGTACAGGTCGAGACTGGGGAGCTCGGTGAGGGTGAGCCGGGGGTACCCCTCGTCCAGGACGGGGTACGGCTGCGACCCGATCACCTCGACCCGGTGCCCGAGCCGGGCCAGCTCGCGCGACAGGTGCCGTACGTAGACACCCTGGCCGCCGCAGAACGGGTTCCCTTTATAGGTGAGGAGCGCGATGTCGAGCGGTCGCTCGCCGTCGGCGGCGGGTTCCTCGTCGGCACCCGCCCGACTGGCCTCAGCGGTCACTCCGGGCCCCCTTCTCCCTGCACTTTCCCGCGAGATTACGCCGGGACGCTAATCTAGAACAAGTTTCAGACTTGATCGTTCAAGAGCTTCTGAATCTACCGGCAGGTAGGGGCGGAGTGAGCAGTGCATCGGGTGATTCGCGCCACGGCGGGAACCCCTGCCATGCTGTCTGATCACTCGCCCTGAGCACTGCCCTCACCGACTGTCACGGACGGGACCCATGCCTGCGGAAGCCAAGGTGGACATCGGCGCCAGATCGGCCACTCCGCCGCTCACCGAGCGGCAGGAGGCCCGGCGCCGCCGGATCCTGCACGCGAGCGCCCAGCTGGCCAGCCGGGGCGGTTTCGACGCGGTGCAGATGCGGGAGGTGGCCGAGTCCTCCCAGGTGGCCCTGGGCACGCTCTACCGCTACTTTCCGTCCAAGGTGCATCTGCTGGTCGCGACCATGCAGGACCAGCTGGAGCACATGCACGGCACGCTGCGCAAGAAGCCGCCGGCGGGCGAGACCGCGTCGGAGCGGGTCGCCGAGACCCTGATGCGGGCCTTCCGCGCCCTGCAGCGGGAGCCGCACCTGGCCGACGCGATGGTCCGCGCCCTCACCTTCGCCGACCGCAGCGTCTCCCCCGAGGTGGACCAGGTCTCCCGGCAGACGACGGCGATCATCCTGGACGCGATGGGCCTGACCGACCCCACCCCGGCCCAGCTGTCCGCCGTCCGGGTGATCGAGCACACCTGGCACTCCGCGCTGATCACCTGGCTCTCGGGCCGCGCCTCCATCGCCCAGGTGAAGATCGACATCGAGACTGTGTGCCGCCTGATCGACCTGACGGAGCCGACGGGGAAGCCCTAGGCGCCGCGGGGCATGCGAAGACCTACGAGACGGGTTCCCTTCGCCGGCATGGTCCGGATCAGGTGCTGGGGGTCGCCGTCCGGCTCAACTGCTGCCTTTCGGCCTCTCAGCCCGACCGTCGACGTCGGCACCGGCGGATGCTTCTGCATCTGCGTCACGCCTGAGTCGGCTACTCCGGTCGGACTCCCTCACTCGCCTCGTAGGCTGTTTCCAGGATAGAACGCCTGAAGCAGAAGAGAACCCCCAAAGATGGATTTTTTGGACTTTTCCTGGTATGGGCGACTGCCGGAAGCCGGAAACCGCCTGGCGGGGCGCCGCCGCCCGAACGCAGAATCCTCCCCATGGCACTCATCCACCACACCACCCTCACGCCCACCAAGGTCGAACTCCTCGCCGGCTGGCTCCCCACCCGCCCCTGGTACCGCGGCCCCGCCGCACCGGCGTTGACGAAGGCCGGCGGCTTCCGGCTGGACGACCCGGCGGGCGAGGTCGGGATCGAGTTCATGGTCGTCACGGACGGCTCGGCGGCGTATCTCGTACCGCTCACCTACCGCGGCGCCCCGCTGCCCGGCGCCGACCACGCGCTCGTCGGCACCATGGAGCACGGGGTGCTCGGCACCCGCTGGGTCTACGACGGCTGCCACGACCCGGTCCTCACCGCCGCACTGCTCGCCCTGCTCGAGGGCCGCGCCGAGGCCCAGGCGCAGAGCATCACCGACACCCCCGACCGCGAGGTCGCCCGGTCCTACGCCGGCGCGGGTCCGGTGCCCGGCCTGGATGCCCCCGCCGACACCGACCGGAGCACCGAGTTCGCCGTACCGGGCGGCGACGGCCTGGTGCTGCGGCTGCGGCGTGTGCTGACCGCCGGCCCGACGGCACCCGACGGCGCGCTCGGGCACGTCACCGGCGCCTGGGAACAGCCGGACGGCACCCGCGCCCGCGCGCTGTTCGCGACCCTGGAAAGGCGTTAGTCCTCCGGCGGGAACACCGGCTCCCCGCTGCCCAGCAGAGTGATCGTGATCGCTTCCACCGGGCAGTTCTCCGCCGCGTCGAGGACCCTTCCGCTGGCGTCCGTCTCCGGGTCCACGGGGTGGGACTGCATGGCGGAGTCGAGGCGGAAGGAGCCGGTGGCGCGGTGGACGCACTGGGCCGAGCCGATGCAGATCGAACGGTCGACCTCGACGTGCCAGCGGTCACCCATGGCGGCCCCTCACCCCTCCCAGCCGGCCGGCAGGTGGATCATCTTGTGTTCGAGGAACTCGCCGTACCCCTCGGGACCGAACTCCCGTCCCAGGCCGGAGTTCTTGTAGCCGCCGAAGGGGCCGAGCATGTCCAGGCTGAAGGTGTTCACGGAGTAGGTCCCGGTGCGGACCTGCCGCGCGACCTCGATGCCGTGCGCCACGTCCGCCGTCCAGACGCTGCCGCTCAGCCCGTACTCCGAGTCGTTCGCGATCTTCAGGGCTTCGGTCTCGTCGCCGTACGGGAGCAGGCAGATCACCGGGCCGAAGATCTCCTCGCGGGCGATCCGCATGGAGTTGTCGACGTCGCCGAAGAGGGTGGGCTCGACGTACCAGCCCTTCTCCAGGCCGGCGGGACGGCCGCCGCCCGTGAGGATCTTCGCGCCCTCCTCCTGCCCGATGCGGATGTAGTCCAGGTTCCGCTGCTGCTGGCGGCGCGCGACCAGCGGGCCCACCTGGGTGGCCGGGTCCAGCGGGTCGCCGACCTTCAGGGCGCTCGCCGCGGCCGCGAAGGCGTCGGCGAACTCGTCGTAGCGCGAGCGCGGGACGAGGATGCGGGTCTGGGCGACGCAGGCCTGGCCGTTGTTCATCCAGGCCGCCGGGACGATGCCCGCGACGGCGGCGGCCGCGTCCGCGTCCGGGAGGACGACGGCCGCCGACTTGCCGCCGAGTTCCAGGGTGACCCGGGTGAGGTTCTTCGCGGCGACCTCCATCACGCGCCGGCCGGCCGCGACCGAGCCGGTGAAGGAGACCTTGTCGACGCCCGGGTGGGAGACCAGGTACTCGCTGACCTCGCGGTCCGCGGGGAGGATCGACAGCACGCCCTCGGGCAGCCCGGCCTCCTTCGTGATCTCGCCGAGGATGTAGGCGTCCAGCGGCGACTCCGGGGACGGCTTGAGCACCACCGTGCAGCCGGTGAGCAGGGCGGGGGCGAGCTTGGCGGCGGCCACGAACTGGGGCACGTTCCACGGCACCACGGCCGCCACCACCCCGGCCGGCTCCCGCCGCACCAGGATCCGTCCGAGCACCCCGTCGCGCGTCTCCTCGTACGTGAAGTCGCGCGCGACCCTGATCGCCGCGTCCCACACCATCATCGCGCCGAGCGCCTGCGCGAGGACGCTCCAGGAGTACGGCGAACCGTTCTCGGAGGAGATCACCCGGGCGATCTCCTCGTGCCGCACGGCGATCGCGTCCTTGATCCGGGTGACGACCTCGATCCGCTGCTCCAGCGTCATCCGCGGCCAGGGCCCCTCGTCGAACGCCCGCCGTGCCACCGCCACCGCCCGGTCCACGTCCGCGCGCGAGGCGTGCGGCACCCGCCCGAAGACCTCCTCGGTGTGCGGCGAGACCACCTCGATGACGTCCTTGCCCAGAGGGTCGGTCAACTCCCCGCCGATGAACAGCTGTCCGTGTTCCAGGAACTCGGTCATGGCGCCCCGCCACCCTTCCTGACGATGTTTCAGAACTGATACCAGTTCTAGTTGAAGTAAGCCAGGGGCGTGCTAGCCGGGCGTCGTGCCGGGGTGGCCGGCCAGGTGGCGGCGGAGGAAGTCCAGTTGGTGGCCCAGCAGCCGGGCGAACGTGTCGTCGGCCGGTGCGGCGTGGGTCATGCCGCTCAGCGGCAGCACCTCGTGCGGCTTCCCGGCGGCCAGCAGGGCGGCGGACAGCCGCAGGGTGCCGGCCACGAAGACGTTGTCGTCGGCCAGTCCGTGCACCAGCAGCAGCGGGCGGCTGAGCTTCGGGGCGTCGGCGAGCAGCGAGGACGACTCGTAGTGCTCCGGGTACCGGTCGGGCAGGCCGAGGAAGCGCTCCTTCCAGCAGGCGTCGTAGAGCCGCTGGTCGGTGAGCGGGGCGCCGGACACCGCGGCGTGGAAGACGTCGGGCCTGCGCAGCACCGCGGCGGCGGCCAGGATCCCGCCGAACGACCAGCCGCGGATGCCCACCCGGCCGAGGTCCAGCTCCGGGTGGCGCTCGGCCGTCGCGTGCAGGGCGGTGACCTGGTCGTCCAGGGTCGGGCCGAGCAGGTCGCCGAAGATCTCCTTCTCCCAGCGCGGCCCGCGTCCGGGCGTGCCTGCGCCGTCCGCCACCAGCACCGCGAAGCCTTGTTCGGCGAACCACTGGGAGACGAAGGCGTGCGAGGCCTGTTCGGCCAGCACCTTCTGCATGGCGGGGCCGCCGTAGGGGTCGACCAGCACCGGCAGCGGGGCGTCGCCGGCCCGGTGCCAGGAGGGCAGGAAGAGGTGCGTGCGCAGGTCGCGCCGTCCGACGACGGCGGACTCGACCCGCAGGCGCAGCAGGGGGCGCTGGGCGTGCGAGCGGATCTCGACGGGAGCGGGGCCGTCCGGCTCCGGGCCGCCGTCCGCGGTCAACCGGTGCACGGTGGTGTGCGAGCCCGGCAGTTCGGGCGTGCGCGTGACGCGGACGAACGTGCCGCCGCCGAAGGCGCCGGAGTGCACGCCCGGCCGCTCGGTCAACCGGCGCACGCCCTGGCCCGGCCGGTATCTCCACACATGGCGCTCGGTGGGTTCCGCGGCCGCCGTGAAGAACACCGTCTCGCCGTCCACCGCGAGCACCTCGTGCAGCTGCAGGCCGTCCGGCGTGACCGGGGTGCCGTCGACGGTCAGGTGCCGCGTCTCGTCCCGGTCGAGGTAGTCGACGAGCCGGCCGCTGCCCGTGCGCGCGGGCACTCCCGGCACCAGCAGCTCCACCCAGCGCTCGTCGTGCCGCTCGGCCAGGAGGCCGGTCGAACCGTCCGCCGGATCGACGGCCAGCACCTGGAGGGAGCGCTGGTCGCGGCTGAGCACGACGGCGAACGGACCGTGCCCGTCCCAGCCGGCCGCGGGCAGGTACTCGAAGCCGGCCCGGTCCCAGCGGACCTCGGTACGGTTGCCCGCCAGGTCGGCGATCCACAGGGTGACGTCGGCGTTGGCGGTACCGACCCGCGGGTAGCGGATCGTGCGCGGCGGCCTGGCGGGGTCGGCCGGGTCGGCGAGGTGCCAGAGCGCGACCCCGCGGTTGTCCACCCGGGTGGTCAGCAGCCGCTCCCCGTCCGGCGCCCACCAGTACGCCCGGTGACGGTTCATCGACTCGCTCGCCACGTGTTCCGGCAGGCCGAAGAAGACGTCCGGGCCTTCCGCCGGCTCGGGCGCGGCCACTGCCCGGTCGCCGCCGCCGTCCGCGCCGATCACCCGGAGCGCCCCGCCGCTGACGTAGGCGACGTACCGGCCGTCCGGGGACGGGCGCGGGTCCACCACCGGCTGCCGGGCGGGCAGCCGCCGTACGGCGCCGGAGCCCGTGTCCACCACCCACAGCTGTCCGGAGAGCGCGAACGCGGCCGTCCGGGCGGCCGCGTCGGTGGCGTAGTCGGTGATCCCGGCGGACTGCTGCCTGGCGCGCTCGCGCCGGATGCGCTCCTCCTGCGGCACCTCGTCGGCCGCGTCGCCGAGCAGTGCGGCGGGGTCGGCCAGCAGCCGCTCGGTGCCGGTCGCCGGGTCGAGCGTCCACAGGCACCCGGCCGGATCGTCACCGGCCCGGCTCCGCAGGAACAGGACACGGGCGCCGTCGGGCGCCACGGAGGGACGGGCGGGTGCGCCGAGGGTGAAGCGGCGGGTGCGGGCGACCTGGCGCAGGAGCGGGGAAACCGCCGTGTCCGCCGCTGTGCCGTCGGCAGCGGGCCTCATGCGTCCGTCCGTCCGTCGCTCCGGGCGTGGGTCCCCGCGGCCGGCCGCCACTCCGCGGCGAGGAGCCCGAGCAGCACCTCGTCCAGGAACCCGCCCATCACCCAGGCCGAGGAGCGCAGCACGCCCTCGCGGACGAAGCCGTTGCGCTCGGCGGCGCGCAGCATCGCGGCGTTGTCGGACAGGGTCTCGATCTGCAGGCGGTGCAGGCTGCGCACGACGAAGCCGTAGTGGCACAGGACCGCGACCACGTCGGTGCCGTAGCCCTTGCCGCGGGCGGCGGGCAGCAGGCCCAGCCCGATGTGCGCGAAGCGGTTGTGGGCGTCGATGCCCCACAGCGTTGCGCTGCCGACCAGGGTGCCGCGCGCCAGTTCCACCACGGAGAACCTGACGCTCTCGTCGTCGTCGTGGTCCACCGTGAGCCGCGAGTCCGTCGAGCCGGGCGACACCGGCCGCCACGGCCCGCTGCCGGCCTGCGTGGAGTAGACGACGTCGTCGTAGAGCTCGGCCCGCAGCACCGGGATGTCCTCTTCGTACCGGGCCCTGAGCCCGACCGTGTCACCTCTGAGCATGCCCGCTTCCTATCCGGCCGGTCCGGCCGGCGGCAATCCAATATGCGGTCGCACCGGCCCCACGCCGACCATCTGACGGATCATCAGCTCTGGTTATAGTGGGAAGCGGCCGTGGGGCCGGCGGGACCGGACGGGGGCGGAGGAAGGCTGATGGCGGACAGTCTGGGCGAGTCGGCGCAGGCAGGGCCGGAAGTGGCCGTGCGGGATCTCGGCGGGGGCGTGCGGTCGGTCGCGGTGCCCATACCGGACAATCCGCTCGGCCACACCCTGGTGTACGTGATGGACACCGACCGGGGGCCGGTGCTGGTCGACACCGGCTGGGACGATCCCGGGTCGTGGGACGTGCTGGTGGCGGGCCTCGAGGCGTGCGGTACGGGCGTCGGCGAGGTGCACGGGGTCGTCATCACGCATCACCATCCCGACCACCACGGCCTGTCGGGGCGGGTGCGCGAGGCGTCCGGGGCCTGGATCGCGATGCACGCGGCCGACGCGGCGATCGTGCGGCGGACGCGGGAGACCCGGCCGGAGCGGTGGTTCACGTACATGGCGGCGAAGCTGACGGCAGCCGGGGCGCCGGACGAGCACGTGGCGCCGTTGCGCCAGGGACCCCGCCGCCGGAGCGCCCCGCCCGGTCTCGCCCCCGCCCTTCCCGACCGCGAGATCCTCCCCGGCGAACTCCTCGACCTCCCGGGCCGCCGGCTGCGTGCCGTCTGGACGCCGGGGCACACGCCCGGCCACGTCTGCCTGCACTTGGAGGAGGAGCATCCTTCGCAACTGCCGGGCCATGGACGCCTGTTCTCCGGCGACCACCTCCTCCCGGAGATCACCCCGCACATCGGCCTCTACGAGGACCCCGACGACGGTGGGGGTCCCCCCGCGCGAGCGAAGCCGAGCGTGGGGGACGTCACCGATCCGCTCGGCGACTACCTCGACTCCCTGGAGCGCATCGGCCGCCTCGCCCCCGCCGAGGTCCTCCCGGCCCACCAGCACACCTTCACCGACGCACCGGGGCGGGTCCACCAACTGCTCGCCCACCACGAGGACCGCCTCGCCGGCCTGCTCTCCCTCCTCCGGCAGCCGCTCACACCGTGGCAACTGGCGGTACGGATGGAGTGGAACCGCCCGTGGGACCAGATCCCCTACGGATCGAGGAACATCGCCGTCTCGGAGGCCGAGGCCCACCTGCGCCGCCTGGTGAAACAGGGCCGCGCGGAGGCGGTACCTGGGAGCGAGCCGGTCACGTACGTGGCGGTATAAAAAGTTCGGCAGACACCAACTCCGGCTGCTAGACAGCCTCATGGACTCCTTGCAGCGACTCCTCGCCGAACGTGCCTGCGAGCGTCTCGTCGTCGACTTCGTCCGCCGCCTCGACCTGGGTGAACCGGCCTCCGTCGCCGAGTTGTTCACCGAGGACGGGTGGTGGGAGTGGCCGCCGCCCGGGGACGGGCGGCGGGCCGAGGGACGGACGGCGCTCGCCGCCTACTTCGGCTCCCGGCCGCCGGGCCGCCTCTCCCGGCGTGTGATGTCCAACATCCTCGTCACGGTGACGGGACCGGACACGGCGACCGCGACGTCGTACTTCCAGACGTACCGGGTCGACGGTCACCCCACGGGACGCGAGCGGGGATCCGGCGGCGGACCGGTTCCGGCCGGGCCGCCCGTCCAGGTCGGTCACTACGAAGACGGGTTCCGGCGCGTCGACGGGCGATGGCTGCTCGCGTCCCGGTCCCTGGTGCTGCCGTTCGGTGGGCCGACTCCCCTGGCGGGTGGTTGAAGCACCCTTGCGGGAAACTCAGTTGACCGCGCTCTCGGCCGTGATGAGCATCTCCGCGAGGTCGGCGAGGGTGGCGAGTTGGCGGGGGTTCATGTGGGGGGCCCGGGCCGCGAGGCGGACGAGGCCGCTCTCGCGGAGGCGGGAGAGCGGGTCGGCCTGGGCCTGCAGGCCCTGCAGCACCGGCTGGAGGGCCTCGTACAGCGCCTCGGGCTCGTCGGCGGTGAAGAAGCCGGGCGGGAGGCCGAAGAACCGCCGCAGCCGGTCGGTGTGTTCGAGGCTCGGCAGCCCGCTCTTGCGCCACTCGCTCAGCCACTGCCTGCTGGTGCCGGCGATCGCCGCGAGCTCACCCAGCGAGTACCGCTTGCCGTCCGGCCGGCGCCGGTGCTCGCGGATGAAGTCCAGCCGCTGCCGGACCCGTTCGGCGAGCCCCGCCTCGGGCGCGGGCCCGCCCGCGAGGAGTTCGGCGACCACCCCGACCGGAATGCCGGTGCGGTACGACAGATCGGCCACGTCCAGGACCTCGCACAGCCGTCCGGGACGTCCGGTCAGCTCCCCGAGCCGCTCCAGTACGCCGGTCAGCGGGGCATGGGCGTCACTCACCAAGGTCCCCCTGCACACGCGTGATCGGCCGGCCGACCTAGCGGGCCGGGCAGACGCGAGGCTATCGAATCACCGGTCCCGCCCACCAGACATGACAAGTACCACTGCGCAAGTAGGCAGTAATTGTTGACATATGACGGCCCGACAGGAAAGGATCACGTCACCAGGCCACGGTCGAACCGACCCGCCCCGGGTGCCGCCTATGGGGGAGCGGCATCCGGGGCGACCAGCCGCCCCGCCTCCTCCCCGGAAGGTGAGGCGAACCGATGCCGCAGCCCGTCCTGCTCCTCGGCGCCGGACGCCGTTGCGCGTACGACGAGTTCGTGCTGGCGCGTGTCGCCGCGGCCCGCCCGGTGCTGCTGGTGGACGCCGCGCCGCCCGCCTGGGCACAGCCGTGCCTGGCCGGACGACTCGCGGCGGACCCCGGCAAAGGCGGCGCGACGGCGTCGGCGGTGGTTCGGTTCGCGGCCCGGCACAGAGTCCGCGGCGTGCTGACCTTCTCGGGCGAGTACGCGGTCGCCGCCGCGAGGATCGCCGGGCAGTTGGGGCTGCCCGGCCCCTCCCTCGCCGCGGCCGAGGCCTGTACCGACCCGCCCGCCCTGCACGCGCTGCTGTCCGCCCACACCGTTCCCACCGGCGGCCCCGACGACCCCGGCACGCCCCGCGTCTCGGCCGAGACGGTCGTCCTCGACGGCGAGATCCGCATCGCCGCCATCACCCGTACGACCCTGGGTCCGGCGCCCGCCCGGCAGCCGCTCCGGCACACCGTGCACGCCCACGACGGCCTGCTGCACAACCGTTTCCTGCGCCTCGCCGTCGACCGCACCGTGCACGCCCTCGGTCTCGACCGGGGTGTCCTGCACATCGGCCTCACCCTCACCGATCGCGGCCCCCGGGTCACCGACGTCGCCCCGCACCTCCCGGGCGACCTGATCCCGCTCCTCGTCAGACGGGCCACCGGCGTCGACCTCGCCCAGGCCGCGGCCGCCCTCGCCACCGGCGAGGTGCCCGACACGACGCCCACCCGGCAGCGGGCGGCCGCGATCCAGTTCGCGTACCCGGCCGCCACCGGCCGCCTCGACCACCTGGACCTCTCCCCCGACGCCGCCCACGAGCCCGGCGCCGACCGCATGCTCCTCACCCAGCACACCGGCAACCACGTCACCGCGGGCCCGCATGCCACCACCGCCGACCGGCTGGCCCTGTGGGTGGCGGTGGGCGAGACCCCGGACGCCTGCGACGACGCGCTGCGCCGCATGGGCCGCCATCTGTCGGTGGGCATCGCGCCGCTTGCGGACGCGGCTTGAACGCTCCGCCGGAAGTGCCGCGAGGTGTCGTCGGTCGCTGCGGCACCGTCGTGGCTGGCCGCGCGGTTCCTCCCCCGGCGCCCTTGCCTGGGCGCTGGATCACCGGGCATGTTCCGCTCTACGGTGCGGCCATGAGCGATCACCCCGAAGCGACCGTCGTGCCCGTCCAGGCCTATGAACCCCCGTACTACATGGCCGTCTTCACCACGATCCGGACCCAGGACCAGAGTGGCTACAGCGAGACCAACGCACGCATGGAGGACCTCGTGAAGGACATCCCCGGGTACCTGGGGATGGACCACGCGCAGACCCCCGGCGGGCTGGGCATCACCGTCGGGTACTTCCGTGACGCCGACGCGCTCACCCGGTGGCGGACCGACGCCGAGCACCGCGCGGCGCAGCGGCGCGGGCGGGCCGAGTGGTACGAGAGCTACACCCTGCACGTGGCGAAGGTGGAGCGTAGCCACGGTTTCACGCGGGGGCGGTCCGCGGAGACGGCGCCAGAACGCTAGAGAGCGAGAACGCCAGGAGACGAGAACGCCAGGAGCCCAGAACGCCAGGAGGCGAGAACGCTAGAAGGCGATCGAACGTATCAACTGGCCCGCCGCGTCCAGCACTTCGACTTCCGCTCGGCTCATCGTCGGATTGGCCGCGCGCCGGCGCAGGGCCTCCGTCAGGCCGTCCTCGGTCAGTTCGCCGGGCTCGGCGAGCAGGGCCGTTAGCAGGTCGCGGGCCAACGGGTGTGTACCGAGGGCCGCTTGGGCGAGGATCACCGCGGACATGCCCCAGTCGAGCCCGGGTGGCCCGTCCTCGGCGTTGGTCCAGTCGATGACCCGGGGGCCGTCGGGGGTCAGCATCACGTTGTCCGGATGGAGGTCGAGGTGGAGGACCCGGGCGCCGGGGTCGGCCGGGTCCCGGCCGGGCACGGCGTGCAGCCGCCGCAGCAGCGACGCGAGCAGCGCACCGCCCTCCGCCGGGCCCGTCTCCCCCGCCAGCAGTGCCGTCAGCAGGGTCGGCCCGGACAGCCGCTCCATGACCAGTTCGGTACGGGACCCGGTCGGCCGCACCCGGGGCGCCGGGTACCCCTGCTCCCGTACGTACGCCATCACCGCGCCCTCGGCGGCCGCGTCCCCCCAGCCGTCGCGGTCCCGGCGCAACACCCACGCCTCGTCGATCTCGTACACGTCGGCCGAACGCCCCGCCCCGAGCAGTCTCCCCGTCATGGCCCGACCCTAACGAAACGGTCCCCGCACAGCCCCCTCTCGGCTTCCCCGGGGCGGCCGGTAAAGTAGCCGGGTCGTCATCACCCGTACGGGGGGAAGCCGGTGCAATTCCGGCGCTGACCCGCAACCGTGAGCCACCTGCCGTGGCAAGCCGGACCGCCGCGCCCGGGACGTTGATCGGCTCATGTGCGCCGGCGCCCGTCGTCGCACGGCACCGTCGAGGTTTACGGAGCCGAGCCGCCGGGGTCTCCCCCGCTGCCCGGCTCCCCGCAGGGAGAGGCACCCGCCGACCATGACCGTCCTCCGCCGCACCGCCGGGGCGCTGGCCGCCACCGCCGTCATCGGTGCCGCCATGCCCGCGACGACCGCGCTGGCCGCCGGCACCACGTCCCCGTCGCCGTCCGCGCCGGCGGTGCTCCCGTCGGGGCTGTACGGCGGTTCGGACCCCAAGTTCGACGGCGTCTGGCGCCAGTCCCTCGCCCTGCTGGCCCAGCGTGCGGTGGGGGTGACCCCGGCCGCGAAGGCGGTGGACTGGCTGGCCGGGCAGCAGTGCGCGAACGGCGCGTTCGCCGCCTTCCGCGCGGAGCCGACGGCGGCCTGCGACGCCAAGGTGGCGGTCGACACGAACAGCACGGCCGCCGCCGTACAGGCGCTGAAGGCGGTCGGCGGGCGCGACGCCGCCGCGGCCAAGGCGGTGAGCTGGCTGAAGTCGGTGCAGAACAAGGACGGCGGCTGGGGCTACACCCCCGGCTCGCCCAGTGACACCAACTCCACCGGCGTGGTCGTGGGCGCGCTCGCGGCGGCCGGCGCGAGCGCGGACAGGTCGCCGTACGACCTCCTCGCCAAGTGGTCCCTCCCTTGCGGCCAGGACGGCGGCGGTGCCCTCGCCTACCAGCCGGACCAGCAGGGGAAGCTGGCCGCCAACGCGGACGCGACCGCGGCCGGGGTGCTCGGGGCCCTCGGCAAGGGGTTCGTGACGACGGCCGGCAAGGCCCGGGCGGAGGGTCCCGCGTGCGCCGGCTCCGGCACGACGCGGACGCGGGAGGAGGTGGCCCGCAACGGCGCCGCGTACCTGGCGGACGCCATGTCGAAGAGCGGCCATCTCGTCTCCGCGCTCGCCGGTGCCAAGCCCCAGCCGGACTACGGCAACACCGCCGACGCGGTCGTCGCCCTGGCCGCGCAGGGCTGGACCGGGCAGGCGAAGAAGCCGTACGCCTGGCTGGAGGCGCACGCCGTGCCGTGGGCGGAGCAGAGCGGGCCCGCGGCCTACGCCGAACTGATCCTCGCCGCACACGCGATGGGTGCGGACCCGCGGGACTTCGGCGGCACGAACCTGGTGACGGCGCTGAACGCGACGGGACCGGCCCCGCAAGCCGCTGCCGCGAAGCACGCCGAGGAGAAGAACGCGGCGAAGAACGCGGAGAAGAAGTCGGGAAACAGCGTGTGGTGGATCGTCGGTACCGGGCTCGTCGCAGGTATCGGCATCGGCTTCCTGTTCAGCGGCCGCCGGAAGCAGCAGCAGCTGTGACCGTGACCGGGTACGCGGTCCGCCGGGCGGGGCTGCTGCTCCTGGCCGTGCTGACGCTGTGCGCGACGGCCGCGGGGCCGGCGGCGGCCACGGGCTACCGCTACTGGTCCTTCTGGGAGCGGGACGGCGCGCGCTGGACGTACGCCACGCAGGGCCCCTCGACCGCGCGGCCCGGCGACGGTTCGGTCGAGGGCTTCCGCTTCGCGGTGAGCGAGGACTCCTCGGACGCGTCGCAGCCGCGCGGCACGGCCGGCTTCGGCGCGATCTGCGCGGACACGCCCGCCGTCGGGGGCCGGAAGCGAGTGGCCCTGGTCGTCGACTTCGGCACGGCGGCGGACGCGCCCGCCGGAGAGAAGCCGCCCGCGCGGCGCACCGCCTGCGCGGTGGTCCCCGAGGACGCGACGACGGCGGACGCCCTGGCGACGGTGGCGAAGCCGCTGCGGTACGACGCGAACGCGTTGTTGTGTGCGATCGGGGGGTATCCGGCGCGGGGGTGCGGCGAGAAGGTGACGGCGGGGGCAGGGGCGGGGGCGGCCGGGGGCACGTCGGACGGCGGACCGTCGATCGGCCTGGCGGCCGGCGTGGGGGTGGTCGTCGTGGTGGCCGCGGGTGCCCTCTGGCAGGCACGGCGGCGGAAGAATGCGTGAGCGCCACAGCGCGGGACGGTGGAGGTTGCTCGCGCAGTTCCCCGCGCCCCTGACGGGGCACGCCCCCGACGCAGGCAGTCGCGTCACCGCAGGCCGGTGGGGGTCGCTCGCGCAGTTCCCCGCGCCCCTGACGGGGCACGCCCCCGACGCAGGCAGTCGCGTCACCGCGGGACGGTGGAGGTTGCTCGCGCGGTTCCCCGCGCCCCTGACGGGGCACGCCCCCGCCGCGGGCAGTCGCGTCGCCGCGGGACGGTGGGGGTTGCTCGCGCAGTTCCCCGCGCCCCTGACGGGGCACGCCCCTGCCGCAGGTAGTCGCGTCGCCGCGGGACGGTGGGGGTTGCTCGCGAAGGTCCCCGCGGCCCTGGGGCGATGGGGGTTCCCTCGCTCGAGCGAAGCCGCGGGTGGGGGAGGGTGGGCGCAGGGGGCACCCCGCGAGCGCGGGCGCGTGGCCCCGCCACCGCGCCGGCTCGCACGCGCCCGCGCCCTGCACCCCGGCGCCTGGTGGCTCTGGTCCCTCTCGCTCGGGGTCGCCGCGTCGCGGACGACCAACCCGCTGGTGCTCGGGCTGCTCATCGCCGTCACCGGGTACGTCGTGGCCGCCTGCCGCAGCCGGACCGCGCCCTGGTCCCGCTCCTACGGCGCGTTCGCCAGGCTCGGTCTCGCCGTGCTGGTCGTGCGGCTCGCGTTCACCGTCCTCCTCGGCTCGCCCGTCCCCGGCGCGCACACCCTCGTCACCCTCCCCGACATCCCGCTCCCGCACTGGGCCCAGGGCATCCGCCTCGGCGGGAAGGTCACGGCCGAGGCGCTCGTCTTCGCGCTCTACGACGGGCTCCGGATCGCCACCCTCCTCATCTGCGTCGGTGCCGCGAACGCGCTCGCCAACCCGGCCCGGCTGCTCAAGTCCCTGCCCGGCGCCCTGTACGAGCTGGGCGTGGCCGTCGTCGTCGCGCTCACCTTCGCACCGCACCTGGTCGCCGACGTGCAGCGGCTGCGGGCCGCCCGGCGGCTGCGCGGCCGGCCCGACTCCGGCCTCCGCGGCCTGCTCCAGGTCGCCCTCCCGGTCCTGGAGGGCGCGTTGGAGCGGTCGGTCGCCCTGGCCGCCGCGATGGACGCGCGCGGGTACGGCCGCAGCGCCGACGTCCCGGCCCGGGTCCGCCGTACGACGGCCGCGCTCACCCTCGGCGGCCTGCTCGGCGTCTGCGCGGGGCTGTACGGGCTGCTCACCACCGAGGGCGGCGGCTACGGGCTGCCCCTGCTGCTGGGCGGGGTGGCCGCCGCGCTGGCGGGGCTGCGGCTCGGCGGCCGGCGTTCGCCGCGCACCCGGTACCGGCCGGACCCGTGGGACGCGCGGGCCTGGCTGGTGTCCGGTGCGGGCGCCGCCGTCGCCGCCCTGCTCACCCTGGCGTCCGTCCGCGACCCGGCCGCCCTGCAGCCCGGTGTCGTACCGCTGGTCGCCCCCACGCTTCCGCTGTGGCCCGCGGCCGCCGTGCTGCTCGGTCTGCTGCCCGCCCTCGCCGTGCCGAAGGAGCCGTCGTGATCCGCTTCGAGAACGTCTCCGTGACGTACGAGGGCGCGGCCGGGCCCGCCGTCCAGGGCGTCGACTTCGAGGTACCCGAGGGTGAACTCGTCCTGCTGGTGGGCCCGTCCGGGACCGGGAAGTCGACGGTGCTGAACTCGGTGAGCGGGCTCGTGCCGCACTTCACCGGCGGCACCCTGCGCGGCCGGGTGACGGTGGCCGGCCGGGACACCCGCAGCCACCGTCCGCGTGAACTCGCCGATGTGGTGGGCACGGTGGGGCAGGATCCGCTCGCCCACTTCGTGACCGACACGGTGGAGGACGAACTGGCCTACGGGATGGAGTCGTTGGGGATCGCTCCGGCGGTGATGCGGCGGCGGGTGGAGGAGACGCTGGATCTGCTGGGGCTCGCCGAGCTGCGGGACCGGGCGATCGCCACGCTCTCCGGCGGGCAGCGGCAGCGGGTCGCGATCGGGTCGGTGCTCACCCCGCATCCCGCGGTCCTGGTGCTCGACGAGCCGACCTCCGCGCTCGATCCGGCCGCCGCCGAGGAGGTGCTGGCCGTGCTCCAGCGGCTGGTGCACGACCTGGGCACGACGGTGCTGCTGGCCGAGCACCGGCTGGAGCGGGTCGTGCAGTACGCCGACCGGGTCGTGCTGCTCCCGGGGGACGGGGCCGCGCCGGTGTGCGGGACGCCCGCCGAGGTGATGGCCGTGTCGCCGGTGTGCCCGCCGGTGGTGGAGCTGGGGCGGCTGGCCGGGTGGTCGCCGCTGCCGATGACGGTGCGGGACGCCCGGCGCCGGGCGACGGCGACCGGGCTGCGGGAGCGGCTCGCCGTGCGGGTCCCGGAGCAGCGGCCCGCCACCGGCCCCGCGGCTCCCCTCGCCGAGGTGCGCTCCCTCGGCGTCCGCCGGGGCCGGGTCGACGCGCTGCGGGGCGTCGGTCTCACCGTCGCCGCCGGGGAGACCGTCGCCCTCATGGGGCGCAACGGCGCCGGGAAGTCCACGCTGCTGGGCGCCCTGGTCGGGCTCGTCGAACCGGGCTCCGGCACGGTCCGGGTCGGCGGCGCGGTCCCGCACCGCACGCGCCCGCGCGACCTCGTACGCCTGGTCGGACTGGTCCCGCAGGAACCCCGGGACCTGCTGTACGCCGACACGGTCGGTGCCGAGTGCGCGGCCGCCGACCGGGACGCGGGGGCGGCCGCGGGGACCTGCCGCGGGCTGGTGTCCGAGCTGCTGCCGGGGGTCGCGGACGGCACGCACCCCCGTGACCTCTCCGAGGGGCAGCGGCTCGCCCTCGCGCTGGCCGTGGTCCTCACCGCCCGGCCGCCGCTGCTCCTGCTCGACGAGCCGACCCGGGGCCTGGACTACGCGGCGAAGGCCCGGCTGGTGGGCGTGTTGCGCGGGCTGGCCGCCGACGGGCACGCGATCGTGCTGGCCACGCACGACGTGGAGCTGGCCGCGGAGCTGGCGCACCGGGTGGTGCTGCTCGCGGAGGGCGAGGTCATCGCGGACGGGCCCACCGACGACATCGTCGTCTCCTCGCCGTCCTTCGCGCCGCAGGTGACGAAGATCCTCGCGCCCGAGCGGTGGCTCACCGTGGCCCAGGTCCGCGAGGCCCTGGCGTGACCGGCACGGCCCCTGCCGGGGCGAGGTCCCGCGCAGCCGACCCCGTGCGGCTCGGCCCGCGCTCCCTGGCCGCCCTCCTCCTCGTCAGCGCGGTCGGGGTGGTCGCCGTCGGCTGGCCGTTCCTCGCCCCGCCCTCCTCCAGGATCGCCTCGCACGCCCAGGACGCGCCCTGGCTCTTCGCGGGCCTGCTGGTGCTGCTGGTCGCCGTGCTGGCGGCGACGATCGCCGAGTCGGGGCTGGGTCCGAAGGCGGTGGCGATGCTGGGCGTGCTGGCCGCGACCGGGGCGGCGCTGCGGCCGGTCGGCGCCGGGACCGCCGGGATCGAGCCGATGTTCTTCCTGATGGTGCTGAGCGGGCGGGTGCTCGGGCCGGGCTTCGGGTTCACACTCGGCTCGCTCACCATGTTCGCGTCGGCGCTGCTCACCGGCGGGGTCGGGCCGTGGCTGCCGTTCCAGATGCTGGCGATGGGCTGGTTCACGATGGGGGCCGGGCTGCTGCCGGGCGCGGGGCGGCTGCGCGGCCGCGGCGAGCTGGCGCTGCTGGCCGGGTACGGCTTCCTGGCCGCGTTCGGCTACGGCCTGGTCGTCGACCTGGCGGGCTGGCCGCTGCTGGCCGGCAACGCCTCGAACCTCTCCTTCGACCCGCACGCCGGGCCCGCCGCCAACCTGGCCCGTTTCCTCGCCTACAGCCTGGCCACCGCCATGGGCTGGAACCTGGGCCGGGCCCTGTGCACGGTCGCCCTGACCCTCCTGCTCGGTCCGGCGCTGCTGCGGGCGCTGCGCCGGGCCACCCGGCGGGCCGCGTTCGAGACCGCGGTCACATTCGACGGCCCCGGGACGTGAGGGGCCGTGCGCGCCCGGTGACGGGACCGGTGAAGCGCCCCACATGACGCACGTCACCTACGATCCGGAACAGTAGTCAGATTTTTCCGCTATGCCGGTTTTGCCACCCGCTTGACCTGCGGTTTGAGAGCCACGCCACACAACGGACCAACCCCGCCTATGCGACCACCACTAGTAAAAGGGGTGATTGCGGACGGCTTTCCGGGCTGCTTCTCTGGACGACGTCGCCAGGCGCCACGAGCCCACAGCGGGCCGCGGCGCCGACGCACACGGACGGCCCCCACGGGCGGTTCCGGAGCACACGGCGACCCCCTGTCCCCGACGAACGAGGTTCTCCGTGTCCGTGTCCTTCATCCGCCGCATCGCTTCCCCGAAGAAGGCCCTCACCACCGCCGCCGTGGCCGCTGCCGCCGCCGGCCTGGCCCTGACCGCGGCGCCCGCCCAGGCCGCCACCACGTCGGCCTCCTCCGCCCAGGCGATCGCGCACAAGATGATTCCGGACGCCGCGCAGTTCAACGCCTTCAGCAAGATCGTCTCGCACGAGAGCGGCTGGAACCCCTCCGCCACCAACTCGTCCTCCGGCGCCTACGGCCTGGTCCAGGCCCTGCCCGGCTCGAAGATGGCGTCTGCCGGCTCCGACTGGAAGACCAACCCCGCCACCCAGATCAAGTGGGGTCTGGACTACATGAACTCCCGCTACGGCAGCCCGACCGCCGCCTGGAGCTTCTGGCAGGCCAACGGCTGGTACTGAGCCGGCCGGCCCGCGCGCACCCGCGGTCGATCGCGGCCGAGCCGCGCACCCGCCGCTGATCCCCGGCGCCGCGCGCCCCTGAACCCCGGCACCCTCGCCCCTTCCCCTGGGCGAGGGTGCCGTCGTATGTCCCGGCGCACCGCCGGAGCGGGCGGTGACCGGCGTCTCGGGGGAGGCAGGAACGGGGGCGTAGGGAGGGGGTGCTCCTGCCTCCCTCGGGACGGGCCGGCGGCGCCGGGAGCCGTCGGCCCGGGTCCGAGGGGTGGGAAAGGCGGTCTACGACGTGGTGACCTGGAGGTGTTTCACACCGTTGATCCATGCCGAGCGGAGCCGGTCCGGGTCGCCGACGAGACGCAGGTCCGGCAGCGCGTCGGCGATCGCGTTGAAGATCAGGTCGATCTCCAGGACGGCCAGGGACTTGCCGAGGCAGTAGTGGGGGCCGCCGCCGCCGAAGCCGAGGTGGGGGTTGGGGTCGCGGGTGATGTCGAAGGTGCCGGGGTCGGTGAAGACCTCGGGGTCGTGGTTGGCGGAGGCGTAGAAGACGCCGACCCGGTCGCCCTTGCGGATCAGCTTGCCGCCCAGCTCCGTGTCCTGGGTCGCGGTGCGCTGGAAGGAGTTGACCGGGGTGGCCCAGCGGACGATCTCCTCGGCCGCGGTCGCCGGGCGCTCGCGCTTGTAGAGGTCCCAGGCCTCGGGGTGGGTCAGGAACGCGTGCATGCCGTGGGTGATGGCGTTGCGGGTGGTCTCGTTGCCGGCCACCGCGAGCATCAGCACGAAGAAGCCGAACTCGTCGGAGCCGAGGTTGCCCTCGTCCTCGGCCGCCACCAGGGTGCTCACGATGTCCTTGGCCGGGCACTGCTTGCGGTCGGCCGCCATGTTCATCGCGTAGGCGATCAGCTCGGTGGCGGACTCGGCGCCCACCTCCTCGGTGATCGCGTACTCCGGGTCGTCGTACGAGATCATCTTGTTGGACCAGTCGAAGATCTTGGCCCGGTCGTCCTGCGGGATGCCGATCAGTTCCGCGATCGCCTGCAGGGGGAGCTCACAGGCGACCTCGGTGACGAAGTCGAAGGGGCCGGTGCGGGCGCGGGCCGCCTCGACGATCGCCCCGGCGCGGGTGCGCAGCCGCTCCTCCAGGGCCCGGATGGAGCGGGGTGTGAAGCCGCGCTGGATGATCTGGCGGACCCGGGTGTGCTCGGGCGGGTCCATGTTCAGCAGGATCAGCCGCTGGGCGTCGATCGCGTCCCGCTGCATGTGCTCGCCGAAGCGGATGATCGCCGTGTTGAGCCAGGAGGAGAACAGCTCGGGGTGCGTGGAGACGTACTTGACGTCCGCGTGCCGGGTGACGGCCCAGTAGCCGTCGTCCGCGAACCCGGCGAGGCCGTGCGGCTGTTCGATCCAGCGGACCGGTTCGGCCTGGCGCAGCGCCGCGAACTCCGGCAGCGGCACCCGGTGATGGAGCAGATCGGGGTCGGTGAGGTCGAACCCGTCGGGCAGCGCGGGACAGGGCATGGCGACTCACTCCCACCGTGTACGGACCTGGACGTGTCGGCGTTCCGGCGGTCCTTCCGACAGTCGTTCTGACGGGCCATCAGAAACGCCGGTTGCCGTGAAGGTAATAACGGGTTCTACAAGTCGCAAGGGGCACGGTCACCCCAATTGCATGCACCCCTCTTGCGGTTGTGGACGACCTGTCAGCAAACTGCACGCAGAACTAGTACGCGTTCTAGTTCTGCGTGGCGGGCCGGGCCGGGACGCCCCTGCGCCGCGCGGGTGACCGAGGAGAGGACCGAGCCCCCATGGCCGCGGAACCCGTGATCGTCGAAGCCGTACGCACCCCCATCGGCAAGCGCGGCGGCGCGCTCGCCAACCTGCATCCCGCCTACCTCCTGGGCGAGACCTACCGTGAACTCCTCGGCCGCACCGGCATCCCCGCCGACGCCGTCGAGCAGATCGTCGGCGGCACGGTGACCCACGCCGGCGAGCAGTCCATGAACCCCGCGCGTACCGCCTGGCTGACCATGGGGCTGCCGTACGAGACCGCGGCCACCACGGTCGACTGCCAGTGCGGCTCCTCGCAGCAGGCCTCGCACCTGACCGCCAACATGATCGCCGCCGGGGTCATCGACGTCGGGATCAGCTGCGGGGTCGAGGCGATGTCCCGGGTGCCGCTCGGCTCGGGCTCCAAGCACGGGCCGGGCAAGCCGTTCCCCGACGAGTGGAACGTGGACCTGCCCAACCAGTTCGAGGCCGCCGAGCGCATCGCCCGCCGCCGGGGTCTGACCAGGGAGGACGTCGACGCGCTCGGCCTGCTCTCGCAGGAGCGGGCGGCGCACGCCTGGGCCGAGGAACGCTTCAAGCGCGAGACCTTCGCCGTCCAGGTGCCGACGACGGAGGAGGAGCAGCACGCCGGGCAGGGCATGTGGCGCCTCGTCGACAAGGACGAGGGGCTGCGGGACACCTCGGCGGAGGCGCTGGCGGGCCTGAAGCCGGTGATGCCGACGGCCGTGCACACGGCGGGCAACTCCTCCCAGATCTCGGACGGCGCCGCCGCGGTCATGTGGGCGTCGAAGCGGATGGCCCGCGCCCTCAAGCTCCGCCCGCGGGCGAGGATCGTCGCCCAGGCCCTGGTCGGCGCCGACCCGCACTTCCACCTCGACGGCCCCGTCGACGCGACCCGCGCGGTGCTCGGCAAGGCCGGCATGAGCCTCAGGGACATCGACCTCGTCGAGATCAACGAGGCGTTCGCGTCGGTGGTGCTCAGCTGGGCCCGCGTCTTCGAGCAGGACCTGGACAAGGTCAACGTCAACGGCGGCGCGATCGCCCTCGGCCACCCCGTGGGCGCCACCGGCGCCCGCCTCATCACCACCGCCCTGCACGAACTGGAGCGCACGGACAAGGAGTTCGCCCTCATCACCATGTGCGCAGGGGGCGCCCTGGCGACCGGGACGATCATCCAGCGGCTCTGAGAAACGCCCCGCACGTCAACGCCCCGAGGGCCAGCACCTCAAAGGGGCGCGGGGAACTGCGCGACCAGCCCCCACGGCGCCGCAGCCGAACGACGACGCATCGCACCCCTTACACCTGGGCGTTCACCCGGGAGCCGCTGCCGTCACCGGCTCCCGGGGCTCCCAGTCCTCCCTGTCGGCCCCCGCCGCCCGCAGGGCCCTCGCCCGAGGCCCCTGCAGCAGATACCCCACCCCGAAGCCCGCCCCGACCACCGCCGCCCCGCCCACCGCGTCCAGCACCCAGTGGTTGCCGGTGCCGATGATCGCCGTGACCGTGAGGAGCGGGTGGACCAGGCCGAAGGCCTTGAGCCACCACGTCGGGGCGACGACGGCGATGACGATCCCGCACCACAGCGCCCAGCCGAAGTGCAGCGAGGGCATCGCCGCGTACTGGTTGGTCAGCTGGGTGAGGGTGCCGTAGTCCGGCTTGGCGAAGTCTTGCGGGCCGTGCACGGTGTCGATGATGCCGAGGCCCGGCATCAGGCGGGGCGGGGCCAGCGGGTAGAGCCAGAAGCCGATCAGGGCGAACGCGGTGGCGAAGCCGAGGGCGGTACGGGCCCACCGGTAGTCGACCGGCCGGCGGACGTAGAGGACGGCGAGGACGGTCAGCGGGACCACGAAGTGGAAGGACTCGTAGTAGAAGCCGAGGAAGCTCCGCAGCCAGCCGATGCCGTACACCGTGTGGTTGGCCCAGTGCTCGATGTCGACGTGCAGGAACCGCTCGACGTCGTGGATCTGGTGCCCGTGGCGCTCGGCGCGGGCCCGCCCGGAGGTGCCCTTCCCGTCGCCCGCGGCGGCGAGCCGTATCTGCTGGTAGACGAAGTAGACCAGCCGCATCGCGACCAGTTCGAGGAAGAGGTTGGGGCGGGACAGCACCCGGCGCAGCGAGGGGGCCGGCGGGATCCGCCGGAAGCGGGCCGGGACCGGCTCGGCGTAGTCCGTCGGGACCGGGCGGGCGAACTCCGGGGCGGTGCGGGAAAGGAAGGGGACGACCGTGGCCGCGGCCAGGGCGGCGAGCAGGACCGTGTTGTCGCGCACGGGCACGAAGAGCGCCTGGTTCGGCAGCAGCGCCTTGGCGGGCAGCGTCATCACGAGGACGACCACGACCGGCCACACGGGCCGGTCGGCGGTGCGCCGCCCGGCCCGGCCGGCCACCGCGAGCAGCACCCACAGCAGCTGGTGCTGCCAGGCCGTCGGCGACACCGCGATCACCGCGCAGCCCGTGATCGCGACCGCGAGCAGCAGCTGCCCGTCCCTGGCGTAGCGCACCGCGCGGCGCAGCGCGACGACGGCCACGGCCGCGCCGAGCGCCAGGAACAGCATGATCTCCAGCGGGCCGGTCAGCCCGAACCGCAGCAGGGCACCGTGCAGCGACTGGTTGGCGAGCGCGTCGGCCTGACCGCCGAGGCCGGCGCCGGCGATGTGGTGGACCCAGTAGGTGTACGAGTCGTGCGGCAGCGCCGCCCAGGCCAGCGCCGTGCAGACGGCGAAGGTCGCGCCGGTGGCGACGGCGGCCCGGCGGCGGCCGGTGAACCACAGCAGCGGGGCGAAGAGCAGCAGGGCCGGCTGGAGGGCGGCGGCCAGCCCGATGCACACTCCGCTGTCGCGCTGCCCGCGGGCGGTGAAGCAGCCGAGGAGCACCAGCAGGACCGGGATGATGCTGGTCTGGCCGAGCCAGAGCGTGTTGCGGACGGGCAGCGAGAGCATCAGCAGGCTGATCGCGACCGGTGCGGCCAGCAGCGAGGTGCGGCGGCCGACCGGCTGGGGCAGCGCGCGGGCGGCGACCAGGCCGAGGGCGACCACGAGGAGCAGGGTGCCGAAGGTCCAGCCCCAGCCGAGAGCCTGTTCGGCGGCTCTGGTGAGCGGCTTGAGCACCAGCCCGCCGAAGGGGGTGCCGGTGAACTGCGTGGAGTCGTACAGGGAACCCTTGACGTGCAGCACGCCCTCGGGGCCGACCCAGGTCTCCAGGTCTGTCAGCCGTTCCCCGCTCGGGGTGCCGAGGACGACGGCCAGCTGCCGTACGACGAGGATCGCGGCCACCGCCCACAGGCCGAGCCGGGCCATTCTGAACCGCGCTCCGGCTTCCGCCCCTCCGAACGCCTCTCCCGCTCGCCCGCTGTGCTCCACGTTCGCCACGCCTCGCCGGCCTCCCGCCGCGTCCCGCACGTCGTCTGAGAACCCTACGAGGCTCCCACCACCTCTGTGCACAGACGCAGGCAACCCCCTCTTCACCTGACATCCGACCGCCTTTTGACCGGAAGACGACGAAGTCGACAGGGCACGGGCGGCGTGGTTGCACCCCCGGAGCGCGAGAAGGATCACAGTGCCCGGCCTGCATACGGCCGCGCGAGCGGGCAGATGTCCCTGCGTACAGCACGTTTAGCTGCACTGTGCACGTAAGTGCGTACGCGACGTAACGCCCCCAAGTGCTCCTATCGTCGCTTTTCGTCCCGTCCACCGCCGTACGGGCCGCGCCCCTGTCCCCCACGAAAGGTAGGCGAGCCCCGTTTTGGCGACCGCCACAGCAGTCACCCCGTCCGCGCAGGTTCCCGGCCCCCGTACGGCCACCGCCCCCGCGCCGACCGTCACCGACCCCGCGCTGGTGAAGCGCGCCGTGAAGGCGGCCGCGCTCGGCAACGCCATGGAGTGGTTCGACTTCGGCGTCTACAGCTACATCGCGGTGACGCTGGGCAAGGTCTTCTTCCCGTCCGGCAACCCGACCGCCCAGTTGCTGTCCACGTTCGGCGCCTTCGCCGCCGCCTTCCTGGTCCGCCCGCTCGGCGGCATGGTCTTCGGCCCGCTCGGCGACCGCGTGGGCCGCCAGAAGGTCCTCGCCGTCACCATGATCATGATGGCGGCCGGTACCTTCGCGATCGGCCTGATCCCGTCCTACGCGTCGATCGGCGTCGGCGCCCCGCTGCTGCTCCTCGCCGCCCGCCTGGTCCAGGGCTTCTCCACCGGCGGCGAGTACGCGGGCGCGTCCACGTTCATCGCCGAGTACGCGCCGGACAAGAAGCGCGGCTTCTTCGGCAGCTGGCTGGAGTTCGGCACGCTGGCGGGCTACATCGGCGGCGCCGGCCTGGTGACCCTGATGACGGCCCTGCTGTCCGCGGACGACCTGACCTCCTGGGGCTGGCGCATCCCCTTCCTGATCGCGGGCCCGATGGGCATCATCGGCCTCTACCTGCGGATGCGCCTGGAGGAGACCCCGGCGTTCGCGGCGGAGGTCGAGAAGGCGGAGTCGGCCCGGCCGAAGGTACCGCTCCGCGAGATGATCACCGGCCAGTGGCCCGCCCTGCTCCTGTGCATGGCCCTGGTCCTGGTCTTCAACGTCACCGACTACATGCTCCTGTCGTACATGCCCAGCTACCTCACCAGTGAGCTGAAGTACGACGAGACGCACGGCCTGCTGGTCGTCCTCGGCGTGATGGCGCTGATGATGGTCGTCCAGCCGTTCGCCGGCGCCCTCACCGACCGTGTCGGCCGCCGCCCGGTGATCGCGGCGGGCTGTGCGGGCTTCCTGTTCCTCTCCGTCCCCGCCCTCCTCCTGATCCGCCAGGGCAGCCTGCTCGCGGTCGGCCTCGGCATGGGCGCCCTCGGCCTCCTCCTGGTCTGCTTCACGGCAGCGATGCCGGCCGCCCTGCCGGCCCTGTTCCCCACCCGGGTCCGCTACGGCTCCCTGTCCATCGGCTTCAACATCTCGGTCTCCCTCTTCGGCGGCACGACCCCACTCGCGGTGACGGCCCTGATCGGAGCGACGGGAAACCTGATGATGCCCGCGTACTACATGATGGCCGCGGCGGTGGTGGGCGGCTTCGCCGCCTGGCGCATGACAGAAACAGCAGGCAAGCCCCTCCCGGGCTCGGCACCCTCCGTGGAAGCCCCCCGCTAGCAGCGCCCCCGAAGAAAGCGCCCCGAAGGGGCGCGGGGAACTGCGCGACAGGCACCCCACCGCCCCGCACCCGACGGATCAAGCGCAGTTCCCCACCCCCCAGGGGCGCGGGGAACTGCGCACACCCCCCACTCACCTGCACCCTTCGAACAACCCGCCTCGTCGGCCCGTACCGTCGGTAGACAGACGGCGGCCCGCCGCCGCACTGCTGACAGCCGCCTCACGGCCGCCTCATGGCCGCCTCCCTGACGGCCGTACGACACTCCCGCCGCCCGCCGCTGGCGCCGCCCCGTCGCCGCCCCAGTAGTGCTATCCAGGTAGCTGCACTGGACGGCGATCTGCATAGGCGAAAGGCTACGGACGCATGAGCGGCTCTCAGCTCTGGGACGACGTCGACTTCTACTTCACCAGCCACCTGTCACCGGACGACGAGTCGTTGCAGGCGGCCCTGCGGGAGAGCGAGGCGAACGAGCTTCCGCACGTCAACGTCACCGCCAACCAGGGCAAACTGCTCCAGCTCCTGGCCCAGATCCAGGACGCCCGGAACATCCTGGAGATCGGCACCCTCGGCGGCTACAGCACCATCTGGCTGGCCCGTGCCCTGCCCGCCGACGGCAGGCTGATCTCGCTGGAGTACAGCGCCCACCACGCCGAGATCGCGGTCCGCAACATCGCCCGCGCGGGCCTGGAGAAGGTGGTCGAGGTGCGGGTCGGGCCCGCCCTGGAGTCGCTGCCCAAGCTCGCCGACGAGAACCCCGCCCCCTTCGACCTGGTCTTCATCGACGCCGACAAGGCGAACAACCCGCACTACGTGGAGTGGGCGCTCCGGCTCACCCGCACCGGCAGCCTGATCGTCGTCGACAACGTGGTGCGCGGCGGCCGGGTCGTCGACGCCGAGAGCGACGAGCCGGACGTGGTCGGCACCCGCGCCGCGATCGAGCTGATCGCGGCGCACCCGAGGCTGACCGGCACGGCGATCCAGACGGTCGGCAGCAAGGGCTACGACGGCTTCGCGCTGGCGCGGGTCCTCGACTGAGCCGACCGGGCCGCCCGCGAACCGCCGCTCAACCCTCCTGGTAGAACCCCACGTTGACGCTGCGCGGGGCGGTGCGGTCCCGGATGACGATCTCGCCGGAGCCGCCCCGGGGCAGCGCGACCGTGCCGCCGTAAGCGATGGCCTGGGCGTACTCGCCGACGGTCAGCAGCACCTCGGAGGAGGGTTCGGCCTGGGAGCCGCGCAGCCAGGTGACCTGCCAGCCGCCCTCGGGCCCGCACAGGAACTCCAGGTGCACCCGGGAGACGAACAGCCAGTCGTCGGGCGTCGTCAGCCGGCAGGTGGCGGCGTCGCGGCCCACCCGCAGCACGGCACCGGGGTCGCTGGGCGCGTCGGCCATGAGCATTCCGGCCGTCTCGCCCGCTTCTCCGGACACGGAGGCCATGGTGAGTTCGAGCACGTGCGTTCCCCCTGCGCGGTTCCTGAATCCTGCGTGGATCTCCGGCGCATGATAAAACGCCCGGCCGGGCCGCGTCCGGCACAATGGAGTCATGACCGAGCGAAAGCCACCCGGGGTGCCGTTCGAGTCCTGGGTCGACAAACAGATCCAAGACGCCCAGCGGCGCGGTGAGTTCGACCGGCTGCCGGGCGCGGGCGAGCCGCTGCCCGCCGCCTTGGAGACGTCGTACGACGAACTGTGGTGGATCAAGCGGAAGATGGCCCGGGAGGGCCTGGCCGTGCTGCCCCCGACGCTCGCCCTGCGCAAGGAGGCCGAGGACGCGCTGGCGGCCGCCTACGCGGCACCTTCGGAGCGGATCGTCCGCAAGATCATCACGGAAGTCAACGTCAAGATCCGCGACATGATGTTCAAGCCGCCGCCCGGGCCCCCGCTGGGCAAGAAGCCGTACGACGTCGAGGACGTCGTACGCGAGTGGCGGGAGCGCCGGACGGCGGCCGGGGCGGAACGGGACCCGGAGCCGGACCCGCACGGGTGACGCGGGGGCGCGGGCGGCTCGGGTGACTCACATGTGCAGCAGCCGGTCCGCCAGTTCGCGGTACTCGCGCAGGGCCAGCCGGAGCTGCTCGGTGTCGGCGCTGCCGGGGCGGTTCGCGTCGGCGGACTGCCAGCTGCCGCGCAGGGTGCGGCGGCGCCGGTCGACGGCGTCGGTGAAGCGGGCGCTGATCTCCTCGACGGCCCGGTCGGCCTCCTCGACGGCCGTCCGCGGCTCGTCCACGAAACCGGTGACCGCGTGCTGGAGCCTGCGCTCCAGCTGGCCGCACTCCTCGCGGGGCATCAGCTGCTCGCCGCCGCGGCCCGCGTCCGTCTCGTGCCCCGGGCCGTCACCGGCCACCAGCACCGCCGGCCCGGCGTCGTCCCGGTCGTCCCTGGCCGCCCTGCGTTCGGGTTCCTCCTGTCCCGGGGTGACACCGCTGACGGCGGCGTCGCCCCAGTCGGTCGTCCCCTCCTCACGTCCCGGGGGCATCGCGGTACCGCCGGGATACACGTCACCGCCGACGGGGCGGCGGCCCGATGATCCGGTGCTGGCGTCGGTCATGTCGGTCAACTCTCCTTCGGGCGGCTCTGGTGGGCGGACCAGGGCAGGTGTCCGCCGGTGTCGGCACCGACACCGGCGCGGTGCCGGCCGTGCTCGTGGGACGAGGGGGTGACCAGGTCGTCGAAGAGGGAGCGGGCCTCGATCATGGCCGTCCGCATCTCCTCGGTCCCGGCCTGGCTCTGCGGCGACCCGCCCACGGGCGCCTGGAGGACACGGTGGACGCGACGGTAGCCGTCGACGTGTTCGGCGTGGTGCACGGAGAGCGCGGCCACCTGCTCCTCGTAGTCGGCGCCGGCCGGGAAGCCGCGGTCGGCGGCCAGTTCGGCGAGCAGCCGGTCGATCTCGGCCACGGACTCCCGGGGCGAGTCGACGAAGTGCTCCTGTGCGGTGGTCCAGCGGGCCGCGTAGCGCTCCCGCTCCGCCGGTTCCAGCTCGCGCTCGTGCAGTCCGCCGTGGCGCTGCACCCGCTCGGCGAGCTCCTGCTCGGCCGCCTTGGTGTCGCCGCCGTGCTGGGCCACCGTCCGCTCGTACTCGGGCCCGAAGCGCCGCTTCAGACCCTGCGGGCCACTGCCCCTGGCGCGCACGGCCAGCAGGGCCGCGACGACGACCACGGCGGCCACGATCACGATCGCGATGATCAAGCCTGTGGACATGGTTGCCTTCCGGTGTCTCGGCCCGACGGGCCGTCTCCTCCACCGGGTGACCCGCACACCGCCCGGCAAACAGCCCGGCGGGACGGGCCAGGACCCGACCGCCGATATCCGGTTGCGCGGACCACCCCGGTCCGCCGGACACTACGGCCCATGACCTCCTGGACGATCACCCCGGAACGCCCGGACTCCGTCGCCGCCCGCGCCCTGTGGCGGGCGTACTACACGGAGGTCAGCGACCGCTGGTACCTGCACCACGAGGGCCGCCGCACCGACCCGGCCGAGCTGGAACGGGAGATCGCCGCCCGGCCGGGCTCCGAACTGGCCCCGCCCACCGGCGGGCTGCTGATCGCGCGATACGGCGGGGAGCCGGCCGGCAGCGCGGGCGTACGGCTCCTGGAGCCGGCCACCGCCGAACTCACCCGGGTCTTCGTGCACGAGGGACTGCGCGGCCGGGGCGGGGCCGCGCTCCTCGTCGCGGCGGCCGAGGACACGGCCCGTGCGCTCGGGGCCGCGCGAATCGTCCTGGACACCCGCACCGACCTGGTGGAGGCCCGCGCCCTGTACGCGCGGCTCGGCTACACGGAGACCGCGCGGCACAACGACGACGTCTACGCCGAGCACTGGTTCCGCAAGGAGCTCGTCAGCTGACCTGCCCGGCCGCGCGGTTCTGCGGCTGCTCACGTTCGGTGCCGCACAGTTCGTCGGTCAGTTCCCGCACCAGGCGGTCCAGGTCGGTGGGCCGGTCCGGGCTCCACCAGTCGCCGAGGAGGTCGGCCAGGGACTCCTCGCGGGCCCCGGCGAGCCGGTCGGCGACCTCGCGGCCCTGCTCGGTGAGGGTCAGGTCGAGGCCCAGGCGGTCGGCGAGGTGCCGCTCCTCCAGCTGACGGGCGCCCGCCAGGACGACGTTCATCGGGACGGGGCCGCGCTCGGCCAGCCGCCCCGGCTCCACGGAGCCGTACTTCCGGATCCGCAGCAGCAGCCAGCCGGTGGCGGGCAGCAGGTCGGCGTACCCGGCCCGCGCGTTGATCTTCCGGTAGACCTCCCGGCGCCCCTCACGGGTGGCGAGCAGGGAGAGCGCCCGGGAGCACTCGTCGTACGACGACCGGTGGACCGGGTTGGGCGGGATGGTCTCGGAGGCGTCCGGCGCGGTGACCGAGCCGCGCAGCGGGTCCTCCTTGAGGAACCAGGCGAGGGCGAAGCCGAGGAGGGCGACCGGGGCGGCGTACAGGAAGACGTCGGTGATCGAGGACGCGTACGCGTGCAGGGCGGCCGGACGCAGCGCGGGCGGCAGGGTGGCGATGCCGCGCGGGTCGGCCTTGAGGGCGTCCGGGGTGGCGCCGGGCGGGAGACGGACGCCACGGAAGGCGTCGGCGAGCTTGTCGGCCAGCCGGCCCGCGAAGACGGAGCCGAAGACGGCGACGCCGAAGGAGGCCCCGATGGAGCGGAAGAAGGTGGCGCCGGAGGTGGCGACGCCGAGGTCCTCGTACGAGACGGAGTTCTGGACGATGAGCACCAGCACCTGCATGACCAGGCCGAGGCCCAGGCCGAAGACGAAGAAGTAGGCGCTCATCTCGGCCGTCGAGCTGTGTTCGTCGAGCCGGTGCAGGAGCAGCAGCCCGATGGTGGTCACGCCGGTGCCGGCGACCGGGAACACCTTCCAGTGCCCGGTACGGCTGACGATCTGCCCGGAGAGCGTGGACGACAGCAGCAGCCCGATCACCATCGGCAGCATGTGCACGCCCGACAGGGTCGGCGAGATGCCCTGCACGACCTGGAGGAAGGTCGGCAGGTAGGTCATCGCGCCGAACATCGCGAACCCGACGACGAAGCTGATCACGGCGGCGAGGGTGAAGGTACGGATGCCGAAGAGGTTCAGCGGGAGCACGGGTTCGGCGGCCCGCCGCTCGACGGCGACGAAGGCGACGGCGAGTGCCACCCCGACGACCACGAGCCCGATGGTCTGCGCCGACCCCCACGCCCACGTCGTCCCGCCCAGCGAGGCCACCAGCACCAGGCAGGTGGCGACGGCGGCGATCAGGAGGGTGCCGAGGTAGTCGATGACGTGGTGGGCCCTTCGGCGCGGGATGTGCAGCGCGGCGGCGATCACCGCGAGCGCGACGACGCCGACGGGCAGGTTGACGTAGAACACCCAGCGCCAGCTCAGCTGCTCGGTGAGCACCCCGCCGAGCAGCGGCCCGAGCACACTGGTGGTACCGAACACGGCACCGAACAGCCCCTGGTACCGCCCCCGTTCGCGCGGTGGCACGATGTCCCCCACGATCGCCATCGACAGCACCATCAGCCCGCCGCCGCCCAGCCCCTGCAGGGCGCGGAAGCCGATCAGCTCGCCCATGTTCTGAGCCATCCCGCACAGCGCCGACCCGACGAGGAAGATCACGATCGCGAGCTGGAAGAGCCGCTTGCGCCCGTACTGGTCGCCGAGCTTGCCCCACAGCGGGGTGGCGGCGGTGGAGGCCAGCAGGTAGGCGGTGACCACCCACGACAGGTGTTCGAGGCCCCCGAGGTCGCTGACGATGGTCGGCAGCGCCGTCGACACGATCGTCTGGTCCAGCGCGGCCAGCAGCAGCCCGAGCAGCAGGGCGCCGATCGGGACCAGCACGTTGCCGGGTATGCGCTCCGCGTCCTTCGCCTGGGCGTGCGTCGTTTCCAGCGCCATGGAGACCTCCCGGGGCTTTCGGCCATCTTCCATCGTGGACGGTGTCACCCGGTATGGCCTGTCGAGTCCTTTTCGGTGCCGGTGAGACGAGGGGTTCCGGAGAACGTACGTGTGGGCGCTCTGCATAATCTGTGGAGTTCGTGAGGGGAGGGACGACGCCGTGAGCCACCAGTGCCCGGAGTGCGGGACGCCGAAGGGGCCGGACGGCTCCCCCGCCTGCGACTGCAACCAGCGCACCGCCGACGCGTTGCGCGACGCGCGTACGGCCGAACAGGCGGCGGCGGAGGACTTCGACCCGCTGCGGATACGGCCGTACGTGGCCATCGAGGCGGACGCGGCGGCCGATGCCGGTGCCGGTGCCAGTGCCGGTGCCGAGACCGCGCCGCTGCCGGTGGCGGCGGAGCCGACCGTGCCGTTGCGGGCGGTGGCCGCCGACGTGGCCGAGGCGGCACCGGCCGGGCAGCCGCGCCGGAGTCCCCGGTGGGGCTTGCTCCTGGCGGTCGCCGGGGCGGTGGCCGCGATCCTCGCGGTGGCCGGGTTCGCGAGCGGGCTGTTCGCCCGCGTGACGCCGTCGAGGGACGGGGCGGCACCGGCGGACGTACGGCAGAGCGTCCCGGACGTGACCCCGAGCACGGCGTCGCCCTCAGCCGCGGCGCCGGGCACCTCACCCTCGCCCTCGCCGTCGGCCACACCGTCCGGGCCGGCGAGCCCGAGCCCGTCGCACTCCCCGTCCCCGACGCCGTCCGGTACGCCGGCCTCCCCCACGCCCGCCCGCTCCGCGGCCCCGAGCGCGTCGGCGACGACGGCGGGCGCGGCGGCCTCCGCGCAGCCCACCACGGCTCCGGTCCTCCGCCCCGGCGACACCGGGGCGGAGGTGACCGAGCTCCAGCAGCGGCTGGCCCAGCTGAACCTCTACACCGGCAGGCCCGACGGCCACTACGACCGCACCACCGAGGACGCGGTACGCACGTACCAGCTGGCGCGGGGCATCCTGACCGACCAGTCGGGGGTGTACGGGACGGCTACCCGGACGGCACTGGAGTCGGAGACGACGCAGCCGTAGGGGGTGGGCCGACGGGGGGTACGTTGCCGCGCGACTCGCTGAACGGCACCGGCCGGGACGGCTGAGGGCGCGACGCCGCGCGGGCCGGTGAACAGTGCCGGCCGGGACGGCTGCGGGGTGCGTTGCCACGCAGGGCGGTGAGCGGTGCCGGCGGGACGGTCGCGGGGTGGGTTTCGGTGGTGGGTGGGTGCGGGTGAGTGGGGGCTTGTCGCGCAGTTCCCCGCGCCCCTTACGGGGCTACTCAGCCGCGCGCAATCGTGCCAGCCACCCGCAGTCGCGTCAGGTACTCAGCCGCGCGCAATTACGTCAGCCACCCAGGCACCCACCCGCAGTCGTGTCAGCCGCCCAGCCGTGACAGCCACCCAGCCGCGCGCAATCGCGTCAGCCACCCAGCCGCCCGCAGCCGTGACAGCCATCCAGCGGCGCACAATCGCGTCAGCCACCCAGCCGCGCGCAGTCGCCTCAGCCACCCAGCCGCACGCAGCCGTGACAGCCACCCAGCGGCGCACAATCGCGTCAGCCACCCAGCCGCCCACAGTCGCCTCAGCCGCCCAGCCGCGCGCAATCGCGTCAGCCACCCAGCGGCGCACAATCGCGTCAGCCACCCAGCCGCGCACAGTCGCCTCAGCCACCCAGCCGCGCGCAGTCGCCTCAGCCACCCAGCCGCCCGTAATCGCGTCAGCCGCCCAGCCGCGCGTAGTCGGGTCAGCTGCTCAGCTGCGGGCAGTCGTGTCGCTGGGGCGGCACGGGTGGGCGCGGCGGCACCCGGGCAGCGCCGGTGAGCGGCCCTGTCCCGGCCTCAGGCTTCGCCGACGTGCACCCGGATCGACCCGTCCGCCGTCGCCTCGACGCGCACCTGCGTGAGGTCCCGCACGACCGCGTCCGGCTCGTGCACCCCGGCCCGCGCGCCGACGCCGACGACCCGCATCCCGGCCGCGCGCCCCGCCGCGATCCCCGCGCCCGAGTCCTCGAACACCAGGCAGTCCGCCGGAGCCACGCCCAGCTCCGCCGCCCCCTTCAGAAAGCCCTCGGGGTCCGGCTTGCTGGCGCCCACCGACTCCGCGGTCACCCGCACCGCCGGCAGCGGCAGCCCGGCAGCAGCCATCCGCACCGTGGACAGCGCCACGTCCGCCGAGGTCACCAGCGCGTGCGGCAGCCCCTGGAGAGAGGCGAGGAAGGCCGCGGCGCCCGGGACCTCCACCACGCCCTCCACGTCGGCCGTCTCCTCCGCCAGCATGCGCGCGTTGTCCGCGAGGTTCTGCTTCATCGGCCGGTCCGGCAGCAGCACGGCCATGGACGCATGCCCCTGGCGCCCGTGCACCACCTTCATGACCTCGTCGCCGTCCAGCCCGTGCCGCTCGGACCAGCGCCGCCAGATGCGCTCGACGACGGCGTCGGAGTTGACGAGGGTGCCGTCCATGTCGAGCAGGAGGGCGCGGGCGGTGAGGACGGTGGCCGTCATCGGGCAGCTCCTAGTACACGGGCCGAAAGCGGGCCGGGAAGAACAAGGCGGCCCCGCCCGCCGGTCAGGGAAAACGGGCGGGAGCCACTTTGTTCCCCCACGGTACAAAACAGAACGCCGATCCCGCCACCGCCTTCGCCGACCGTTCACCGACTCTTCAACCCGGCCGGGGCACGGCGGGCCCCGCTCAGCCCGCGAGCGCCTCCCATAGGCTCCACACGCCCAGCGCCAGCATCAGCACCGCCGCGATCTGCGTGATCAGCCGCAGCGGCACCTTCTTCATGAGCGCCCTGCCGCCGACGATGCCGAGTCCGGCGACCGCCCACAGGCCGAGCACGGCGCCGAGACCGACGGAGAGCGGGGCGTCGTAGCGGGCCGCGAGGTTCGCCGTCATGATCTGCGTGAGGTCGCCGAACTCGGCGACCAGGATGAGCATGAACCCGGTCCCGGCGACCTTCCAGAAGGACTGGTCGGCCGGCTTGCGGATCTCCTCGTCCTCCTCGTCCTTCTTCAGCAGCAGCACGGCCGCGCCGCCGAGGAAGAGCACGCCGGTCAGCGCGTGCACGATCTGCTGCGGGAGCAGGGTCAGGACGCTGCCGGCCGCGACGGCGAGCACCACGTGCAGGAGGAAGGCCGCGGCGACCCCGGCGAAGACGTACGACGCCCGGTAGCGCGCGCCCAGGACGAGACCGGCGAGCGCGGTCTTGTCGGGCAGTTCGGCGAGGAAGATGACGCCGAAGACGAGCGCCGTCACGGTGATGCTGATCAAGGGTCCTCAATCGGTCGGGGCCACCCCACCGAGAGCACCGCGCTTCGCAGACGATCACCTCGGCAGGCCAGCGCACACGGGCACCTGTGCCGTACGGCACAGGTGTGCACTGCTTGCCGAAGGTCTCGCTGGCGGCCTCGTGACCGAGATGGCCGAGGTCCGCCTCCGGGCGCCGGCTCAGACGGGCTGAGCAGTATGTCGACGGTCCGGCGAAGAGCTACTCCCCTTCAACGCCGTCAAGACTACGTGACCCCGCCACCGATCCCAAGGCCGCACGCCCCGCCTGTGAGTCACGTCGCACATCTTGTCGTGTCATGCGCACGTCATTAGTTTCTTACCGAACGCTCACCCACCGGCAACACGGCGGCGCGAGCATTCCCTCGCCCGCGCCCCAACACCCCCACCCCACAAGGGAGTTCCGCATGCCGAAGTTCTACGCGCGTCGACGGCTCAGCATACTGGCGGCCTTCACCGGACTCATAGCCTCCGCCGCCCTGTTCAACTCCCCGAGCGCCTCCGCCGCCCTGCCCACCCCGGTCAGCGCGTCCACCGCCCGCACCTACCTCGCCTCCCTCACCGTGGCCACCGAGAACCGCACCGGCTACGCGCGTGACCTCTTCCCGACCTGGGACACCATCAGCGGCACCTGCAACACCCGCGAGTGGATCCTCAAGCGCGACGGCACGAACGTCGTCACCAACTCCGCCTGCACCGCCACCAGCGGCTCCTGGTACTCCCCCTACGACGGCGCCACCTGGACCTCCGCCTCCGACGTCGACATCGACCACCTGGTGCCCCTCGCCGAGGCCTGGGACTCGGGCGCGAGCAAGTGGACCACCGCCCAGCGCGAGGCCTTCGCCAACGACGTCACCCGCCCGCAGCTCCTCGCCGTCACGGACAACGTGAACCAGTCCAAGGGCGACCAGGACCCGGCCACCTGGATGCCGTCCCTCACCTCGTACCGCTGCACCTACGTCCGCGCCTGGGTCCAGGTGAAGTACTACTACAACCTCTCCGTGGACTCCGCCGAGAAGAGCGCGCTCACCAGCTACCTCTCCGCCTGCTGAACCGGCCGGCCGCAGCGGCGTCCCGCTTCCCCGCGCTCCGCCCCCCCCTTCCCTGCCCCCTTTCCGCGTCGGGGCCTCCCCGCCGACCTCGTCGTTCCGTACCGTACGGGGCGACAGAGGCGAACCGACCGAGGAAGAGGGCGGGGCGATCGTGGCCGGACTGCGCCTGGGACCGCTGCTGAGGTACACCGACGGCTCGTCGGCGACCGTCTGGGTCGAGGCGAGCCGTCCGTGCACCGCCGAGGTGCGCTGCTCGGACGGCGCCGGCGGCACCGCGCACACCTTCCAGGTGGCCGGCCACCACTACGCCCTCGTCCCGGTCACCGGCCTGACCCCGGGAACCGCGCCGTCGTACGACGTCCTCCTCGACGGCACCCGCGTGTGGCCGCCGACCGGCTCCCCTTTCCCGCCCCCGGTGATCCGCACCCCGGCCGCGGGCGCGCCCCTGCACGTCGTCTTCGGCTCCTGTCGCTGGGCCGCGCCGCCCGCCGACGGCCGGGACCCGGTCGGCCCGGACGCCCTCGACAGCCTCGCCGTGCGCATCGCCGCCGGCGGCGAGCGGCCCGACGTGCTCCTGCTGCTGGGCGACCAGGTGTACGCCGACGAGACCTCGGCGGCCACCCGGCACTGGCTGGCCGCCCGCCGCGACCTCGCGGACCCGCCCGGCGCCGAGGTCGCGGACTACGAGGAGTACACCCGCCTCTACTACGAGTCCTGGCTCGACCCGGAGGTGCGCTGGCTGCTCTCCACCGTGCCCAGTTGCATGATCTTCGACGACCACGACGTCATCGACGACTGGAACACCTCCGCGACCTGGCTGGCCGACGTGCGCGCCACGCCCTGGTGGCAGGAGCGGCTGCTGAGCGGACTGATGTCGTACTGGGTCCACCAGCACCTGGGCAACCTCTCCCCGGCCGCGCTGGCCGCCGACCCGCTGTACGCCGCCGTGTGCGACGCGCCCGACGGCACGGCCGAGTTGCGCGCCTTCGCCGCCGGGGCCGACGCCGATCCGGCCTCCGTACGGTGGAGTTACCGTCGTGACTTCGGGCGGGTCCGGCTGCTGATGGTGGACACCCGGGCGGCGCGGGTCCTGGCCGAGCAGAGCCGCGCCATGCTCGACCCCGGCGAGGCCGGGTGGCTGCGCGAACAGGCCCTGGACAACCGCGCGTCGTACGACCATCTCCTGGTCGGCACCTCGCTGCCCTGGCTGCTGCCGCACCTGATACACGACCTGGAGACCTGGGACGCGGCCCTGTGCCGGGGCGAACGGGGCGCCCGCTGGGCCCGGTTCGGGGAACGGCTGCGCCGCGCGGCCGACCTGGAGCACTGGGCGGCCTTCCCCACGTCCTTCGCCGAGCTGGCGGACCTGTTCGCCCGGACCGGCTCCGGGCCCGCGGCACCCGCCTCCATCTGCGTGCTCTCCGGGGACGTCCACCACGCCTACGTCGCCGAGCCCGCGTGGCCCGCCGGAAGCGCGCCCGGCTCCCGGGTGCTGCAACTCACCTGCTCCCCCGTCCACAACTCCGTGCCGCCGACGATCCGGGCCGGCTTCCGGTTCGGCTGGAGCGCCCTGGCCCGGTTCCTCGGGCGGCGGCTGACCCGGCACGGGCGGTGCGCACGGCCGCCGGTCACGTGGCGGAAGAGGGGCGGGCCGTGGTTCGGCAACCAGCTCATGACGCTGACGCTGGACGGCCGTTCGGCCCGGCTGCGGCTGGAACGGGCCCGGCGGGACGGCACCCTGGAGACCGTGACGGAGTCCGTCCTCACCACACGGTGAGCACAGCCGGGTGACAACTGTGTTGCGTGGGGCTCACGTTGGCATTCGCCGACCGCGACGGCATGATGAGGCGGACCGTCCGCTTCCCGTTCCCGCGCGGGCGGCGTCACTGCCCTGCGCCCCCCCACTCGCCCGGGAGTCACCTCTTTGTCCTCCTCCCCCCAGGAGTCCCCCCAGCAGTCCCGCCAGGAATTCCACCAGGCATCCCGCCAGGAATTCCCCCGAGAGGCCGTCCAAGGGCCCGTCCCAGAGCGCGTCCAGGAGCGCGTCCAGGAGGCCGTGCCGGTCTCCGTCGCCCTGGTCGGCGCCGGCCCGCGCGGCACCAGCGTCCTGGAACGCCTCTGCGCCTCCGCCCCCGAACTGCTGCCCCCGGGACGGTGTCTCACGGTCCACGTGATCGACCCCGACCCACCGGGTCCCGGCCGGGTCTGGCGTACGACGCAGCCGGCGGAACTGCTGATGAACACCGTGGCGAGCCAGGTCACCCTGTTCACCGACGCCAGCGTGGACTGCGCGGGCCCCGTCCGGCCCGGCCCCAGCCTGCACGCCTGGGCCGCCGCCACGGACGGCGGCGAGCTGGGCCCCGACGACTACCCGACCCGCGCCCACTACGGCCGCTACCTGGAGTGGGTGTTCGCCCGGACGGTCTCCCGGGCACCGGCGGCCGTCCGCGTCGAGACCCACCGCGCCCGTGCCGTACGGCTCGACGACGACCCCGAAGGCCGCCATCAGACGCTCACCCTCCACGACGGCCGCACCCTGCCCGGCCTGGCGGCGGTCGTGCTGGCCCAGGGCCACCTCCCGGTGACGGCGTCCGCCGCGGAACGCCGGTTCTCCGCCCACGCCGCCCGGCACGGCCTCCGGCACATCCCGCCCGCCAACCCGGCCGACGTCGACCTCACCCCGCTCGCGCCCGGCGAACCGGTGCTGCTGCGCGGCCTCGGCCTCAACTTCTTCGACCACCTGGCCCTGCTGACCACCGGCCGGGGCGGCCGTTTCACCCGCACCCCCGACGGCACCCTGCGCTACGCCCCCTCCGGCCGCGAACCCCGCCTGTACGCGGGCTCCCGGCGCGGTGTCCCGTACCAGGCACGCGGCGACAACGCGAAGGGCCCGTACGGCCGCCACACCCCGCTCCTGCTCACCCCCGAGGTGATCGCGGGCTTCCGCGACCGCGCGGACTCCGGCGCGGCGCCCGACTTCCTCGCGGAGATCTGGCCGCTGGTCGCGAAGGAGGTGGAGACGGTCTACTACTCCGTCCTGACCGGTGACCCCGGGTTCACCGCGCGCTTCCTCGCGGCCGAGGGCAGGCGCGCGGAAACGGCCGTACTCGACGCCCACGCCGTGCCGGAGCCGGAACGCTGGTCCTGGGAGCGCCTCCAGCGCCCGTACGGGGACCGGACGTTCGCCGATCCAGCGCAGTGGCGGGCCTGGCTCCTGGGCTATCTGCGCGAGGACGCGGCACAGGCCGCCCTCGGCAACGTACGCGGCCCGCTCAAGGCCGCCCTGGACGTCCTGCGTGACCTGCGCAACGAGATACGGCTGATCGTCGACCACGGCGGCCTGGCCGGTGCCTCCCGGCGGGCCCACCTGGACGGCTGGTACACCCCGCTCAACGCGTTCCTGTCCATCGGCCCGCCCCGCCGCCGTATCGAGGAACTGGCCGCGCTGCTGGCGGCGGGCGTGGTGGAGGTGCTCGGCCCGCGGGTGGAGGTGCACCACGTGGACGGCACGGACGGCCGGGACGGCGCCGCCGCCGGGGACGGCGGGGGCGCGTGGGTGGCCCGCTCCCCCGATGTCCCCGGCTCGGAGGTCCGGGTGACCACCGTCGTCGAGGCCCGCCTCCCGGAGCCGGACCTGCGCCGCACCGCCGACGAACTGCTGGCCGCCCTGCTCCGCGAGGGCGCGTGCCGCCCGCACGTGGTGGACGGCCACGAGACCGGCGGCGTCGACGTCACACCACGCCCGTACCGCCTCCTCGACCGTCACGGCCGCCCGCACGCACGGCGGTTCGCCTTCGGGGTGCCCACCGAGGGGGTGCACTGGGTGACCGCGGCGGGAGCCAGGCCGGGCGTGGACTCGGTGACCCTGTCGGACGCGGACGCGATAGCACGGGCGGTGCTGCGGACGGCGACGGCCGAGGGGCGACCTCGGACCGAGACGCACCCGGCGCACACGGCGCCGGCCGGACGGCACACCCCGGTCGCCGTATGACACCGCATGACATTACACCGCATGGCATGACACCGCATGGCACCCGCATGACCGTTCCCCGACAACCCTTTGCCGAACATACGAGCCCCCCGTGACACTCCTGTCACACCCCCGGCGTACGCTGTATGGCTGTCGTCGGGGGGGCGCAACAGGACAATCGCGGGGGAACCGTCGTGTGGGAAAGCATGGGGTCGCTGGAGGCCGGGCCATGGATATACGCCATGGTCGCCCTCTCCGTGCTGCTCGACGTGTTCCTCCCGGTCCTGCCGAGCGGAGTGCTCGTCATCACCGCGGCCACGGCCGCGGCGGCGGGCACCGGCGCGTCGGCCGGACAGGTCCCGCCGCACGCCCTCCCCGACATCCTGGCGCTCACTCTCTGCGCGGCCACCGCGTCGGTCCTGGGTGACCTGTTCGCCTACCGGCTCGCCCGGCGCGGCGGAGCCCGCCTGGACCGCGCGATCGCCCGCTCCCGACGGCTGACAAACGCGCAGGAACGTCTCGGCGAGGCCCTGTCCCGGGGCGGCGGAGCGCTGGTCGTCCTCGCCCGTTTCGCCCCCGCCGGCCGCTCGATCGTCTCCCTCGGCGCCGGCGCCACCCAGCGCAGCGTCCGCGACTTCCTCCCCTGGTCCGCCCTGGCAGGCCTCACCTGGGCGATCTACAGCGTCGCCCTCGGCTGGCTCGGCGCCCAGTGGCTGGGCGCGACCTGGATGGCCACGGCAGTGTCGGTAACAGCCCTGTTCGGCGCGGGCGCGGGCGCGGGCTACCTGATGCGAAGACGCCGCCCGGCGTAGGACGCACCCCCGAGCCGCGGGCAGCCGTATCCCTCAGCCCCCACCACCCACGGCCCCCTGCCCCCGCACCTCCAGTCCCCCCAACAACGCGGCAGTCGCCTCCGCCACCGCATCCACGGCCCGCTCGAACACCTCCCGATTGTGCGCGGCCGGCGCCCGGAACCCGGACACCTTCCGCACGTACTGCAACGCGGCAGCACGGATCTCCTCCTCCGTGGCCTCCTCGGCCAGCTGGGGCGGACGCAGGGTCTTGATACTCCGGCACATGTCCCCAGTCTCCCGCAGACCCCCTCCCTCCTGCGAGGATCTTCGAGAGGCGGCCACCGCTCCGGGGCCGACCGACGAAAGGACAACGCCATGCCGAACACCCCGAACGCACCGGCCCCCCACCTCACGGTCGCCGTCCTCGGCCCCGGCGGCGTCGGCGGCCTGCTGGCCGCCCTGCTCTCCCGCTCCGGCCATCGCGTCGTCTGCCTCGCCGGCGAGGAGACCGCACGCACCCTGCGCGCCACCGGAATCCAGGTCCGCAGCACCCTGTTCGGCGACTTCACGGCCCCCGTCGACGCCGACACGGCCCTGCGCGAACCCGTCGACGCCTGCCTGGTCACCGTCAAGGCCACCGCCCTGGACGCGGCCCTCACCCGGATCCCGCCCGCGGCCCTCGGCGACGCCCTCCTCGTCCCGTTCCTGAACGGCGTGGAACACCCCGCGCTGCTGCGCGCCCGCTACGCCCCCGACCGCGTGGCCCCCTCCGTCATCCGCGTCGAGTCGACCCGCACCGCCCCGGGCGTGATCGAACACACCAGCCCCTTCGCGGAGATCGACCTGACCGGCGCCAAGGTCGCCGGCCCCCGCCTGGAGGCCCTGGCCGAAGCGCTCACCGCCGCCGGCCCCGCCACGCGCGTCCTGGACGACGAGACCACCGTCCTGTGGGCGAAGATGGCGTTCCTCGCCCCGTTCGCCCTCCTCACCACCCGCTACGCCCTCCCCCTCGGCGAGGCCCGCACCCGGCACCGCGAGGAACTGGCGTCCCTCGTGGCGGAGACGGCGGCCGTCAGCCGCGCCTGCGGCGCCCCCGCCGACCCGGCCCAGGCCCTGGCCAGGTACGACGCCTTCCCGCCCGCCGCCAAGTCCTCGATGCAGCGCGACGCGGAGGCCGGCCGGCCACTCGAACTCGACGCGATCGGCGGCGCGTTGCTGCGCGCGGCGGACCGGCACGGCGTACCCGTGCCGGTGACCGCCCGCATCGTCAGGGAGTTGCGGGAGGCCGGCCGCTAGCGGCTGTTCCGCCCGGGGGTGCGGGCGGCAGCGACGAAGGCTGCCATCTTCTCGCGGCTCTTGATCCCCGGCGCGGTCTCGACGCTGCTGGAGACGTCCACGCCGTGGGGCCCGAACTCCGCGACGACACCGGCCACGTTGTGCTCGTCGAGGCCCCCGGCGATCACCACCTTGCCCGGCACCTCGGCGACCCAGCGGGGGATGTCCTCGAACACGCCGCTGCCCGCGCTGGCGTCGTAGAAGAAGTACCGCAGCGCCTCCGGCTTCTCGGGCGGGGTGCCGGAGGCGAGGGCGAGGTTCGGGATGTCGGCCGGCTCGTAGATCTGGATGACGTCGACGTGCTCGGCGACGGCGGCCGTCTCGGCGAGGGTCAGGGCCACGGCGAAGACGGGGATCCGTCCCCGGGCGTGGCCGGCGAGCGCCACGGCCCGTTCGGGCGGGCAGTACCGCTTGCTCTTCGGCGTCACGACGATCCCGACGGCGTCGTACCCCAGCTCGACGGCCCAGTCGATCTGCTCCTCCCGGGTGAGCCCGCACACCTTCACGAACGCCGGCCGCCGCTGCCCGCTCATCCTGTCCTCGCTCCGTTCTCCCGCCCGGCGGGAACACGATCCTGCCCCCAGCTTCTCAGCCCGCGGGCCGGCCCGTTGTCAGTGGCGGCTGCCAGGGCCGAGTTCGGCGTCCGCCTGCCCCGGTTCGCACTCACCCAGGGGCGCCTGCACACCGTCCGCACCCGCCCCTGGAACCGCGCCCCGGGCCCGGGCGAGTCCTACCTGACCGTCCGCCTCGTGCCGCACCGCCCGTAGCGGGGTCTCCCGCCGCTCTCACCCCGGGCTGCTGCTCGCGTCCCCGTGGCGAGGACGGACCCGTGCCGGCCCAGTCCACGGTATGAGGGCCGGGACGCGGGCACGGTAGGCGTCGTAGACCGCCCCGAACCGGCCGGCCATGAGCGCGTCCTCGGTCCGCACCCGGCTCAGCAGCCACGGGACGGCGACCGCCAGGACGGCTGTCCAGACACCGAAGCCGCAGGCCAGCATGGCGCCGGTGACCAGTCCGAGCATGCCGGTGTATATGGGGTGGCGCACCAGCCGGTAGGGCCCGTCGGTGCGCAGTTCGTGGTGCTCCTGGACCGTCGGGACGCTCGCCCACATCGTGCCCAGCACCCAGCGGGCCCACAGCAGCAGCGCCGTGCCGCTGACGGCGAGCAGGGCGCCCAGGAGGGCGAGTTCGGGCTGCCAGTACTGCAGGCGGTGCCAGAACCCGGCGGTGTGCCCGACCAGCCAGGAGAACAGCCAGGCGCCGACGACCAGCAGCACCCTGCGGGGCAACGTGCGGCGCAGCCCGCGCACCCAACCGCGCACGCCGGCCTGGCTCTTCGTGCCGAAGTAGACGGCTCCCGCGATCCAGGCCACGACGAAGACCAGGACGCAGACACCGGTGAGGGCGACAAGTCCCGAGTGCAGTGATCCCATGCCTCAAGACTCCTCCGGCACCCGGTCGATCACCACCACCCACGGGTCGATGGAGAGGGCCTCCACCCACCGGCCGGGTCCCGGTCCTGTATCGGTATGAGGGCCGGACCGGCGGAGCCCGCGGCTCCGGGAGACGCTGCCGCGGTGGGCGGCGGAATCAGACGGTACGCGAAGTGGGCCGGGGACGCGGTCGCGGCAGTGGCGATGGTGGTGTTCGAGGTGGTCGCGCTGCTCGGGACCCAGGTCCTGTTTTTCCTCTGCACGCACGCGGCGGTGTGGGTGCTGCCCGCGGGCCTGGGAGGCCTCGCCCTGTGTGCCGGGATCATCGCGGCGGCGGCGTGGACCGTGCGGATGTGGGTCACGGCGGTCGTACAGGCGCTGGTCACCGGGGGCTGCCTGCTGGCGGTGATCACCTTCCCGGGCGGCCCGTGACGCACTCCGCCGGCACCGTGCGTCGAACACATGAACCCCACGAACCAACTCGCCACCTAAAATCGAACAGGCGTAGCATTGCCGCGTGGCTGCGACCTATGACTTTCCGAGTGACCTCCTCGCCGGTCAGGAGGAGCTGCATCAGGTCCGGGCCGAGCTGTCGGCCCTGCTGAAGCGGCTCCCCTGGTCGGTCGAGCCGCTGGACGGATTCAGTGACGGCGGCGGCTGGCGCAAGGTGGAGCGCCCCGCCTCCCCGGGCTGGACCGAGGACGAACAGGCCGAGGTGGAGAAGCTGCGCCGCCGCGAGCACGAACTCGCGGTGTTCGTCAGCGGCCACCGCTTCTGGGCGGAGGTCACGGCACCGGACCGCGTGGACGCCCGAAGCCGGCTCAAGCACGCGCACAAGGAGGGCTGAGAACAGCAGAGGACCCCGGCCGCACCGGCCGGGGTCCTCTCGTTCACGTGGGCGCGGACGGTTTCGAACCGCCGACATCCTGCTTGTAAGGCAGGCGCTCTACCACTGAGCTACGCACCCGAGACGAGTCGACAGCCTACATTGCCGGGGCCGGTGTCCCGCAAACCCGTATCGGAGCCGACCGCCCACGTCCGCACCGCCGGATGCCGGAACCGCCCCCGACCGATCGCCCCGACCGCGAACTGACCGGCCCGTGTGTTCGTCTTTCACGAGTGGGAGAATTGGAGCGACCGCCAGTACAGAGGGCGCAGCGTGGTACGGGAGAGGGAGAAGTGACGGGGACATCGGCGACTTCGGCGGTATCCGAGCAGTCGTACCCGCCTCCCGTACGGGTCCGGCGTACGCCGTTCCGGGATGTCCTGGGGCTCGTGAGCCTGCCGTTGCTGGCGGTGCTGGTGGTGCCCGGGGCGTTCGCCGGTGGCGGGACGCGGCGGTGGTTCGGCGGGCGCGCGGAGAGTCAGCGGGCGGAGGCGCAGGCGGCCAAGGACGCCGCGGCGACCGCGTTCTACGAGCTGGACACCGCCCAGCGGGACCTGCGGATCTCGATAGAGACCATCTCCGCCGTCGACGACTCGCCCGCCGCGCGTCGTGCCGTCTCGGACTTCGAGGCGCTGGGCCGGCGGATCGACGAGGTGAGCAACCGGTACATCCAGGCCATCGACGCCCATGACCTGGACCGGGACGACCTGGATGCCGCCGCGGCGGCGCGGGCGCGCGGGGAGATCTCCGGGGCCAAGGACGAGCTGGTGCGGGTCAAGGGGGAGCTGGACCGGTTCGGGGAGTCGCTCGGGCCGTTGCTCGGCAAGGCCGAGACGCAGCTGGCGCGGCTGGCGCCGGCCGTGGAGCGGGCCCGGCAGGCGCTGCTGGCGGCCAGCAACGCGCTGGACGCGGTGCGGAGGACCCCGCTCAGGGCCGATGAGCTGGCGGCCCGGCTGGCCGCCCTGTCGCCGGAGCTGACCAGGCTGAACCAGGGCGCGGGGCAGCACGGGGTGCAGGCGACGCTGGAGCGGGCCGGGCGGGTGCAGCGGGAGGCCGAGGCGATCCGGGTCGAGGCCGAGCGGCTGCCGGAGCAGGCCGCGGAGATCGATCACCGGCTGGTGAGCCTGCGGACGCGGGCGCAGGCGCTGACCACCCGGGCCGGGCAGGTGGACCCGGTCCTCAGCGAGCTGCGGCGGCGGTTCTCGGCGGCCTGCTGGCAGGATCTGCAGCAGGTGCCGCAGCAGGCCGGGGAGAACGTGCGGCAGGCCGAGGCGAAGCTGCGGGAGGCCCAGGCCGCGCGGGACGCGCAGCGGTGGGCGGACGCCACGTCGCTGCTGTCGACGGTGCGGGCGCTGCTGAACGCGACCGACGAGGCGGTTTCCGCCGCCGGTGACCGGCTGAGCCGGCTCAACGCGGTGCAGAAGGATCCGCAGGCGGAGATCGAGCGGACGAGGTTCGCGATCCGGGACGCGCAGCGGCTGGCGATGGCCGGGCGGTCCAGCCCGGATCCGCGGCACGCGCGGCCGCTGGACGACGCGGTGGCGCGGCTGGAGGGGGCGGTGGGGACGCTGGAGGGGCGGCATCCCGACTACTGGCACTTCCTGACGGAGACGGAGGCGGTGCGGCAGTCGGTGGCGCGGACGGTGGCGCAGATCCGGGAGGACCGGGGCACCGGTCATCCGTGAGCCGTTTGCCGTCCGGTCGGCGCGGGCGGATATTGGGAGGCGACCCGCAATCCAGATGGGGAGGCGGAGATGGCCTCACACACGGCGCCGTCGGGACACCGGGGGCATTCGGGGATGTCGCGGCCGCGCATCATTTTCGACGAGGCGCTGCCCGTCGATCACCGCCTGAACCAGGTCTACCGGATCGGGGCGGGGCTGATGGGCCTGTTCCTGGTGGCCTTCGGGATCCTCGGGCTGACCGACAACATCGGTTTCTTCGACACGGGCGGGAACACCGCGATCGGCCTGAACACGAACGGCGCGCTGAGCGTGCTGTCGATCTGTGTCGGGCTGCTGCTGTTCGTCGGGATGGTGCTCGGTGGGAATGTCGCGTCCACGCTGAACATGGTCCTCGGGGTGCTGTTCATCCTGAACGGCTTCCTGTTCCTGGGCCTGCTGGACACGGATTCCGACTTCCTGGCCTTCAAGATCCAGAACGTGCTGTTCAGTTTCGTGGTGGGTCTCGTGCTGATGGTGTTCGGGATGTACGGCAGGGTCAGTACGAACCTGCCGCACGACAACCCGTACTGGCGGGCCCGCCACCCCGAGGCGGAGCAGCGGGCCCTCACGGCTGCCGACGGCGCTGCCGGTGACGCTGCCGGTGATCAGGTGCGGTAGGCGTAGTAGTACGCGTTCGGGTACGACGCGACGAGGCTCGCCAGCGACCTGCGGTAGGTGTTGTTGGAGTGGTACGTCACGTACGGGATGCCGTTGGCGACGTAGGTGACGATCATCGTGTGGTCCTTCGATCCGTTCCGGTCGAAGTCCATCTGGATCACGTCGCCGACCTGCGCCTGGAAGACGTTGGCGAGCGGGGTGGTCCGCTTGGAGTTCTGGGCGAACCAGGACCACTCGTTGACGCCGACGAACGAGTCCGACTGGATGTCGGCGGTGCCGAACCACTTCGTGTAGTCGTACACGTAGCCCGGGACGTGCTTCCAGCCGCCGGCCTTGAGCGACTGGCTGACGAAGTTGGTGCAGTCGCCGCCGGCCGTCTCGTTGTTGTAGTCCGGGTAGTCCGGGTTGTACTTGTACACGTACTTCTCGGCGTACGCGGCCATCGCCTTGTAGTCGTACGTGCCGCCGGTGAGGGTCTTCGGCACGGGCGTGGGGTTGCGCGTGGTGGCCGCGCGCGGGGCGTCCGGCGTGGTGTTGCCGTCGTCGCCGGTGGCGGGCGCCTTGACCGAGGGCTTGGACAGCGTGTTGACGGCGAGGCCGCCGTCGTCGGTGTCCTTGATGGTGGTCAGCTGCCAGGTGCCCTGCCGGTCCGCCTTGAAGGTCAGCTCGTGGTGGGCCTGGAAGCCGGTGGTCTTCGGCGTGCCCGCGGCGGCCTTCGCGTAGGTCAGCGTGGTCGTCTCGGTGACGTCGGCCTTGGCGGTGCGGCCGGTGACGCGGGTGGCGTCGAGCGTGACCTGGGTGCTGCCGGCGCTGTAGGTCTCGCCGGCCTTCGCGATGGTGCTCTGGCGGTCGCGGAGCCGGCTCAGCGCCGTGTTCTCGTCGCGCGACTGGATGCCGGAGAGCCGGACGTCACCGGAGAAGCGGGACGTCTGCTTCTTCTGGGAGGCGCCCTGGACGAGGGCCTGGGTGCGGTCGGTGAAGACGGCGTCGGCCAGCTTCTGGAAGGTCGCCTTGGTCGCGGCGTTCACGGTCGGGTCGTCGACGACCGCCGCGCCCGCGCTCCAGTTGGGCACGAGGGCGACGCCGGCGACGACCGAGGCGGCCGCCGCCGTGACTATGGCCGCACGGCTGCGCTTACGGCTCAGTTTTCTGGATTTCAATGATGATCCCCTCTACGCCGGTACACCTCTACCGGGCGAACGGCATCTTCGCACGGCGTGTGTGACTGCTGTGAAGGGGGTTGCAGGATTGGAATCCGCTTGCCGCCGCGCCGAATTGAAGGTCGCGCCGGCACACTGGTACGCCGCTCACTTGACGATGTCGGACCAGTCGGACGGCGCCTGGGCGGGGTCGAGGGTGCGCAGCCGGGCGAGGGTGGCCGGGTCCTGCGCGTCCATCCAGTCCGAGAGTTCCTTGAAGGAGACGCACTTGACGCCCTTCTTGGTGCATATCTTCGGGATGATCTGGTCGATGGCCTTCATGTAGATGCCGCCGTTCCAGTCCTCGAAGTGGTTGCCGATGAACAGCGGGGCGCGGCTGCCGTAGTAGACGCGGTTGAAGCCGTCCATGTAGGAATCGACGGTCTGCTGCTCCCATTGGGCGTACTTGGAGGGGTCGCCGTCGGTCTCGCCGTTGGACTGGTTGTAGAGGAAGTTGAAGTCCATGGAGAGGCCCTGGTAGTCACCGCCGGGGTAGGGCAGCATCTCCAGCGGGAAGTTCCAGAGGCCGTCCTTCTTGGAGGGCCAGATCTGGAAGTCGCCGGGTGAGCTGGCGTCGTACTTCCAGTTGTAGCCGTACTTCTGCAGGGCTTTCAGCAGGTTGGGCTGGCCCTCCAGGCAGGGGGCGCGGCCGCCGACGACCTCCTGCTTGAAGTCGAAGGGCAGGGCGGGGATGTCCTTGAAGCCGGTGTTGGTCTTCCAGTTCTCCACGAACGTGTAGAACTGGTCGATCTCGCTCTTCCACTGTTCGACACTCCAGTCGCCGCCGCCCTTCTTCTCGCAGAAGTGGCCGTTGAAGTGGGTGCCGATCTCGTTGCCGTCGTCGTAGGCCTCGCGGAGCTGTTCCAGGGTGGTGCGGATGTGCTCGTCGGTCGCGTAGTCGATGGCGGCGTCGCCGGGCTGGTGCATGGGGCCGGTGTAGAGGGTCTTCTTGCTCTTGGGCAGCAGGTAGATGCCGGTGAGGAAGAAGGTCATGTGGGCGTTGTACTCCTTGGCCATCTCCCGGTAGTGCGAGAAGAGGTGGTCGGAGCCCTCCAGCGCGCCGTCCCAGGAGAAGACGACGAACTGGGGCGGCTTCTGCCCCGGCTTGAGCTTCTCGGGCTTCAACTGGTCCTTCTGCGGACCGGTGTACGAGGTCGAGCCGTCGCCGAGGATCTTGGTCTTGCCGTCCCACTTCGGTGAGGCCGACGCCGACGGGGAGGCCTTCGTCGTCCCGGCGGCGGTGGGCGCGGTGTCGTCCTGTCTGGTGAGCACCAGGTAGCCCGCGACGAGGGAGGCCACGACCAGGAAGGCGGCCAGGGTCATGACCTCCGGGCGGGCTGGGCGGCGGTCACGGGCGGGCGCCTTGTGGCGGTGGCCGCCGGTGGTCGGCTTCGTGCGGGGCTTCATGCGCGGCTCATTCTGCGGGTTGGTGGCGTGGGGAGCTTCGTGGCCTCGGGGGTCAGTCGAGGCCCATGGCCTGTGCCCAGACCGTGTACGGGACGTTGTCGGTGCCGGTTCCGGCGATTCCCTTGAGCGGCAGCGGCTCCAGGGACTTGTTCAGGTCGATGCGGTATACGACGACCGACGTCGTCACGTTCGAGAGCGTGCCGGTGTACCAGGCGGCGGTGTCCTTGCCACTGGCGTAGGTGCTGCCGGCCTTTCCGGCCGCCGCGTGGGTGAGGGCGGGGGTCGGGTGGGCCAGGCGGAACGATTCGGTGAGTGCCTGTTCGACGTCCTCGGCCACGTCGTCGCGGACCGCGCGGGTCGGCCGGGGGGTGTCCAGGAGGACCCGCTGGCCGTTGCGGGTGATCTTGGAGACCGAGTACGGCTCGGTGTGGTCTCCGCCGGCCGCGAACGTGGCGTAACCGTTCGCCATCCGTATCGCGCTGGGTGTGGAGCTGCCGACGGACAGCGCGGGCACCTGGGGGCCCAGGCTCTCGGAGAGCAGCCCGGAGGCCACCGCGGTGGCGCGGACCCTGTCGAGTCCGGTGTCCATGCCGAGTTGCATGAACGGGGTGTTCACCGACCGCGCGAGGGCGTCGGCGAGGCTGATCTGCCCGTACGACCTGTCGTCGTCGTTCTTGGCGTAGACCTTCTTGCCGCTGCGGTCCCAGTACGGTCCGTCGGGTGTGGTGACCGGAACCTTGTCGTCGCCGTCGTAGAGCGTCCCCGGCAGGACGTCGGTGGCGGTCTGACCGCGTTCCTTGTGGACGCCGTTCTGCAGCCCGGCCGCGTAGACGAAGGGCAGGAAGGCGGAGCCGGCCGGGACGGTGGTGGCGTTGGACTCGTTGTAGCCCTGGGTCCGGTGGTCGGGTCCGCCGTACACGGCGACGATCCGTCCGTCGGTCGCGACCGAGGCGGCTCCGTAGTGGGCGGCCGCGGCGTTCTTGGGGTCGCTCGCCTTGGCGTCCTTGCGGGCCTTGGTGACGGCCTTGGTGAGGGTGTCCTCCTTCTTCCGGTCGAAGGTGGTGTAGATCTGGTATCCGCCGAGGTCGAACTGTTTGTCCGAGATGTGGGCGGCCTTCTTGGCGTACTGCTGGGCCAGTTCCACCAGGTAGTCGCTCTGACTACCGGTGTCATACATCTTGTTGGTCGCGATCGGCTCGGGAAACGTCGTGTACTTGGCGCGCTCGGCCGGCGACAGCTTGCCGATCTTGACCATCCGGTCCAGGATCCAGGACCAGCGTTCCACCGCCCGCTTGTGGTTGGCCTTGCTGAGCGTCGGGTCGTAGAGCCCGGCGCCCTTGAGCAACGAGGCGAGCACGGCGGCCTGGCTGACGTTCAGCTGGCTGACGTCCTTGCCGTAGTAGGCCTGGGAGGCGCGCTGGATGCCGTACGTGCCCCGGCCGAACCAGCTGGTGTTGAGGTAGCCCTCCAGGATCTGGTCCTTGCTCATCCTGTTGCCGAGCTTCAGGGAGATCATCGCCTCGGTGAACTTGCGGCTGACGGTCTGGTTCTGCGTCAGGTAGACGTTCTTCACGTACTGCTGGGTGATGGTGGAACCGCCCTCGGTGTCCCCCTCGCCGACGGTCCGCCACAGGGCCCGGGTGATGCCCTTCACCGAGATGCCGGGGTCGGTGTAGAAGCTCTCGTTCTCCGCCGCGAGCACCGCCCAGCGCACGTCCACGGGTATGTCCTTGAGCGGCATGTCCTGCCGCTGCACCCAGCCGGTCCGTGCCATCGGCGTCCCGTCGGACCAGAAGTACACATTGTCCTGCTGCGTGGCGTACGAGTTGAGGTTGGAGGGTATGTCCGTGGCGGCGTAGGCCACCACGAGGAACAGCCCGGTCAGCCCGATGCCCCCCAGCCAGGCCCCCAGCCACTGCCGCCAGGACGGCACCCAGCGACGCCAGCCGGTCCGGCCGGGCCGCGGGTACAGCGGCCGCAGCTTGCGCGCGTACGGCGCCAGGGGCGCGAGCCGGGGCCCCACGAGAGCCCCGATCCTGCCCCAGACGCCGACGACGCGCTCCCGGCCGGAGGGCCGCGCGCTGCGCCGTCGCTCGGCGCGGCTGACTCGCGGCACCGGCGGCTCCTGAGGCCGCTGCTCCGGCATGCGGATCTGCATCGTCTCGTCGTTCCGCAAGCCGCGCACCTTCGCGCGCAGCGCGTCCACCTTCAGATGCAGGGTCGCGTCATGTCTCGGCGGATCCGCCTTCTCGCGCTGCGCCTCGCGGGGCGCCGGGTCGTCGCCCTCGTCGCGGGGCGGGCCCGCCCCCGCCTTCGCGGCTTCGGCGTCCCCGGCCCGCAGCGCGTGCAGCTCGTTCCACAGGGCTTCCGCCTTCTGCCGTGCGACCTCCCGCGCACGCTGAGCGTCGTCGCCCTTCTGCCACAGAGCATGCTCCGCGCGCAGGCCGTCGACCTTCAGATGCAGCGTCGCATCCGGCTCGAACGGCTTTCGATCCCGGGATCCGGCCTGGTCGCGGCCCTCCTCCTGGTCGCCCGTCCGCTCCGTTGCGTCCGTCACGACTGCGTCTCCCCTCGCACTCGGTCTTGCGCGCGCAGGTAGACACGACGGGTGGCAGGGCCGCGGCGGGCGCGGCGCTACGAGCCCCCCTCTTCCCCCGGTCTTTTGGCTCCTCGCGGCCAGCTCAAATTATCAGCGATCTTTTCAATATCTCCGCACAAGTATCGGACAGAAAGGAACACTCATGAAATTCTGAGGTGCAGTGATGCCCATCACTCCCGCATCACTGCCGCTAGCCTGTTCCTCATGCCCCGCTACGAGTACCGCTGCCGCACCTGCGGCGACACATTCGAACTGTCCCGCCCCATGGCCGAGTCATCGGCTCCGGCAGCATGCCCGGAGGGGCATCAGGACACGGTAAAGCTCCTGTCGACGGTGGCGGTAGGGGGAACGGCCGCCGCGTCCGCCGCCGGCTCCGGCGCCCCCGCCGCCTCCGGTGGCGGCTGCTGCGGCGGCGGCTGCTGCGGCTGACTCCCCTGCCGGGCCGTCTTCAGGAATTCGCGCAGGATGCGCTCACCGGCGAGTACCCCTCGCTCCGGCAGCGCGGCGACGGCCGACCCGGTCCACCCGGCGTCGGCCAGCTCCCCGTGCCCCGGCCGCCAGCCGCGGTCCGCGGCCAGCAGCAGGTCGGCGTCGAGCAGCGAGTCCCCCGCCGCCACCGTCAGTTCGGCCCCGGTCCGGCGCGCGACCTCCCGCACGGCCGCGCTCTTCGTCAGCGGCTTCGGCACGGCGTAGATCTTCCGCCCCTGCAACGACACCGTCCAGCCGCGGTTCTCCGCCCACACCGCGAGGCTCTTCACCCACTCCCCGGGCAGCAGCTCCCGCTCCACGACCAGGTAGGCGAACAGGTCCTCGGCGACCCGCTGCTTGCGCAGCCACACCGGGTCGGCGTGCTCCGCCAGGTACGCCCGCACCTCGTCGAGGGGCGCGCACTCGTCGGCCAGCCGCGCCAGCACCCGCCCGTGCCAGTCCGCGTCGGACACCCCGTCGACCAGCAGGTGCCCGCCGTTGGCACAGATGGCGTACCGCGGCGCGGGCCCCGGCAGGTTGATCCGCTCGTACTGCTTGCGGGTCCGGGTGGTCGTCGGCACGAAGACCGCTTCGTCCCCCAGCTCGGTCAGCAGCTGCGCGGCCGTCTCCGTCAGGTACGACAGCGGCCTGCTCTCGTGCACCTCGACGCAGAGCAGCCGGGGCGCCCGCGCGTCCGGCATGGTCAGCGCCAGGGCGCCCGCCGAGTAGATGAGCGTACGGTCGAGGTCGCTCGCGACGAGCACCGCCATCAGACGTTCACCGCCCGGCCGTCGGCGCCGGTCGCGCCGCGCGTGTACTTGGGATGGATCAACCCGACACAGGTGTACGGCAGTTCGCCGACCTCCTCCACCGGTACCCCTCTCTGCTCCGCGAGCAGCCGCACATGGTCGAGGTCGGCGCCCGCCCCGGCCCGCGCCAGGATCTTCCAGGGCACCCGGCGCAGCAGCACCCGGGTGGTCTCGCCGACGCCCGGCTTGACCAGGTTCACGTCGTGGATGCCGTACTCCTCGCTGATCCGCTCCACCGCCGCCCAGCCCTCCCAGGTCGGCGTGCGGTCGGCGACGCCCAGCTCCTTCACGGCCGCGTCCACGGCTTCGGTCACCTCGGCGAACCGGGCCGCGACGGCGTCCAGGAAGGCCACCGACACGTCGGCGCCGGCCAGTTCGCGGTAGTACTTCGCGCCGTGGAAGTCGTCAGGACCCACCAGGTCGGCGCGCAGCACGGTCCGCGAGATCAGCCCGGAGACGGTCGAGTTGAGGCACGCGGAGGGGATCAGGAAGTCCTCGCGGGTCCCGTACGTCCGCACGCACGAGCCCGGGTCGGCGAGCACCGCGATCTCCGGATCGAAACCGGAGACGCCCGTCCGCGCCTCGAACTCCGCCACCGCGTCGGCGAGTTCCCGGGTGATCGCACCCTTGCCCGTCCAGCCGTCCACGAAGACGACGTCCCGCGGGTCGTGGTGCGCGGCCAGCCAGCGCAGCGCGTTGGCGTCGATGCCGCGGCCGCGCACGATCGACACCGCGTAGTGCGGCAGGTCGAGGCCGTACCGGAACTGCGCCCAGCGGCGCATCAGCACGCCCACCGGGGTCCCGGCCCGCGCCAGCGACACCAGCACCGGGCGCGGGGACCGCTCGGCCATCACGGTCTCGGTGACCACTCCGACCGCCTGCGCGATGCGCGCCGCCGAGGTCTCCAGGGCCGCGTGGAAGAGGGCCTGGTACTGCTCGCTCGGCTGGTACTCCACCGGCAGCGACTCGGCGTAGTGCGCGCCGCCGCTCTGGATCGCCTCCTCGCGCTCCTCGGTCGGCGCCTCCAGCGTGACGTCCGAGAGGTCCTGGAGCAGCCAGCCGACGTCCTCCGGCGGGTACGAGGAGAAGGCGGGGCCGCGGAGGGGCTCGGGCAGCATGGCGGGGCTCTCTTCGGGTAGCGCGGGAACGTACGACGGTACAGCCGCGAGCAGGACGTGCGGGGCATGCGCGCCGAGCCGGTCGAGGAGGCCGCCGGGGGCGTGCAGTTCGGGGGTGTCGCCGGCCGAGTCGACGAACAGGACGACGGCGTCGAAGCCGGCACCGGCGACGTTGTACGCGTAGCGCTCGCCGGGGCCGTCGGCGGGGTTGTCGTGGGCCGGGAAGACGAGGCGGCTGCGGATGGCGTAGCCGGGGTCGTCGACGGCCAGGACGGGCGAGCGGGTGGTGGTGGAGTACCGCACCTCGGCGGCGACCAGGGCCTCCAGCTCGCGGGCGATCCTGAGGGGGGTGTACATCAGCTCTTCGAAACCGAGCGTGAGCACGCGGCGGGCGCCGGGGGGCAGGGCTTCGGCGACGCGCGCGGCCATGAGGGGGAGGGCCGCCTCCAGGCGTCTGCGGTGGGCCGGGGTGAAGCCGTGCCGTCCGCCGTCGGGGAGGCCGTGCGGCCAGCGCAGGTCGATGCGGGTGAGGTGGGGGGTGGTTCGGTTGTCGGTCGGCTGCGGGCCGGTGGGGGCCGTTCGCGCAGTTCCCCGCGCCCCTTCAGGGCGCGCTGCAGAGCGCCCCGTCAGGGGCGCGGGGAACTGCGCGCTCAGCCCCGGCGCACCCGGCGGATCACCTGCCGCGGCGCTCTCCTCGTACCGCGCCACCAGCTCCTGCCCCTTTTCCAGGACGCCCGCGGGCAGCGTCACCGTCCCCGAAGCCGCCGCCACCAGGTCCACCCTGGCGCCGATCTCCTCGGCGAACGACGTCAGCCGCCCCGCATCGGCCTGCGACCGCATATCGACCAACGCCACCACGACGTAACGTTTCCGCGGATAACGGGCGTGCAGGTCGCGGATCGTGTTCAGGACCGTGTTGCCGGTGGAGAACTCGTCGTCGACCAGGACCAGGGGGCCCTCGCCGGACAGCAGGGCGGGGTCCTCGGGGAGCAGCAGGTGCGAGGTCGCGTGCGAGTGGGACTCCTCGAAGCCCCCCGCGGGCGTGACCCCGGGGACCGGCCGGCGCGTGGAGTGCAGGTACGGGGCGAGTCCGATCCCGTCCGCCACCGAGTGACCGAGGCCGGTGGCCGTCTCGGCGTACCCCAGGACGACGGCCTGGCCGGCCTCCCGCTCACCGAGCAGGTCACGTACCCGTCGGCCGAGGGCGAAGCCATGCCCGTAGACCACGGACGGCGACTGCGGTACGTGCTTGCCGAGCACGTTGGAGACGAGGAGGTGGGCCCGTCGGGGGTTGCGGCGCAGGGCGAGGCCGAGGAGGGCCGTCAGGCCGTCGTCGCCCACGAGTTCGACGCCGAGCCGCTCGGCGACCCAGCTGCCGGACCAGACCCCGTTGTTCGCTGCGATGTTCATGGGTTCCCCGTGTCGTCCCGTAACGCCCGTCAACCCGGTATCCCGGCGGCGAGCAGCTCCACGAAGCCGACGTCCTCGTTGGCCACGCCGAACACCTCGGCGCGGAGCATGGTCCGCTCGGCCCAGGCGCGGTGCGGCTTCACCTCGTTCATCTTGTTCGTGTAGGCCGAGCGAAGTACACCCCCGCCGCCGCGTTCCGGCCGCAGGATGTCCTGGGCGTCGGAGAACTCCTCGTGACTGACGACGGACAGTGCGTGCACGGGGATGACGTGGGACGGGTGGATGCAGGTCTTGCCGAGCAGTCCGTTGGCCTGGTCCAGGGAGATCTCCCTGAGCAGGCCGTCCATGGCGTGCTCGATGAGCCGGTTGCGCAGCTCCACGGCCTGCTCCTCCAGGAAGGGGCTGGTCCGCAGCATCGGCTTGAACATGCGCTCGGGGACCCGGAAGTACTCCCACACCGGCCCGGTCACCGTGAACCCGGTGCCGTCGGCCCGGCCCAGCATGTTCACCACGTCGGCGATGACGGAGGCGATGATCTGCACGTCGTAGGCGGTCATGTCGGGGGCCCGGCGCAGCCCGTAGGACGAGCAGAAGTCGGTCACCCCGAGGCGCAGCGCCAGCACCTTGTCGCGGTACTTGTCGACGGCGCGGGCGATGCCCTCCAGGGCGTCCACGCGCGTCTCCCGGTACATCAGCTCGGGCGTCTCCAGGACCGGCATGCCGAAGAGCCGGCGGCCGCTGCTCAGCGTGGCGCCGTCCAGGGCCTGCAGGAAGGGGATGCCGCGCTCCTCGGTGAACTTCGGGAACACGAATCCGGACAGCAGCGAGACGCTCGCGCCGAGCCGTCGTACCAGGTCGGAGATCTGCTCGGGCTCGCGCACCCGGATGAAGAGCAGCGGGAGCTCCGCGCCGGCCCGCTGCCGCTCGGCCAGGTCGGCGAACTGCCGGACGAGGTTCTCCTCGCCGGCGGCCACGTCCTCGTCGCCGATGGAGTCCTCCAGGCACAGCACCATCGAGACCACGCCGAGTCCCGCCTGTTTGACGACGTCGTCGGCGAGCCGCGGCCGGGTGGCCGGGCTGTACAGCGTGGCGCCCAGGGCCGCGGAGAGCAGCCGGGCCGAGGAGTCGGCGGTGAACTCGCACGGCTCCTGGTGGAAGAGGCGCTGCCGCACCTCAGGTGCGATGTGCCCGAAATGACGCATAGAACTCCCCCGTGGCGTGAGCCGAGCCTGTGAAATTGGTAAAGGGTGGCCGGTAATAGTACGTACAAAGCCATGTCGGGGGTTCCCGCCGGGCATGAACTTCAGGTAACCCGCCTGTGTCGGTCGCGATGCCCCCCGCGTTGTCGTGACCAGGACCGAGAGGGCAGGATGACCGCATGACGCACGCGATGCTGAAGGGGTCGAACGCCCCCGTGGAGGCCACCACGGTCCGGGCCGTGCTGCGCTGGACGCCCGGGCAGGGAGTTCCGGACGTCGACGCCTCGGCGCTGCTCCTCGGCCCCGACGGACGCGTGCGCTCCGACGAGGACTTCGTCTTCTACAACCAGCCCCGGCACCCCTCCGGGCAGGTCTGGCGGCTCGGCAAGAAGCGGGTGGCCGAAGGTCTCACCGACACGATCCAGACAGATCTCTCCGGTGTCGAGCCCAATGTCGGCCGAATCCTCCTGGTCGCGTCGGCCGACGGCGTCCCCTTCGAACACGTACCCGCCCTGCGCATCCTGCTGTACGACGCCGCGGCGCCCGACGCCGAACCGCTGGCCCACTTCGACATCAAGCCGGAGACCGGCGCCGAGACGGCCCTGATCTGCGGCGAGCTGTACCGCAGGGGTGAGGGCTGGAAGTTCCGCGCGCTCGGCGAGGGGTACAGCAACGGCCTCAAGGGCCTGGCCACGGACTTCGGCATCTCGGTGGACGAGTCCGAGCCGGCGGAGGAGCCCTCGGCGTCCCTCCCGCTCCCGCCCGAGCAGCCGACGTCGGTACCCGCCCAGCCCGCCTACGGCTATCCCCAGCCGGCCACCTACGCCTACCCGCAGCCCGCCTACCCCCAGCCACAGCCCCAGTCGGGCTACGGCTACCCCCCACCGGCCCCCGTCCCGGTGGCAACGGTCCCGAACACGGACTTCCGGCTGCCTCCACAGGGGCCACAGTTCATCGGGCGGTGACCGTCCCTGCCCAGGGGCGCTGGGGGTACCCCCGGCCGAAGGCTGGGGGAGGAACTGCGCGAGCAACCACGAACCACCCGCACTCGCGCACTCACAGGGCCCCCACCCCCGTAGGCGACCTACCGCTCCGCCGTCTTGTACCCCCGCCCCCACTGCAACCCCCACCCGTACAGCCGGTCCAGCTCCCCCTGGAACCCGTACACGAACTTCACCTCACGCCGGACGACCAGCTCCCCCTTCACGTTCTCGATCATCACCACCGCACACGACCGCGCCTGCGGATGCCGTTCGTCGAGGCCTATCTCGATCCGCGGCCCGTTGCTCGGGTACAGCGTGACGATCGCGTGGGTGCGGTCGAACGCCGGCGTCTGGTCGTAGATGTACACGAACACCAGCAGCCGCTTGATGTCGTCCCGGTGGTCGAGGTTGACGTACATCGTCTCGCCGGACGCCGAACCGAACCGGTCGTCGCCGCTGAGCTTGACGTACGGCGGTGCGTTCACGTCCCCGAGCAGGCCGCCGAGCGGCTGGACGACCCCCTTCGTCCCGTCGGCGAGCTCGTACAGCGCCCCGAGGTCGAGGTCGACGTTGACCATGCTCTGCCCGTGCCCGGTCACCTCCGGCGGCCTGAGCGCCTTGAAGGGGTGCCGCAGCAGGCTCGTGCGCTGTTCGCCGTCGAAGTCGGACGTCCGCATCCGCCAGCTCAGGTTGATCCGCAGGTTGCCGGTGGCCGCGCCCTGCTTGGTGAGGGACACCTGCTGGTGCCGCCTGGTGAGCTCGATGGAGTTGGACGCGGCGCTGCCCGAGTCGAACTCGGCCGCCTTCCCGCCCAGCAGCCCGTCGAAGAAACCCATTCCCGCCCCCAGTAGCTCCTGAAAACGCCTGGGGGCGGCCGACCGCTCGGCCGCCCCCATCAGAGCGTTCCTCGTCGAGGAGGGCGTCACACCCTCCGTTTCCGGCCCGGTGAGCCGGTTCAGACCCCGGAGGGGACCTCAGCCTTGTCGTCCGACCCCGCGTTTCCCTCGGCCGCCGCGAGCCGCTGGTTGCGCCGTACGGAGGACCAGAACGACCAGCCGATCAGGACGACGCCGACGAGACCGGTGATGACCTCGTTGATCTCGTGCTGGATGGTGACCATGAGGATCACGGCCAGCGCGCCGATGGCGTAGTGGGCGCCGTGCTCCAGGTAGACGTAGTCGTCCAGGGTGCCCTGGCGGACCAGGTAGACGGTGAGCGAGCGGACGTACATCGCGCCGATGCCGAGGCCGAGGGCCATGAGGACGATGTCGTTGGTGATGGCGAACGCGCCGATCACGCCGTCGAAGGAGAACGACGCGTCCAGGACCTCCAGGTAGAGGAACATGAAGAACGCGGCCTGGCCGGCCAGCAGGACCGCCGACTTCTTCTTGCCGGTGCGCTCGGCCGCTTCCTCCTCCTCGTGCTCGCGCTCCTCCTCGGCTTCGAGGCGGTCCTCGAAGAACCCGGAGAGGCCACCGACGATCATGTACGTGATCAGGCCGGCGATGCCGGCGATCAGGACCGTCTGCGCCTTGTCCGCGTGGCCGCCGCCGTGCTGGTGGGCGTGGGTGGCGAAGGTGAAGGAGGTGATCAGCAGGACGATCAGGGCGATGCAGACCGACAGCATGTCGACCTTGCCGAGCTTGGCGAGCGGGCGCTCGATCCAGCGCAGCCACTGGATGTCCCGGTCCTCGAAGATGAAGTCCAGGAAGATCATCAGCAGGAACATGCCACCGAAGGCGGCGATCGCCGGGTGGGCGTCGGTGACCAGCTCCTGGTAGCGGTCCTTGTTGTTGAGCGCGAGGTCGACGGCCTCGATGGGGCCCATCTTGGCGGTGATCGCGACGATGACGACCGGGAAGACCAGCCGCATGCCGAAGACGGCGATGAGGACGCCGACCGTGAGGAAGATCTTCTGCCAGAAGGCGTTCATCTTCTTCAGGATTCCGGCGTTGACGACCGCGTTGTCGAACGACAGGGAGATCTCCAGGACGGCGAGGATCGCCACGATGCCGAAGGCCTCCCACCCCCCGTAGAAGACCGCGGCGACCAGGCCGAGCGCGGTGATCGCGAACGACCAGCCGAAGGTTTTCAGAAGCACTGGCTACCCAATCTTGTGTGTACGGGTCTCGCTCGCGCCGTACTCGGCTTTACCTACTGTTGACCACGAAGTGTAGAGGGCGCCGGTGTCCTGCGGGTGGGGCGGGCCCTACATCCGGACCGATCGGTGCTATGAGACGTTCACACCGAAGTCGAGCGCGATGCCGCGCAGGCCCGAGGCGTAGCCCTGGCCGACGGCGCGGAACTTCCATTCGCCCTGGTAGCGGTAGAGCTCGCCGAAGATCATGGCGGTCTCGGTGGAGGCGTCCTCGGACAGGTCGTAGCGGGCGAGCTCCTGGCCGTCGGCCTGGTTGACGACCCGGATGAAGGCGTTGGAGACCTGGCCGAAGGTCTGGCCGCGTTCGTCCGCCATGTGGATCGAGACCGGGAAGACGATCTTGTCGCAGGTGGCGGGCACCTTCGGCAGGTCGACCAGAATCGATTCGTCGTCCCCCTCGCCCTCACCGGTGAGGTTGTCGCCGGTGTGCTCCACGGAGCCCTCCGGGCTCTTGAGCTGGTTGTAGAAGACGAACCACTCGTCGCCGAGGACCCGCCCGCCCTGGCACAGCAGCGCGCTGGCGTCCAGGTCGAAGGGGGCGCCGGTGGTGGAGCGGGCGTCCCAGCCGAGTCCGATCATGACGTTGGTGAGGTTCGGTGCGGCCTTCGAGAGGGAGACATTGCCCCCCTTGGCGAGCGTGACGCCCATGATGCTGGTCCTCCCCTAGCGGTGTTTCTCCGGTTGTCCTGCGCGTCCGGCGCCGACCGTAAACGGTGCGGCGCCGGACAGAGCGGACTTTCGAACGCCCCGGGGGCGTTCACCTGACTCAGACGTTGACGCCGAAGTCCTGGGCGATACCGCGCAGGCCGGAGGCGTAGCCCTGGCCGATGGCGCGGAACTTCCACTCGGCGCCGTTGCGGTACAGCTCACCGAAGACCATCGCGGTCTCCGTCGAGGCGTCCTCGGACAGGTCGTAGCGGGCGATCTCGGCGCCGCCGGCCTGGTTGACCACGCGGATGAACGCGTTGCGGACCTGCCCGAACGACTGCTGGCGGTTGTCGGCGTCGTAGATCGACACCGGGAAGACGATCTTGTCGACGTCGGCGGGGACCGTGGCCAGGTTGACCTTGATCACCTCGTCGTCGCCCTCGCCCTCACCGGTGAGGTTGTCACCGGTGTGCTCGACCGAGCCGTCGGGGCTCTTGAGGTTGTTGAAGAAGACGAAGTTCTGGTCGCTGGCGACCTTGCCCGCCGAGTTCAGCAGGAGTGCGCTGGCGTCCAGGTCGAAGTCGGTGCCGGTGGTGGTCCGGACGTCCCAGCCCAGACCGACGAGGACCGCGGTCAGGCCGGGGGCCTCCTTCGTCAGCGATACGTTGCCGCCCTTGCTGAGGCTGACTCCCACGAGTCCTCCCATGTGTGTCTGGGGCGGGGAGCCCCGTCGTGCTTCGGATACCGGATCAACGATTCGATCCTAGTGACGGGTTCCCGCCGCACGCAGGCCCTGGACCCCGAAGAATCACGGGGTGTCGGCCATGCGGACCCCTAGGGGGCCCGGCAGGGGGGTCACAGCGCGTCGAGCGCCGTCACGTACGCGTTCAGGTCGCGGGCGTCCGGCAGACCGTTGACCACGGTCCAGCGCACGACGCCCTCCTTGTCGATGACGAAGGTGCCGCGGACGGCGCAGCCCTTGCCCTCGTCGAAGACGCCGTAGGCGCGCGAGGTCTCGCCGTGCGGCCAGAAGTCGCTCAGCAGCGGGTACTCCAGGCCCTCCTGCTCGGCGAAGACGCGCAGGGTGTGGATGGAGTCGTTGGAGACCGCGAGCAGCTGGGTGTCGCGGTCCTCGAACTTCGGCAGGTTGTCGCGCAGCTCGCACAGCTCACCGGTGCACACGCCCGTGAAGGCGAACGGGTAGAAGAGCAGCACCACGTTCTTCTCACCGCGGAAGTCGGACAGCTTCACGGCCCGGCCGTGGTTGTCCTTGAGCTCGAAGTCGGGCGCCTTGTCGCCGACCTGGATCGCCATCGCTGCATCCCATCGTCAGGGGCTGTTCGGGTGTGGACACCCTATGCGGCGGCACCCGCGCGGCGATCACGGCAGGCCGGTGGACGGACCGGCGCCCGGTCCGTCCACCGGCGGGGCTCAGCGCTTCTTGGCGGCAGCCTTCGGCGTGTTCAGCCGGCTTCCGTTCCAGTCCTTGCCGACGCTGACGCTCTTGGTCTGCGAGAGGCCGGCGGTCGTGACCGCCTCGCCGATGTCGCTCGGCTCGACGTAGCCGTCGCGGCCGGTCTTCGGCGTCAGCAGCAGGATCGAGCCACCTTCCTCGAGGAAGCCGAGGGCATCGACCAGCGCGTCCGTCAGGTCGCCGTCATCCTCACGGAACCAGAGCACCACGGCGTCTGCCACGTCGTCGTAGTCCTCGTCCATCAGCTCGTTGCCGATGGTCTCTTCGATGGACTCGCGGAGCTCCTGGTCGACGTCGTCGTCGTAGCCGATCTCCTGGACCACCTGGTCTGGCTGGAACCCCAGCCTGACGGCAGGGGTGGTCCGCTCCTCCGCGTGGTCCGCGGTCGCGCTCACGGGTTGCCTCCTGATCATGTCTTGGTGATGAACTCAGCCACGCGCGTGCGCGAAGCATTGGCCGTAGTCCACACGGGCGGGACGGATCGCGCAAGTACCCGGCCGTCCAGACCGCCGAAACGGTGACGATCCCGGCCGTGTCGCCGCAACTCCCGGCACCGTATCGCGGACAGGCGTGACACACACCACTCCCTTTTGCCCGCTATGTGCCTTTCGGAATCATCCTCACATACGGCGGTCGAACGAGTTTGCCAAGCGCGTCACACCCCGGGCGTATCGTTGCGTTTTGGCCGGTCCCGAGTTACCTCGCGGTAGAGATGACGTGCGCTGCCCCCGGGTGGACGATGGACAGCGGTGCAGGCCAAGCGCAGGGAACAGTGAAAACCGAAAAAAAACAGGGAATCAGTGGCCCTCTGACAGGTAAGGAACAGCGTGGCTTCCGGATCCGATCGCAACCCGATCATCATTGGCGGCCTTCCGAGTCAGGTTCCTGACTTCGATCCCGAGGAAACCCAGGAGTGGCTCGACTCGCTCGACGCCGCGGTGGACGAGCGCGGCCGGGAGCGGGCCCGTTATCTGATGCTCCGCCTGATCGAGCGCGCCCGCGAGCGGCGCGTCGCGGTGCCCGAGATGCGCAGCACGGACTACGTCAACACGATCCCGACCCGGGCCGAGCCGTTCTTCCCGGGCAACGAGGAGATCGAGCGCAAGGTCCTGAACGCGACCCGCTGGAACGCCGCGGTGATGGTCTCCCGCGCCCAGCGTCCGGGCATCGGCGTCGGCGGCCACATCGCCACCTTCGCCTCCTCGGCCTCCCTCTACGACGTCGGCTTCAACCACTTCTTCCGCGGCAAGGACGACGGCCTCGGCGGCGACCAGGTCTTCTTCCAGGGGCACGCCTCCCCCGGCATCTACGCGCGCGCGTTCCTGCTCGACCGGCTCAGCGAGGCCCAGCTGGACGGCTTCCGCCAGGAGAAGTCGAAGTACCCGGACGGCCTCTCCAGCTACCCGCACCCGCGCTCGATGCCGGACTTCTGGGAGTTTCCGACGGTGTCGATGGGCCTCGGCCCGATCGGCGCGATCTACCAGGCGCGGATGAACCGCTACATGCACGCGCGCGGGATCGCCGACACCTCCAAGTCGCACGTCTGGGCGTTCCTCGGCGACGGCGAGATGGACGAGCCGGAGTCGCTCGGCCAGCTCTCCATCGCCGCCCGCGAGGGTCTGGACAACCTGACCTTCGTCGTCAACTGCAACCTGCAGCGGCTCGACGGCCCGGTGCGCGGCAACGGCAAGATCATCCAGGAGCTGGAGTCGGTCTTCCGGGGCGCCGGCTGGAACGTGATCAAGCTGGTCTGGGACCGCACCTGGGACCCGCTGCTCGCCCAGGACCGCGACGGCGTCCTGGTCAACAAGATGAACACGACCCCCGACGGTCAGTTCCAGACCTACGCCACCGAGTCCGGCGCGTACATCCGCGACCACTTCTTCGGCGACGACCAGCGGCTGCGCGCCATGGTCGAGCACATGACCGACGACCAGATCCTGCACCTGGGCCGCGGCGGCCACGACCACCGCAAGATCTACGCGGCGTTCAAGGCGGCCACGGAGCACAAGGGCCAGCCCACGGTCATCCTGGCCAAGACGATCAAGGGCTGGACGCTGGGCCCGAACTTCGAGGGCCGCAACGCCACGCACCAGATGAAGAAGCTGACGGTCGCCGACCTCAAGGGCTTCCGGGACCGCCTGCACCTGCCGATCTCCGACCGGGAGCTGGAGTCCGGCCTGCCGCCGTACTACCACCCGGGCCGGAACTCGGAGGAGATCCAGTACATGCACGACCGGCGCAAGGGCCTCGGCGGCTACGTGCCGACCCGCGTCGTACGCTCCAAGCCGCTCGCGCTCCCGGACGACAAGACGTACGCGACCGTGAAGAAGGGCACCGGCCAGCAGTCGATCGCCACGACGATGGCGTTCGTACGACTGCTCAAGGACCTCATGCGGGACAAGGAGCTCGGCCGCCGCTTCGTGCTGATCGCGCCGGACGAGTACCGCACCTTCGGCATGGACTCCTTCTTCCCGAGCGCGAAGATCTACAACCCGCTCGGCCAGCAGTACGAGGCGGTGGACCGCGACCTGCTGCTCGCGTACAAGGAGTCCCCGACCGGCCAGATGCTGCACGACGGCATCTCGGAGGCGGGCTGCACGGCCTCGCTGATCGCGGCCGGTTCCGCCTACGCCACGCACGGCGAGCCGCTCATCCCGGTCTACGTCTTCTACTCGATGTTCGGTTTCCAGCGCACCGGCGACCAGTTCTGGCAGATGGCCGACCAGCTTGCGCGGGGTTTCGTCCTGGGCGCGACCGCCGGCCGTACGACCCTGACCGGTGAGGGCCTCCAGCACGCCGACGGCCACTCCCAGCTGCTGGCCTCGACCAACCCGGGGTGCGTGGCCTACGACCCGGCGTACGCGTACGAGATCGCGCACATCGTCAAGGACGGCCTGCGCCGCATGTACGGCGGCGACGCGGAGCACCCGCACGGCGAGGACGTCTTCTACTACCTGACCGTCTACAACGAGCCCATCCAGCACCCGGCCGAGCCGGCCGACGTCGACGTCGAGGGCATCCTCAAGGGCGTCCACCGGATCAGCGCGGGCACGGCGGGCACGGTCCCGGCGCAGATCATGGCGTCGGGCGTGGCGGTCCCGTGGGCGATCGAGGCCCAGAAGATCCTCGCCGAGGACTGGAACGTGAAGGCGGACGTCTGGTCCGCCACCTCCTGGAACGAGCTGCGGCGCGAGGCCGTGGCCTGCGAGGAGCACAACCTGCTGCACCCGGAGGAGGAGCAGCGGGTGCCGTGGGTGACGCAGAAGCTGAGCGGCGCCGAGGGTCCGTTCGTGGCCGTTTCCGACTGGATGCGGTCGGTTCCGGACCAGATCGCGCGCTGGGTGCCGGGCACCTACCAGTCGCTGGGCGCCGACGGGTTCGGCTTCGCCGACACGCGGGGCGCGGCGCGCCGGTTCTTCCACATCGACGCGCAGTCGATCGTGGTCGCGGTGCTGACCGAACTGGCCCGCGAGGGGAAGCTCGACCGCTCGGTGCTCAAGCAGGCCATCGACCGGTACCAGCTGCTGGACGTGACGGCGGCGCACCCGGGGGCGGCGGGCGGCGACGCGTAGCCGCTGCGCTCGGCCTCGGCCGTTGCGGACTGTGGGGAGCTGCGGGTCCGGTGGGGGCCGGTCGCGCAGTTCCTCGCGCCCCTTCGGGGCGCGGATGATGCCTACGATGCCTCCATGGAACGACAGTCGGCACAGGCCCGTTGGGAGCAGGCGACCCAACGGCCGTTGCTGGCGCTCGCGGTGGCCTTCGCCGTCGCCTACGCGCTGCCGATCGTGGACGGTTCCGCCGGGCATGCCCTCACCGCCGTGTGCACGGTGGCGGAATGGGTGGTGTGGGGCTGCTTCGCCGTGGACTACCTGATACGGCTCGCCCTCGTGCCCCGCCGCAAGGAGTTCGTGCGGACGCACTGGATAGACCTCTGCGCGGTGGTGCTGCCGCTGCTCCAGCCGCTGCGGCTGCTGCGGCTGGTGGCGACGCTGATGCTGGTGGGGCGGCGGGCCCGGATGGCCTCCCAGATCCGGCTGACGACGTACGTCGTGGGCGCGGTGATCGGCCTGCTCATGTTCGGCTCGCTGGCCGTCCTGTCGGTGGAACGCGACTCGCCGAACGGGAACATCCGGACGCTGGGTGACGCCCTGTGGTGGTCGTTCACGACGATGACGACGGTGGGGTACGGCGACCACGCGCCGACGACCGGGCTGGGCCGGATGATCGCGGTGGGCCTCATGCTCTCCGGGATCGCCCTGCTCGGTGTGGTGACGGCGAACATCGCGACCTGGTTCATCGCGCGGTTCGAGCAGGACGACGTGGAGGAGCGGCGGCAGACGGAGGCGATCGGGATGCTGACCGAGGAAGTGCGGGCGCTCAGGGCGGAGGTCGCCGCCCTGAGCGAGGGGGTGGGGGCTGGGGACGGGCGCCGCTCACCGGCGCTGGCCGGTTGCCGCTGCGCCCACCCGAGCCGCCTGGGGGTCCCCCCAGGCCTTTCGGGCTCTGGGGGAGGCACGACTGCCCGCAGCTAAGAAGCTGACGCGGCTGCCCGCAGGCTGGGAGGCCGGCGCGGCTGCCCGCAGGCTGGGAGGCCGGCGCGGCTGCCCGCAGGCTGGGAGGCCGGCGCGAGTGCAGCGCCCCGTAAGGGGCGCTGACGGTACCCCCGGCCTAAGGCTGGGGGAGGAACTGCGCGGCCAGCCCCCACCGGCCCGCGCGCTAGAGCGATACGCCGGCGCCGGCCAGCCACAGCAGCGCCAGCAGCGTGTCGATCGCGCCCAGTACCACTGCCACCAGCGCCGGTATGGAACTCTTCGGGTTCCATGCCCGGCCCATCGACAACCAGCCGCACACCAGCGCCACAGGCCCCAGCACGATGCCCAGCGTGAAGAAGCCGGCGACGGCACAGATCGTGCCGACGATGCCCAGCGTGTCGCGGTCCAGCCCTCCCCCACTCTCGGCTGCGCTCGAGCGGGGGGACCCCCATCGTGGGCCTGCGGCGCCACGTGAACGGGGGTACCCGCGGGTTCGTTGCCCGAAGCCTGCCATCATCAACTCCTCGGCCTTTGTGACCTGTTCGGGTTGATGACCGGGTACCCCTGTTCCGCGCCCGCAGACCTGCCCGCGCGCTGCCCCCCTCCAGCAGCGCGCCGCGGCCAGCCCGTCCCCCCATGCCCTGCGGAGGACTTGACCCACTGTGACCTGCGGCGCGTGCCAAGAGCGAGGAATCTTTAGCGGAGTCACCCTGATAGGCGAACTTCGCTCCCAGAAACCGGACATATCGGCCCGGCGCGTTGCGCTAGATGTGGCCCACGCCCGCCTCGGCGCCCGCGTTCTCGCCGCGCTTGGTGAACAGCGCGACCAGGATCGCGACCGCCGCCACCCCGGCCGCGACGAGCGAGGCGAGGCTCATGCCGGAGATGAACGTGTCATGGGCGACGCCGGAGATCTTCGCGGCGATCTCCGCGGGCGTGCCCTTGGCGACCGGCGCGACACCGACCTGGACGGCTTCCGAGGCCTGCGCCAACTGCGCGTCGGTCAGCTTCGGCAGGCCCGCGCCGGCCCAGTTGCCCGGCAGGTCGCTGTCGACCTTGGAGGCCATCACGGCGCCGAGCACGGCCGTGCCGAGGCTGCCGCCGATCTGCATCGCGGCCTGCTGGAGACCGCCTGCCACGCCGGACAGCTCCATCGGCGCGTTGCCCACGATGACCTCGGTGGCGCCGACCATGACCGGCGCGAGGCCGAGGCCGAGCAGCGCGAACCAGAGGGACATGAGCGCGCTGCCGGTGTCCGCCTTCAGCGTGGACATGCCGTACATGGCGATCGCGGTGGCCGCCATGCCGCCGGCCAGCGGGATGCGCGGGCCGAGCTTGGTGATCGCGGCGCCGGCCAGCGGGGAGCCGACGATCATCATGCCGGTGAGCGGGAGGAGGTGGAGGCCGGCGTCGACCGGGTCCATCCCGTGCACGTTCTGCAGGTAGAAGGTCACGAAGAACAGGCCGCCCATGAAGGCGATGGCCATCAGGACCATGAGCACGACGCCCGCCGAGAGCGGGACCGAGCGGAACAGGCCGAGCGGGATCAGCGGCTCCTTGACCCGCGTCTCCCAGAAGGAGAAGAGGGCGAAGCCCAGCACCGACACCGCGATGAACGTCCACGTCCTGCCGTCGCCCCAGCCCCAGCTCGGCGCCTTGATGAGTGCCCAGACCAGGCAGAACATGGCGCCGGAGAGCAGGGCGATGCCGGGCAGGTCGAAGGAGCGCGGCGCGTTCTCCGCGCGGTGGTCGAGCAGCATGACCACGCCGAGGATCAGGGCGGTGGCGCCGACCGGCACGTTGATGAAGAACACCGACTGCCAGCTGACGTGCTGGACCAGCACGCCGCCGAGGATCGGGCCGCCGGCGGTGGAGGCGCCGATGACCATGCCCCAGATGCCGATCGCCATGTTGAGCTTCTCGGCGGGGAAGGTGGCCCGCAGCAGGCCGAGCGCGGCCGGCATCAGCAGCGCGCCGAACAGGCCCTGGAAGACGCGGAAGGTGACGACGAGGCCGATGCTGTCGGAGAGGCCGATGGCCCCGGAGGCCGCGGCGAAGCCGACGACGCCGATCAGGAACGTCTGCCGGTGGCCGAAGCGGTCGCCGAGCTTGCCCGCGGTGATCAGGGAGACCGCGAGGGCCAGGAAGTAGCCGTTGGTGATCCACTGGACCTGGGCGAAGGTGGCGCCGAGGTCCTTCTGGATCGCGGGGTTGGCGATGGCCACGATGGTGCCGTCGAGGGCGACCATCATGACCCCGACGGCGACGGTGATCAGGGTGAACCAGGGGTGGCCGCGCAGGCCGGAGGCCGGCGGCTGTTCCGGCAGGGCTGCTGGTGCCTTGTCCCCCGACCCCGCCGTGTCGATCGTGGTCTGACTAGTCATGCGTTCGAGGCTAGTGACAGCCACTGACAGTTGACAAACAAATTCACTAGTCAGTAACTGTCAGACATGGAAACCCTGCGCGAACGCAAGAAACAGCGCACCCGGGACATGCTGCTGCGGTCCGCACTGGAACTGTTCGTGACCCAGGGCTACGAGCACACCACCGTGGACGAGATCGCGGCGGCCGTCGACGTCTCGCAGCGGACCTTCTTCCGTTACTTCGCGAGCAAGGAGGACGTGGCCTTCTTCGTGCCGCGGCTGACCGAGGAGCACTACGCCGAGGCGGTGCGCCGCCGCCCGCCCGAGGAGCCCCCGCTGGAGGCGCTGCGCCGGTCGGTCATGGACAGCTGGGACACCATCGAGGAGGCCATCGAGCGGTACGTGCCGGTCGAGCTGTTCCTGCGCACGTACAAGATGATCGAGGCGACCCCGACCCTGTTCGCCGCCCATCTGCGGCGCCAGGCGGAGACGGAGGAGGAGATCGCGCGGATCGTCGCCGGGCGGGAGGGCGTCGACCCGGACACCGATCCCCGGCCCCGGCTCGTGGTCGCCGTGTTCGGCGCGGTCATCAGGGTCACCGAGCGGCACTGGTCGGTCGGCGCCGACTTCAGCATCACGGCGATCCGCGAACTCACCGCCTCGTACCTCGATCAGGTGGGACCGGCGCTCACCGGGAACTGGCGAGAGGGCTGACGCCCCGTCACACTCGCCTGAGACAGGCCTCACGTTTGCCAAAACGTGATAACCGTCACTCAGTTAACGCGAGACCCCTTCGTTCTCCTAGTGTGTCCTCCCAGTGACTTCCTTCGACACCTCCCCGCCCCTCAACGTCTGGCGCGCACTGCTTGCCCTGGCCGTCGTGTTCGTGATGCTCGCGACCACCGGCTGGACCGCCCTGCGCACGCACCGCGAGACCACCGCCCTGCAGACCTCCCTCGCCAAGTGGGAGCGCGGCAGCGTCCACGGCCTGCACCTGCCGGACCCGGAGGCGTCGCCCGCGCTCCTCACCCGGTTCTTCACCTCGCTCACCGCGCAGGAGCGCGACCGGCTCGTGCACCGGTACCCGCTCGCCGTGGGCAACATGAACGGCGCCCCGGTCGAACTGCGCTACCACGCCAACGACATCGCCCTCGGCCAGCAGCGCGCCGTTGAGAAGAAACGCATGCACGACCCACGGCTCAGCACGGCCGGCCAACAGGACGCCGGCCGTCGCATGCACCGCTACGAGGCGTTGATGGCGAACGGCCGGCAGATCCTCGCCTTCGACCCGGACGGCGGCGGCCGGGTCGCCGAGGTGTTCGGCGACCTCACGAAGGCCGAGCGGATCTCCGTCGTCGTCCCCGGCGTCGACACCGACCTGCTCACCTTCCAGAAGACGAACCGGCAGTACACCGCCCCGGTCGGCATGGCCAAGGCGCTGTACGGGGCGGAGCGCACGGCGAGCCCGTCGACCCGTACGGCAGTGATCGCCTGGGCCGACTACACCGCACCCGACGGCCTCGGCGTGGACGCCGCCACCGGGATGGCCGCCGAGCAGGGCGCCGTACGCCTCAACGCGCTGCTGCGCGCGCTGCCCGGGGACGCACCGGTGTCGATGTTCTGTCACAGCTACGGCTCGGTGGTCTGCGGGGTCGCCGCGCACACCATGCCGGACCGGGTGGCCGACATAGCGGTGGCCGCGAGCCCCGGGATGCGCGTCGAGAACGCCTCCCACCTGGGCACCTCGGCCCGGGTGTGGGCGATGCGGGACGCGACCGACTGGATCCAGGACGTCCCCTATCTGGAGCTCGGCGGACTCGGCCACGGCGCCGACCCCGTCTCCTCCGCGTTCGGCGCCCGGGTGCTGTCGGCGCACGACGCGAAGGGACACGCCGGCTACTTCGAGCCGGGCACGGACAGCCTGCGCAACCTCGCGGACGTCGGGGTCGGCGCATACGGCGCGGTGACCTGCGCCCACGACGATGACGGGTGCCGGGCGGGTTTGTCCGGCACGTCGATGGCCGGACGCGCGTAGAGACAGCAGGAAGTGCGGTATGCGCGGGGATGGGACGGGGAAGCACGTGCCGCATACGATGAGCCGCATGGGTGACGTACTGGCCGGATTTCATGCCGCCTGGGAGTTCGAGTCCGACTCCATGCTCATCCGCTACGAACGGGGGATTCGAACACCCAAGCTCTTCCAGAGCCTGGGCGAACGCCGGGTACCGCTGGCCGCGCTGGCCGGCGTGACCCTCACGCCCGGGAAGCGGGGCACCGTCGTACTGAAGGCCGAGCCGCGCCCCGGCGCCGATCCCCTCCTCGAGGCGGCGGCCGGGCAGCTGAAGGACGGCAGCGACCCCTACCGCCTGGTGGTCCCGGCGGAGCGGGCGACCCTCGCCGAGTACTACGCCGACGAGCTGCGGCCGCTGCTCACCGCCTCCGGACCGGCCGAAAGGTTTCTGGTCGCCGCGCCCGAGGGGCCCCGGCAGTTCAAGGCCTACGACGGGAAGGCGAGCTTCGACGGCAGTGCCGTGCACTTCCGGTGGTCGTGGACGGGTGCGTCCACGGCGAAGTGGAAGGCCGGCGACCAGAGCTTCGCCGTCGCCGACCTCGGGGACGTGGAGTGGCGCTCGCCCGAGGTCTTCGAGGGACACCTGCGGCTGCTGCGGCGGGACCTCGCGGGGGCGAAGCCGACGGTTCCGCCCGACCAGGATCCGGCGACCGTGGTGTTCGGGCTGGGATACGGGCCGGTGCACGAGTCGTTGCCGTTCGCGGCGGCGGTGCTGGAGGCCCTGCGGGCCAAGGGGGCCGCCGCGGTGCCGGTGCCGGCGGGGCGGCGGGACCCCGCGGACATCGCGGAGCGGATCCGTCACCTGGGGGAGCTGCATCAGGCGGGGCTGGTGACCGATGAGGAGTTCGCCGCGAAGAAGGCGGAGTTGCTGGCGGAGCTCTAGCGATTCTTTCGGGTGCGAGTGCGTGGGGGCTGGTCGCGCAGTTCCTCGCGCCCCTTACGGGGCGCCATGGCGAGGGGCGTTTTCAGTGGCCGCCCGTCTCGTAGAAACTGATCTTCCGGTCCAGGACCGACAAGGTGTCGTGCAGTTCGGCGATGCGGGCCAGGACGTCTCTTCTCGTCTGCTCCAGGAGCTCGCGGCGCTCGGGGTAGGTCGTCTCGCCCTCCCTCACCAGTTCCGCGTAGCGGACCATGTCGGCCACCGGCATGCCGGTCAGGCGGAGCTTGGTCACGAAGTCGAGCCAGTCCAGGTCGCGGTTGCTGTACCGGCGCTGGCCGGTGTGGGAGCGGTCGATGCTGGACATCAGGCCGATCCGCTCGTACCAGCGCAGGGTGTGGGCGGTCAGGCCGGTGAAGGCGACGACCTCGCTGATCGTGTAGCGGTCCTGGCCCTCGGGTCGCGGGTGCCGCCGGGGCGGGGCGGAACAGATGTCGGCGGGCGCGCGGTCGGGCTGCTGGGTGGGGGCCGCGGTCGTAGTGTGCATCACCGTCATGCGCCCACGCTATGACCTTCGAGTGGACTCGAAGCAAGCGGAACCCGGTAATAAATACCCGCGACGGGCGGCCCCCGCGGTGACTAGCGTGCGGGGCATGAGTCTCGTACGCCGTGCCACGGCCGAGGACGCCGCGGAAGTGCTGCGCCTGCGCCAGGTCATGATCGACGCGCTGCCCGGCGGGGACAGCTCCACGGGATGGCACGCCGAGGCGCGGCCCGCGCTGGCGGAGCGGCTGGGCGAGCCGGACGGGGACTTCGCCGCGTTCGTCGTCGACCACCCGGACCGGCCGGGGGCGCTGGCGGCGCTGGTGGCCGGGACCGTCGACTACCGGATCGGCAAGGCGGGCAACCCGCACGGCCGCTCCGGGTACGTCTTCAGCGTGGCGACCGACCCGGACGCCCGCCGGCGCGGGTACGCGCGCGCGTGCATGGAGGAACTGCTGGCCTGGTTCCGTGAGCGGGGTGCGGGTCAGGTCATGCTGACCGCGTCCGCGGAGGCCGAGCCGCTCTACGCCGCGCTCGGCTTCGTCCACAAGCCGGACCCCACGATGATGCTGCGGCTCTGAGCCGCTTAGGGTCGGGGCATGTCCTTGAACAGCCTCGCGTCGATCGAGAACTGGCCCGTCCCCACCGCCGCGGCGGGTGTCGTACGCGCCGACGGGACGGTCCTCGGAACCCACGGGCCGGCCGGGCACCGCTTCCCGCTGGCGTCCGTCACCAAGCCGGTCGCGGCGTACGCGGTGCTCGTCGCGTACGAGGAGGGGGCGGTCGAGCTCGACGAGCCGGCGGGGCCGGAGGGGGCGACGGTACGGCATCTGCTCGCGCACACCTCGGGGCTGGCCTTCGACGAGCACCGGGTCACGGCGCCGCCCGGGGAGCGGCGGCTGTACTCGAACGCCGGGTTCGAGGTGCTCGGGGAGCATGTCGCCAAGGCGACGGAGATGCCGTTCGCCGAGTACGCCCGGCAGGCGGTGCTGGAGCCGCTGGGCATGACGGCGACATCGCTGGAGGGCTCCCCTGCGAAGGACGGCGTGTCCTCGGTCTCCGACCTGCTCCGCTTCGCGGCCGAGCTGCAGGCGCCGCGGCTGCTGGATCCGCGGACGGTGGCGGAGGCGACGCTGACCGTGCAGTACCCCGGGACGAAGGGCGTCCTGCCGGGGTACGGCCACCAGAACCCGAACGACTGGGGACTGGGCTTCGAGATCCGCGACTCCAAGTCGCCGCACTGGACGGGGACTTCGTCTTCGCCCCGGACGTTCGGCCACTTCGGGCAGGCGGGCACATTCCTGTGGGTCGACCCCGATGCGGGGCTCGCGTGTGTCGCCCTCACGGACAGGGCGTTCGGGCCCTGGGCGGTCGAGGCGTGGCCGGCCTTCACGGACGCGGTGCTGGCGGAGCTGCGGGGCTGAGGCCGGCCGGGACGGGGGGACGCTTACCGGCGGCCGGCCGGGTGCCGCTGCGCCCACCCGTGCCGCCCTGCGGCACGCCTGCCGCAGCTATGGAGCTGACACGTGGCCCGCAGCCATTTCCCACAGCAACAGCTCTGCCTCCGTGATCCCCGACACCTCCACGTCCTTCGCGTCGGTGATCCGGGCGGAGTCCCCCGGCCCCAGCTCCGCCCCGTCCACCCGCACGTCCCCCCGCACCACGTGCACGTACACGTACGCCCCGTCCGGTACCGCCGTCCGCTCCCCCGCCCCCAGCCGGCGGACGTGCAGCATCGCGGCGGCCTCCGGGACCGCGTACGGGGTGGAGTCGGCGATGCCGCGGACGATGTCGTAGAAGGGGTCGCCGCCTGGGCGTGCCGGGGCCAGCCACATCTGGACGAAGGTCAGCGGGCCGGGGCCGTCGTTGCGCTCCACGTGGCGGACGCCCCCCGCCGAGCTGAGGCGCTGGACGTCGCCGGGGCGCACCACCGTCTCGTGGCCCGCCGAGTCGCGGTGCGTGAGCTCGCCCTCGACCACCCACGTCACGATCTCGGTGTGGCTGTGCGGATGCTCGTCGAAGCCGGCGCCCGGCGCCAGCCGCTCCTCGTTGCAGGCGATGACCGCTCCGAAGCGGAGGTTGCCGGGGTCGTAGTGCGGGCCGAAGGAGAAGGCGTGCCGGGACTCGATGCCGGTCGCCGGGTCGCCTCCCGGGTAGCGCTCCGCGGCGCGCCTGACGTCCATCACGGGACCACCGTAGACCGCAGTCGGCACCCGGCGGCGCAGGCTCCCGTCCGGATAAGGCAGTCTTGTCCCCGTGCCCGAACCCGTAACGCGCAAGTCCGACCCCTCGGCTCATCCGGTCCATTCGCACTCCGCGACCCTCAAGCGGCTGGAGAAGTCGTCCGGCAGCCTCGCCGCCCAGGCCATCGCGCGGATGGACGAGACCCTGCCGTGGTACCGGGCCATGCCCCCGGAGAACCGCTCCTGGATCGGGCTCGTCGCCCAGGCGGGCATCGCGGCCTTCACCGAGTGGTTCCGGCACCCGGACGCCCCGCAGGCGATCTCGACGGACGTGTTCGGGACCGCGCCGCGGGAGCTGACCCGGGCGATCACGCTGCGGCAGACCGTGGAGATGGTGCGGACCACCATCGAGGTCATGGAGAGCGCGATCGACGAGGTCGCGGCACCCGGCGACGAGAGCGTGCTGCGCGAGGCGCTGCTCGTGTACGCCCGTGAGATCGCCTTCGCCACCGCCCAGGTGTACGCGCAGGCCGCCGAGGCACGCGGTGCCTGGGACGCGCGGCTGGAGTCGCTGGTCGTCAACGCCGTGCTGAGCGGGGAGGCCGACGAGGGGGCCGTCAGCAGGGCCGCGGCGCTCGGGTGGAACTCGCCCGACAACGTGTGCGTCGTGCTCGGGACCGCGCCGGACGGGGACAGCGAGCTGACCGTCGAGGCGATCCGGCGGGCCTCCCGGCACGCCAAGCTCCAGGTGCTGACCGGGGTGCTCGGGGACCGCCTCGTCGTCATCGCGGGCGGCAACGACAATCCGCTGGCCGTGGCCAAGTCGCTGATCGGGCCGTACGCCGCGGGGCCGGTCGTCGCCGGGCCGGTGGTGCCCGACCTGCTGGCGGCCACCCGGTCCGCGCAGGCCGCCGCCGCCGGGCTCAAGGCCTGTTCCGCCTGGCAGGACGCGCCGCGGCCGGTGCTGGCGGACGATCTGCTTCCGGAGCGCGCCATCGCGGGCGATCCGAGCGCGCGCGAGCAGTTGGTGGAGGAGATCTACAGACCGCTGGAAGAAGCCGGTTCGGCTCTGCTGGAAACACTGAGCGTATATCTGGAGCAGGCGAGCAGCCTGGAGGGTGCGGCCCGGATGCTCTTCGTTCACCCGAACACCGTGCGCTACCGGCTCCGACGTGTGACTGACGTCACCGGATGGTCACCGTCCGATGTACGATCCGCCTTCACACTGCGGATCGCGCTGATCCTGGGGCGTCTGGTCGATGGAGATCCCCAGTCATAGGATTTTGTCGGGGGCCCACAAAACCCCCTCGTGTTCTTCGTCCCTGTCCCCACGGGCGGCCGTGGCCGTCCCCAAGAGAGAGTGTGAGAGTGCTCGTACTCGTCGCTCCCGGCCAGGGCGCCCAGACCCCTGGCTTCCTGACCCCCTGGCTCGACCTTCCCGGTGTCGAGGACCGTCTGCGTGCCTGGTCGGACGCCATCGGTCTCGACCTGGTGCACTACGGCACGCACGCCGACGCGGACGAGATCCGGGACACCGCGATCGCACAGCCGCTGCTCGTCGCCGCCGGACTCGTCTCCGGCGCGGCACTCGGTGACATCGCCGGCATCGCGCCGGGCGCGGTCGCCGGGCACAGCGTCGGTGAGATCACCGCCGCCGCCTTCGCGGGCGTCCTGGACGAGACCGCCGCGCTGGCCCTCGTGCGCAAGCGCGGCCTGGCGATGGCCGAGGCCGCCGCGATCACCGAGACCGGCATGTCGGCGCTGCTCGGCGGCGACCCGGAGGTCTCCGTGGCGCACCTGGCGAAGCTCGGCCTGACCCCGGCGAACATCAACGGTGCGGGTCAGATCGTCGCGGCCGGCACCCTGGAGCAGCTCGCCGCGCTGAACGAGGACAAGCCCGAGGGCGTCCGCAAGGTCGTCGCCCTCAAGGTCGCCGGCGCCTTCCACACGCACCACATGGGCCCCGCCGTCGAGAAGCTGGCCGAGGCGGCCGCGGAACTCGCGCCGCTGGACCCGAAGTTCACCTACGTCTCCAACAAGGACGGCCGGGCCGTCGCGTCCGGCGCCGAGATCGTGGAGCGCCTGGTCGGCCAGGTCGCCAACCCGGTCCGCTGGGACCTGTGCATGGAGACCTTCAAGGAGCTCGGCGTCACCGCCCTCCTGGAGGTGTGCCCCGGCGGCACCCTGACCGGCCTGGCCAAGCGCGCCCTGCCCGGCGTGCGGACGCTGGCCCTGAAGACCCCCGACGACCTCGACGCGGCCCGCGAGCTCATCGCCGAGCACAGCTGAATCAGGAGCCCATTGCGATGTCGAAGATCAAGCCCAGCAAGGGTGCTCCGTACGCGCGCATCCTCGGTGTCGGCGGCTACCGCCCGACCCGTGTGGTGCCCAACGAGGTGATCCTGGAGACGATCGACTCCTCCGACGAGTGGATCCGGTCGCGCTCCGGCATCGAGACCCGCCACTGGGCGGGCCCCGAGGAGACGGTCGCCGCGATGTCGATCGAGGCCTCCGGCAAGGCGATCGCGGACGCGGGCATCGACGCCGAGCAGATCGGCGCCGTGGTCGTCTCGACCGTCTCGCACTTCAGCCAGACCCCGGCCGTCGCGACCGAGATCGCCGACCGGCTGGGCACGAACAAGGCCGCCGCCTTCGACATCTCGGCGGGCTGCGCGGGCTTCGGCTACGGCCTCACGCTCGCCAAGGGCATGGTGGTGGAGGGTTCCGCCGAGTACGTGCTAGTCATCGGCGTGGAGCGGCTCAGCGACCTCACCGACCTGGAGGACCGGGCCACCGCCTTCCTGTTCGGCGACGGCGCGGGCGCGGTCGTGGTGGGTCCCTCGCAGGAGCCGGCGATCGGCCCGACGGTGTGGGGCTCCGAGGGCGACAAGTCGGAGACCATCAAGCAGACCATCCCCTGGGACCGTTTCCACTTCGGTGACAGGTCCGGGCTGCCGGTCGACAGCCAGGGCAACATCAAGTTCCCGGCGATCACGCAGGAGGGCCAGGCGGTGTTCCGCTGGGCCGTGTTCGAGATGGCGAAGGTCGCTCAGCAGGCGCTGGACGCGGCCGGGATCAGCGCGGACGACCTGGACGTCTTCATCCCGCACCAGGCCAATGTGCGGATCATCGACTCGATGGTGAAGACTCTCAAGCTGCCGGAGCACGTCACGGTCGCCCGTGACATCCGCACCACCGGCAACACCTCGGCCGCCTCGATCCCGCTCGCGATGGAGCGGCTCCTGGCGACCGGTGAGGCGAAGAGCGGCGACACCGCACTCGTCATCGGGTTCGGGGCGGGTCTCGTCTACGCCGCCACTGTCGTTACCCTCCCCTAGGCACTCCGTGCCGGATCATGCATCCGGAACGGGTCGCCGTCCGCAGTACCGCAGCAACCGTCTGGAACATCTAAGAAGGAGCGCCTGACATGGCCGCCACTCAGGAAGAGATCGTCGAAGGTCTCGCCGAGATCGTGAACGAGATCGCCGGCATCCCGGTTGAGGACGTCCAGCTGGACAAGTCCTTCACCGACGACCTGGACGTCGACTCGCTGTCCATGGTCGAGGTCGTCGTCGCCGCCGAGGAGCGCTTCGACGTCAAGATCCCGGACGAGGACGTCAAGAACCTCAAGACCGTCGGCGACGCGACCGACTACATCCTCAAGCACCAGGCCTGAGGCAGTTAACTAGCCTCCGGCTGCAATGCCCCGCCACCCGGCGGTGGCGCCGTCGAATCCCGTATCCGTTGGAGAAAGAATTCCCGTGAGCCCGACCAATCGCACCGTGGTCGTCACCGGTATCGGCGCAACCACACCGCTGGGTGGCGACGCAGCTTCGTTCTGGGAGGCCCTGGTCGCCGGCAAGTCCGGCGTCAGCCTCCTGGAGCAGGACTGGGCGGCCGAGCTGCCCGTCCGTATCGCGGCGCAGATCGCCGTCGAACCGGGCGAGATCATCCCCCGCCCGCAGGCCCGCAAGCTGGACCGGTCCGCGCAGTTCGCGCTGATCGCCGCCAAGGAGGCCTGGAAGGACGCCGGTTTCACCGCCAAGGCCGGTGAGGACGCGTCCGCCAACCCCGACCGGGTCGGCGCCGTCATCGCCTCCGGCATCGGCGGTGTCACGACCCTGCTCGACCAGTACGACGTGCTCAAGGAGAAGGGCGTACGCCGTGTCTCCCCGCACACCGTGCCGATGCTGATGCCCAACTCGCCGGCCGCCAACGTCGGTATCGAGCTGGGTGCGCGGGCCGGTGTGCACACGCCCGTGTCGGCCTGCGCCTCCGGCGCCGAGGCCATCGGGTACGCCATCGAGATGATCCGCACCGGCCGTGCGGACGTCGTCGTGGCCGGCGGCACCGAGGCGGCGATCCACCCGCTGCCCATCGTCGCGTTCGGCAACATGATGGCGATGTCCAAGAACAACGACGACCCCGAGGGTGCGTCGCGTCCCTACGACTCCGGCCGTGACGGCTTCGTCCTCGGCGAGGGCGCGGGCGTGATCGTCCTGGAGTCCGAGGAACACGCGAAGGCGCGCGGGGCGCGGATCTACGCGGAGGCGGTCGGCCAGGGCATCTCGGCCGACGCGCACCACATCACGCAGCCGGAGCCGTCGGGCAACGGGATCGCGCACGCGCTGCAGAACCTGCTCGACAACACGGATCTGAAGCCGGCCGAGATCGTGCACGTCAACGCGCACGCGACGTCGACGCCGCAGGGTGACGTGGCCGAGATCAAGGCGCTGCGGAAGGTGTTCGGCGACGACGTCGACCACATGGCGATCTCCGCGACCAAGTCGATGACCGGTCACCTGCTGGGTGGTGCCGGCGGTATCGAGACCGTCGCGTCGATCCTGGCGCTGGTGAACCGGACGGCTCCGCCGACCATCAACCTCGACGACCTCGACCCCGAGGTCAACGCGGACGTGGTGCGGGGCGAGGCGCGGCAGCTGCCCGAGGGCAGGATCGCCGCGCTGAACGACTCCTTCGGCTTCGGCGGCCACAACGTCGTACTGGCGTTCAGGACCGTGTGAGAGACGCTGCGCTGAGCCTTGTGGCCCGGACTCCGTTGGACGGAGTCCGGGCCACAGTGCGTTTCGTTGTCGGCTGACCGCCCGGTGGGGGCTGGTCGCGCAGTTCCCCGCGCTCCTAAAGGGGCGCTCGCCCCTGGTCTTTTAGGGGCGCGGGGAACTGCGCGACCAGCCACGACGGCGCCGCAGATGACACGGCGGCTCAGACCACCTGGTGGAGCCAGCGGACCGGCGCGCCCTCGCCCGCGTAGCGGAACGGCTCCAGTTCGTCGTCCCAGGGCTTGCCGAGGAGTTTGGCGATCTCGGCCTCCAGGGCCGTCTCACCGCGCTGTGAGCGGGTCAGGGCGGCCCGCAGGCGGTCCTCGGGGATGAGGATGTCGCCGTGGATTCCGGTGACCGCGTGGAAGATGCCGAGGTCGGGGGTGCAGCTGTAGCGCTCGCCCTCGGCCTTCGCGCAGGGCTCGGCCGTGACCTCGAAGCGGAGCAGGTGCCAGCCGCGCAGCGCGGACGCCAGTTTGGAGGCCGTGCCGACCTCGCCCTGCCAGGAGAACTCGGAGCGCCAGGTGCCGGGTGCGGCCGGCTGGCGGATCCAGTCGAGGTTGACGCGCGTGCCGAGCACCCCGGCGACGGCCCACTCGACGTGCGGGCACAGCGCGCGGGGCGCGGAGTGCACGTACAGAACTCCACGTGTCGTCACCGGAACCTCCGGGCTGAGCGGGACATCTTGCTGGCTGGCCGGCGGCAGTGACACGACCGCCGCGTTGATGGCGAGGCTACCGTGCGGTGGCGCAAGGAGTGTGACGTACCGTCGGTCCCACAGCCAGGAAACCCCCGCCATTCACCCAGGGGGACGCTTGTACGGGGGTGGTCCGTTGCAGGGCGCGGGGCGGGAACTCCCGTGCGTTGTTATGGACGGGGACGATCGGGCGGACGGAGAGGACCGAAGGGGTATGCGCAAGCAGCGACGACGTCGGCGTTCGCGTGCCCTGGCAGGCGCCGTCGCCGTCACCGCCGTGCTGGGGGTGGCCGGGTGCGGTGTGCTGGGCGGTTCCTCCGCCGCGACGAAGAGCGAGAGGACGCGGGCCTCCCGGGCCGTGCAGGTGTGGGACCGCAGCCCGGCCTCGATCGCGGCCGTCGGCGACTCCATCACCCGCGGCTTCGACGCCTGCACGGTCCTCTCGGACTGCCCCGAGGTGTCCTGGGCGACCGGTACCAGCGAGCAGGTGGACAGCCTCGCGGTACGGCTGCTGGGGCGGGCGCAGGCGGCCGACCACAGCTGGAACTACGCGGAGACCGGCGCCCGGATGGCCGACCTTCCGGGGCAGATGGCCGACGCGGCGGTGCGCAGGCCCCAGTTGGTGACGGTGATGGTGGGGGCGAACGACGCGTGCCGCACGTCGGTGCGGGCGATGACCTCGGTGGCCGACTTCCGCAGCGAGTTCGAGGACGCGATGGCCACCCTGCGCAGGACGCTGCCGAGGACGCAGGTGTACGTGGCGAGCGTGCCGAACCTGAAGCGGCTGTGGTCCGAGGGGCGGACCAACCCGCTGGGCAAGCAGGTGTGGAAGCTGGGCATCTGCCCGTCCATGCTCTCCGACGCGGACAACCTGACCAGCGCGGCGACCCTGCGCCGGGACAAGGTGCAGCAGCGGGTCGAGGACTACAACAAGGTGCTGCGGGAGGTCTGCGCCAAGGACCGGCGGTGCCGGTTCGACGGCGGGGCGGTGTACGCGTACCGGTTCGGGACCGGTCAGCTCAGTCACTGGGACTGGTTCCATCCGAGCACCGACGGCCAGTCGAAGCTGGCCGCGATCGCCTACCGGGCCATCACCGCCAAGGATCCGGTGGACTAGACCCTTGGCTTAGGGTTTCCCCATGAGCGAACTTTTCGGCACACTTTCCGACGGCACCAAGGTGCACCGCTGGACACTGGAGCGCGCGGGGACCCGGGTGCGGGTGCTGTCGTACGGCGGGATCGTGCAGTCTGCCGAGGTGCCGGACCGGGACGGGCGGACCGCGGACGTGGTGCTGGGGTTCACCGGCCTGGACGGCTACCTGGAGAACCCGGGGCCCTACTTCGGTGCCCTGGTCGGCCGGTACGCCAACCGGATCGCGCACGCCCGCTTCCCGCTGGACGGCGTGACCTACGCCCTGGAGCCGAACAACGCGCCCAACTCCCTGCACGGCGGCGCCCGCGGTTTCGACAAGCGGGTGTGGGAGGCGACCGCCGTCGAGCACGGGGTGCGGCTGACCCGGGTGAGCCCGCACGGGGAGGAGGGGTTCCCGGGGCGGCTGACGGTCACCGCGACGTACACGCTGGACGAGTCGGGGGCGCTGCACATCTCCTACGAGGCGGTCACCGACGCGCCGACCGTCGTGAACCTCACCAACCACAGCTACTTCAACCTGGCCGGCTCCGGGCACGCGGGTGGCCACGAGCTGCGGATCGCGGCCTCGCGCTACACCCCCGTGGACGGGGACCTGATCCCGACCGGGGAGCAGGCCGACGTCTCCGGCACCCGGTTCGACTTCCGTACGGCCCGCAAGGTCGGCTCCGGCTACGACCACAACCTCGTCCTCGACAAGGGGGTGACCCGGACTCCGGTGGAGATCGCCGAGCTGTACGACCCGGCGTCCGGCCGCACCCTCACCGTGGCCACCACCGAGCCGGGCATCCAGCTCTACACGGCCGAGCACCTGACCGGCCCCTTCGCCCCCGGCGACGGTGTCGCCCTGGAGACCCAGCACTTCCCGGACTCCCCCAACCGCCCCGACTTCCCGAGCACCCGGCTGGACCCGGGCCGGACCTACCGCTCGGAGACGGTGTACGGCTTCGGCGTCCGGGACTGAGCTCCGGAGCGCGCAAGCCCCGGTCCAGGGGTCAGGTCCCGGACCGGGGCTGCTCAAGGGGGACTCGTCCCGGCTCCGACCTTAGCCGCGGCTGTGAGAAGTCGGCCGGTCATCGGGCGCGTCGCAGCGATCTCGTACGAACCCTTCACAAACGCCCGCGGGCTCGTCGGGGGCTCATGGTGTAGACCACATCGCGGCCCACCCGCGATACTGCGCCCGACCGGCACCACGCACCCCACTGCGACGGAAGGCCAACCCCTTTGACTTCCCCACGTGTTCGGATCGGCGTCCTCGGCATCGTGCTGCTGGCCGGAGCGCTCGTCCCCACCGCCGCGCACGCCACCACCACGCCCTCCCCCACCGTCGAGGAACAGCGGCTCGACCAGCCCGTGCCGCAGGAGATACTCCGCAGGTCCGGGTTCGACACCGTGGCCCCCGGGTTCGCCCGTGCGCTGGAGCACACGCACTCCTACGCGCAGGCCCGGCGGGCCGTGGCACGGCAGGGGGCGGCGCTGTGGCGGCGGGCCGTGGACCGCGCGCAGGGCCGCGGGCCCGCCGAATCAGCAAGGCGCGAAGCGCTTCCTCATAAGGGTGGTGGTGGGCGACGGGTGGGCCTTAGCCGCGACGACGACCGGCCGCTGTACTGGGCGCGGCTCGGGATGACGCGCCAGGTGCGCACCTGGGCGCCGGGGTTCGCGCTCGGCGAGCGGCAGCGGGCCGCGCTGCTGGACCTGCTGGAGCGGACCTCGCGTGGGCAGACGGACATCCGGTACCCCGGCAAGGGCCTCCGGCGGATCCTCGTCACCGGGTTCGACCCGTTCACGCTGGACCGGGACATCAGGATCTCCAACCCGTCCGGGGCGAGCGCGCTGGCCCTCGACGGGACCGTGATCGAGACCGGCGAGGGGCCCGCGCGGGTGGAGACGGCGGTGTTCCCGGTGCGGTGGGACGACTTCGCGGCCGGGACCGTGGAGCGGACGCTGCGGCCGTACCTGCCGGAGGTGGACCTGTTCACGACCGTGAGCCAGGGGCGGGTCGGGCGGTTCGACGTGGAGCGGACGAACGGCGCCTGGCGGGGCGGGTTCCCGGACAACGAGAACGTGAGCCGGACCGGGACCGTCCCGGTCGCCGACCCGGCCTCGCAGCCGCAGTGGACGACCACCACGCTCCCGTACGCGGCGATCACGGCGGCGGACACGGGCCGGTTCCCGGTGTACGACCACACCGAGGTGACCGAGATACCCGCGGGCGCGACCGATCCCGTCGTACGGGCGGACGGGCCCACCGCCGGGTCCACCGCGCGGGCCGGGGGCGGCGGGGACTACCTGTCCAACGAGATCGCCTACCGGGCCACGCTGCTGCGCGACCGGCTCGGGCTGCACGGCACGCTGCCCGGCGGGCATGTGCACACGCCGGTGCTGCAGTTCGGTGCCGGGAACACGACGCAGGTGACGGACCCGGAGTTCGTGCGCAACCGGGTGGACATCATCGACCAGGTACGGGCGATCGTGACCGTGGCGGCGGACGCCTCGTTCAGGGACTGACGGGTTCGCCGGTCCGCTCGTCCTCCTCGGCCGTCTCCTCGCCCAGCAGGTCGCGGGCGAGGAGGGTGGCACCGGCGACCGCGCCCGGCATCAGGAACACCGCGACGAACGGGACCAGGAAGGCGAGACCCAGCGGGGTGCCGAAGCCCCACACCAGGGTCTTCCGGGACCGCAGCAGGGCGAGCCGGGCGCGCAGGTCGACGCCCCGGCGCTGGAGGGCGACGGCGGTGAGTTCCTCGGTGAGGAAGAAGCCGGTCACGAAGAAGCCGATGACCGGCACGACGGTCTGCCCGACGAAGGGCAAAAAGCCGAGGGCGAACAGCAGCACGCCCCACAGGCCGGCCCGGACCAGGATGCGCAGGCTGTCCCGGGCGGAGATCCACAGCTCGCGCCAGAACGGCAGCCCGGACTCGGGCGCGGTGCCGTCGGGCGAGACGTCGGCGTCGACCTTCTCGGAGAGGCTCTCGTAGAACGGCTGGCCGACCAGCAGGGTCACGGCGGTGAAGGTGAGCACGGCGCCGAGGAGACCGAGGGCGAACAGGACGGCGGTGAGGAAGCCGCGGAAGAGGCCGAGCCAGGGGCTGGACCAGTCGTCGGCGAACGGGGTGGCCCAGGCGACGAAGTCCGCTCCCCATATCGCGAGGGCGACCAGGGCCGCCGCGTAGAGAACCAGGGTGATCAGACCGGGCAGCAGACCGAACCCGAACTGCCGTCCGTGCCGCCCGACCCACCGCTGGCCCTTGAGAAGATAACCGAACCCCACCCCGAGATCACGCATGGCCAAAACTTTACCGGCCCCCGAACAACGCCCCGTGGGCGCAGCGCCCCGAAGGGGCGCGAGGAACTGCGCGACCAGCCACGACGAACGCCCCGGACAAACAACGACCCATCCCGGACAGCGCCCCCGAAGGGGCGCTGGGGGTACCCCCGGCCGAAGGCCGGGGGAGGAACTTGCGCGACCAGCCCCGACGGCGTTGCAGGCGAAACGACGGCGCGGACGTCGGCCGACCCGGCGGAGCGCTCACGCGGGGGTCACCGCCACCACCACCCCCCGGTCCGCCGCCGGGCTGACCGCCGCCGACACGCGTACCGCCGTCGCCCGGGCCACCCGGCCCGCGCCGGCCGCGGAGGCCAGCAGGAGGGGCTGGAGGTGTTCGAGCCCGGTCACGGCGAGTTCCTCGGCGGCGATGAGGGCCGGGCCCGCCGCCCGGGCCGTCTTCGCCGCCGCCTCGGTCAGGTCGGCCAGCGGCGGCAGCACGGCCCGGACCACGCCCGCGCCCGCCGCGGTCACGCGCTCGGCGAGGGCCATCTGGAGGGGCAGCAGCGGGGCCACGGCCGAGGTGACGGCGTCGGCGATGCGGTGGAGTTCGGGGGCGGAGTCCCGGAGGGTCTCGGCCGAGGTGCGCAGCAGCGGGGTGAGGGCCAGCAGGACGCCGGCCGCCCCGCCCGCGGCCGCCGGCAGCAGCGGGGGCAGCGCCTCGGTCAGTTCGCGGAGCGCCGCCGCGAACTCCTCCACGGCCGGCTCCACCGCGTCCAGCAGCGGCAGCAGACTGTCCCTGAGGGCCGTCAGGAGCGGCTCCGCCACCGGGTGCACGGCCAGCGGGGCGCCGCTGGTGCCGAGCCGCGTGAGGGTCTCCACGACGCGGTAGAAGGCCTCCTGCGCCCCCGGTGCGGCACTGGCCTCGGCCAGCTCCGCGGTCGTCCGGCGCAGGACGCGCAGGAGTTCGGGGGCCTAGCCCTCGCGCGGGTCCAGGGTGTTGACCGCGATCCTCGTGAGGTTCTGGGCGGTGTCCAGGAGCTGGCCGGTGATGTCGGTGGTGCTGCGGGCCATGCGCAGCACGTCCGCCCTGCCGGGAAGTGAGGGAATCGTCGCCATGAGCCGGGGCCCTCCCGCCGCTGTGGGGTCTGTCCGCGGTGTGTCCGCCCTCAGCATGCCCCGGTTGAGTCGAACAGGTACATCTCGCCGTACCGATCGCAGGAAGGGGTAGGTCGCCCAGGTGGGTAGGGCGTTGTTCACAGTGGGAGCTGCCCCGGCGGCTCGGTTGAGGAGAACGGATGACGCAGGAGATCACCGTCCAGGGCACGGTCGCGGAGGGCTTCGAGGCGGTGCGCGAGGAGTTCGCCGCCTTCGTCGCCGGCGGACCGGCCGACTACGAGGGTCAGTTGTGCGCGTACGTCCACGGCAGGCGGGTCGTCGACCTGTGGGCGGGCGAGGGGGCCGACGGGGACTGTCTGTACGGCGTGTTCTCGTCCACCAAGGGGGCGGCGCACCTGGTGGTGGCGATGCTGGTGCAGGACGGCACGCTGGAGCTGGACCGTAAAGTCACCTACTACTGGCCGGAGTTCGGCGCGGAGGGCAAGGGCACGCTGACCCTGCGGGACCTGCTGGCGCACCGGGCGGGCCTGGTGGGCACCGACACCGGGTTCGGCCCGAAGGAGCTGGCCGACGACCGCGCGATGGCCGAACGGCTGGCCGACCAGCGGCCGTTCTGGCGCCCTGGCACGGCCTTCGGCTACCACGCCCTGGTCATCGGGGCGCTCACCGGCGAGGTGGTACGGCGCGCGACCGGCCGTACCCTGCAGGACGTCTACGAGGAGCGGGTCCGGGCGCCGTACGGCCTCGGGTTCTTCCTGGGTCTGCCGGCCGCGCACGAGCCGCGTTTCCGCACGACCCTGCCGATGCGGCCCACGCCCGAGCAGCAGGCCCTGCTCGACTCCGTCCCGTCCGGCCCGCACACCCTCGGGGGGATCGCCTTCAACGAGCACACCGCCGAGCCGACGGACCTGGCGGCCCTCCCGAACGACCGGCTGGTCCGCGCCAAGGGCCCCGCCTCCTTCGGCGGGGTGGCGTCCGCGCGCGGCCTGGCCGGGATGTACGCGGCGCTGCTCAGCGAGGTCGACGGCAAGGCCGCGCTGCTGAAGGAGGACACGGTGGCGGAGTTCGGCCAGTTCCACTCGGTCGGCTACGACCTGGTGACCCGGACGCACAGGTCGTACGGCCTGGGCTTCCAGGCGACGGCGGACACCTGGCACCCGTTCCTCGGCGCGGGCACCATCGGCCACAGCGGGGCAGCGGGCTCCCAGGCGTTCGCGGACCCGCGCAGCGGGGTCGCCTACGGCTACACCCGTCGCCGGTTCGCGTTCCCGGGCGGAGCGGCCCCGGAGAACGACCGCCTGGCGCGGGCGGTGCACGAGGCGGCGCTGAACGCGCCCCTTTAGGGGCGCGAGGAACTGCGCGAGCAACCACAACGCACCCGCACCCGCACCCGCACCCGCACCCGGCATCGAATCCGCACCCGGCACGACGAGAGACCGCACCCCACGTCCAAGGGTGCGGTCTCCGCACACAGCGCAACGACGACGGTCAGGCCAGCGTCACGGCGATGTTCCCGCGCGTCGCCTTCGAGTACGGGCAGACCCCGTGCGCCTTCTCCACGAGCTCATGGGCAACCTCCTTGGCGACGCCCGGAATCTCCGCCGAGATCTCGACGATGATCCCGAACCCCTCCTCGTTCTTCCCGAGCCCCACCTTGGCGGTCACCCGGGACCCGGACACGTCGACCCCGGCCTGCCGGGCGACGACCGCCAGCGCCCCCTGGAAGCACGCGCTGTACCCGGCGGCGAACAGCTGCTCCGGGTTGGTCCCGGCCCCGCTGCCGCCCAGTTCCTTGGGCGGGTTGACGACGACGTCGAGCCGGCCGTCGTCGGTGGCGACCCGGCCGTCGCGGCCGTTCTCGGCGGTGGCGACGGCGGTGTAGAGGACGTCGGACTGCTGAATGGGCATGCGGTTTCTTCTCTCCTCGGTCCGCCGCGACTCGCGCCCACGATCGACGACGGTTTCGGAAAGAAGTTACCGCATGCCGGAAACCACAGACAGACCTACAGCTTGACGATCATCTTTCCGGTGTTGTCGCCGCGCAGGACCCCGAGGAACGCCTCCACGTTGTTCTCGATGCCCTCGACGACCGTCTCGCGATACTTCAGCTGCCCGGAGGCCACCCACGGGCCGACCTCGGCGACGAACTGCGGCTGCAGGTCGTAGTGGTCGCCGACCAGGAAGCCCTCGATCCGGCCGCGGGTCTGGATGAGGCGGGCCAGGTTCTTCGGGCCGGGGACCGGCTCGGTGCTGTTGTAGACGGAGATCATGCCGCAGACCGCGATCCGTCCGTCCCGGTTGAGCTGGCCGATGGCCGCCTCCAGGTGGTCGCCGCCGACGTTGTCGAAGTAGACGTCCACGCCGTCGGGCGCGGCGGCGCGCAGCTGCTCGGCGACCGGGCCGTTCTTGTAGTTGAAGGCCGCGTCGAAGCCGTACTCCTCGACCAGCAGCTTCACCTTCTCGTCGGAGCCGGCCGAGCCGATCACCCGTGAGGCGCCCTTGAGCTTGGCGATCTGGCCGACCTGGCTGCCGACCGCGCCGGCCGCGCCGGAGACGAAGACCGAGTCGCCCTCCTTGAAGGAGGCGGTGCGCAGCAGGCCCGCGTAGGCGGTGAGGCCGGTCATACCGAGGACGCCGAGGTACGTCGACAGGGGGGCGGCGCCGGCGTCGACCTTGACGGCGTTCTTCGCGTCCACGACCGCGTACTCACGCCAGCCGAAGAAGTGCAGCACGTGGTCGCCGGCCGCGATGCCCTCGGCGTTCGACTCGACGACCTCGCCGACCGCGCCGCCCTGCATGACCTTGCCCAGCTCGAACGGGGCGACGTAAGACTTCGCGGCACTCATCCGGCCGCGCATGTACGGGTCGACCGAGAGGTACTTGTTCCGCACGAGCACCTGCCCCTCGCCCGGCGTCGGGACCTCCGCCTCGACCAGGGCGAAGTCCTCCGGCTTCGGCCAGCCGACGGGACGGCTCAGCAGGTGCCACTCGCGGTTGATCATGACATGCGCCTTTCCTAAATTACTTCAGTACCTGAAACAACCATGCTCCTGAATATTTCAGGATGTCAAGTAACGCGGTACCCTGGACCGCATGTCGTCCACACGGTCCACTCCCGCGCCGACCCGCCGCCCCGACGCCCTGACCCTGGAGGTCGTCGAGCTCATCGGGGACGTCGTGGCCCGTTTCTACGCGGACTACGAGGAGGCGGCGGGCGAGCACACGCTCACCGGGGCGCAGGCCCGGCTGCTCAGCCTGCTCTCGCTGGAGCCGCTGCCGATGCGGAAGCTGGCGCAGAAGCTGAAGTGCGAACCGTCCAACGTGACGGGGATCGTGGACCGCCTCGAGGCGCGCGGGCTCGTGGAGCGGCGGCCCGACCCGGCCGACCGCCGGGTGAAGCTGGCCGCGGCGACGGACGAGGGGCGCCGGGTCGCCCGTGACCTGCGCGAGGGGCTGCGCTTCGCGCGGGAGCCGCTGGCGGGGCTTTCGGACGAGGAGCGGCTGTCGTTGCGGGATCTGCTGCAAAGGATGCTCGACGCGTGACGCTCCGCCGGTCGGGCCGTTCGTTCACCGCGGGCCGGTGGGGGCCGGCCGCGCAGTTCCTCCCCCAGCCTTCGGCCGGGGTCACCCCCAGCGCCCTTTACGGGGCGCACCGAGCCGGGCGCGCCTAGAGTCGCCGGATGCAGATGGATCTCAATCTTCTGACGGTACTCGACGCGCTGTTGGAGGAGGGGAGTGTCACGGGGGCCGCGGATCGGCTGCGGCTCTCCGCGCCCGCGGTCAGCCGGAGTCTGGGGCGGATCAGGCGGCTGACCGGCGATCAGATCCTGGTGCGCACCGGCCGGACGATGACGGCCACGCCGTACGCGCTGGCGGTGCGGGCGGACCTGCACCGGCTGGTGCAGGAGGCGCAGGGGCTGCTGGCGCCGCAGCGGCGGCTGGATCTGGCCACGCTGGACCGGACGTTCACCCTGCAGTTCCACGACGCCGTCACCACCGCGATCGGCCCCGGGCTCCTGAAGGCCGTACGGGACCAGGCGCCCGGTGTGCGGCTGCGGTTCCTTGCCGAGGCGGGTACGGACACGAACGACCTGCGGCACGGACAGGTGGACATCGAGGTGGGTGCCAACGAGCCCGTCGCACCCGAGATCCGTTCGCAGGCGCTGGGCGAGGACCGGCTGATGGTCGCCGTGCCCGGGGACCGTCCGGGCGAGCCGCTGACCCTCGCCCAGTACGCCGCGGCCGACCATGTCCTCGTGTCCCGGCGGGGCCGCCTGCGGGACCCGGTCGACGACGCCCTGGCGGAACACGGTCTCCGGCGCCGCACGGTCGCCGCGGTGCCGACGGCCGCGGCCGCACTCGATTTCGCGCGGAGCAACGACGTGCTGGTGACCGTGCCGGCGCGGATGTGCGGGGAGGCCGTCGCACGGCACGGGCTGCGGCTCGCGGAGCTGCCGGTGACCGTGGCACCCGTACCGCTGATCGCGGCCTGGCACCAGCGTTACGAGGGCGACCACGCCCACCGGTGGCTGCGTGAGCAGGTCAAGGCCATGATTGCGTCTCGGTAAATCCAGAGTTGAGAACGTTGCACTGGACGCAACGTCATCCGGACTCTTCACTGGTGTCAAGGCCAGCGAAGGGGAGGAAAACCCATGGAACTCCTGGGGAAAGTCGTCGAGATCGCCCGTGAGGCGGGCGAGCGGCTGCTGAAGACGTACTCGGCCGAGGCGCGCCCGAAGAGCCGGACCGACATGTACACCTTCGGCCGGCAGATCGAGGGCGGCACCAGCGCATACCTGGAGGCCGCGCTGCGCGAACTGCGGCCCGGGGCGGGCTGGGTCACCGACGAGATGGAGGGCGGCGACCTGCCCGCCGGCGAATGGTGGGCGACGGACGGGATCGAGGGGGGTGTCAACCACGTCCACGGGCTGCCCGAGTGGTCGGTCAACATCACGCTGCTCCGGGACAACGTCCCCGTGCTGACCGTCGTGCGGATGCCGGTGCCGGACCTGACCTACACCGCCGTACGGGGCGAGGGCGCCTTCCTCGACGGGGTGCGGCTGCGCGTGTCGGAGAAGCGGAGCCTGGACGCGGCGGTCGTGACGGCCAGTCAGGCTCCGGGGAGCCCGGAGGCCAACCGGCGCTTCGGCGACGCGGTGGCCGCGCTGATGGGCGTGTCGCTGCTGGTGCGCAACACCATCCCGACCACGTTCCCGCTGCTCGCCGTCGCCTCCGGGCAGTACGACGTCTTCTGGCAGTACGAGCCCGACCTGCCGGGTGTCGCGGCCGGTGCGCTGCTGGTCTCCGAGGCCGGCGGGACCGTCACCGACCTGCGCGGTGAGCCGTGGCGGCCGGGCAGTGCCGACGTCCTGATCGCCGCGCCGGGGCTCCACGAGGCCGCCCGCGCCGTCCTGAACGGCGCCGCGTCGTGAACGTCACGATCCTCGGCGCGTCGGGCGGCACGGGACTGCAGCTGACCCGGCAGGCCCTCGAACGCGGCCACACGGTGGTTGCGGTCGCCCGCGACCCGGGGCGGATCTCCGTGCCGGACGAGACCCGGCTGACCCGGATCGCCGCGGACGTGCTCGACGCGGCGCGGGTCGCCGAGGCACTGCGGGACAGCACGACCGTGCTGTCCGGACTCGGCATCAGCGGCGGCAGCGGGCCGGGCGTCCTGACGGCGGGCGCGCGGGCGGCCGTCGACGCGGGCGCCCGGGTGATCTGGCTCGGCGCCTTCGGCACGGGCGCGACCGCGCAGGCGGCCGGCGGGTTCACCCGGAACCTGCTGCGGACGTTCATGAAGTCGGAGATGAGCGACCGGGTGACGGCGTGTGAGGTGGTGACCGCCGCCGGCGGCACGGTGTTCCACGCGGGTCCGCTGGCGGACACGCCGCTGAGTGCGGGCCGGCGCACGCTGACCGTGGCGGAGGTGCCGAGGAGGTTCTTCCCGGCGAGGGTGGGGAGGGCCACGGTGGCGGCGGCGATGCTCGACGAGGCCGAGAACGGGAGTCATCCGGGACGGACGGTGATTCCGGTGGACTGAGTCGGTTGTTCGCCGGGTTTGCTCCGGTGGACGGGTCGGGTGCGGGCCGGTGGGGAGTGGTCGCGCCCACGCGGCGGAGCCGCACGTGTCACAGCCCCGCGCCCCTTACGGGGCTACGTGCACCACCACAAGAACCGGTTGCACGTCTGACTCGGGGACGGGTCCGGGGATGGATGCGAGGTCGTCGGGTCTGCCGTCGGGGTCGATGCGCCCGTGGTGGTCGGGGTCGTCGCCGGGGACGTGACCGTGCCCGGACCCGTCGACGCCGACTGCTCCTCCGTGTCCTTCGGGGAGGCCGAAGGGGAGGCGGACGCCTTGTCCTTCGAGGAGGACGGGGACGGGGAGGCGGACGGGTCGGCCGAGGCGGAGTCCGTCGCGCCGGTCGCGCCGGAGGTGTCGCCCAGGGGCTGGGCCGTGGTGGTCGGGGACGACGTCGACGTACCGCCGTCTGTGGTGTCGCCGCCCGCCGAGGCCGGACCGGGGCTGGTGAACGGTATGGCGTCCGTGCCGAGTTCGGCGAGACTCAGGCCGCCGGCCGCCAGCACGCACGCCGCGACCACCAGCAGGACCCTGCGGCGCCGGCGCCGATGCGCCGCGGCTTTGCGGTCGCGACGGCTCCCGTCGGGGGCGGACTGCCACTCCTCGGGATCCTCGCCGAGGCTCTCGGCGGCCTGCCCCCGGCTCCGGCCGCCGCGCCCGCGCGCCGCCCGCCGCCGCTCGGCCCTGCCGCCCGACGCCGGTCCGTCGGCCTCGTCGGTCTCGGCCTTCGTCTCGCCCGCCGGGCCGACGTCGTACCCGTTGTCGGTGAACTCCGGCTCCGTGTACGGGGTTTCACCGGGAGTGACCGGTCCGGAGGTGGCCGCTCGCGGCGCTGACGCGCGTAGCGTCTCGGCGGCGGTGCCGCACCCCGGGCAGGCAAGGGCGCCGTTGAGGTGCCGTCGGCACGGGTGGCAGTAGTCCATGACGCGGGAAGACTAAGTTCCCCACCGGTCACATAACCAGCCACCCCTGTGAAGGTTCTGTGGGGGACCGAAAAACCTCTCGCAAGCCTTGCCGAAACTGTTACCTGTTCGACCCATTGACACCCCTACCGCCCCGTCCTTACTGTCACGCCAGCATTTCGAACGTGTGACGAAATCTCGAACAGCTGAGGGGCAACTGCCGTGCGCATCACCGGAATCAGCACACACGTGGTCGGGACGCCGTGGCGCAACCTGACGTACGTCCAGGTGCACACCGACGAGGGGATCACCGGAGTCGGCGAGACCCGGATGCTCGGTCACACCGACGCGCTGATCGGCTACCTGCGAGAGGCCGAGGCCAACCACATTCTCGGATCGGACCCGTTCGCGGTGGAAGACCTGGTGCGCCGGATGAAGTACGGCGACTACGGCCGGGCGGGTGAGATCGTCATGTCCGGTATCGCCGTCGTCGAGATGGCGTGCTGGGACATCAAGGGCAAGGCGCTGGGCGTGCCCGTGTGGCAGCTGCTCGGCGGGAAGGTGACCGACAGGGTCAAGGCGTACGCCAACGGCTGGTACACGACGGAGCGGACGCCCGAGGCCTACCACAAGGCCGCCCAGGGGGTCATGGAGCGCGGGTACCGGGCGCTGAAGATCGACCCGTTCGGTACCGGGCACTACGAGCTGGACCACGAGCAGACCCTGTACGCCGTGTCGCTCATCGAGGCCGTCCGGGACGCCATCGGGCCGGACGCCGAGCTGATGCTGGAGATGCACGGCCGGTTCTCGCCCTCCACCGCGGTACGGCTGGTGCGCGAACTCGCGCCCTACAAGCCGGCCTGGCTGGAGGAGCCCGTGCCGCCGGAGAACCTGAAGGCGCTGGAGAAGGTCGCCGCCAAGGTGGACATCCCGGTCGCCACCGGTGAGCGCATCCACGACCGCATCGAGTTCCGCGAGCTCTTCGAGAGCCAGGCCGTCGACATCATCCAGCCGGACGTCGGCCACATCGGTGGAATCTGGGAGACCAGGAAGCTCGCCGCCACCGCCGAGACGCACTACGTGCTGGTCGCCCCGCACAACGTGGGCGGCTCGGTGCTGACCGCCGCCTCCCTCCAGGTCGGGTTCACCTCCCCGAACTTCAAGATCCTTGAGCACTTCAACGACTTCGCCGACGCCGAGATCAAGAAGGTCGTCAGGGGGGCGCCGGAGGTCGTGGACGGGTACTTCCAGCTGTCCGACGCGCCGGGGCTCGGGGTCGAGTTCGACGCCGACGCGGCCGCCGAGTTCCCGCAGCAGCAGGCCCGTTTCGACCTGTGGGCCGAGGGCTGGGAGCAGCGCAGGCCGAAGGGCACGAAGTGAGCGCGTCGCAGGTCGTCGTCGAGGCGCCGGGCGCCCACCGGGTCGAGGAGCACACGCCCCGCGAGCCGGGTCCCGGCGAGGCGCTGGTCGCCGTGCACGCGGTCGGGATTTGCGGAAGCGACCGTGAGGTGTACCAGGGGAACCGGCCCGAGGGGTACGTCCGGTACCCGTTGACGCCGGGCCACGAGTGGTCGGGGACGGTACGGGCGGTCGGCGCCGGGGTCCCCGCCTCGCTCGTGGGCCGCAAGGTGGTCGGCGAGGGGTTCCGGAACTGCCAGGTGTGCGACCGCTGCCACGCCGGCGAGACCACCCTGTGCACCGACGGCTACGAGGAGACCGGCTTCACCCAGCCGGGCGCCATGGCCGCCACCCTCACCCTCCCGGCCCGGCTGCTGCACGCCCTCCCGGACGACGCCGACCTCACCGCCGCCGCCCTCCTCGAACCGGCCGCCTGCGTCGCGGCCGCCGCGCTCAAGGGCAGGGCCCAGCCGGGCGAGCGGGTCGCGGTGGTCGGCACGGGGACGCTCGGGATGTTCGCCGTGCAGTTCCTGCACGCGATCTCGCCGGGCGAACTGCTGGTGGTGGGGACCACGAACGACCGTGAGGCCCTCGCCCGGCAGTTCGGGGCGACCGGCTTCCGCACGAAGGACCAGGAACTGCCCGACGACTTCGACGTCGTCATCGAGACCGCCGGGTCCGCGTCCGCCGCGCGCACCGCCGCCTTTCTGCTCAGGCGCGGCGGACGCCTGGTCCTGACCGGTATCCCGGCCGCGGGTGCCGACGGCCTGGACCCGACCGACCTCGTCGTACGGCAACTGGAGGTGCACACCGTCTTCGGGGCGCCGCCGGACGCCTGGGCGCACACGGTCCGGGTCTTCGCGGCCGGCCTCCTCGACCCGTTGCCGCTGGTCACGCACGAGCTGCCGCTGACCGAGTTCCCGCACGCCATCGAGCTGGTGGGGGCCGGTGATCCGAAGGTGGGCAAGGTGCTGCTCCGCCCCTAGTCGTACGCCGGCCGCGGCGTGCCCTGATCTCGCCGTGGCCGGCGTACCACCACAGCCTTTTTTCTGCCCCGAGCCGCGAACCTTGTCCGAAATACCGAACACGAAGGACAGCTTGTGACGACCGACGCTTCCGTTACGGCGGCCCGCCGACCCGGTGAGCAGGCGCTCGCCGCCCTCGGTCTGGGCGCGCCCGCCCTCGACCCCGCCGACGCCTCCGCCCACAGCTTCCCGGGCGGCGGGAAGTGGCGCACCGAGATCCCCTCCTGCGAGGGTCCCGAGGCGCTGGCCGTCGTCCTCAAGGAGTCCTCGCGGCTGGACGTCCCGATCCACCGGATCAGCCAGGGCAGCGGCGTGTGGATGCTCACCGACGCCGAGATCACCGAGATGGTCGACGCGACGAACGAACGGGACATCGAGCTCTGCCTGTTCACCGGCCCGCGCGGCACCTGGGACATCGGCGGCTCGGTGCGGTCCGACTCGCGGGGGGCCGGACTGCGCGCCCGCGGCCACGACGCCGTCGCCGGGTGCGTCGAGGACGCGGTACGGGCGACCGAGCTGGGCGTCAAGTGCCTGCTCGTCGCCGACGAGGGCGTGCTGTGGACGCTGCACCGGGCCCGGCAGGCGGGGATCATTCCGGCCGACACGACCCTGAAGGTCTCGGCGCTGGTCGGTCCCGTCAACCCGGCCTCGTACGCCGTCTTCGAGCGCCTCGGCGCCGACTCGATCAACGTGCCGAGCGACCTGACGCTCGATCACCTCACCGAGATCCGGCGGGTGTCCGGCGCCCCCATGGACATGTACATCGAGGCTCCGGACGACCTCGGCGGCTACATCCGGATGTACGAGGTCGCCGAGCTGATCAGACGCGGGGCGCCGGTGTACCTCAAGTTCGGCCTGTCCAAGGCCCCCGGCATCTACCCGTGGGGCAACCACCTGCGGGACGTGACCCTCAGCACCGCCAAGGAGCGGGTGCGGCGGGGGCGGCTCGCCCTGGACCTGCTGGCGCGGCACGGGGCGGACGGGGACATGGCGCCGCTGGGGTCGCGGCTGCCGGGGGCTTTGAACCGGTTCCCGGTCGAGGGTTCTGCCTGATGAACGTCGGGGACTGCGGGTCGTTCGTGGCTGGTCGCGCAGTTCCCCGCGCCCCTTACGGGGCGCTGCCCCTCGGGGCGCTTCACAACCTTGCTTGACACATCTCAACGACGAGAAGAACAGGGACCGATCACATGCGCACTCGTAGAAGCGCCCTCACCCTCATAGCCGGGGCCGCCTCGCTCGCCCTGACCCTGTCCGCCTGCGGCCAGAGCAGTGAAGGCGGCAGCAAGGAGGACAGCGGCAGTGCCAAGGGCGGCACCATCGGCATCGCGATGCCGACCAAGTCCTCCGAGCGCTGGATCGCGGACGGCAAGAACGTCGTCAAGGACCTGGAGTCCAAGGGCTACAAGACCAAGCTGGTCTACGGCGAGGACGACCCGGACACCCAGGTCTCGCAGATCGAGAACCTGATCACGCAGGGAGTCAAGGGCCTGATCATCGCGGCCATCGACAACAAGTCCCTGAACAACGTGCTCCAGGAGGCGGCGGACGCCCACATCCCGGTCATCGCCTACGACCGGCTGATCCTCGGCACGAAGAACGTCGACTACTACGCGTCCTTCGACAACGAGAAGGTCGGCGTCGAGCAGGGCACCTACATCGTGCACAAGCTGGGTCTGGACAGCGGCAAGAAGGGCCCGTTCAACATCGAGCTGTTCGCCGGCTCGAACGACGACAACAACACCAAGTACTTCTTCAACGGCGCGATGAGCGTGCTCCAGCCGTACATCGACAAGAAGCAGCTGGTGGTCAGGTCCGGCCAGACCGCGCTGAACAAGGTGACCACCCTGCGCTGGGACGGCGCGACCGCGCAGTCCCGGATGGAGGACATCCTCACCTCCTCCTACAAGTCCGCCAAGGTCGACGCGGTGCTCTCGCCGTACGACGGCATCTCGATCGGCATCATCGCCGCGCTGAAGTCGGACGGCTACGGCTCCAGCAGTCAGCCGCTGCCCGTGATCACCGGGCAGGACGCCGAGCTGGCCTCGGTGAAGTCGATCATCGCGGGCGAGCAGACGCAGACCGTCTACAAGGACACCCGGCAGCTCGCCAAGGTCGCCGCGACCATGGTCGACGACGTCCTGAACAAGAAGACCCCGCAGGTCAACGACACCAAGACGTACAACAACGGCACCAAGGTCGTGCCCGCCTACCTGCTGCAGCCGGTGAGCGTCGACAAGTCCAACTACGAGGAAGTCCTCGTCAAGGGCGGCTACTACACCGACGCCGAGCTCAAGTGACCTCCGTCCCCCACACGTTGTCCTACTGATTGGAAGGCACGACCATGGCGGGACCCGTCCTGGAAATGCGCTCGATCGTCAAGACCTTTCCCGGCGTCAAGGCGCTGTCGGACGTCACGCTGACCGTCCGCCAGGGCGAGGTCCACGCCATCTGCGGGGAGAACGGCGCCGGCAAGTCGACCCTGATGAAGGTCCTCTCCGGCGTCCACCCGCACGGCAGTTACGAGGGGGACATCCTCTTCGAGGGTGAGCTCTGCAGGTTCGGGGACATCCGGGCGAGCGAGCAGCGCGGCATCGTCATCATCCACCAGGAGCTGGCGCTGTCGCCGTACCTCTCGCTGGCGGAGAACATCTTCCTCGGCAACGAACACGCCAAGGGCGGGTTCATCGACTGGCGGGAGACCCTGCGGCACGCCACCGAACTGCTGCGCCGGGTCGGTCTCGACGACCACCCGGAGACCCGCGTCACCGACATCGGCGTGGGCAAACAGCAGCTGGTGGAGATCGCGAAGGCGCTGTCGAAGAAGGTGAAGCTGCTCATCCTCGACGAGCCGACGGCGGCCCTGAACGACGAGGACAGCGGCAAACTGCTCGACCTGATCCTGGAGCTGAAGAACCAGGGCATCACCTCGATCATCATCTCGCACAAGCTCAACGAGATCCGCAAGGTCGCCGACTCGGTGACGATCATCCGGGACGGCCACTCCATCGAGACCCTCGACGTGAAGTCGAAGGAGACGACGGAGGAGCGGATCATCGCGGGCATGGTCGGCCGCGACCTCGACCACCGCTTCCCGGAGCGGACCGCGTACGAGGGCGAGGAGGACGCGGCACCGGCCCTGGAGATCCGCAACTGGACCGTGCGGCACCCGATCGACCAGGAGCGCAAGGTCGTCGACGACGTGTCGATCCACGTCCGGCGCGGCGAGATCGTCGGCATCGCGGGCCTGATGGGCGCCGGCCGCACCGAACTCGCGATGAACGTCTTCGGGCGGACCTACGGCCGCTACGACGGCGGCACGGTCCTCAAGGACGGCACGGAGATCCGTACCAAGTCGGTCGCCGAGGCGGTCCGGCACGGCATCGCGTACGTCACCGAGGACCGCAAGCACTACGGCCTCAACCTCATCGACACCATCAACCGCAACATCTCGCTGACCGCGCTGAACAAGGTCGCCAAGCGCGGGATCGTGGACGAGCACGAGGAGCGCCAGGTCTCCGAGGGCTACCGCACGTCCATGAACATCAAGGCGCCGACGGTCTTCGAGCCGGTCGGCAAGCTGTCGGGCGGCAACCAGCAGAAGGTCGTCCTCAGCAAGTGGATCTTCGCCGGTCCGGACGTGCTGATCCTGGACGAGCCGACCCGCGGCATCGACGTCGGCGCCAAGTACGAGATCTACACGGTCATCGACCAGCTCGCCGCCCAGGGCAAGGCGGTCGTCTTCATCTCCTCCGAGCTGCCCGAACTGCTCGGCATGTGCGACCGCATCTACACCATGGCCGCGGGCCGCCTGACCGGTGAGGTGCCCAGGGCCGAGGCCACGCAGGAAGTGCTGATGCGCCATATGACGAAAGACAAGGCGAAGGACAAAGAGGTAACGCGATGAGCACGGATGTCACCGCCAAGAGCCCGGCGCCCGCGCCGCCGGGCAGGAGCGGATCGGCCGCCGACGGGAACCTGCTCCAGCTGGTCCTCGGCGGGCTGCGCCGCAACATGCGCCAGTACGGCATGCTGATCGCGCTCGGCCTGATCGTCGCCCTGTTCGCGGTGTGGACCGACGGCGACCTGCTGCTGCCGCGCAACGTCTCCAACCTGGTCCTGCAGAACAGCTACATCCTGATCCTGGCCATCGGCATGATGATGGTGATCATCGCCGGGCACATCGACCTCTCGGTCGGCTCGCTGACCGCGTTCGTGGGCGCCTTCGCGGCCGTCCTGACGGTCAACCACGGGGTGGCCTGGCCCGTCGCGCTGATCCTGTGCCTGGTGATGGGCGCCGTGGCCGGCTCGCTGCAAGGGTTCCTGATCGCCTACCTGGGCATACCGTCGTTCATCGTCACCCTCGCCGGGATGCTGCTCTTCCGCGGTCTCACCGAGATTCTGCTCCAGGGCCAGACCATCGGCCCGTTCCCGAACGGGCTGCAGAACCTGGGCAACGGCTTCCTCCCCGAGGTCGGTCCGAACACCAACTACCACAACATCACGCTGCTGCTGGGCATCGTGCTGATCGCCGCCGTGGTCTGGCAGGAGTTCCGGGACCGGCGCCGCCAGCAGGAGTTCGCGCTGGAGGTACCGCCCACCCGGCTGTTCCTGCTGAAGCTGACCGCGCTGGTCGCCGCCATCCTCGTCATGACCATGCTGCTGGCCAGCTACAAGGGCGCCCCGATCATCCTGATCGTCCTCGGCGCGCTGGTCGTCGGCTACGGCTACGTGATGCGCAACGCGGTCTTCGGGCGGCACATCTACGCCATCGGCGGCAACCTGCCGGCGGCCAAGCTGTCCGGCGTGAAGGACAAGAAGGTCTCCTTCTACGTCTTCCTGAACATGGGCGTGCTCGCGGCCCTGGCCGGCCTGGTGGTGGCGGCCCGGCTGAACGCGGCCTCGCCGAAGGCGGGCGACGGCTTCGAACTGGAGGCGATCGCCTCCTCGTTCATCGGCGGCGCCTCCATGAGCGGCGGTGTCGGCACCATCCTCGGTGCCATCATCGGCGGTCTCGTCCTCGGCGTGCTGAACAACGGCATGAACCTCCTCAGCGTCGGCACCGACTGGCAACAGGTCATCAAGGGCCTCGCCCTCCTCGCGGCGGTCGGCTTCGACGTGTGGAACAAGCGCAAGTCCGGTTCGTAGTCAGCGCGGGCCCCGCCGGAAGGCGGGGCCCCTCCTTCGTAAGGAGCCGCACATGGAACTGAACAGACGCACGGTCATCGCGGGAGCCGCGGCAGCAGGCCTGGCCGCCACGACCCTCGGCACGGGCACCGCCGAGGCCGCCTCGGCAGGCAGGAAGCCGGTCAAGGAGCTCTTCGGCACCCTCGCCGACGGGACCAAGGTCCACCGCTGGTCCCTGGAGAACGGCGGCACCCGCCTGAAGGTCCTCTCCTACGGCGGCATCATCCAGTCCCTGGAGATCCCCGACCGGCACGGCAGGTACGCCAACGTGTCGCTCGGCTACGACAACCTGGCCGCGTACGTCGCCGGGACCACCTTCTTCGGCGCGACCATCGGCCGGTACGGGAACCGGATCGCCAAGGGCCAGTTCACCCTCGACGGCAAGAGCTACCAGCTCTCCGTCAACGACGGTGTCAACAGCCTGCACGGTGGCGCCAAGGGCTTCAACACGAAGGTCTGGGACATCGAGGGCTTCACCTCGGGCTCCGACGTCGGCCTGCACCTGCACTACACGAGCGTCGACGGCGAGATGGGTTATCCGGGCACCCTCAGGACGAAGGTCACCTTCACCCTGAACCGGCACGGCGACTGGACCATCGACTACGAGGCCACCACCGACAAGCCGACCGTGGTCAACCTCACCAACCACACCTACTGGAACCTCGCCGGTGAGGGCAACGGCACGATCGAGGACCACGAACTGACGATCGCCGCCGGTCGCTACACGCCCACCGACTCGGGCCTGATCCCCACGGGCGAGCTGGCCACGGTCTCCGGCACCCCCTTCGACTTCCGCAAGGGCAAGCCGGTCGGCCGGGACATCCGCGCGGGTCACCCCCAGCAGGTGCAGGCCAAGGGCTTCGACCACAACTGGGTCCTGGACAAGGGCGTCACGGCGAAGCCGGAGCACATCGCCACGCTGCGCGACCCGCGCTCCGGCCGCACCCTGAAGATCGCCACGGACCAGCCCGGCCTGCAGTTCTACTCGGGCAACTTCCTCGACGGCACCCTCACCGGCACCTCCGGCCGCACCTACCGGCAGGGCGACGGGCTGTGCCTGGAGACCCAGCACTTCCCGGACTCGCCGAACCACGCGAGCTTCCCGTCGACGGTGCTGCGGCCGGGGCAGGTGTACAGGACGCGGACGGTTCACTCGTTCGACGCCTGAGGTGGGACGGCGTGGGCGCGGCCGGTAAGGGGCTGGTCGCGCCCACGCGCGTTCGGTTCCAAGAAGAAACGTAAACCCACACTTTTTTCACACGGGTTGAACAGCGCCGCACCCGCCGCCGTACTCAAGGGCGGCCCGTGCTCCCCCGCGCGGGCCGCCCAAGACGACGGGCCCGGACGTCCCCATCGGGCCCGCCTCATACGGAGGTTCAATGGCCGGCAGCGTCACCTCGTTGTTCCGCAGCGGAGCTCACAGCCCGTCGATGGCGGCACTGACCCGCGAGGGGGGCGACGGCACCGGCCCGGTCGACTTCTGCATACCCTGCAACCCGTACTTCCCCACCCCGGTCATGATGGAAACGATGGCCGCCCGCCTGAAGGACATCGTCACCTTCTACCCGAGCAGCGCCGACACCATCACCGCGGAGCTGTGCGAGCTCCTCCAGCTCCCCCCGCAGGCCGTGGCCATGGGCAACGGGTCCACCGAGCTGATCACCTGGATCGACCACCTGCTGGTCCGCGAGTCCCTCGCCGTCCCCGTCCCCACCTTCGGCCGCTGGACCGACCAGCCGATGGAGACCGGCAAGCGCGTCGACATGTTCCCGCTCCAGGAGTCCAACGGCTTCGCGCTCGACCTCGCGCAGTACGCCGAGTTCATCCGCAAGCGGGGCACCAGGGTCGCCGTCGTCTGCAACCCCAACAACCCCGACGGCGGCTTCCTGCACAAGCAGGCGCTGGTGCAGTTCATGGACGCGATGGCCGACCTGGACCTGATCGTCGTCGACGAGTCGTTCCTGGAGTTCGCCGACGCCGAGGCCGAGCCCAGCGTCGTCCAGGAGGCGATGCTCCGGCCGAACGTCATCGTGCTGCGCAGCCTTGGCAAGAACTTCGGCCTGCACGGCATCCGCTTCGGCTACATGGTCGCCAACCCCGCACTGGCCGGCAAGGTCCGCTCGATGCTCCCGAAGTGGAACCTCAACGCGTTCGCCGAGTACGTCGTCTTCATGCTCAAGGAACACGGCACCGAGTACGCGCAGAGCCTGCTCCAGATCCGCAGGGACCGCCTGGAGATGGCCAGCCAGCTCGCCACCCTGCCCGGACTGACGGTCTACCCCTCGCAGGGCAACTTCCTCTTCGTGCGCCTTCCCGTCGGCGCCGAGGGCACCGTGGTGCGGGACCGGATGCTCACCGAGCACCGGATCCTGGTCCGCGAGTGCGGCAACAAGATCGGGTCTTCCAGCCGCTTCCTGCGTCTCGTGGTGCGCCCCGAAGTGGACGTGCGTCGCCTGGTGTCCGCCATGGAACAGGTGCTCTACGGGACCAGGAGGGGAGCCGCCGTACCCGAGCTGAGCGCCGGGACCAGCTACAGCTCGGGTACGGCGGCGGTGGACCGGCTGGTGAGCGAGACCAACGGGGCGGGCCTCCAGCTCGCCCAGGCCGTCGGCGCGGGGCCCGTCCCGGGGCTCGCCGCCGCTCCCGCCGCCGGTGTCGGCATGCCGCTCCCCGTCGCCGCGCAGCAGGGCGGCGCCGGGATGCCGATGCCGGCGGCAGCCATGCAGATGCAGCAGCCTCAGCAGCAGCCGATGATGGCACCGGTGACGCCGATGACACCGGCGCCCGCGCCTGTGCCCGCGCCCGCGCCCGCCCCGATGCCCATGCAGATGCAGCCCCCCGCTCCGGCTGCTCCCGCGCCGGCCGGGCCCACGCCGCCCGGGGTGCCGGCGCGGGGCGGGCTGACGGCGGCGCAGGTCCGGGGCATGACGGCCCCCGCACCGCCGGTCCCGAACCTGGCCCCGGCCCCGGCCACCGGCTGGCCGAACGCCCAGAGCTGGCCCAACGCGGCAGGGATGGGGCAGGCCGGCTAGGCCGTTCCGCCTGAAACAGGCCTCGAGCCGCCGCCGTCACCGTCGACCGCAAGGCCGCCAACGCCCCCAGCGGCGCGGTCGGTCCGGGCTCGGTCGACCTGCTCACCGGTGACGTCGGTCTGTCGGCCACGGACGCCTCCGCGTTCGGTGCGACCGTGACCCGCGCGTTCTCCTCCCGAAACCCGCAGGGCGCCGCCGCAAGGTCGGACAGGTCGCCGTTCCCGAACCGAACTGGACTTCGGGCGTCACCGCGCCGACACCCGACTGGACCTGCCTGGTCGTACTACGGCCACCCCGAGCCCGGCGACTACTACTGGCACGCATCATGGGGCGAGCACAGCGGGAGTGACCGCGGACGCTACCGCTACGACGTGTTCTTCATCGGCCATGTGGAGGGCTACACCAAGGTGGAGATCGACTTCGCGGGCGACGTGATCATGCCCGGCGGGAAGTCGTACACCCTGTACGGCTACGGAAAATGGGACTAGCGAGGCCGTGATGGCGCTGAGAACTGGAAAGACGTACGTCATGGCCGGCAACGGGCTCGGCGACTTCGTGGCCGTGCCGCTGACGCGGCCGCACGACGGAGGTCCACAGGTGTCCACCGTCGTGCTGGTCGGCGACGAGGGACGGGTCGTCCGTGAGATCGCCGGTACCCGGGCGGGCGGGGAGAACGGCGTCGTACGCCTGTCCCCCGCCCTGCTCCAGGAACTCCCCCTGGACCTTGACTGGGTCCGGGCGGCGCACGAGACACCGCTCGAACTCGTACTGCTGGATGCGGAGTTGCCGAACCGGGCCGCCCACGAAGCGCTGGCCGCGTTCCTGCGGGAGCGCGGCAGCCCGGGTGTCGAGGTGGTGTCGGTCGGCGGCCCGTTCCGCTGCGCCTGCGCGACGGCGGTACGGCTCATGCCACCTGGCAGGTCCGGGGACGCCGTAGCGTCACTGCTGCCGCTGCTCGACGACGTCACTGTCTGTCTCGTGGGAGCCGGCGACGGCTCCGCCGGCTCCGCCTCGGATTACTGGGAGTTCGTGTCCGGGCTGACCTCCGCCCGGGAATCGGGCATCGAGGAGGGCACCGCCCGCGAGTTCGCCACCGTCGTCGTGCAGGACTGCTCTGACGTCCTGTCCCTCGCCTGCGCGGCAGCGATGGGGTTCGAGGGAGACGTGGCGACCTTTCCCGACGGGGACATCGCGCGGGTGGACCGGAGTTCGGCCAGGGTGGTCCGGTTCACGGCCGCGGACGAGCCCCTCGCCCTGGCCCCCCACGAGTGCGCGGGAGTGACGCCCGAACGGCGTCGGCACCCGGGCGCGCCCGAGCACGGTCCGGACGCGGTGACCTGGCGGCGACTGGCGCAGACCATGGGGGTGACCGGCCCGAGGGAGGTCGCACGGGCTGCGGACGAACTGCTGAGGTCGGGAGAGGAACTCACCCCCTTCCCGGTGCACCGAGTGTGATGCGGCGCCGGCCGCACACACAGCACGGCCCCGCGCCCCGCAAGGGGCGCGGGGCCGTGCGCATTGAGCCCCCCACCGGGCCGCGGTGGACGACCCGCGGTCAGTCCCGCACGGCGTGCAGGAGTGAGGCTCCCAGGGGGAGGGGATGGCAGGCCGCCTGTGTGAAGCCCGCCTGCTCCAGCAGGCGCCCGTAATGGGCCTCGTCGCGTTCCCGGCCGCCCACGTTGCACAGCATGTGGAGGTCCCAGGCCGCGGCCGTGTCACCGGGCAGCAGGCGTTCCACGACGAGCAGTTGGCTGCCCTCGTGCATCGCCTCGGCGCAGCGGCGCAGGATGGTCAGGCAGCGGTCGTCGTCCCAGTCGTGCAGGACGCGGGACAGGAGGTAGACGTCGCCGCCGGACGGGACCGACTCCGTGAAGTCGCCCTCGGCGAACGTGCAGCGGCCGGAGAGGCCGGCCAGTTCCGACCGGGCCGCCGCCAGGGCGTCGGTGCGTTCCAGCAGGACCCCCTCCAGGTGGCCGTGGGCCCGCAGGATCCGGCCGAGCAGGGCGCCGTTGCCGCCGCCGACGTCGACGACGCGCCGGACGCCGGAGAAGTCGACGAGGTCCGGCACCGGCGTGAACATCTCCGCGCTCGCCGCCATCGACCGGTGGAAGAGGCCGGCGAGTTCGGGGTGCTCGGCGAAGTAGCGGAAGTGGTGCTTGCCGTAGCGGTGGGCGAAAGCTTCCTTCCCAGTGCTGACGGCGTACGGGAGCCCGGCGAAGGAGTCGTAGAACGGGCCGCCGTACAGCAGTGCGAGGGGGTGCAGGGAGTGCTCGGTGTGGGTGCGCAGGGGTTCGCCGAGGGCGGTGAGGTGGTGGGTGCCGTCGGGGGACGAGGTGAGCAGACCCAGGGTGGTGAGGTAGCGCAGCAGGCGGCGCAGGGCGTCCGGGTCGGTGGTGGTGAGGGTGGCGAGGGTGGTGGTGTCCAGGGCGGGGTGGGCGGCCAGGTGGTCGGCGATGCCCAGTTCGGCCATGGTGCGGACGGCCTGGGTGGCCCAGGCGCCGGTCATGACGCCGAGGAGGGCGAGGGCGGGGTCGGGCAGGGGTTCCTGGCGGCCGGGGAGGCGGAGTTCGAAGCGCCGGTGGCCGGCGGTGCGGAAGTAGAGGACGGTGACGTTCTCGTGGTTGTTGTAGCCGCCGCCGTCCGGGACCGCGCGGCCGCGTTCCGTCAGCAGGGTGCGCAGTCCGGCGGGGATCACCCGGCCCGGTGCGGTCACCGCGAAGGCGTGGTGCGACTCGTGGCCGCCCGCCCGCTCGTCGGCGGCGACCGCCTCCAGCGGGGAGCCGGGCGGCACGGGCAGCGCGAAGATCTCCACGGTCCGCCCGGCCACCGGCACGTGCACGATCCCGACCGGACTGTCACCGAGGACGGCGCCGTAGCGCCGGGCCAGCCGTCCGCGCACCACCACGCTCGGGGTGATGGGACCCGGGTCGAGGCCCGCGCTGCGCAGGTCGTCGCGGAGCCCGTCGAGGGATGAGGGGAAGACCAGGACGGCGGTGTGGTCGTAGCCGAGGTGGCGGGCGACGTCGGCCCGTTCGTCGGCCGTCAGGCCGGGCAGCAGCCCGGCGAGGACCTGGTCCGTGTCGTGGTCGCGAACGTGGTCGGCCGCGTGCCGGATCCGGTCCAGGTCGGTTTCCGTCAGACATGCCTGTACGACGGAGAGGTTCATGAAGCATTCCCGATGATCGTGGGGCAGGAGGAACCGGGGGCGGCAGCGCCGGCCCGGGGGTCAGATGCCGGTGTAGTTCTCGGCGAAGAAGTCCTGGTGGGCGCGGGAGGTGCGCAGGCTCTCCAGGCGGGCGTACTGCAGCCGGCGGCCGTAGCGGGCCTCGTCGTCCGCACCGGCCGGGCCGTGCAGCAGGCCGCTCATCCAGTGCGAGAACTCGTGGGCCCGCCAGACGCGGGGCAGGCAGTCGGCGGCGTAGCGGGCGAGGCCGGTTCCGTCGCCGTGGACCAGGGCCGCTTCGAGGGCGAGGGCCAGCAACTCGGCTTGGAGGACGGCGAGGTTGGCGCCCTTGGCAGCCGAGGGGCTGATGAGTCCGGCGGCGTCACCGGCCAGCCACAGCCGTCCGGCGCCCGGGGAGTCCAGGACGTCGGAGCGCAGGTCGACGACGGCCTTCTCCAGGACGGGGCCGTGGCGCAGCGGCCCGAACTCGGCGGTCCGCAGCCGGGTCGCCAGCTCCGTCCAGATCCGGTCCGCGCTCCAGTCGGCGGGGTCGGTGCCGCGCGGGCACTGGAGGTAGTACCGGGTGACGGTGTCCGTGCGGGCCATGTGGCCGGCGAACCCGCGCTCGTGCAGGGCGTATCCGACGGCCTCCAGGCTGGGCGGGGCCGCGACCAGCACGGCCAGCCAGGAGACCCCGTGGTCCCGGCGGGCGGTCCGGATGCCGCGGGCCGTCAGCGCGGCGCGGCCGGTCCCCCGGTGCCCGTCGCAGCCGGCGACGTACCGCCCGGTGACGTCGGCGCCGCCGCGCACCCGTACCCGGGCCGTCGCGCCCTCCTCGGTCACTTCGCCGGCCTCGGCGCCGAACCGGATCTCCCCGCCGCGCCGCAGGTACTCGGCGATCAGGTCCCGTACGAGTTCCTGCTGCGGGTAGACGGTGTGCGGCTCACCGAGGCCCAACTTGCCGTAGTCCAGGGTGAACCCGCCGCGCTCGCTGCGGAACAGGCAGGTGGTGTGGGTCTTCCCGCGGGCCAGCAGGCCCCCGGCCAGGCCGTGTTCCGTCAGCACGCGCACGGAGTGGGCGGCCAGGAATCCGGCGCGGGCCCTGCCCTCGACCGCGGCACGGTCGCGCCGCTCCAGGATCACGCAGTCGACGCCGCGGTCCAGCAGCAGGTTCCCCAGTACGAGCCCTGCCGGGCCGGCGCCGAGGATCACTACACCGGCCTGTGCTGTTGCCATGCCCCGCCCCTGGAGTTGCCCTCTGTCCAGAAGGTTTCATATCAGCCGCATCCCATACATAAGGCGTGGAAGTGGACTAATTACCCCTAAAGGGTTGTCCGAGGTGACGAGAGCTGCCGGGAAACGCCGGGAACCAGGGCGGAAACGGAACGGTGCCCGTCCGCATCGAATGCGAACGGGCACCGGATCGAGCGCCGGGCAGGCCTTGCACCTGCATCTCCCCGCAGGAAGCGGGGCGTCTTTCCTTGGACCACCAACGCAGCACCAGCCTCCGCGAGTTGCGGCGACCAGCTCTGAAACGATCATACCGTACGCCGCACGTCGTCCCGCAACTCGCCCTGCGACCCGCCCCGCACGTCGCCCCGCAACTCGCCCCGCCCGTCGCCCTCGTCGAGCTTGCTGACCAGCCCGCGCAGCACGGGCCCGTACTCGGGGTGGGCGAGGGCGAAGGCCATCTGCGCGACGAGGTAGTCGGCCGGGTTGCCGGTGTCGTACCAGCGGCCCTGGATGACCTGCCCGTACACGGCCCGGCTGCCGGCGTAGGCGTTGATGGCGTCGGTGAGGTACACCTCGCCGGTGCGGTGCTCGTACCAGCGGCGGGTCTGCTCGCGCAGCTCGTCGATGATGCCGGGGGTGACGACGTAGCCGCCGATGGCCGCGTACGGCGACGGCGCGTCGGCCGGCGCGGGCTTCTCGACCAGGCCGGTGATGCGCAGCTGGCCGTCGCCGAGGTCCTCCTTGACGATGGGCACGCCGTAGCGCTGGGAGTCGGCAGGATCCATCGGGAGCAGGGCGAGGACCGGGCAGCCGGTCTGCTCGTAGGCGCGGATGAGCTGCTGGGCGCGGGGCACCTCGGCGACGAACACGTCGTCGGGCCAGAGCACGAGGACGGGCTCGTCGCCGAAGGAGCGGGCGGCGTTCAGCACGGGCGTGCCGTTGCCGTACGGCCCGTACTGGTCGAGGTAGGTGATGTGCCCCTTGCGGGCCAGCTCGGCGACCTCCTCGACGGCGTCCGCGTAGGCGGTCTTGCCGTCGGCGCGCAGCTGCTCCACGAGGGCGGGATTGGGCCGGAAGTGGTCCTGGATCAGGCTCTTGCCGCCCGAGACGACGATGGTGATGTCGGTGATCCCGGAGTCCACCAGCTCCCGCACGGTGTGCTCGATCACCGGTTTGTCGCCGACGGGGAGCATCTCCTTCGGCGTGGCCTTGGTCAGGGGCAGCAGGCGGGAGCCCAGTCCGGCGGCGGGGATCACGGCCCTGCGGATCGTCGGGGACATCAGGTCTCTCTCGGTCGGACGGCACGGGGTACGCGGACGCTACCAACGGACCCTGTCCCACCCGGGAAACGCAGACCGGCCGGACCCCTACTTCCGGACGATTTCGAAGTGAAGCCGAGATGAAGGGTTCAGTGCGGTGGCTCCTGCGGCGGGGTGCCGGGGACCGCTCCCCCGGCGTGCAGTTCGGCGATCTCGGCGGGGCCGAATCCCAGCTCGGCGAGGATCTCGTCGTTGTGCTCGCCCAGGTCCGGCGCCCGCTTCGCCGGCACCTTCGGGACCCCGCGCAGGACGACCGGGCTGCTGACGGTCTCCGTCAGCCCGTCGACTCCGGCCAGCGGCACGACGATGCCGTTCGCACGCAGCTGCGGGTCCCGCACGGCCTCCTCCGGTGTCTGGATGAGGCTGTAGGTGATGCGTTCCCGGTCCAGCGCCTCCTTCCAGTGGGCGAAGGGCCGCGAGCGGAACGCGGTGTCGAGCAGTTCGGCCAGCGCGACGGAGTTCTCGGCCAGCGCCTCCGGGTCGGCGAACCGGGGGTCGTCGAGCAGTTCGGGGTGTCCGACGGCGCGTGCCAGTCCCTGCCGGCGCACGTGCGAGGCGACCAGCATGAACCACTCGCCGTCCGCGGTCCGGTAGGGGTTGACCAGCGGGTTCGCCGGTGCCTTCCGGTCGTGCAGCTCGAAGGGCGTGCCGTCGGCGAGGGCACCGGCGACGAGGGTTCCGGTGGCCCAGACGCCCGAGGCGAGCAGTGACGTCCCGACGTTGGCCCCCCGTCCCGTCCGCTCGCGGTGGTAGAGGGCGGTCGTGATCGCCGCGTAGACGGCGATCGCCGTCGCGTAGTCACCGCTGCCCCACACCGGTACGGTCGGCGGGGCGCCCGCGTCACGGGTGGAGGCCAGCAGGCCGCTGCGCGACCAGTAGGCGGTCAGGTCGAAGCCCGGCTGCCGGGCGTCGGGACCGGTGTCCCCGAAGCCGGTGATGTCGGCGTAGACGACCCTGGGGTTCCAGCCCGCGACCTCCTCGTAGCCGAGGTGCAGCTTCTCGCGCGTGCCGTGCGGGAAGTTGGTGATCACTACGTCGGCCCACTCGACGAGCCGCTTGAGGACCTCGACGGCCGCCGGTGTCTTCAGGTCCAGCACCATGCCCCGCTTGTTACGGTTGGCGAGGTGCCAGCTGTAGTTGGCCGCGGCCTGCGGACTGGGCGGCACGGAACTCAGCCGCCGCTGGGGGTCGCCCGCCCCCGGCGGCTCGATCTTGATGACGTCCGCCCCAAAGTCGGAGAGAACGGTGGCCGCGGCCGGTGCCGCGATGAACGAGGACGCGTCGAGGACCTTCAGGCCGCTGAAGACGGATTCGGGGGTGCCGGATTCGGGAGTCACGGATTCGGGAGTCATCGCCGTCACTTCACGAACGCGCTCAGGCCGTCGGTGACGGCGCGTCCCACGATCAGGGTCTGGATCTCCCGCGTGCCCTCGTACGAGTAGAGGGCCTCGGCGTCGGCGACGAAGCGGCCGACCTTGTAGTCGAGGATGATGCCGTTTCCGGCCAGCAGCTCCCGGGCCCAGCCGACGTTCTCCCGCATCCGCACGGTGCAGTACGCCTTCGCGAGGGCGGAGTGCTCGTCCCGGTAGATCCCGGCGTCCTGCAGCTGCGCCAGCCGCGTCACCATCCCGCACGAGGCCGTGGCGTTGCCGAGCATCTTCACCAGCAGGTCCTGGACGAGCTGGAAGCCGCCGATCGGGCGCCCGAACTGCTCGCGCTCCTTCGCGTACCGCAACGCGATCTCGTACGCGCCGAACATCACGCCCACGGCCTGCCAGGCCACCCCGCTGCGCGTCTGGCGCAGGATGCCCGCGGTGTCCTTGAACGAGTTCGCGTTCTGCAGCCGGTTGGCCTCCGGAACACGGCAGCCCTCGAGCACGATGTCGGCGTTCTGCACGATCCGCAGCGCCATCTTGTTCTCGATCTTCGTCGCGGTGAACCCGGGGGTGTCCTTCTCCACGACGAAGCCCAGCACGTGGTTCGTCTCGGTGTCCCGCGCCCAGATCACGACCAGGTCGGCGAAGGTGGCGTTGCCGATCCACCGCTTGGCCCCGTCGAGGACCCAGCCGTCGCCGTCGCGGCGCGCGGTCGTGCGCAGGCCGCCGGCCACGTCGGACCCGCCGTGCGGCTCGGTCAGCCCGAAGGCCCCGATCTTCTCGAAGCGGCTCATCGCCGGCAGCCACCGCCGCTTCTGCTCCTCGGAGCCGCAGGCGAGGATCGAGCCCATGGCGAGCCCCGTGTGCACGCCGGAGAAGGTCGCCAAGGACGCGTCGGCATGCGCGAATTCCAGCGCGAGGAATCCCGAGAGGAGATTGCTCGGCTTCGACTCCGTGGAGTCCGGGTCCGCCCAGTCGGCGAGCCCGAGGCCGCCGAATCCCGGCACCAGCTGGAAGGGGAACTCGGCCCGTGCCCAGTAGTCGTCGACAAGGGGAGCGGCCTGCGTTTCCAGGAACGCACGGACGCGCTCGATCTTCTCCCGCTCGCCGTCCGTCAGCAGTTCCTCGAAGGAGTAGAAGTCGGCGGGAAGCAGCCCCTCGCCCAGGTAGGGACCGGACGGCGTCGGCAGGGGCGGGGTGGCGCCCATGGAAATCCTCCTCCAGCACTGCGGGACCGGGTGGTGACGTCGAAGCCCCTCGCCACCCGGCACTGTCCGTGCGGTGTCTCGGTTCTCCGGCGCGATTAGACCCGGATCCCGCACCGAATTCCGCGAGCCCTCGCCGTTCAGGGGGCGCCCTTGTCGCGGCGAACTACCCTAATGGCCCCTTTGCCCGCGTATTGTCCGCGATGCCGGACACCACTCGCCGACCCGGCTGTCTCAACTCGGGACTTGACGGCCGGTCGCTTTACGGAACTGACAGCTCGCCGACAGGAGGCCCCCCTACGGTGCCGTGTCCATGACAGAAACCTCAGATGGCGCCCGCTCCGTCGGCCGCCGTACCGTACTCGTCGCCACCGGGACGACCGCCGCCGCCCTGGCCGTAGGCGCAGCGGTCTCGACCGAGGCCCCCGTGGCAGCCGCCGCCCCCGACCTCCGGCCGGCCGCCGCGGCGGTCTGCGCTCTCACGGAGGAAATGACCGAAGGCCCCTACTACCTCGACGGCGCGCTGGTCCGCACCGACATCACCGAGGGCAAGGCGGGCATCCCGCTCAAGCTCGCCCTCACCGTCGTCAACTCCGCCTGCACCGCCGTCCCGAACGCCCTCGTCGAGGTCTGGCACACCGACGCGCTCGGCGAGTACTCCGGCTATGTCGGCAACAACGGCCACAACGAGGCCGACGACGGCACCTTCCTGCGCGGCGGCGTTCTCACCAACTCCAGCGGTGTCGCCAACATCACCACGATCTACCCGGGTTGGTACCGGGGCCGCTGCATCCACATCCACGTGAAGGTCCACACGGGCGTCACCCTGACGTCCAACGGCTCCTTCACCGGCGGCAGGACCGTGCACACCGGCCAGCTCTTCATCGACGAGACCATCACCACGGCGGTCGCCAAGGTCTCGCCCTACTCGACCAACACGACCACCCGCACCACCCTCGCGCAGGACTCGATCTACGACGACGGCGGCGCCTCCTCCGGCCTCATGACCGTCACCGGCTCCACCACCGCCGGCTACACCGGCACGCTCACCCTGGGCGTCTCGACCTGACGCCCCCCGGCCCCGGGGGGACACCCTCCCGGGGCCCCGCTCAGGACCGGCGGCGAAGCGGCAGGTCCACCTCGGCCCGTACGGTCTTGCCCGGTGCGCCGTCGCAGTCCCGCTCCAGCACCTCCCACCGATCCGCCAGCGCGTCCACGAGCACGAGCCCGCGCCCACCGGCGTCCAGCGGCCCCGACGGCCGTACGTCCCGGGGGCCGGGCGGCCGCCGTTCGGCCCGGGTGTCGGTGACCTCGACCCGCACGCTCCCCGTCACCACCGACAGCCGCAGCTCGAAGTCCCGCCCCGGCACGCGGCCGTGCGTCACGGCGTTCGCCGCCAGCTCCGCGACGATCACCGACACCTTGTCGATCACCTCCGCCGACGCGAACCGGCCACCCCATGCGTGGAGTTGCGCGACCGCGAGATGCCGCGCGAGCCGGGCACCCCGCGGGGTGCCACTGAGCCGCTGGGCGAGTGTTCGACTGACGGTGACGGTGGTGAGGGGTACGTCCATGCCCCCAATCTGCCGCCGACGACGGGCACTTCTCCAGGTGGGAGCCGCGTACGCCGGTCCCGCGTACGCGGTCACGGACTGGACCGTACCGGTGACGCGCCGTCACCATGGGGCCGGGAGGTGGCCTACGTGGGCGATGGAGCGGAGCCGGAGTCGTCGGACAGTCTGCGGACCTTCGGGGCAGTGGTCCAGGCGTTGCGCGAACATGCCGGGCTGAGCCGTGAGGAGTTCGGCGAACGGGTGCGGTTCTCGAAACACACGGTGGCGTCCGTGGAGCTGGGCCGCCGCATGCCGGACGAGTCCTTCGTGGAGGCGGCGGAGGAGGCCCTGGGCAACACGGGCGCGCTGCGGCGGGCGGCGGGGCATGTGGCTCGGCAGCCTGGGTTGGCGGCTTGGTTTCGGCGGTGGGCTCGGATGGAGGCGGCGGCGATCACGCTGTACACCTACGAATGCCGGTTGCTGCCCGGCCTGTTGCAGACGGAGGCGTACGCGCGGACGTTGTTCACCCAACAGCTGCCGCCGCTGGACGACGAGCAGATCGAGGCACAGTGGGTGGCCCGAGCCGACCGACAGCGACTACTGCGCGAGCGCCCCAACACGGCGTTCAGCTTCATCCTGGAAGAGGGGGTGTTCCTGCGCCGGACCGGCGGAACAGAGGTCACCCGAGAACTCATCGCTCATGTGCTGCGGCTCGCGGAGTTGCGGAACGTCGAGATCCAGGTCATGCCCACGGTACGGGAGTCACACGCGGGGCTCGACGGCCCGGTGCAGCTTATGGAGACACCGGAGAACAAGTGGTTCGCCTACTGCGAGGGGCAACGCGGGGGCCTGCTCGTATCCGACCCGAAGGAAGTCAGCATCCTCCAGCAGCGCTATGCCAGGATGCGCTCACAGGCTCTTACGCTGAAAGACTCACGGAGCCTGTTGCAGCGGATGCGAGGGGACCTATGAGCACCATGAACCTGTCGTGGTTCAAGAGCAGTTACAGCAGCGGCGGCGACGGCGACTGCGTCGAAGTGGCCCTCACCTGGCATAAGTCGAGCTACAGCAGCGGATCCGGCGACAACTGCATTGAGATCGCCCCCTGCCCCACCACCATCCACATCCGCGACTCCAAGAACCGCCAGGGCCCCCAGCTCGCCCTCTCCCCCACCGCGTGGGCCAACTTCCTCACGCACACCGGAAAGTGACCGTAGGGCCGCCCGCTTCTCTTTCATGGTCGTGCCTCCGCGACCCGAGTAAAGGGCGCTGCGCGTCGCCTTCGGCGATGGGCCTGCGGCCCACCCTTGACACGGGTCGCTCCACCACGGGGAAGAAGCGAGCGGGCTGCCCGCGAAAGTGGGCGGCTCAGGCAAACAGGCCCCACGGTCGGCTGCGGACGCGTCCGGCGTGAAGGGACGCGGTCGCGCCTCGCCGGCACGCCGGGCGGGCAAAGCGGCGAACGGCCGGTGGTGGGTGGCCGAAAGCCAGGGCCGGAGCCACCAGCGCCGCATCGGCCCTCCGCATCGCCGCACCGTCTGGAGGCGCGAAAGGAGGATGTGTGCCGGGCTGGGGGGATGTCCGCCAGGTGAGGCGGGGATGGACCGGTGGACGGGTGGCACGGATCCTCCGATCCACCCGTGACGCCACCGGAACAGCAGGACTCTGCGGCTGGGCTGAGCGGTCCGGCCGCCACCGGCCGTTCGCCGCTTTGCCCGCGCGGCGTGCCGCCGAGGCGCGGTCGCGCCCCCGGCCGCGATGCGGAGTTGACCGACGGCTGGTACACTCCGGTCGGCCCCCGTTCCCCTCCGGCCGCCCGCACGCTTCTCTCCCGTGCTGGAACGCACCGAGTCAAGGGTGGGCCGCAGGCCCATCGCCGAAGGCGACGCGCAGCGCCCTTTACTCGGTGCGCGGAGGCACGACACTGGCCGGAGAAGCGGGTGGCCTCACGGTCCTTGTCCGGCAGGCGCGCACACCGGCAGGCCTCCGGCGTCTCGGCCGCAGACGCCTTTCCACCGGATTCGTCTCGGCAAGCCCGTGCACGGGCCCGTACGTGGCCCGCAGCCCTAGACCAGCCACTTCCCGTCGCGCATCAGGGTCCGTCCGGCCAGCTCCGGCACCGTTCCCCAGGCCTGCAGTACCTGCGGGGCGACCTGGAAGAACACGTACGACGGGTGGTCCTCGCGGGGGTCCCAGCCGTCCTTGGCGGCGAAGGAGTCGCCCACCGCGGCCGGGAGTTCCTCCCGGGTGAGCATGCGCGCGGTGCCGTGGACCAGGACGACGTCGCGGGTGTGGCCGAAGGAGAGCCGGACCCGGCCGGAGGCGATGAGGTTGCGTCCGGTCGGGTTGGTGTCGCGCGTGGCCAGCCACACGCTCTCGCCGTCCCACCAGAAGGCGAGGGGGACGAGGCACGGCTCGCCGCCCGCGTCGGCCGTGGCGACCCATACGTCGTTGTCCCGCGCGAGCCGCTCCAGGGCCTCGCGCTTGCGCTGCTCCTGGCTTCGGGGTTCGCTGCGGGGAGAGTCAACTGATGCCATGCGGCGAGGCTATGAGGTGACGCGTCCGGCCGCATCCGGCGTCGGGACTAGGGCGCGAGGCGTAGGGCCGTTGTGGCCGGCGGCCGTTGTGGCCGGCGGCCGTTGTGGCCGGCGGCCGTTGTGGCCGGCGGCCGTTGTGGCCGGCGGCCGTTCCTCAGGTGTAGCCGCCGCGGCGTGGCAGGCCGTGTTCGTCGCGCAGCATCTCCTCCGTGGTGACCGGCACCCGCCGCTGCTCGTGCAGGGCGGTGGAGGTCTCGTTGCCGGTGACGGTCGCCGCCTCCTCGTCACCGATGTTGCGGATGTTGATGCCGTGCATGTTGTGCTGCGCGTGAATCAGTTCGTGCCCGTAGACCAGGAAGGCGGGCGAGACGGCCTCGCCCTCGTGCGCGCCCTCGCTGTCCCGCAGGCCGTGCGGCACGGCGACGACGCTGGTGCTGCCCCTGCCGGGGGTGTCGGGGGCGGACGCGAGTCCTTCGGGCGTGTCGACGGCCGCCTCCGCGCCGACCACGCTGTTGCCGCCCATGAACTCGATCTGCTCGGGGTGGAAGGGCACGACGCTCACCATGGCCGTGCCGGCGCCCGCGACTCCGGCGGTGAGACCGCCGACCAGGTCCCGGCCGTGCTGCCGGGAGAGCAGCCGGGCGTGGTGGGACAGCATCTGGTCCTCGAAGCCCCGCACCGGGGCGGGCGTACGGTCTTCGCCGAACGGCCGCGGGGTGGAGGAGGTCCTGATGCCCTGGCCGCCGACCACCCGCGACCAGGTGTCGGACAGCTGCGCCAGGCCCTCGGTGTCCTGGGGACCGATGTCGGCGCCGACGGGGCGCAGGCCGAACCGGCGCAGGATGCCCACGTACTCGATGTGCCGCTGCTGGATCTCGTCCAGCAGGGCCTTCAGCGCGGTGGTGCGCGGGTTGGCCGTCCGGCCGGCCGGGCCGTCGGCGCGGAACTGGCCGTAGACCATGTGCTCGGCGGTGTCCAGAGACATGCCGAGGTCGTCGCAGTGCTTCTGCTGGCTCTCCCTGCCCCGCAGCCGGAACGCGAACCCCTGTGCCGTGGCGATCAGGGAGCGGGCGGTGCCCAGCATCTCCTCCACCGCGTCGACGATGGGCTGGATCTCCGGATCGGCCGTCCTGGTCCGCTGCACCGTCGCGACGGGGTCCCGGAGCCGCTGAACCACCCGGGTCACCGCTTCGTTGCCGGCGGTCCCCTGGAAATCCCGGACGCCCGCAGGGCTCAGGTCCCGCACGGGCGGCCGGACGGTCGCCGCTTCGGACCGCTGCGGCCCGGCCCCGGTCGCCTCGACCGCACCGGGCCGTGTCTGCGCGCGCACGCCACTTCTCCTTCATGTCGGCCAGGGCAGAGAGGGAGGATCCTCCACCCCTGGCGGCTCGCGGGGAAGGTGCGGAGGGGCAAGCCCGGGGGCAGACATGCCCCGCCTCTACCCGCGACCGGCCGTCCTCCTCGAGGTGCAGGACGTCGGTCGGTTCCGGTGGCGCAGGAGGCCTCCGCGCCGCCACCGGTCAGGATCTCCCAGCGGACCCGGGCGCGGCCGTGGTGGATCTGCGGCTGCTCGCGCAGCCGGAGGGCGACCGGGCCCATGTGGGCGGCGAACTGGTTGCGGAAGTCGATGAGGCCGGTTTCGCCCCGGTGCACCGCGAACGCGCCTACGCCGATCTCGGCGCGGCGCGCGAGGCGGTGGAGGCCGTGCTCGCCGGACACGAGCCGAATGCGTGACTCATGGGATCCGCCAGGATGGCGGCCAGGGTTTCCGCCCTGGAGTCCCAGCGAAAGGGCGCTCCCCTCACGTGTATATCCATGCCGTGTCACATAGTGGAGGACGAGCAAGGGAGCCGAGAACACCACTGGCTGATCCGCGGAGTAGACGTGAATTTCTCCATCGCCACCCCGCCCGTCTTCATCGGAACAGAAATCGCAGTCGTGGCTGCCGAGTGTGAGGCTGCGCAGCCAACCGACGTTCTTCATCGCGAACGGCGAGTAGCCGTCGCGGTAGACCGAGAGATCTTCGTACTCAGCCACTTCCGGCTGCAGGGCGTTGGCAGGCGACCCGGTGGCATACACCCACGTGGGGCTCCAGCAGATCGCTCACCAGCGTGTCGTCGTCCACGACCCTGGAGCCTTAACGAGTCCCCGCCCCGCCGCCCAACACATGCCGTACCAGCTCCCCGTCCTTCCTAGGAACCGTCAAGTCATACGTCCCCGCGCCCGTGACGAGTTCGTATCGCTCGAACTTCCGGGCCAGACGTACCTTCCCGGCAGCCGGCTTCAGCCGGAACGGTCCCTGGAGAGTCTCGCTCCGGCCTCCTCGCGCGTCGGTCCAGACCGGCGCCTCACCGGCGGCGAGCCGAAGGTAGCCCTGCCTCAGCCGCGCGATTTGCTTGCCCTTACCGACCGAGACCTTGACCGTCCCACCGATGCTCTGAGTGAACCCGACGACCCGCAGCGGCTGCCCGCCGTCGAAGTCCGCAATGTCCCGCGCGGGCGTGCGGCGCCGGATCCACGCCCAGCGCAACAGCACGTCCACCATGGTCTCGGTACCGGCGGAACGGCGTTCCGCGCGTGATCCTGTCACTTCCCACTCCCCAACCTCAGCACCGTGCCGACGAAATTCCCGGGACGGTCCGAATTCCCGCGGCGGCGATATACGTGGTCCCATCCGTCATGTCGCTCAACACGTCAGACCACCTGCCAGGCGGTCTGCAATGCCAGGCGCGCCAGCGACGCGTCGACGGCCTCTACAGGCGGCTTCCAGTCGAACCCCCGCATCCGCTCGACGAACTCCGCCGGCAGCACCACGCCGTGGCGTCCCACGTAATGCGCGAGATCGCGGCGCCAGACCCAGGCCCCGTCGGTGAACAATGACGAGCAGCCTACAAGGTTCTCGCCACAGCCCAGCAAGCACTTGTCGGTCTCGGTGAATTCGGCAACCACCGGGGAGTTGGCAAGGTACGCGACGGCGACGACCGCGATCCCTTGCCACTCCCCGGAGTCCGAGCGCGTGAGTTCACCGATCCCGGGAAGATCGACCGGCCCCTCGAAGAACTCGCGGACAAACCCGACTCTCAGCATGACTAATGTGCCCCTCCCGAGGCTCGGCAGGACGCCGACCTTGGTGGTGGGAGTCCAGACCGGCACGCCCAGACCATTGGCGACATCCTGCCCCACTCCGGATACACCGGAATGACAGACAGGGAGTCTCACACATCCGCCCTCATAGTGCGGATTGCCCCTGACGGCCTCGACGATCTGGAGGGGATTCGTGTCCAAGCCCTCGCTGAGTCGGGTTGCCGTGTGGTGGCAGGATAGGCCGTGAGCGATAGGATCGTGCCATGTCCGACGACATCGACTTCCTGCCCGCCCGCCCGCACCGGGTCGTCGTGCTCGCTCTCGACGGGGTCTACCCCTTCGAGCTGGGGATCCCGAACCGCGTCTTCGCCTGCGTTCCCGGCGCCTACGACGTGGTGACCTGCACGGCGACGGACGACCGTACGGTGGCGACCAACGCCGACTTCACCGTCACCGTCGGGCACGGGCCCGAGGCGCTGGAGAGTGCGGACACCGTGGTCGTACCGCCGTACGACATGGCGCGGATCGCGCAGGAGCTGTCCGGGCCCGATGCCGCCGCGCTGGCGCGGATCCGGCCCGGGACCCGGATCGTCTCCATCTGCACGGGGGCGTTCGCGCTCGCGGCGGCCGGGATGCTCGACGGGCGGCCGGCGACGACGCACTGGGCGCTGGCGCCGCTGTTCCGGCGGATGTTCCCGCAGGTGGCGCTGGATCCGGACGTGCTGTTCATCGACGACGGGGATGTCCTGACCTCGGCGGGAGCGGCCTCCGGCGTCGACGTGTGCCTGCACGTCGTGCGCTCCGACCACGGCAGCGCGGTCGCCAACAGCGTGGCCCGGCAGTGCGTCGTACCGCCGTGGCGGGACGGCGGCCAGGCGCAGTACATCGAGCTGCCGGTGCCGGACGAGGGCGCCACCGGTACGGCGGCGACCCGGGCGTGGGCCCTGGAGAACCTGGAACGGCCGCTGGCACTGCAGGAGCTGGCCGAGCACGCCCGGATGAGCCGGCGCACCTTCGCCCGCCGCTTCCAGGAGGAGACGGGGACCAGCCCCGGGCGCTGGCTGATCCAGCAGCGGGTGCGGCGCGCCCGCGACCTCCTGGAGACCAGTGAGTTGTCGGTCGACCGGATCGCCGCCGAGGTCGGTTTCGCCACCGGCACGTCGCTGCGGCAGCACCTGCACGCGGCGATCGGTGTCTCCCCGCAGGCCTACCGGAACACGTTCCGGGCCACGGCGGCCGGCAGGGTCTGAGCAGGCCGCCGCCGTCCGGGTTCAGCCGGGTCCGGTTCAGCCGGGTCAGCCGGGTCAGCCGAAGTGGCGGACGCGGGCAGGCGTGCCGGGGGCGTACGGGAGCCAGTCGCGCACCGAGCCGGTCCTGACGAACTCGGCGACGGCGGTGGCGAACTCGTGCCCGAGGGCGCGCTGGGCATCGCCGACACTGCCGAGCATCGGGCTGTCCGGGTAGGCGTCGAACGTGTTGAAGAGGAAAGGGAGTTCGGCGCAGTGCGCGGCGCCGAGGGCGTGCGGGTCCGCGGCCGGGCGGTAGTCGAACTCGTAGACGTGGGTCGCGTTGCCGCCGGCCGCGTGGTGGTCGGCGATCTCCAGCGAGCCGTCGCGGAAGAGGGTGTCCGTGCCGATCGCGGTGAAGATCTGCGCGGGGGTGCCCTGGGGGAGCCGGGCGGCGTACGCGTCGTAGAGCTCCCGGGCCCGGTCGCCGGCCTGGGCGGACAGGAGGTCCAGGGCGCCGGCACCGGTGAGGTTCTGGACGGCCGGGTCGAAGGCGAAGAAGGACGTGGCCTCGTCGGCGGTGGTCCCGATGAGCAGCGGCTTGCCCTCCAGGGCACCGTCGGCGAGCGCCCGCTGCCAGGTGCGGGGCATGCCGGGGGCGCCGAGCACCGGGTACATGGGCGGGGCGGCGTTGCCGGGGCGGGCGAGCCGCGCCGCCAGCTGCCCGTAGGCGGACAGGAGTTGCTCGGCGGGCAGGGCGCGCAGGGCCTGCGCGGTGCCGGCACCGGCCGGGACGCCGAGCAGCTCCAGGTAGGCCCCGGCGTTCGCCGCCGCGTCCTCGGGGTCCTGCGGGGCCAGTCCGAACGGGCCGCTCTGCACGAGCACCCGGGTGACCAGGCCGCAGGTCGCCGGGTCGAGCGCCAGGGACAGCGCGGAGTAGGCGCCGGCCGACTGGCCGCCGACCGTCACCGCGCGCGGGTCGCCGCCGAAGGAGGCGATGTTGTCCCGCACCCAGCGCAGCACGGCGGCCTGGTCCTGGGGGCCGAGGTTGGCGGCGCCGATCTCCGGGAGGTACAGGTAACCCAGCGGTCCCACCCGGTAGTTGGCGGTGACGACCACGATGTCGCCGAGGGCGGCGAGGCGGCCGCCGTCGTACCAGTCCCAGCCGCCGGAGCCGCTGGTGAAGCCGCCGCCGTGCCACCAGAGCAGGACCGGGCGGGGTGTGCCGTCCGCCAGGGCCCCGCGTGGCGCGAAGACGTTGACGGTGAGGCTGCCGTCCTCGTCCCAGTCCGGCACCCGGTGTCCCATCACCCGCTCCAGGCGGGACGGGCCCTGCGGGACGGACGGTCCGGCCTTGACCGCCTCCCGCACCCCCGTCCACCCCTCGTGCGGCCGCGGTGCGGCGAACCGCAGCCCGCCGACCGGCGACGCGGCGTAGGGGATGCCCCGGAAGGAGACCGCCCCGCCTTCCGCGACGCCCTGGACCCTGCCCTGCTCCGTGGCCACGACCGGGTTCTCGATGCCCGCCATGGTGCTCACCTCTCTCGGTTCGGCTGCGACGTCACCGATCCTCACCAGGAGTGCGGAGATGAGCCAGAATGCGGGCTGAATATCGAGAAAGAGCGTCATAGCATCGTGCAACATGGAGAAAGCGCGTCATCAGCTGGACGAGACCGACAGCCGGATCGCCGCCGCGATGCTGGCCTCCCCGCGAGCCTCCTGGCGCACGGTCGGGCGGGTCCTCGGGGTCTCGGAGCGGACCGTGGTGCGGCGGGCGGCGCCGCTCTACCACGACGGCACGCTGCGGGCCACGGCCGTCCGCAACCCGGTGTGCTTCCCCGGCCTGATCCCGCTGGCCCTGCGCATCCGCTGCAAGCCCAACCGGATCAGCGCCGTCGCCGCCACCCTGGCCCGCCGCCCCGACACGATCTGGGTGGACGTCCTCGGCGGCGGCGACGAGATCTGCACGATCCTGTTCCTGGACGGGCCGGACGCCCGCAACAACCTGCTGCTGCGCGACCTTCCGGCCACCGCGGCGGTCCAGTCGTGGACCTCGCACGCGCTGCTGCGCGTCTTCCCGGCCGGGTTCGACTGGAGCGGCGGCCTGCTGTCGCAGGAGGAGCTGGCCAGTCTGCGGCCCGGCCTTTCGCAGGGCGCCCCGCACCCGACGCTCACCCCCGCCGACCACCAGCTGGTCGCCGGGCTCGTCGAGGACGGGCGGGCCTCCTACACGGACCTCGCCCGCCGTGCCGGCATCAGTGCCCTGACCGCCCGCCGGCGCCTGGAGGCGCTGACGGGCGGCCTGGTCCTCAGGCTCGCGACCGAGGTCGATCTCGCCCGGCTGGGCATCCGTACCGAGGCGTTGTTGTGGATGACGGTGGCCCCCGGCCGTCTGGAGGAGACCGGGCGGCGGCTGAGCCGTCATCCACAGGTGCGGTTCGCCTCGGCCACCACCGGCTCGGCCAACCTGGTCGTGGCCGTCGCGGCGGCCGACCTCGACGCGCTCTACGTCTTCCTGAGCGACACGGTCGGCGCCCTGGAGCACGTCTCCGCGATGGAGGTCACGCCCATCCTGACCGGGGTCAAGCGGACCGGGCTGGTCCGGCCCGGAAGCCTGTGACCGGCCGGGCTATGTGGCGGGGCACTGCTTCCAGGCCAGGTGGTAGACGGTGCTGATCTCGCCGTCGGTGGAGTCCATGGTCATGAAGCTGACCTTGCCGGGGTTCGCGCTGCCGGCGCTCACCCGCAGCTCGGTGTTGATGTTGAAGTTGCGCTGGACCCCGCAGGGCGCCCAGACCAGCTGGGCCCAGTCGGTGGTGTCGGTGGCCTGCCAGTTGTCGTTGTAGGGGCCGGTGAAGGGGTGGTTGGCGGCCGCGGTGTTGGAGGAGCCCTGGAAGTAGTACGAGGCGCGCTGGGTGCCGGTGGCGCCCGGCTGCAGCGAGGCGAAGCCGCGGTAGTCGGCGCTGGCGATGGCGTAGGTGAAGCCGCCCGGCACGTGGACGACCAGGTTGAGCTGGCAGTTGCGCCGGAAGGCGGTCGGGTCGGAGTTGCCGCCGGCCTGGGCGAGGTAGGCGCTGTAGGTGACGGTGAAGGCTTCGTTGTCCTCGGACACGGCGACCGCGGTGGTTCCCTGCGGACAGCCGGAGCCGTTCACCGTGGCGACGTTGATGACGATCTTGTCCGGCGGCGGGTCGTCGAAGACCGGCGACGACGAGGCCTGGGCCTGAGCGGGCAGCCCGGCGGTGAGCAGCGCGGCCAGCGCTCCGCCGAACAGGAGTCGGTGTCTCCTGGGTCCCATGGTTTCTCCGGTTCGGTGATCGAGTGGGGGGTTGCACCCGCGGCCGTCCCGTAGTTCCGTAGTTCACTTTTGAAGAAACTGTGCGTTTCCTGTGAAGGCCGGGGCGCTCGAATCGTAGGAACCATGGCATGAACCGGTCAGGTCGAACTCCGGCCATTCACAACGCCGGATTTCACACCCCGCCGGAGGGACCGCCGCAGGGGCTCAAGGGTTCTCCCAGGCCGCCGGTTCCGCCGCCAGCGCCCGTACCGGCTCCGGCAGGGCGTCCGCCGCGATGTCCGCCACCGTGACGCCTTCGAGGATCCTGCGGACGTTGGCGCGCAGGGCGATCCACAGGGGCAGCAGCGGCTGGGCGGTGCCGGTGTAGGCCAGGCCCGTCGGGCGCTCGCCGCGCACCGAGACGATCGGGCCGTCCACCGCGCGGATCAGGTCGGCCACGGTGATCGCGGACGCCTCCCGCGCCAGGCGGTAGCCGCCGCCCCCGCCACGCCGGCTGCCGACGATCCCGGCACGCCGGAGGTCACCCAGAATGCCCTCGAGGAACTTGTGCGGGATGTCCTGGGCGCCGGCGATCTCCTCCGCCTTCACGGGGCCCTCACCCTGCCGTACGGCAAGCTCCAGAACCGCCCGTACCGCGTAATCCGCTCGTGCCGAGATCCTCATGCGTCCATTGTGGGGCGTCCTCCCGTGGACAATGGCCGCACCCGCGCCCCGTAAGATCGCCCGGGAGGATCCCTTGGCGCTCAGCAGACGTACCTTCAGTGCCCTCGCCGGCTCGGCCGCGCTCGGCTTCGCCCTGGGCGGCAGCGGCGGCCCCGGGGCGCCCGCGGCCTACGCGGCACGCAGTGTGCCGACCGGCCCGGCACCGGCCGCGCCGAGAGCCGACGGACGGCGGCACACCATCGGCTACGACCACTACTCCCTCGTCGTGGACGGGCGGCGCCTGGTGGTCTGGTCCGGCGAGCTGCACCCCTTCCGCCTGCCGAGCCCGTCCCTGTGGCGGGACGTCCTGGAGAAGATGCGGGGGCACGGCTACAACACGGTCAGCATCTACGTGGCGTGGAACTACCACTCCCCCGCGCCCGGGGAGTACGACTTCACCGGCGTCCGCGACCTCGACCTCTTCCTGCGCACGGCGGCCGAGACCGGGCTGTACGTGATCCTCCGCCCCGGCCCCTACATCAACGCCGAGGTCGACGCGGGCGGCTTCCCCGGCTGGCTCACCGCCACCGAGGGCGCCGCCCGCGGCACCGACCCGACCTACCTCGGCCACGTCGACCAGTGGCTGACGGCCGTCAACCGCATCGTCCGCCGTCACCAGCACACCGACGGCGGCGGCACCGTCCTGCTCTACCAGATCGAGAACGAGTACGACGGCCACGTCGCCGACCCGAGCGGCCCCGCCTACATGTCCCACCTCTACAAGAAGGTGCGGGCCGACGGCATCGACGTCCCCCTCTTCCACAACGACAAGGGCCGCAACGGCTACTGGATCCCCGGCTCCTTCGACACGGGCGGCGAGCGGGGCAGGTGGCTGTACGGCTTCGACGGCTATCCCTCGCCCTCCCAGCCCCCGCCGGACTGGGGCGACTTCGGGATCGGCGGCCTCAAGGGCGGTGCGACCGCGAGCCCGCGCACCCCCGGGTTCGTGCCGGAGTACGGAGGCGGCTGGTTCGACCCGTGGGGCGGGGTCGAGTTCGGCGGCAAGGGGTACGCCGAGTCGCGGCGCACCCGCGACGCGGCCTACGAACGCCGCTTCTACCTCACCAACCTCGCCAACGGCCTCACCCTCCACAACGTCTACATGACCTTCGGCGGCACCACCTGGGGGTGGCTGCCGGCACCGGTCGTCTACACGTCGTACGACTACGGCGCCGCCATCGACGAGGCCCGCAACGTCACCCCGAAGATCGCGCCGATGCACCAGCTCGGCCATCTCCTGCAGCGCGTACCGGACTTCGCGAAGCTGGACCGCGCGGCCGACGTCCACGTGGCCGGGCTGAAGACGTACCACCTCACCAACCCCGACACCCAGGCACACGTCTACGTCCTGCGCAACGACGGCGCCGACGAGGTCACCTCCACGCTGCGCACCACCGACGGCGACGACGTCGAGCTGACCGTCGCGGGCCACGACGCCCGGCTCGTCACCACCGGCCTCTCCCTCGGCAGGCGGAAGCTGCGCTACTGCACCGCCCAGCCGATGTTCGTGCTCACCGCCGGCCGCCAGGACATCGCCCTGTTCACCGGCCGCTACGGCGAGATGGCGCACCTCGTCCTGGAGTGCCCGGCCGAGCCGTTGGTCCAGCGCATCGACCCCGAGGCGGCCTGGGTCTACGAGCAGGGCGTCCTGCACGTCACCGCGCCGCTCGGAAAGGGCGGGCTCACCCGGGTCCTGGTCCAGCGCGGCGAGTCCGACACCCCGCTGCTCCTCCTCTTCGCCGACGACGCGACCTCCGTACGGCTGTTCCCCTACGACACCCCGTCCGGCACGCTCCTGGTCTACGGCCCGGCGCTGCTGCGCCACGCGAAGCTCGACGGGTCCGCCGTGCACCTCACCGGGGACATCGTCGAGTCGATCGGCGTCGAGGTCTGGGGGCCCCGCGGGATCACCTCGGTCACCTGGAACGGGCAGCCGGTACGGACCCGGGTGACCGTCTCGGAGAGCCTGGTCGCCCTCGCGCGGATGCCGGCGGCGCCGCGGCCGGCGCTGCCGGAACTGACCGGCTGGCGCCGGAAGACCGAGAACCCCGAGGCCGCGGCCGGCTTCGACGACTCGGCGTGGCAGACCGCCGACAAGAAGACGTCGTTCAGCACGACGGCCGTCCCGGCGGGCCGACCGGTGCTCTTCGCCGACGACTACGGCTTCCACTACGGGGACGTCTGGTACCGGGCGCGGATCGAGGGAGGCATCGAGGACCTGGAGTCCGTCTCCCTCGCCTACAGCACCGGCACCCAGGGCATGCTGATGGCCTGGCTGGACGGGGTGCCGCTGGGCTCGCACCGGATGCCGGTGCCGGATGCGAAGACGGTACGCAAGGGGAGCTGGACGGCCACCGCCGAGTTCTCCGCCGACGGGCTCAGGAAGAAGCTCGAAAAGAAGCAGCTCAGGAAGCCGGGGCACGTGCTGTCCGTGCTGGTGCGGCGGATGCAGCACGACATGGACGGCGGGTCGCTCGACACCCACAAGGCGGCGCGCGGGCTGACCGACGTCTCCTTCAGGGGCGTCTCGCCGCAGGTGAGTTGGCGGATCCAGGGCGCGGTCGCACCGGATCCGGTGCGGGGGCCGCAGAACAACGGCGGGCTGTACGGGGAGCGGGAGGGCTGGCACCTGCCCGGGTTCGCGGACGGCGGCTGGGAGCCGGTCACGCTTCCCCGCTCCGACGAGGGGATGGGCGTCACCTGGTACCGCACCGGGTTCCGGCTGTCCGTGCCGGGCGGGGTGGACGCGTCGGTCGGGCTGGTCCTGGAGGACGATCCGGCGCGGGCCTACCGGGTGCAGATCTTCCTCAACGGGTGGAACCTCGGGCAGTACGTCAACGACGTGGGGCCGCAGCACACGTTCGTGCTGCCGAACGGGATCCTGCGGACCCGGGGGGCCAACACGCTGGCGTTGGCCGTGCTCGCGGACGGGACGAGCGAGGTCGGACCGGGGGTCGTGCGGCTGGAGTTGCTGGGGAGTGCGGCCGGAGGGGTCGAGGTGGTGGAGGTGGACTCCCCCGGCCGTTGACTGCGGGGCGCGTGTGGGGGCGCTCACGCCAGGCGGATCACGTTCCAGGAGAGGGGTTCGAGAACGGCCGTCAGGGTGCCGTCGGTCAATGTCGTGCCCTTGGCCGGGTGGGGTGCCACCCGCTCCGGTTCCTCCAGGGTGTTGCGGGCGTCCGGGTCCTCGTCGGCCAGGACGCTGTGCTCCGCCACGGACGTCAGGCCGAGGCCGCTCAGGGCCACCTCCAGCGGCAGCGGCTCCGTGCGGCTGCGGTTCACGGCGAAGACGGTGACCGTGCCGTCGTCGGCCCTGACCGCGGTCGCGTGCAGCAGGTTCGTCTCGCCGTACTTCCTCGTGTCGTACGTCGGCGAGTCCACGCGTACGTCCAGGACCCGGCCCCTGCCGTACCGCGACGCCTGGGCGAAGGGGAAGAACGTCGTCTGGCGCCAGGCCGGGCCGCCGGGCTCCGTCAGGATCGGGGCGATGACGTTGACCAGCTGGGCCAGGCAGGCGACCGTGACGCGGTCGGCGTGGCGGAGCAGGGCGATGAGGAGGGAGCCGAAGACCACGGCGTCCAGGACGCTGTAGTTGTCCTCCAGCAGGCGCGGGGCCTCCGGCCAGTCCCGCGCGTCGGAGTTCTCGATCTCGTGCCACCTCGACGTGTACCAGACGTTCCACTCGTCGAAGGAGAGGTTGATCCTCTTCCGGGACTTCAGCCTGGCGCCCACGTGGTCACAGGTGGCGACCACGTTCTCGATGAAGGACTCCATGTCGACGGCGGAGGCCAGGAAGGAGTCGAGGTCGCCGTCCTGGGGCTCGTAGTAGGCGTGCAGGGAGATGTAGTCGACCAGGTCGTACGTCTCCGCGAGGACCGTCGCCTCCCACTCGGCGAAGGTCGGCATGGACTGGCTGGAGGAACCGCACGCGACCAGTTCCACGGACGGGTCCATCTGGCGCATGGCGCGGGCCGTCTCGGCGGCGACTCGGCCGTACTCCTCGGCCGTCTTGTGGCCGGTCTGCCAGGGGCCGTCCATCTCGTTGCCCAGGCACCAGACCTTGATGCCGAAGGGGTCCTTGTCGCCGTGCGCGGCCCGGAGGTCGGAGAGGGCGGTGCCGGAGGGATGGTTGGCGTACTCCTGGAGTTCCAGGGCCTCCGCCACGCCCCGCGTACCGAGGTTGACCGCCATCATCGGCTCGGCCTGCGGGCCGACCTTCTTCAGGAAGCCGATGTACTCGGAGAGGCCGAAGCGGTTGGTCTCCGTCGACCGCCAGGCGAGGTCGAGGCGGCGGGGGCGGTCCTCGGCGGGGCCGACCGAGTCCTCCCACCGGTAGCCGGAGACGAAGTTGCCGCCGGGGTAGCGCAGGGTGGTGACGCCGAGCTCCCGGATCAGGTCGAGGACGTCCTGGCGGAGGCCGGCGGGGTCGGCGGTGGGGTGCGTCGGCTCGAAGATGCCGGTGTAGACGCAGCGGCCCAGGTGCTCGACGAAGGAGCCGAAGAGGCGGGGGTTGACTTCGCCGACGCTGAAGGCGGGGTCGAGGGTGAAGCGGGCGGTGCGCAATGTTCGCCTTTCGGGGGTGGGTTGTTCTCGGTCGTGGGCGGGTGCAGGTTGTCCGTGGCCGGTCGCGCAGTTCCCCGCGCCCCGGACGGAAGCTGGGCCGTTACTGAGGAAGTCCTACCTGTTCGAAATGCCGTATGGCGCTCGTAACTTCGAACGGGACCGTAAAATCCGAGCGCTCGCGCGTCAATGGGGTGAGCAGGCTTCGACGGATTTCGGTCCGTACCCTCGCGCGCCTCCCCGACGGCGTTTTCCGGACACAGCGGTCGTTCGCGGTCCCACGACGGTCATCGCAGGACATGACGCCGTCAGTTCCGGGCGCGTAACCTCGGACCGGCCGTGCGGCGGACGGCGGCGGACGGCCGGGGACAGGGGGGAGCGTACGACGTGGTGATGACCTTCCTCGGCGAGCTGTACACGTCCTTCGTGTGGATCCCCACCGCGATCCTCGTCGCCGCCCTCGTGCTCAGACTGCCGAGCATCCTCCGGCTCTGGCGCGACCCGCTGCTGCGCGCGGTCGGCGGGCTGCTGCTGCTCGCCTGCGCCGTGTTCGTGTCCGTGACGCCGGCCACGATCACCTGGACCAACCGGGTCACGGGCGTGCCCAACATCTCGGCGCCCTGGGTCTACTCGCTGCTGACCGCGTTCAGCGGCTCGGGGCTGCTGCTGATCATCGCCTGGCGGGGCGGCCCCGCCGACCGCTCGGCCGCGGACCGGCGCGCCAGGCGCTGGGTGATCTCCGTCTACGCGGCCGTGATCGTGGCGCTGTGGGTGCTGTTCGCCCTCGCGGACGTACCCGTGGAGCGGGTGCGGGACCTCGACACGTACTACGCCAACACGCCATTCATGCGCGAGGAGATCCTGCTCTATCTGCTCGCCCACACGGTGGCCGTGGCGATCACCTCGTGGCTCGTGTGGAACTGGGTCCGCGCCGACGGTCTCGGCGCCCGGCTGCGCTGCGGGCTGACGTTCCTGGGGATCGGCTACGGCCTGAACCTCGTCTTCGACCTCGCCAAGTTCACCGCCGTGACGGCCCGTCTGACCGGCCACGACCTGGACCGGCTGAGCACGGACGTCGCCCCGCCGGTGGCCTGTCTGGCCGCCATCCTGATCGCCGTCGGCTTCATCCTGCCGCACGCCGGCCAGTACCTGCACGACCGCCGGCGGGTGCGCCTCGCCCACCGCGAACTGCGGCCGCTGTACCGGCTGTTGCGGACCGTCAACGGCGAGGGACTCCCCTTCCCGCCCCGCGCCACCCCCGAACTGCGCCTGGTCCGACGCGAGACGTACATCCGCGACGTACTGCTCCCGCTCGCCCGGCACCTCGACGAGGAGCTGCGCGCCCGGGCGTACCGGGCGGCGCTGCGGCTGGAGTTCCCGCCGGCCCGGGCCCGGGCCCTCGCCGCGGCGGTGGCGATCCTGGATGCCGTGGCCGACGGGGGGCGCTCCGCCCACGGCGACGGTGCGACGAGCCACCCCGACGCGACGGAGCTGCTCCAGGAGATCGGGGCGGTCTCACGGGAGTTGCGCCACCCCGACGTGATCGACGCCGTTCGCGTGGCGGCGGGGCCGCCGCGGCCGAAGGAAACCGGTGCGGCGGAGCCGGCCGGATCCGCGGAGGCGGCTCGTCCGGCGGAGGCGACTCGTTCGGCGGAGGCGGCTCGTCCGGCGGAGGCGGCTCGTTCGGCGGAGGCGGCCGGTTCCTTCCTGCCGCGTCGACGGTGAGGTGGCTGAGGCTGATCATGTCCTGGCATATTGCAGCGGTGCGCACGAAGAAGGAGATGCGCCGGCTCGCCGGTGCCCTCGTCGAGCCCATGCGGGTTCCGGTGCCCGCCGACCCCGAGGCCCTGTTCGACGCACTGGTCGACTCCGTCTGCCGCTGGCGGGGACGTGAGGTCGTGGTCCGGCGCGAGGTGTTCCCGCCCCATACCGCGAGCGGGCTGTGGCTGGAGGGCGACACGTACGACGTCGTCGTCGTGGACAAACGGGCCGCCGTCTGGCACCAGATCGTGATCTTCTGCCACGAGGTGTGGCACATGCACCAGCGCGACGCCCGCCCCTCGCCCGCGCCGGCCGCGGACGGCAGCCCGCGCCCCGTCGCCGCGCGCACCGACTTCAGCCTCGCCGACGAGCAGGAGGCCGACCGCTTCGGCATGTTGATGAGCGGGCGGCTGCGCCCCTGGCTGGAGGCCGCCGGGGGCGGCGCGGCGGCCGGGGACGACGCCCAGGGCCTCGCCGGGCGCATCGGCGCCGCCCTCAACTACCGTGGCACGAGCGGCGGTCCGGGAAGCGGATCGGGAGACGGACCGGGAAGATGAACGGCCTGATCAACTACGTCAGCTGCGGTCTGCTGTGGCTGGGCCTGCTGGTGAAGGCCCCCGACCTGGTACGTCACTGGCGCGACCCCTACCTGCGCGTCATCTGCGTGGTCCTCGGCCTGGCCGGCACCTGCTTCTTCCTCGGGGCACCGCCCACCGTCGGGGCGGTCAACCACCTCAGCGGCGTCCCGAACCTCGCCGCCCCGCTGACCTACGCGTCGATCACCGCCTACAGCGCCTCCTCCCAGGTCCTGATCGTCTACTGGCGCGGCGGACCCCATGTGCACCGCACGGCCCGCCGCTGGATCGTGGGTTACGCGATCGTCCTCGTGGGCATCGCGGCGATGTTCGTGCTGGGCGACACGCCCGTGGAGCGCCGCACCGACCTGGACACCTACTACGCGACCACCCCGTTCACCGCCGAGATGATCGTGCTGTACCTGGCCGGGCACCTCGCCGCCGTCAGCGTCACCGCGGTGTCGTCGCTGCGCTGGGCCCGGCGGGTGCACGGCTGGCTGCGGGCGGGCCTGGTCATCCTCGGCATCGGCTCGCTGTGCGGCGCCGGGTACAGCCTGCCCAAGCTCGCCGCCGTGGTGGCCCGCTGGTGCGGCCTCGACTGGTCGTGGGTCAGTACGACCGTGTCACCGGCCGCCGCCGGGGTCAGCGCGCTGCTGACCGTCATCGGCGTGCTGATCCCGCTGACCGGCCCCCGGCTGACGCAGCGGTGGCGGGCCCGGCGGACCTTCGCCCGCCTCGAACCGCTGGAACGGGAGCTGGACGAACTCCTCAGCCGGCGCGCGCTGCGGCTGCCCCGGCCGCGCTGGTCCTCCGCCGCCACCCGGCTGGTGTGGCGCCAGACGAGCATCCACAACGCACTCGGCCACCTGAACGCGTTCTTCGACCGGGCCCTGTACGAACGGACACTGGAGACCGCGGCACGGACCACGAACGACGCGGAATGGGCCGAGGCCACCGCATGGGCGGCGGTGATCGCCGCGGCCGCGGTGGAGGAGCGCGACCCGGGCCACCGGCTCGCGCCCGTCGGCGAACCGGACTGGTTCGCCGACCGCAACCCTGCCCCCGCCCTGCTGGTACGGGTGGCCGACGCCCTGGTGCTGTCCCCGCTCGTCGCGGCCGCCCGGCTCCGCGTCGGTACGACGGAAGGGATTACCCGGGCATGAGCCTCGTGGTGTACCTCGCGGGCGCCGTCTTCGGGCTCTCCTGCGTCGTCCTGCTCCGCAGACCCCTGGCGGCCCCGCGCCATCCGCTCACCGTGTCCACCTGCGTCGCGATCGTCCTGGGCGCCCTGGTCTTCGTCTGCTCGGCCCCGCTGACCCTGTCCGCCGTCAACCGCCTCACGGGCGTCGCGAACTTCGGCGCGCCCCTCACCTACGGCATGCTCTCCGCGTACAGCTGCTCCCTGCTGGTCCTGCTGATCAACTGGCGGGGCGGACCCCCGGCCCGGATCCGCCGCCTGGTGCTGCGCACCATGGCCGCCTACGGCGCGCTGATCGTCGCCATCGTCGTGCTGTTCACGCTGGCCGGCCCGAGCACCGAGCGGCTCACCGACCTCGACACGTACTACGCGAACACGCCGTACATGCGCGAGATGATCGTGCTCTACCTGCTCGGGCACAGCGCGGCCACCCTGGTGATGTGCGCCGTGTGCGTCACCTGGAGCCGCGAGGTCACCGGTCTGCTCAGGACCGGGCTGCGGCTGATCCTGGCCGGGATCCTGCTGGACGTGGTGGGCTTCCAGCTCGCCAAGTACACGGCGCTCGTGGCCCGTTGGTCCGGTCACGACCTCGACTTCCTGTCCACCTCCGTCGCCCCGCCGGTGGCGTCGCTGGGCGCCCTGACGTGCTCCCTGGGCTTCGTCCTGCCGAGGCTGCTGCCGGTGGCCCTGGCCTGCCGGCGCGACCTCGACGACCTGCGCGGCCTCGGCCCGTTGTGGTCGGAGGTGCGCTTCGCCTCCCTCGCGCCGAAGCCACCCATGGCCGTGTGGCAGCCGCCCCGGGTACGCCTGCACTGGCGGGAAGTCTCCATCCACGACGGCCTGCTGGCGCTGGCGCCCTACTTCGACGACGGGGTGCGCGAGCGCGCCCGGGACGCCGCCCTGCACGAGGGCCGCTCCGCGCACGAGGCCCGGGTCGCGGCGGAAGCGGCCATGGTGAGCGACGCGGCCCGCCGCGCCGCCGCGCACGAGGAGCCCCGCACCACCCCGAGCACGTACCGGCTCCACGCCACGGAGGTGGCCGGCCCGGGCGGGCTGGTCGAGCTGGCGCAGGCGCTCACCCGGTCCCGGCTCACCGCCACGGTGCCGGAAGGTACGGTGAGGGCCACGCCGGGGTGAGGGCCTCACCGGGGTGAACTCCCCCCTGCAACAAGGGCGTCCGCCCCGGCCGTCCGCACCACCGTCCCCTGACCGCACACCCCTGACCGGACACAAGGAGCCCCATGCCGCGGAGAGCTGTCGTCATCGGTGCCGGACTGGCCGGCATGCTGGCCGCCGCCGCGCTGTCCGGTCACGTGGACGAAGTGGTCGTACTCGACCGGGACGAACTGCCCGACGGGCCCGACCACCGCAGGGGGCTCCCGCAGGGCCGCCACGCCCATCTGCTGATGTCCGGCGGTCTGGCCGCCGTGGAGGACCTCGTGCCCGGGGTGAGCATGCGCGAGCGGCTGCTCGCCGCCGGTGCCCACGAGATACCCCTCGGCTCGGGCATGTTGACGCTGACCTCCGAGGGCTGGATGCGCCGCTGGCGGCACGACGGCCCCCGGATGATCACCTGCAGCCGGGCACTGCTGGACTGGGTGGTCCGCACGGAGGTGCTCGCCCACTCCAAGACCGAGATCCGCACGGCACAGGCCCTGTCCCTGACCGGCACCGCGCACCGGGTGACGGGCGTCCGCATCTCCGCGAAGGCCCCGGCCGGCGACTCGGCCAGCTCCGGGGAGGCGGTGCTCGACGCCGACCTCGTGGTCGACGCCGGCGGTCGCGGCTCGCGCATCGTGCGCTGGCTGGAGGCGCTCGGGGTGACCGGCATACCCGAACGGACCGTCGACTCCGGCCTGGTCAACGCGACCCGGATCTACCGCAGGCCCGAGGGCGCCGAGCACTTCCCGCTCACGGTGCTGCACGCCGACCCGTACGCGTCCCGGCCGGGCCGCAGCGGGATGGTCCTGCCCATCGAGGGCGACCGCTGGATGGTCAGCCTGGCCGGCACCCGGGGCGGCGAACCGCCGGCCGACCCTGACGGCTTCCTGGAGTACATCCGCCGGCTGCCGGACCCCATCCTCGGCCGCCTCGTCTCCGGCGCGGAACCCCTGACCGACGTCCACACCAGCCACAGCACGCACAACGCGCGCCGCTACCTGGAGAAGGCCCGGACCTGGCCGGAGGGCCTCGTCGTCCTCGGCGACGCCTTGGCCACCTTCAACCCCGCCTACGGACAGGGCATGTCGGTGGCGGCACAGGGTGCCCGCACCCTCTCCCGCGAGCTGGACCGCTCCGGCCCCGCCGCGCCCGGCCTGTCCCGCCGCGTGCAGCGCCGGGTCGCCGCCGTCGTGGAGGGCCCCTGGGCCACCGCGGTGGGCCAGGACGTCTGGTACCCCGAGACCCGCGGCGGCGCGCCGAAAGCCGCGGACCGCCTGGTCACCCGCTACTCACGGCGCCTGCTGAAGGCGGCCACGGGTTCCTACCCGGCGGCGGCCGCGCTCTGGGACGTGAGCAGCCTCGAAACGGGCCCGTCCCGACTGCTGCGCCCCAGCGCGCTCCTGGCCGCGCTCAACGGCCCGCTGCTACCGCCGCTTTCGGGCCCGCCCCTGACGCCGGCGGAGCAGAAACTGCTGGACGAGCTGAGCGCCCCGTAGGGGCGCGGGGAACTGCGCGACCAGCCACGACGGTGCCGCGGACGGTCTACTGCCCGGGGCCGCAGGGTTGTCCTTCGCCTGCGGGCGAGTGGGGGTTGATCGCGCAGTTCCCCGCGCCCCTGACGGGGCGCTGAGGTCAGCCCTGGAAGGGCGGTTGGGCGACGCCCTTGCCGGCGCCCGGAATCACCAGCAGCGACCCCGCCGTCGGATGCGGCCGGTCCAGCCCCACCCGCGCCGTCGTGACGTAGAGGTCCGTCAGGTCGGCGCCCCCGAACGCGCAGGCCGTCGTCAGCGATGCCGGCAGGCTGATCACCCGGTCCAGCTCGCCGTCGGGCGTATAGCGGCGCACCGCCGCCCCACCCCACAGCGCCACCCACACGCAGCCGTCCGCGTCGACCGTCAGGCCGTCCGGGAAACCGGCGTCCTCCTCGATCGTCACCAGCGGGCGGCGGCCGACGGGGAGTCCGTCGGCGCAGTCGAAGACGTCCACGCGGCGGGTCGGCGTGTCGACGTAGTAGACGCGGCGGCCGTCCGGGCTCCAGCCGATGCCGTTGCTGACGGTGACGTCCGGCAGCAGCGTCGTCACCGTGCCGTCGGGTGCCACCCGGGAAAGGGTGCCGCCCCCGGTCGCCTCGTCGTAGCGCATCGTGCCGGCCCACAGGGAGCCGTCGGGAGCGACGGCCGCGTCGTTGGCGCGGCGGCCCGGGACCTGTTCGCGGTGCAGCCAGCGGAACGTGCCGTCGGGGTCCAGGAGGCCGACGCCGTCCCGGAGGTTGAGGACCAGGCCGCCACCCGCACGGGGCTTGACCGCGCCGACGTGCTGGTCCGTCGTGCGGACCGTGCGGCGCCCGGTCGCGGGGTCGTACGTGTGGATCCGGGAGCCGAGGACGTCGATCCACAGCAGGCGGCCGGTCGCCGGATCCCAGGTGGGGCCCTCGCCGAGGGTCGCCTCCGTGGCGACCGCGACCTCGTACGCCGTCGTCGTCACCGTCGTCATGCCACGCTCCGGTGGCCGAGGCGCTCGGAGAGTTCGGCGGCGCCCTTGGCCGCGAGCTGCTCCAGCTCGCGGCGGCGCTCGTCGCTCCAGCGGATCATCGGGACGGAGATGGACAGGGCCGCGACGACCTGTCCGGTGCGGTCGCGGACCGGCGCGGCGACGCAGGAGACGTCCGGGTTGGACTCCCGGCTCTCGACGGCGATCCCGCGGGCGCGGATGTCGGTGAGGACCTCGCGCAGGGCGCCCGGCTCGGTGATGCTGTTCGGGGTCATCGCGACGAGCTCGGCGTCGTCCGGGATGCGGGAGGTCAGCTCCGGCTCCGGCAGCGAGGCCAGCAGCATCTTGCCGACCGAGGTGCAGTGGGCGGGCAGCCGGCGGCCGGCGGCGGAGACCATGCGGACCGCGTGGGTGGAGTCGACCTTGGCGATGTAGATGACGTCGGTGCCTTCGAGGATCGCCACGTGGACGGTCTCGTCGCAGGTCTCGGCGACGGACCGGGCGACCTGCTGGCCCTCGGCGGCGAGGTCGAGCTGCTCGGCGTATCTGCTGCCGAGCTGGTACGGACGGACGCCGAGCCGGTAGCGTCCGGGCTGTCCGGGTACGGGCACGATGTACGACCGGGCGGACAGCGTGGTCACCAGCTCGTGCACGGTGGTCCGCGGCAGCTGGAGTTTGCGCACTATGTCGGGGGCGGAGAGGGTCCCGTCCCCGTCCAGGAAGAGCTCAAGAATGTCGAGAGCCCGGGTCACGGCAGGCACGAGGCGTCCCACGTCCGGCCCCCTCCCTTGGGTCTAGGCGCCGGATATCGGTGCGGCGCGCGTCTCAGCTGCGGAGCCGTTCGAGATATCAACAGGCGATCGGCATGACGAACACAGGCTAGCCACCGGGGATTCCGTGGGCAATGGCCGGGAACCAGCCGGGTACCGGCGCGTGCACCATGGGTGGCATGCGACTGGACTTCCAGCTGGTGCTGCTGCGCCGCATGGCCGACCACAACCCGGACCTGGTGGAGGACGCCCGGCGCACGCTGGGTGCGTCGATCGCGGACATGCGGGAGGCCAACAAGCGCTGGCAGGCGATGGCCCGCTCGCCGCGGTCCCGCTCGGCGGCGGCCCGCTACCGCTCCGTCCTCGGCCCGCCCGAGTGGGAGACCAAGCGCACCGTCGGCGACCTGGAGTGCGCGGCCTGGCAGTGGCCGCTCCCCCTCTGGCCCACCCTGCGCTTCGAGGTCATGATCGGTCCCGGCGGCGCGGTCTGGAACGAATGGCTCGTCCGCGCCCCCGGCGCTGCCGCCCCGCGACTGGAGTCCTACGACGACCTCACCCCCTGGTCCTGCACGGTCGACGAGGCCGCCCGCGCCTTCGCCCCCGCGCGCCCCCTGGAGGGTACGGCCCCAACCCGATGGGGGCTCACCTTCCAGGTGCCCGACGGCCGTCAGGTGGTCGCCGAGTTCACCTGGGGCCTGCTGCAGCGCACCGCGGTCATCGACGAGCCGCGGTGAGGATCGCCTCCGCCACCCCGGCCACCGACCCCGGGTGCAGGAACAGGAACAGGTTCGGCTCGACCAGCTCCAGCTCCATCACCTGCGGCCGCCCGTCCGCGCCGTCGACCAGGTCCACCCGGGCGTACAGCAGCTCGGGCGCATCCGGTACGGCGGCCAACGCGCGCTCCGCCACGGCGAGTTCGGCCGGAGTCGGGGTCCAGGCCGCCAGGTCCGGGTGGGCGACCTTGTCCGCGTCGTACGCCGTGCCAGGGGTGAGCACGGCCCGCTTGCGGCTGGCGTGCAGCAGCCGCCCGCCGAAGAACTGCAGCGCCCGCTCGCCGCTGACGTCGATCCCGGCGACGTACGGCTGGACCATCGCGGTCAGCCCCTCCTCGTGCATCCGGGCCAGGTGCCGTACGGCCGTTGCGTGCTCGCCGGGGGTGTAGCGGGCGGCGAACCGGGCGCCGGCGCCGAAGGTGGGCTTGACGACGAAGTCGCGGTCGGCCGGCAGGTCGGCGGCCCGGTCGCCGGGGGCCAGATACCGGGTCGGCACGACGGGCACCCCGGCCGCCGCGAGGTCACCGAGATACCGCTTGTCGGTGTTCCACCGCACGACCTCGGCCGGGTTCGCGATCCGGGTCGCCTTGCCCACCCGCTCCACCCACGGCACGAACTCGTCCGTCCGCCAGGCGTAGTCCCAGGTCGAACGGATGACGACCAGGTCGAAGCCGCCCCACTCCACTTCGGGGTCGTCCCACGGGCGGGCGACGGCCTCCGCTCCGGCGGCGGTCAGCGCCGCCACCAGCACCGGCAGATCCTGGTCCTTGCTCGGTTCCGTGCCGGGGTCGTAGGTGGCGAGGGCTATGCGGGGCACGGCGGGGGCTCCCTTGGCTGTCGGGGTCTGCGTTGCGTCCTCCGGCAGGCTAACCCGCGAGCACCGTTGACCTTCACCTTCGGTGAAGCCCCAGCATCGATGGCGGACGACGCGGAACGCGAGGCCCGCACCGGTCGGTGGGGCGACAGCACGGAGACCGGCACCGAGGCGGCATCGCGACGGCGCCGAGACGACATGGAGACGGCATGGAGACGGCATGGAGTGGCTGACCATCGGGGCCTTCGCGAAGGTCTGCCGGCTGTCGCCGAAGGCGTTGCGGCTGTACGACGAGCTGGACCTGCTGAAGCCCGCCCGGGTCGACCCGGAGACCGGCTACCGGTACTACGCCGGCGCGCAACTGGAACGCGCCCGGTTGGTGGCCTGGCTGCGGCGGCTGGGCATGCCGCTGGCGCGCATCCGCGAGGTGTGCGCGCTGCCTGCGGACCGGGCCGCCCGGGAGGTGCGGGCGTACTGGGCCCGTGTCGAGGCGGACACCGCCGTACGGCGTGACCTGGCCGCGTTCCTCGTCGACCACCTGTCCGGAGAGTCGAGAAGGGATACCACGAACATGCTGGAACTGCGTTATGCCGCCCACTCGGACCGGGGGCGTGTCCGGCCGTCCAACCAGGACACCGCGTACGCGGGGCGCCGGCTGCTGGCCGTCGCCGACGGGTGCGGGCCGGCCGGGGCGTCGGCCAGTGCCGCCGCCGTTGCGGCGTTCAGGCCGCTGGAGGAGGCGGAGCTGTCCGCGGGGAACGTGCTGAACCTCCTGGAGGACACGGTGCGTTCGGCGGCCGAGGCGGTACAGGAGGTGGCGGAGGGGAGTACGGACGTCGGTACGACACTCACCGCGCTGCTGTGGACCGGGTCCCGGCTGGCCCTCGTGCACATCGGGGACTCGCGGGCGTATCTGCTGCGGGACGGGGAGCTGTTCCGGATCACGCACGACCACAGCGTGGTGCAGTCGCTGATCGACGAGGGCCGGCTGACGCCGGAGGAGGCCGAGAGCCATCCGCAGCGGATGCTGCTGGCGAAGGCGCTGCCGGGGAACGCCGCCGACACCCCGGACCTGAAACTGCACGAGGCCCGGTCCGGCGACCGGTACCTGCTCTGCTCGGACGGCCTGACGAGGCAGGTCCCCGACGAGCGGATCCGGGAGCTGCTGGGCGGCGGCGAACCGGGCGACGCGGTGCGAACGCTGACCGAGGCGGCCAATGCAGCGGGCGGCGCCGACAACGTGAGCGTGGTCGTGGCCGACGTCGTACCGCCCACCCATCCACCCGTCTCGGCCGGATAGGAGACCAGGGAAGAACAAGACCCGACCGGAACGAAAAGCCGCCTCGACTTCACCCCCGCCGACCGGTGGCCGCCCCGGTTCGGCGGGGACGTCGATCGGGCGCGGCTGCACTGGCTCGGGCATCCCGCCCTCCGGTCGGTGGAGGTGCGGCTCGCGCCCGATCTGAGCGCGGTCGTCGGGACACGGCGGTGGTGAAGGGCCGACGGTGTGATCAACGTCGTGGTGCGGAGCGCGAGTGGGGCGGCCCCGGAGGGTGGCGGCTGGTGTAGGAAGAGGCTGTCGAGGTTCCGAACGGTGAGGAGTCGTCGCGTGTCGTTTCTGTTTCCGGCCCTGGTGGACGGTCCGGGCGGGAAGGCCGCCCTGCGGTTCGGGGCGCGGTCGCTGACGTACGGGCAACTCGCCGCCGCGGCCGGCGCCCTCGCCGGACGGGTGGGGGACGCCGAGCGGGTCGCGGTGTGGGCGACGCCGGAGCTGGAGACGGCGGTGGCTGTCGTCGGCACCCTGCTGGCCGGGCGGGCGGCCGTGCCGCTGAACCCCAGGTCGGGGGAGAAGGAGCTCGCGCACATCCTCGCCGACAGTCGGCCGGCCGCCGTGCTGGCCGCCCCCGGCGCCGAACTCCCTTCGGCCCTCGCCGGGTTGCCGCGCATCGACGTCGACGCGGCGGCCGTGGGGCCGGTGCCCGAGGACCGTACCGACGAGTCCGACCCGGCCCTCGTCGTGTACACCTCCGGCACCACCGGGCCGCCCAAGGGCGCCGTCATCCCGCGCCGGGCGCTCGCCGCCACCCTGGACGCGCTCGCCGACGCCTGGCAGTGGACCGGGGAGGACGTCCTCGTCCACGGCCTGCCGCTGTTCCATGTGCACGGGCTCGTGCTGGGCATCCTCGGGCCGCTGCGGCGCGGCGGCTCGGTCCGGCACCTCGGCCGGTTCGGCACCGACGGGGTCGCCCGCGAACTGAACGGCGGCGCGACCATGTTCTTCGGCGTGCCGACCATGTACCACCGCATCGCGGAGGCGCTGCCCGCCGACCCCGGCCTGGCGAAGGCGCTCGGCCGGGCCCGGCTGCTGGTCTCCGGCTCGGCCGCGCTGCCCGTCCACGACCACGAGCGGATCGCGACGGCGACCGGACGGCGGGTCGTCGAGCGGTACGGCATGACGGAGACCCTGATGAACACCAGTGTCAGGGCCGACGGCGAGGCCCGCGCGGGGACCGTGGGGGTGCCGCTGCCGGGGGTGGAGCTGCGGCTGGTGGAGGAGGACGGGACCGCGATCACGGCGTACGACGGGGAGACCGTCGGGGAGATCCAGGTACGCGGCCCGAACCTGTTCACCGAGTACCTCAACCGGCCCGACGCGACCGCCGCCGCCTTCACCGCCGACGGCTGGTTCCGCACCGGGGACATGGCGGTGCGCGAGCCGGACGGCTATGTGCGCATCGTCGGACGCAAGGCCACCGACCTGATCAAGAGCGGGGGTTACAAGATCGGCGCCGGGGAGATCGAGAACGCGCTGCTGGAGCATCCGGGGGTGCGGGAGGCCGCGGTCACCGGGGAGCCGGACGCGGACCTGGGCGAGCGGATCGTCGCCTGGATCGTGCCGGCGGAGCCTCAGTCGCCGCCCTCGGCACAGGAGCTGGCGGACCACGTCGCCGGGCGGCTCGCCCCGCACAAGCGGCCCCGCGTCGTCCACTACCTGGACGCCCTCCCCCGCAACGACATGGGGAAGATCATGAAGCGGGCCCTCGGTGTCTGAGCCGGGGCCGGCGCCCGGTCCGGCACCCGCGCGGCTCTCCGCCCGCCGCGCCCTCGCCCTCGTCGCCGACCCCGGCACCTTCGCCGAACTCCCGCACCCGGCGCGGCAGTCGGTGCCCGACGGCCCGCTCGGCTGGCAGGGGTACGACGCCTCGCGCGCCCGCGCCGCCGAGCGCACCGGCGAGGAGGAGTCCGTCGTCGTCGGCACCGCGCGGGTCGAGGGTACGGCGGCGGTGCTGATCGCCTTCGAGTTCGGCTTCCTCGGCGGCTCGCTCGGCGAGCGGACCGGCGACCGGCTGGAGGCGGCGTACGTCCATGCCCGCGCCCACCGGCTCCCGGTCGTCCCGCTGGTCGCCACCGGCGGCAGCCGGATGCAGGAGGGCATGCTCGCCCTGTCCCAGCTCCAGCGGGTTGCCCGCCAGTCGGCGCTCACCCGGGAGGCGGGGCTGGCGCAGGTCGCGGTCCTGCGCGATCCGACGACCGGCGGCGGCTGGGCCACCCTGGGCGCCGGGGCCGACGTGATCCTGGCGCTGCCCGGCGCCCAGGTGGGCTTCGCCGGCTCGCGGGTCCGCCCGCCGGACGCCGACCCGGCCGCGTACACGGCCGAGGCGCAGCTCGCGGCGGGGGCGGCGGACGCCGTGGTGCCCCCGGCGGAGCTGAAGGCGTCGCTCGGGCTGTGGCTGCGGCTGCTGACCGCGCCCGCCCCGATACCCGCCGACCCGCCGCTCGCCCTCGGCGCCGGCGCGCTGCCCGCCACCGGCTGGGAGGCCGTCCGGCGCGCCCGCGCCCCGCACCGCCCGCGCGCCGAGGCCTACCTGGACGCGTACTTCACCCGCCGCGTCGCCCTGGTCGGCGACCGGTGCGGCGGGGCGGACCCGGGCGGGATGCTGTGCGGGTTCGGCGAGCGGGCGGACGGCCGTACGGTCGCCTTCGCCGCGCAGACCGGGACGGCGACCAGGCCCGCCGGATACCGCACCGCCGCCCGCCTGATACGGCTCGCGGACCGGCTGGGGATCCCCGTGCTGACGCTCGTCGACACCCCGGGCGCCGCGAACGACGCCGAGGCGGAACGGCAGGGCGCGGGCGCCGCCATCGCGGAGCTCTTCGGCGAGGTCGCGGCGGCCCGGACGCCGATCACCACCCTCGTCGTCGGGGAGGGCGGCTCGGGCGGCGCCCTCGCGCTGGCCGCGCCCGGCAACACCTGGGCCACCCCGGACAGCTACTTCTCCGTCATCGCACCGGAACTGGCGGCGGCGATCCTGAAACGCGCCCCCGAGGACGTCCAGACCACCGCCGGCCAGCTGCGGATCCGGCCCCAGGACCTGGTGGAGCTGGGGGTGGTCCGCGGCATCGTGCGTAACTCCCCGGACGGCCTCGCCGCGCCCGCGCCGACCGCACCGCCCGGCTGACCCGCGGGCGGCCGGGCGGGCCCGAAACCCCCCATTCAGCGGTGCCCCGCCCGGACCCTCCCCGCAGGCGCGCCGCTGCGATCCCCCGGAGGATGCGAAGCAGGCCGCCGACCGGCGGTGCCACCCCACACGGCCCGCGCACCGGGAGGATCTGCCGTGACCGTCAGTCTGGAGCAGTTGCGCCGCTGCCATTTCGCCGTCGATCTGGGGGCCGCCCGCACCCGGGTGTACGTGAGGGGCATGGGCCTGGTCGTCGACCAGCCCTCCGTCGCCGCGATGAACACGCGCACCGGTGCCCTGATCGCCGTCGGCGACTTCGCGGAGAGGATGACGGGCCGTACCCCCGACTACATCCGTGTCGTGCGGCCCGTCTCCGGCGGGACGATCGTCGACATCGAGATGGCCCAGCGCATGCTGCGCCAGCTGCTCGGCGACAAGATCCGCCGTTCGCTGCGCCGCAAGCCCCGGCTGCGGGCGGCGGCCTGCACCCCGCACGACGCCGACCCGCTGGCCCAGCGGGCCACCATCGAGACGCTGGTGGGGCTGGGGGCCCGGCGGGTGGAGCTCGTCGACACGCTGATCGCCGCGGCGGTGGGGTGCGGGCTGCCGGTCGAGCGGCCGGAGGCGAGCATGATCCTCGTCTGCGGGGCCGCCGCGACCCAGGTCGCCGTGCTCTCCCTCGGGTCGATCGTGTGCGCCGAGCGGATGCCCGTCGGCGGGGAGGCCGTGGACCACGCGATCGTCCAGCACCTGCGGCACGAGCACGAGCTGATGCTGCCGAACCAGGCCGTGCGCCCCCTGCAGCTGGCCCTGGACGGCACCGGCCTCACCCCGGAGGGCCCTGCCTCCACCGAGATCCACGGGCGGGACGTGGTCACCGGGCTGGCCCGCAGCGTGCGGGTGGACACCGCGGCCGTCCGGGACGCCATCCAGACGCCCCTCATGTCCGTCCTGGACGGGATCGGCAAGGTGCTGCGCGACTGCCCGCCCGACCTGGTCGCCGACCTCGCCGACCGCGGGATCGTGATGGTCGGCGGCTCGGCGCGGCTGCCCGGTTTCGACCAGCTGCTGCGGGAGGCCACCGGCATGCCGGTGCACATCGCGGAGCGGCCGGACGTGTGCGCCGTCCAGGGCATCGGGGCGATGCTGGAGGGCCGGATCGAGCCGCTGGTGCTGGACCCGCTGGCCGCCTGAACACGCGTACCCGCCGACCGGGCACCGATGTGAGCCGACGCGCCCCGTGCGCGCCTCGTCACTCCTCGATTAGGGTGGACTCACCGATGGTGACGGGAGGGGACGTTCCGTGACAGCCGACATCACCATGTTCACCGACCAGCTCGCCGAGACGGCACCGGTCCCCCGCCTCGCCGTCACCCGCGTCGGCGTGACCGGGCACCGGGTGATCCCGCCGGCCGTCCTGCCCTACGTCCGCTCCGCCCTGCACCGGCACCTCAGCCGCACCGACGTGGCCCTGGAGGCACTCAGCTGCCTCGCCGCCGGTACGGACCAGCTCTTCGCGGACCTCGCCCTGGCGCACGGCGTCCCGGTGACGGCCGTGATCCCGGGCATGGACTACGAGGCCCACCTGGGGGACGAGGCGGCACGGGCGTCGTACCGCAGGATCCTGCGGCGCTGCGCGAACCGGGTCGAGCTCCCTGTCCAGCCCACCCACGAGCAGGCGTACTTCGCGGCGGGCCAGTGGATCGCGGAGCGTTCCGACGAACTGCTCGCCGTGTGGGACGGCCGTCCGGCACGCGGCCTGGGCGGCACAGGTGACGTGGTGGCCTACGCCCGGCACATCGGCGTGCCGGTGACCGTGCTGTGGCCGGACGGGGTGCTGCGCGACTGACGGGGCGCGGCGGGCCCGCCTCAGGTGCCGAAGCGCACCAGCCACTCCGTGTGCGCCGGGGACATCAGGCGCTCCGCCTCCCCCACCGCCTCGGCCCAGCCCGCCTCCGTCACCGTGGTGGTCATGGCGATCCGGGTGGTCTCCAGATCCTGTTCGATGAGGGAGTGCGCGTACGTCAGCGGGCCGTGCCTGCGTACCTCCTGCCAGGCGACGCCCGCCGCGGCGGCCGCGCTGAGCAGCCCCGCGAGGTCGGCGCCGCCGAGCAGGCCGACGGTCCGCAGCAGGGCGGCCGCGAGGGCGCACAGGGTCAGCGCCGCGGTGACGGAGGACCAGCGGGCGGCGGCGCGGTGCGCGCGGGCGGCCCGGTTCTTGTACCAGACGGCCTGTTCCAGGAGCCGGTCGCGCAGGTAGAGGTCCCGGCGGGCCGCGTAGGACTTGGCCCGTTCCGCGCGCATCCGCGGGGTGATCTGCCCCCTGCGCCGTTCCTCGGGGTCGCGGGAGTCCTCCCAGCCGCAGGCCCGCAGCTCGCGCAGGCGTTCCTCCAGCCGCTCGGCGAACACCGCGTCCGGGTCGACGACATGGGAGTGGAAGGGCCCGCCGTGCACCATGTACTGCCAGGCCAGCGACTTCAGCAGCTCGGCGGCCGCCCGGTGGGCCTGCCAGTGCGCCCGGGACCGGCGCCGGGAGGTGCTCAGGCCGAGGACTATCGTCAGCGCGTAGAGCACGGCCGCCAGCACCGTCATGACGTGCCCCGACGCCTGCTCGGTCAGGACGGCGGCCGCGGTGGCCAGCAGCAGCAGGACCAGGTGCGTACGCACCGCCCGGAACGAGTCACTCTGATGGCGTAACGCCCACTGGTCACTCAGCTGGAACAGCGGCGGCAGATCCTGCTCGCCCAGGGTGGTACCCGGTACAGGAGTGCTTGCGGCCCCCATGAACGCCCCCCGAATTCACCGCACGCCTCCGAAGACTTGCGCGCGCCCCCGACAAGATGGCCTAAGAACACAATGAGTGGGGAAAGCAGCCCCGTGCACAAGAGGTTCGCCGGGCATTCCTGGTATAGGGTCCGCACCATCGGGACCAGACTCGGTTCCACGCACCCGAACCGGAGCGACGAAGCCATCATGAACCTCAGCACGATGCCCAAGAGGCGCGCCCCTCAGCCCGCGGGGCCGGCCGCACGGCACAAGCCCCTGTCGGACATCGACCCGCTCGGGACCGCCGCGGCGCGCGCCGCGGGCCGCGTGACCGACGTCGCCACCCGCCCTTTTGGCCAGTCGACGTTCACCTCCGCGTTCTTACCGGGCACGACTACACACAGGCGGTCCCTCTCAC
>NZ_JBVJNZ010000004.1:148165-416540 GCF_055583445.1 Streptomyces sp. NPDC104761 | reverse complement strand
ACCCCCCCCCCCCCCCCCCCCCCCCCCCCCCCCCCCCCCCCCCCCCCCCCCCCCGCACCCCCCCCCCCCCCCCCCCCCCCCCCCCCCCCCCCCGGGCCGCGTGACCGACGTCGCCGACCGCCGTTCGGGCCAGTCGACGTTCAACTCGGCGTTCTGACCGGGAACGACGACACGAGGACGTTCACTCTGACGTGGGTGCGCCCGGCGGACGGGCGTACCGCCGGCACCCACGCCAGTGCGCCATTGGCGTCAACGCGCCCACCGATCAAGCGGTTTGGGGCGCCTCGGGCACGGGAAGTCTGACAGACTGACTCCAGTGACGAGCCAGTCGCCCGACGACCCACCTCTGAGACAGCTGGTCCTCAAGATCCACAGCAGGTGCGATCTGCTCTGCGACCACTGTTACGTGTATCAGCACGCCGACCAGAGCTGGCGGTCCCGCCCGACCTTCATCCGCCCGGAGACGGTGCGCGCCGTCGCCGCCCGACTGGCCGAATACGCCGGGTCCCGGGCCCTGGAATCCGTCTCGGTGATCCTGCACGGCGGCGAACCGCTGCTGGTCGGTCCGGCCCGGCTGCGCGACATCTGCGCGGAACTCACCCGCGCCCTCGCCCCACTGACCGCGCTCGACCTGCGCATGCACACCAACGCGGTCACCCTGAACCGGCGGCACCTGGACGTCTGCCGGGAGTTCGGGGTCCGGGTCAGCGTGTCGCTCGACGGCGACCGCGCGGCCAACGACCGGCACCGGCTCGACCGCAGGGGACGCAGCAGCTACGAGCGCGTGGTCCGCGGCATCCGGCTGCTCCAGGAGCCCGAGTACCGTCACCTGTTCAGCGGGGTGCTGTGCACGGTGGACGTGGCCAACGACCCGGTCGCCGTGCACGACGCCCTCACCGAGCTGGCCCCGCCGCGGATCGACTACCTGCTTCCGCACTCCACCTGGGACAGCCCCCCGCCCAACCCGGCCGGCACCACCACCCCGTACGCCGACTGGCTGCTCGCGGTCTTCGACCGCTGGGAGCAGCAGGGCCGCCCGATGCCGGTGCGGACCTTCGACTCGGTGCTGAGCACGCTGCGCGGCGGGCCGCCCCTGACCGAGGCGCTGGGGCTGGCGCCCAGCGACCTCGCCGTGATCGAGACGGACGGGGACTTCGAGCAGGCCGACTGGCTGAAGTCCGCCTACGCGGGCGCCCCGGAGACGGGGTACGACGTCTTCCGGCACGGATTCGCCGAGTTCGCCGCGCACCCCGGTGTCCAGGCCCGGCAGCAGGGGGTCGACGGACTCGGCGACACCTGCCGCGGCTGTCCGGTGGTGCGGTCCTGCGGCGGCGGCCTGTACGGGCACCGGTACCGCTCGGGGAACGGCTTCGACAACCCCAGTGTCTTCTGCGGCGACCTCCGCTCCCTGATCGAGGGCATCGCCGACCGGGTGACCGACCGCGCGTTCTCCCCCGCGGTCCTGGGCTCGGACCAACTCTCGTGGGCGCAGTTGGAACTGGACCGGGTGCTGCTGCGCCGGGCACAGCAGCACCTGGCGTCCGAGCCGGACTGGGCGGACGCCTGGCGGCTGCTGCTGGCCCTGGACGCCGACGCCGGGACCGCGCCCCACCTGGACGAGGTGCTGGCGCACCCCTATGTGCGCACCAGCCTCCAGCGCTCCCTGCGCGGCCCCGCCGACACGGCCCGGTTCATGTCCCTGGCCGTCGCCGCGGCCCTGCGGGCAGGAGTACCGGCCACGCTCTCCTGGGACCAGCCCGGCACCCGGCTGCACCTGCCGACCTGGGGCACCTACCGCCTGGACGCCCCCGGCCGCATCGAGGTCACCGTGGCACCGGACGCCTTCCGGGTACGCGAGAACCGGGAGTCCGGCGCAGGCTGGGTACGCCTCGACGGGGCCCCCGTCCCCACGCACTGGCGCCCCGTGGACCGGCTGCCGGTCCAGGACGGTCCACTGGTCGACGACGCCGACCCCTACCGCGACTGCTATCCCTTCCCCGTCGCCCCGCCCCTGGAGCGCGGCGAGTTCGCCGAACGGATGGCGCGCGCCTACGAGCTGCTGGCCAAGGAGCCCCCGGACGGGCCCTGCGCGCCGGAGGCGTTCCGCCCCACCGTCCTCACCCCGCTGACGGAGGGCAGCGGTCTGGCACTGGGCGGCCACGGGTTCGGGGCGCTGGGCGTGGCGGTCGACGTGACCCCCGAGGAGTTCGCCCGGGAACTCCCCCGCATCGGGCGCCGGGCCCGCCTCACCGCGCTGCGCGAGACGGCCGACCTGCACCGGCCCGGCAGCCCCGCCGGCGCTTTGCTGGACCGGGCGGACGACGGGCTGGGGCAGGCGGCGCACGAGGAGGCGGCACGCGCGCTCACCGCGCTCACCCTGCTGCCGGAGTCCGAACTGACGGCGACCGGGGCCGTGCTGGTGGCCCGCATGTGGTCGCAGTGGTCGAGCGTCTGCGAGGGATCATGACCGGGACGGCACAGTCGACGGCAGCGGAACTGGACGGACTGCTCCGCGAGTTGGGCGTCCGGCGGGGCGGGGTGCTGATGGTGCACGCCTCCCTGGGCGGCACCGGGGTCGCGCCGGAGCGGGTCCGGGACGGGCTGCTCGCCGCACTCGGTCCCGGGGGCACCCTGATCGTGCCCGCGTTCACGCCCGAGAACTCCGACACCTCCCGCGCCTACCGGCAGGCCGTCGCAGGCCTGGACGAGGCCGAGGCGGCCGCGTACCGCGAGGCGATGCCGCCGTTCGAACCGGACGCCACCGGGTGCCCGACCATGGGGGCGCTCGCCGAGTGCGTGCGGTCGACGCCCGGCGCGGTGCGCAGCACGCATCCGCAGACCTCCTTCGCCGGACTCGGGCCCGCGGCAGGCAGGTTGCTGCGCCGGCATGCGCTGCGCAGCCACCTGGGCAGGCTCTCCCCGATGGCGAGGCTGTACGCCGCCGACGCCCAGATCCTGCTGCTGCGGGTCGGGTTCGAGGTGTGCAGCGCGTTCCACTACGCCGAGTACCTGATGCGGCCCAGGCCGCCCCGGCGTACGTACCGGTGCGTGGTGGGCGACAAGGGGAACTGGGTCGAGTACCGGGATCTCGCCCTGGACGACAGCGACTTCGGGAAGATCGGCTCCCGGCTGCCGCGCCGCATGCTCGCCGAGGCCGAGTGGGCGTCGCGGGCGGTCGTGCTCTGCGCCATGCGGGACGTGGTGGGCCACGCCAAGGGGCAGATGTCTGGATATCGACCGCCTTTGGCCTGAAAGCAGTGAACCGGAAGCGGGGTCCGTCGGGCACATTGTTGAGTCCGGCGGAGGCGCGCACCGTCGACGGGGGCGGCCCAGCGGCTTGCCGACGGGCAGGGGGACGTGCGGACATGGGGGAACGGGTGCAGGACCGGGCTCCGGACAACCGGCCCTACTTCTTCCTGTCGTACGCCCACACCCCGCAGTGGGGCCCGGACAGCGGCGACCCGGACCACTGGGTGCGCGTGCTGTTCAACGACCTGTGCAATCACATCGTGGCGCTCACCGACCTGCCCGCGGGGTCCCCGCCCGGCTTCATGGACCGGGAGATGCGGTCCGGGGAGGGCTGGCCGGAGAAACTGAGTGAGAACCTCGCCGTCTGCCGGGTGTTCGTACCGCTGTTCTCACCGCGCTACTTCTCCAGCGAGATGTGCGGCCGCGAGTGGTACGCGTTCCACGAGCGGATGCTGAACGCCAGGACCACCGGAACGGCCACCGCCTCGGCCATCGTGCCCGCCCTGTGGACACGCGTCGACATGCGTGAACTCCCCGACTCCGTACGCCACATGCACATCGAGAGCACGTCGTCGGGCGGGCGGTACCTGAACAACGGGATCTACGGGCTGATCAAGCTCAGCAGGCTGCGCGACGAGTACGACGAGACCGTGTTCGGCCTCGCCGAACGCATCGTGCAGGCGGCCCGCGAGGCCCGGCTGCCGCCCGGCCGCCCGAGGGACTACGAGAGCACGCCGAGCGCCTTCAAACCGCGTGGCACCGGCCCCCGGCACATCCGGCTGACCGTGGCCGCCCCCACCGAGGACTCCGTCCCGCAGCACCGGGACGCCAGGCCGTACGGCGACGACGCGCTGGACTGGAACCCGTACCACACCGAGTCGACGCGCGCGCTGTCCACGCACGCCGAGGAACTGATCCGCTCGCTGGACTACCGGGTGACGGTCGCCGCCTTCGACGACGAGAGCCCCGCCGAGGAGCCACGCGGCTCCGGCGAGCGGCAGCCCGGCATCCTGCTGGTGGACCAGTGGGCGCTGAGCGACGAGGAACGCCGGCGCAGGCTGAAGACGTTCGACGCGTACGCCCGCCCGTGGGTGAGCGCGATCGTGCCGCGCTGCCGGGCCGACCTGCAGAACCACGGCCAGGAGGGGCGCCGGCTCGCCGAGGAGCTGGAGCGGGTGATGCCGACCATCCTGGAGCGGGCCCGGCGCAGCGACGCCCGGATCGCCGTCAACGGCGTCCCCACGCTCAAGTCCTTCACCAGGGTGCTGCCCGAGGTCGTGGCCTACACGACCCGGCAGTTCCTGAAGAACGCCGAGGTCCGACTGCCGCCGGGCCCGCACTTCCCCAGACCCCGTCTGGCGGACCCCTACCCGCCGTCCGGCCCGGACGCGGGAGACGAACCCGGAGGAGAGGCATGACGGCCGCAAGGGACGGACGCATCATCACCTTCTACTCGTACAAGGGCGGCACCGGACGGACGATGGCGCTGGCCAACACGGCGTGGATCCTCGCCGCCAACGGCAAACGCGTCCTCGCCGTGGACTGGGACCTGGAGGCCCCGGGGCTGGATCGCTTCTTCCACCCGTTCCTGGACCCCAACGTGCTCACCGCCACCGGCGGCGTCCTCAACATCCTCCAGGACTACGCCTGGGCGGCGACCGACGGAATCAGCCGCACGGGGTCCTGGCACCTGCAGTTCGCGGACGTGGAACAGCACGCCGTCTCGCTCTCCCCCGAACGGCAGGGGCTCGCCTTCGAGGACGGCGGCTCGCTCGACTTCCTCTCCGCGGGCCGCCAGTTCCGGGCCTACTCGGGCACGGCCTCCTCCCTGGAGTGGGACAACTTCTACGACCGCCTCAACGGCGGCATGTTCCTGGAGGCGCTGCGCGACAGCATGAAGGAGTCGTACGACTACGTACTGATCGACTCGCGCACCGGCCTGTCGGACACCGCGGACATCTGCACCCTCCAGATGCCCGACGTCCTCGTGGACTGCTTCACCCTCAGCGACCAGTCCATCGACGGCGCCGCCGAGGTCGCGCACAGCGTCGGCGACGACCACCGCAAGCGGCGCATCCGGGTGCTGCCCGTGCCGATGCGCGTCGACGACGGCGAGAAGGACAAGGTCGAGGCGGGCCGCGCGGTGGCCCGGATGAAGTTCGCCGGGCTGCCGAAGGGACCGGACGGGGAGCGGCTGAGCGCCGACGAGGTCACCGCCTACTGGGGCAGCGTCGAAATACCGTACAAGCCGTACTACGCCTACGAGGAGACCCTCGCCGTCGTCGGGGACAAGAAGGGCGACCCCAAGTCGCTGCTGGCCGCCTTCGAGCGGCTCGCCGCGGCCGTGACCGACGACGAGGTCACCACGCTGCCGCCGATCCCGGAACCGGCGCGGCTGCGCAGCCGGGACGCCTTCATCCGGCGCCGGCCGCAGGCCAACGGGGCGCGGGTGGCCGTCGTGTACGCGGCCGAGAACCGGATGTGGGCCGACTGGATCGAGTCGCTGCTGAAGCGCGCGGGCTGCACCGTCTCGCTGCGCGACGTGGCCGCCGGCCCGCTCGACAGCCTCGTCCCCGGCACCCGCGTCCTGCTCCTGTGGTCCAGGGCGCTGTACGGATCCCGGCACACGGGAAGCCTGCCGAGCCCGTCCGTCAGCGGTGACGGGCTGCCCGGACCGCTGATATCGGTACGGGTGGACGAGGTCCGGCCGCCGGACTCGTACCGGCACCAGGCCGACCTCGTCGAACTCCACGGGCTCGACGAAGGAGGCTGCGAGGGCGCGCTGCTCGGCGCGCTCGAACTGCCCGGCCAGTTGCCCAAGGGCGGGCCTGCGGCGCCCCGGTTCCCCGGCCACGTACCGGACCACTGGAACGTGCCACAGCGCAACAGCACCTTCACCGGCCGGGGTTACATCCTCGAAAAGGTGCGGGAGCAGCTGCGCAGCGGCATGACCGCCGTACTGCCGCAGCAGCAGGCTCTGTTCGGAATGGGCGGGGTCGGCAAGACGCAGATCGCGCTGGAGTACGTGCACCGGTTCAGCGCCGACTACGACCTGGTGTGGTGGGTGCCGTCCGAGAACATCGACAACGTGGTGTCCACGCTGGCCGAACTCGGCTCCCGGATCGGCGCGCCCGGCGGCGAGGACATGGCGCTGGCCAGCAAGGAAACCGTCCGCATGCTCTCCCGGGGCAACCCGACCAAGCGGTGGATCCTCGTCTTCGACAACGCCGACGACCCGGACGACCTCGCCGGGTACATGCCGACCACCGGCGGTGGGCACATCCTCGTCACCTCGCGGAACCAGGCGTGGTCGGACAAGGGCGAGACGCTGCCGGTCGACGTCTTCCAGCGGCAGGAGAGCGTCGAGCACCTGTCCCGGCGCGCCCCGGGCCTCTCCCCCGCGGAGGCCGACCAGGTCGCGGACGCCGTGGGCGACCTGCCGCTCGCCGTGGAGCAGGCCGGGGCCTGGCTGGCCGAGACCGCCATGCCGACGGCCGAGTACCTGCGCCGCCTCAGCGAGGAGACGGCCGCGGTGATGGGGCTCAACCAGCCCGCCGACTACCCCGACACGGTGGCCGCCACCTGGAACATCTCCATCCGGCGGCTGAAGGAACGGTCGCCCGCCTCGGTCCGGCTGCTGCAGCTGTGCGCGTTCCTCGCCGCCGAGCCGATCTCCTCCGAACTGCTCTACGACAGCAACGAGATGGTCACCGCCCTCGGCCTGACGGAGAGCCTGCTGATCGGCCAGCTGGTGCGGGAGATCAGCCAGCTCGCCCTCGCCAAGGTCGACCAGATCTCCCGCTCGATCCAGGTGCACCGACTCGTGCAGGCGGTGATCCGCTCCCAGATGTCGGAAGAGGAGCGGCGCATCGCCCGGCACGCGGTGCACAAGATCCTCAGAGGCGCCCGCCCCAAGGGCGACGAACCCACCGACAACCGCGAGAACTGGCCGCAGTTCGACATCATCTGGCCCCATCTGACCGCCTCCGACATCCGCAACTGCACCGAGTCGGAGCCGCGCAGGCTGCTCGTCGACCGTGTCCGCTACCTGTGGAAGCGCGGTGAGTTCCCGCGGGCGCAGCGCCTCGCCGAGGAACTCCTCGACCACTGGAAGGAGCCCCTCGGCGAGGACGACGAGCAGTACCTGTACCTGCGCTGCCAGCTCGCCAACGTGCTGCGCTCCCAGGGGCTTTACGTCGAGGCACGGGAGCTGGACGACGACGTGCTGCAGCGGCAGCGCCGGCTGCTCGGCGACCGGCACCCGCACACCTTCATCACCACCTCCGGCCTCTCCAGCGACCTCGCGGCACTCGGCGAGTACACCAAGGCCGTGGAGCTCGCGAGGGAGGCGCACGAGGGCTTCAGCGAACTCTTCTACGAGGCCCACCCGCGCACCCTGAACGCGGCCAACAACCTCGCCCTGGCGCTGCGCATGGTCGGCAGGTACCGGGACGCCCGGCAGATCGACGACGTCACCTTCGCCCGCCGCACGAAGGTCCACGGCGCCGATCACATCTACACCCTCTCGTCCGCCGAGAACCTCGGCCGCGACCTGCGCGAGGTCGGCGAGTACACGGCGTCGGTGGCCGTGCTGTCCCAGGCGTACGACCAGCACAAGCGCGTGCTCGGCAAGGAGTTCCCCGGCACCCTGCGGTGCGCGAAGTCGCTCGCGGTGTCGCTGCGCAGGGCGGGCCAGCTGGAGGACGCCCGGCGGCTGACCTCCGCGACCCTGGAGCAGTACCGGGCGCAGTACACGGTCTCCACCCCGGACCTCCTCGCCTGCGAGCTGAACCACGCCGCGGACCTGTTCGCGGCCGAGGACCGGGAGCAGGCGCGCGACGTCGCCCAGAAGGTGCTCGCCGAGTACGTGAAGAAGCCGGGCGAGGCCCACCCCTACACCCAGGCCGCGATGAACAACCTCGGCGTCTTCCACTGGGGCTGCGGCGACAGCGAGCAGGCCGAGGACGTGTTCCTGAAGGTGCTGGCCCGCATGACCGACGTACTCGGCGCCCACCACCCGCACACCCAGTTCTGCTCCGCCAACTACGCGATCGTGCTCGCCGAGACCGGGCGGCCGGAGGAGGCATGGGAGCGGGAGCAGCGCAGCGCCGACGCGCTCCGCGCCGACCTCGGCGCCCAGCATCCCGAGGCCCTCGCCGTCGTCAGCAACAGCGCCCTGACCCTGACCGCCCTCGGCCGCCTGGACGAGGCCCGCGCGCTGCGCGACGAGGCGGTCAGGGACCTGAAGGGGCTGCGCCGGCAACTCGGCGAGAACAACGGCATCACCCGTTTCGCGCTGGAGGAACGCAGGGTGTACCGGGACCTGGAGCCGCTCGCCGTGTGACCGCACGCGGCGGCGGACGGCACGCCGGGGCCGCGCACCGTCAGCCCCTCGGCGTACCCGCCAGCAGCCAGTCCAGTACGTCGGGCAGCGCGCGCAGCGACGCGAAGTGGGCCGCCTTCGGCTCCAGGACGGCCTTGGCACGTGGAATGCGGGCGGCCAGCCAGGAGAAGTGGGAGGCGGGCGAGAACACGTCCTTCGCACCGGCCCACAGCAGCACCGGCACCCCGATCTGCGCCGGGTCGAAACCCCATGGGCTGGTCAGCGCCAACGCGTCGTCGATCCAGCCGTACGGCGAGGTGCGCAGTGCCTCGTGGTAGGTGCGCAGCAGCATGGACCGGATGCTGGTGTCGGAGACGATCAGCCGGTCCTCCTCGGTCAGGTCGGCCCGCAGGTCCTCCAGCATCCGCGCCGGATTGCTGCGGATGACGGCCGAGCGCGGGATGAGCCGGGCCGCGTACCGCTCGGGGTCGGTGAAGGCGGTGTGGAACTCCTGGACGTTGAACGGTGCCATCCCGGCGAACCAGTCGAGCCCCTCGGCGTCCCGCGGCGCGAGCCCCACCAGGGCGGCCGCCCGGGTCACCCGGCCCGGCAGCAGCGCCGCACAGGCGAGGGCGTGCGGTCCGCCCCCGGAGCGGCCGGCCACCGCGAACCGGCCCAGCCCGAGGGCGTCGGCCACGGCCGCCACGTCCTCGACGACGTCCACGACCCGCCGCCCGGGGCGGCGGTCCGAGCCCCCGTAGCCCGGCCGGTCGAAGCTGATGAGGCGGGCGCCGCGCTGGTACAGGAACATCGGCCGGGGCCGCGGCCCCACCCTGCTGCCCGGCATGCCGTGCAGCAGGAACACCGGCCGCCCCCGGGGATCCCCCGACACCTCCACCCGCAGCCGCCGGCCGCCCGTCGTCCGCACCAGATCAGGCACGCCCGTGTCCCCCTCCCGCGGCCATGGCCGGGACCACGCCGCCCGACACCACCCCGCGGCGTCCCCAGCGAAGCGCTCAGTACGGCAGGATGCGCCCCGAAGGCGTCCTGCGGTCGATCTCCTGCCCGCGGGGAGCGGGCCGACGAACAACGCGTACGCGGATCCGACCGTCCATGACGCCCTCCTCTTGCCGAGCCTGACCGGTACCTGCTGTCCGGTAGGAGGGCTCTGCCCCGCACATGGCAGCTCCAAGCCTGGTGCGGGGCAGGAAAGTTGGCGGACCCCCCGCCGTGGACGCCGGGCCGGCGCCGCCGCGGTGACGACGCCACAGCCGTGACGACGCCACGGCCGCTTCGCGGACCGGTGTGGGGACGGCCTAAGGTCGTCCGGTGACGAACAGCAGCGCGACGCGTTCCCACGACCTCGACGGCATACGCCCGGCGCCGAAGTCCCCGGGGTGGCCGGACCGGCTGCGCCGGTTCGGTTACGCCGGGGCCCCGCGCGCGGGCGCGTACGCCGGTGTCCGGGAACGCCTGGTCCCGCCCTTCCCCGAGCCCCCCACCCGGCTCTGGCAACTCGTGGGCCTCGGCCCGGCCCGGGCGCGGCGGCTCGCGCGGGCGACGGAGTGGCTGGGCCCGCTGCTCGTCGCCGCCCTGGCCGGCGTCCTGCGCTTCTGGCACCTCGGCCGGCCGCGGGACCTCATCTTCGACGAGACGTACTACGCCAAGGACGCCTGGGCGCTGCTGCACCTCGGTTACGAGGGCACCTGGCCGGACCGCAAGATCGCCGACCCGCAGATCCTGGCGCACCCCCAGGTGATCTCGCTCTCCGACACCGGTTCCTTCGTCGCGCACCCGCCGACCGGCAAGTGGGTGATCTCCGTCGGCGAGTGGCTGTTCGGCCTCGACCCGGTCGGCTGGCGGTTCATGACGGCTGCCCTCGGCACCCTGTCGGTGTTCATGCTGTGCCGCATCGGCCGCCGCCTGCTCCGTTCGACGTTCCTGGGCTGTCTGGCCGGGGCGCTGCTGGCGATCGACGGCCTGCACCTGGTGATGAGCCGCACCGCGCTGCTCGACCTCGTCGTCATGTTCTTCGTGCTGGCGGCGTTCGGCTGCCTGCTGATCGACCGGGACCGGTCCCGGGCCCGGCTGGCCGCGGCCCTGCCGGCCGACGCGGAGGGCCGGGTGCGCCCGGACGCGGACACCGGCGACCGCGCCGGGACGGGCCGCCGGCCCTGGCGCCTCGCGGCCGGCGTCCTGCTGGGCCTGGCGGCCTCGACGAAGTGGAACGGCCTGTACGTACTGGTCTTCTTCGTGGTCCTGACGCTGCTGTGGGACGTCGGCGCCCGTCGCGTCGCCGGGGCCCGCCACCCGTACCGGGCGGTCCTGCGCCGGGACCTCGGCCGGTCGGTCCTCTCCCTCGTCCCGACCGCGCTCCTGACGTACCTGCTGTCCTGGACCGGCTGGTTCCTGTCCGACGACGGCTGGGGCCGGCACTGGGCGGACGGCCGGGGCGGCACCTGGTCGTGGATACCGGCACCGCTGCGCAGCTTCTGGCACTACGAGTACCTCGTCTACCAGTTCAACGTGAACCTGCACACGCCGCACAAGTACCAGTCGAACCCGTGGAGCTGGCTGGTCCTCGGCCGTCCCGTGCTGTTCGCCTACGACTCCCCGCAGCCGGGCCAGGACGGCTGCTCCACCGCGGCCGCCTGCTCCCGCACGGTCCTCGCGCTGGGCACCCCCATGCTGTGGTGGTCGGCCTGTCTCGCCGTCGCCTACCTGCTCTACCGGTGGGCGCTGCGCCGCGACTGGCGGGCCGGCGCGATCCTCTGCGCGGTGGCGGCCGGCTACCTCCCCTGGTTCCTCTACCAGGACCGTACGGTCTTCTCCTTCTACGCCGTGGTCTTCGTGCCGTACCTGTGCCTGGCCGTGGCGATGATGGTCGCAGCCCTGCTCGGGCCGCGGGGCGCGTCGGAGCGGCGGCGGCTGGGGGGCGCGGTGGCCGCGGGGGTGCTGGTGCTTCTCATCGCCTGGAACTTCGTCTACTTCTACCCGGTCTACACCGGCCAGACGATTCCCTACAGCGGCTGGCAGTCCAGGATGTGGCTCGACACCTGGATCTGAACGCCGCCCGGATCCGCCGCTCAGCGCATTGCCGCGACCGCCGCTCAGCGCGGTGCCGCGACCGCCGTCTCGCCGGTGCGGACGGCGCGCAGGACCCGCTCGACGGTCTCCTGCTTCTCGCCGACGGGTGCCGTGTAACCGATGACCTCGCGCACGGCCTCGTCGCCGAGGGTCCGGGAGATCACCCAGGCGCCGAGGTACTGGGAGGCCATGCAGCCGCCGGCCGTGGCGATGTTCCCCTCGCTGTGGAACGGCGCGTCGAGCACGGTGACCCCGCGGGCCTCGACCCAGGGCCGGCTGACGGTGTCGGTGCACGCGGGCCGGCCGTCCAGCAGGCCGAGCCGGGCCAGCACGAGGGCGCCGGAGCACTGGGCGCCGATCAACTGCCGGGCGGGGTCGAGCGGCAGGCGTGAGACCAGCCGGTCGTCGGCGACCACGTCCCGGGCCCGCACCCCGCTGCCGACCAGCACGACGTCGGCCTCGGCGACGAACTCCAGCGGCCGCTGCCCGGTCACCTCGACGCCGTTCATGGACGTGACGACCGGGGCGGGCGTCGTGATGAACGCCTCCAGCCCCTGCTTGCGGCACCGGTTCACCAGCGCGGCCGCGATGAAGGAGTCCAGCTCGTTGAACCCGTCGAAGGTGACCACGGCTACCTGCATCGCCACTCCCCACTCCCCTGGTCCGGCACCGGCCGCCCACTCTACGGGACGTGCACCGGTCAGCGGTGTGCCGTGGCCGTGGGCTCCGGGCCCTCCGCGCGCAGCGAGCGGTGCCCGTGGCCGGGAACGGAGGTGGCGCTCGGAGTGGGCTTGCCCGCCGCCTCGGTCACCGGCTTCTTCGGGTGGTGCAGGGGCACGACGTCCTGCGGGAAGGTCAGCTGCTGGTTCATCCACTTCAGGGCGGCGGGCATCTCCCGTACCCAGGTGGGGAAGTTGTGGCTGCCGTTCTCGGGGAGGATGGAGACGACCCGCATGGGTGCCTTGACGGCCTTGATGAAGGCCTGGGTCTCGGCGTAGCCCTTCTCGCCGTGCTTGCTCATGGCGACCAGGACCGAGACCTGCGGCGCGGGCAGGTGCTTCAGCCGCCACATCAGGTCGTGGCCGTCGATCCGGGCCTGGCGGCCGGGACCGCTGCCGAAGAGGTTGCCGGTGGTGGGGTCGTCCTTGACCCGGTAGTCGGGCGACAGGGCGGCGGCCGTGGTGTAGACGCCGGGGTCGCGCATGGCGAGCTGGAGGGCGCAGCTGGCGCCGGAGGAGTACCCCATGACGCCCCAGGAGCTCGCGTCGTGGCCGGCCCGGTAGACCGACTTGATCGCGTCCGGGAGGTCCTTGGCCAGGAACGTCTCGGTCTGCGGCCCGCCGGGGACGTCCACGCACTCGGTGTCGCGCGGCGGCGCGATGGTGGGCCGGATCATCACCATGATCGTCGGCTGCATCTGTCCCTTGCGCTGGAGTTCGCCGGCGGTCTGCGAGACCCGCAGGTGCTGGGCGAGGTTGTAGATGCTGCCGGGGTAGCCGCTGAGCGCGACGACAACCGGGAACCGCATGCGGTGGTACGCCTTCTGGAAGTACTGCGGCGGGAGGTAGACGAAGGCCGGGTCGATCACGCCGGTGCGCCGGCCGATGATCTTCACGGACTCCACCCGGCCGACGGCCTCGGCGGGCCCGTCGGGCAGCCCGCTGACCCTGCTCAACTGCTGGTCCCCGGCGGGCTGTACGAGCGAACCCCCGTGAACGCTGCTTATGCCGTTCACCGAGCCTCCGCCGTTCCCGCCGGCCGCCTGGGTCACGCCGACCGGGGCGGTGTCGACGTTGCCCAGCAGTTCGTTCCAGGAGCCGAAGAACTGGTACGACGAGTTCACGGCGCAGGCGAACGCCGCGACGATCGTCACCTGTGTCACCGCGACGGCCCCGAGCCGCCCCAGCACCTGCCACAGCCCCGTCTTGGCGAGCCGTGGCCACAGCCAGACCAGCAGCGCCACACACAGGGCGGCCAGCGCCGCCAGCGCGTATACGGTCGTTCGACTGGTCAAACCCATGTCACTCAGTCCCTGTTTTCCCTGCCCGTGTTTCGTTGCTTCCGCACAGGAGGAGGGCGGAAGAGCCTTCCGCGTTCCGTAACGAGGGATTCAGGAAGAAGACATGACCTGTTGGACCATGTCGGGCAGGGGGCGCGCCGCCGCGACGTGACGGACGTCATTGACACACCCGATCGCCGGGGTTGTCATGAACACATGCAACCCACCGGGCGCCGAGCGCTTCTCGACGCCGCCCGGGTCCAGGCGGCGGCCCGCCCCGGACTGCTCCTCCACGGTCCCGCCGGCATCGGCAAGTCCGCGCTCGTCGCGGCCCTCGCGGCGGACCCGGCCGCCGGAACCGTCCTGCACTGCTCGCCCGCCGAGGCGGACGCCCGGTTGCCCTTCGCCGGGCTGGTCGACCTGTTCGCGCGGGTCCCGGAGAGCCTGCTGGAGAACCTGCCGCCGGAGCCCCGGGCGGCGCTGCGGTCGGCCCTGCTGCGCGGCGGGGGCCCCGCGGACGGCCGCGGCCTGCTCGCCGTGCGGGTCGCCGTCCTCGACGCGCTGCGTGCCCTGGCGGCCGACGGGCCCGTCCTGCTGGTCGTCGACGGCCTGCAGTGGCTCGACGAATCGACCGCCGAGGTCCTCGCCCACGTCGTACGACGGCTCGCCGGCCCGGGGATACGGATGCTCGCCGCCGAGCGGGTGCCGGACGGCGGCCGGCCGGAGTGGCTGCACTGCTGCCCGCCGGGCACCGCCGAACTCCCCGTACCGCCCCTGACCGACGGCGAGACGGCCCACCTGGTCCGCACCGGCCTCGGCGCCGACCTGCCCCCGGCGCTGCTCCGGGCGGTCCAGCGAACCGCTGCCGGAAACCCGTACTACGCAATGGAGTTGGGGCGGGCCGCCCGGCACGCCCCGGCGCCCGGCGGGTTCGGCGCGCTGCCGCCGGTGCCCCCGGGGCTGCGCGCCCACCTGCTGGAACGGGCGCGTGCGCTGCCGGAGCCGGTGCGGCGCGCCCTCCTCGTCGCGAGCGCCGCGGCCCGCCCCAGTCTCACCCTGCTGCGGGCGGCCGGGTTCCCGGACCCGGCCGCCGGCCTCGCGCAGGCGGAACGGCTCGGCATCGCGACCGCCGACGCCGACGGGGTCGTACGGTTCCGCCACCCCGTGCTGCGGGCGGCCGTGCACGCCGACGCCTCCGAGCAGGAGCGTCGGCAGGCGCACGCGCTGCTGGCCCGCGCGGTGCCCGAACCGGTGGAGCGGGCCCGCCATCTCGCGCTCGCCCATCCCTACGAGGACGAGGACACGGCCCGCACCCTGATGGCGGCGGCCGGTTCCGCGCGCCACGACGGCGCCTCCGGCACCGCCTTCGAGCTGGCCGCCCTCGCCGCCCGCCGCACCCCGGCCGCCCACCCGGCGGAACGTGCCGAACGGCTGCTGGCCGCCGCCGAGTACGCCTGCGACGCCGGGCGCACCGAGGAGGCGCGCGAGGCCGCCGGGGCCGTGCTCGTCCGGTCCGGCTCGGCGGCGCAGCGGGTGCGGGCCCGGCTGGTCCTGCTGCAATGCGCCGGGCAGGCGCTGGAGGGCGCCGAGGACCTGATCGCGGACGGTCTGCGGGACGCGGCAGGCGATCCGCGCTCCGAGGCCCGGCTGCACCACTGGGCCGCCGTGCGGGGCCTGTTGTGCGGGGAGCTGACGGAGGCGGCCGAGCACGCCCGGCAGGCGGCCGCGGCCGGCGACACCCGAACCAGGATCGACGCCCTCGCCACCCTCGCCCGGGTGCGCTCCCTGGCCGGTGACCCGATCGCCGCCGACGCGGCCCTGACAGAGGCCCTGACCTTGCTCCGCTGCGGTCCTGCAGCGCCCTCCAGGGGCGCGGGGAACTGCGCGACCAGCCACGACCAAGCCGCAGCCGAAGTCCACCCGGGCCCGACAGCACCCCCTAGGGGCGCGGGGAACTGCGCAACCAGCCACGACCAAGCAGCACCCGACACACCACAGACCCCGCCACCACCCCAAAGGGGCGCGGGGAACTGCGCAACCAACCACGACCAAGCCGCAGCCGAAGTCCACCCGGGCCCGACAGCACCCCCTAGGGGCGCGGGGAACTGCGCGACCAGCCACGACGAAGCGGCACCCGACACACCACAGATCCCGGCACCGCCCCAAAGGGGCGCGGGGAACTGCGCGACCAGCCACGACGAAGCGGCACCCGACACACCACAGCTCCCGGCACCGTCGGATGTCGCGGCGCACCCAGCGGAGCGTCCCGGCGGCCCGGAGAGCCGGCGGCTGATCCGCATGCGGGCGATCCTCGCCCTGGACTCCGACCGGGTGACCGAGGCCCGCGACCAGGTCGTCCCGCTGCTCGCCGCGGCCGGGGAGCCGGCCGGGGCCGAGGACACCGTCGCGACCCTGGTGGCGCTGACCCGCATCCAGGTGCGCGCCGGGCACTGCCGGGAGGCGCTGCGCACCGCGGCCCGCTGCTCGCGCGCCCTGACCGGCACGGCTCCGGCGCTGTACGCGGCGGCCCTGGCCGCGACCGCGGGCGGCACCCCCGAGGAGGCCCGCCGGCTGGCCGCACGGGCGGTCCGCGCCTCCGAGGCCGACGGCGACCGGCTGTTCCTGCTGCGCGCCCTCGCCGTCCTCGGGCAGGCCGAACTCCTCGGCGGCGATCCGCGCGGCGCGGCGGCCGCCGTCGAGGCGCTGCAACGCGTCCGGGAACTCGGCGAGGCGATGTGCGCCGCCGACCCGCCGCTGCTGCACTGGTACGGCGACCTGGCCGAGGCCCTGGTCGTGCTCGGCGAGACGGAGGAAGCCGGGGCGGTGCTCCACGACGCCCGCGCGCGGGTGCCGGACGGGGCACCCGGCAGTGTCCTGGCGGCGCTGGACCGGGCGGAGGGGCTGCGCGAGGCGGGGCTCGGCCGGGCCCGGGAGGGCGCGGTACGGCTGCGTGCCGCCGTCGACCTGCTGCGCCCGCTGCCGCTCCCGGTCGAGCTGGTGCGCACCCTGATCGCGCTCGGCGCGGTCGAGCGCCGCGCCCGCCGCCGGAACGCGGCCCGGCAGGCGCTCGCCGAGGCCCTGGAGACGGCGACCCGGATCGGCGCGGCCCCGCTCGCGGGCCGGGCCAGGGACGAACTGGCCCGGCTGGCCGCCGGGGAGCGCGGCGCCGAGGCGGGCGCGGCCGCGCCGGACCTCACGCCCACGGAGGCGCGGATCGCCGAACTGGTCGGGGGCGGGGCGACCAACAGGGAGGTCGCCGCCGAGCTGTTCATCAGCGTCAAGACGGTCGAGGGGACGCTGTCCCGGGTCTACCGCAAGGTCGGCGTCCGCTCCCGCACCGCGCTGGCGCACGCCATGGCCGTCGCCGTCATCGCCTCGGGCGCGGCCGTGGACACCGCCGAGGACGACCAACCCGGCCCTGCCGCCCAGACGGTGACGGTCAGTCAGGCCAACCGGGCCCGGCTCCCCGGCCCGCTCGACACACGCCGTTGACATGACACCGGCCGTTAACACGTAACGCAAGGGTTCCCCCGCTTACGGGGGCGGCGCCGCAGTTCCTACGGTGATCCCGTTCCGCTTCCGGAACACTCCCCACCCCCCACTCTCCACTCTCCGGAGGAACCTCGGTGAAGTCACGCCTGAAACTGCTCGGTCTGGTCGCCGCGCCGGCGCTGATCACGGCGGTCGTTCCCGCCGCCTACGCGGCCGACGCCCCGCACACCGCCCGGGCCGCCGTCGCCGGGGACGTGCTGCCCGGCCTGAAGCACGACGCGTCCCGCACCGGCAACGTCAGCTCGGCCAAGCGCATATCGGTGGCGATCAGCCTGACGCCCAGAGGCGGCAGCGCCCTCGACACCTTCATAGCGAAGGTCAGCGACCCGCACTCGGCCGCCTACGGCCACTACCTGACAAAGGGCCAGTTCGCCGCCCGCTTCGGCCGGACCGACGCCGAGGTCGAGCAGCTGAAGGACTACCTGCGCTCGCAGGGCGTCACTGTCGGCAAGGTGCACTCCGGCAACCTGCTCGTCGACGCCAGCGGCACCGCCGCCCAGCTGCAGAAGGCGTTCGGCACCCGGCTGTCGACCTGGAAGGACTCGGCTACGGGCCGCTCCTTCTACGCCAACGACAGCGCGCCGACGCTCCCGTCCTCCCTCGCCGCCATCGTCAGCGACGTGGCCGGCCTCAACAACCGCGTCCAGCTGCACCACCAGGCGACCCCGCACACCGTCTCCCCGCACAACGGCCCCGGCGGCGGCTACACCCCGGCCCAGCTCAAGGGCGGCTACAACGTCTCCGGCACGTACACCGGCAGCGGCCAGAAGATCGCGCTCCTGGAGTTCGACGGCTTCCAGCAGTCCAACATCACCAAGTACGACACCAACTACAGCCTGGGCTCGCCCACCCCGACCGTGTCCAAGGTCGACGGCGGCTCGGGTGCGCTCGGCGACGGCCAGGTCGAGGTCGAGCTGGACATCGAGGTCCTGCACGCGATCGCCCCGAAGGCGAACGTGACGGTCTTCGAGGGCCCCAACTCCGACGCCGGCGAGGTCGACACCTACCAGGCCATCGTCGACAGCGGCATCCCGACCACCTCGATCAGCTGGGGCGCGGCCGAGTCCGCCCGCACCACCTCCAACATCAACGCCGTGGACGCCGTCTTCAAGGCGGGCGCCGCCGAGGGCCTCGGCTTCTACGCGGCCTCCGGTGACGACGGCTCCGACGACGCGGGCGACGGCGGCACCTCCGTCGACTACCCGGCCAGCGACCCGTACGTCACCGGCGTCGGCGGCACCAAGCTGACCGTGACCTCGGCCAACGCCTTCAGCAAGGAGGTGGCGTGGTCCGGCGGCGGTGGCGGCAAGTCCTCCGTCTTCAAGATCCCGAGCTGGCAGACGGCCGTCCAGAAGAGCGCGGGCGGCGGCTACCGCCAGGTCCCGGACGTCTCGGCGCACGCCAACCCGAGCCCCGGCGTCTCCATCTACTCGCAGGGCTCCTGGTCCTCGGTCGGCGGCACCAGCGCCGCGGCCCCCGAGTGGGCGGCGTTCGCGGCCCTCTACAACCAGCAGGCCGCGGCGGCCGGCAAGGCCAACCTCGGCTTCGCCAACCCGGCCCTGTACGCGGCGAGCGGCACCGGCTTCCACGACATCACCAGCGGCAGCAACGGCGCCTACTCCGCGGCCACCGGCTGGGACTTCACCACCGGCTGGGGCTCGTACAACGCCTCGACGCTGGCGACGAAGCTGCTCGGCTGACCCGCCCGCCGAACCGGCGAACCGCCCCCGCGTGGACCGGGACCACTCCCGGCCCGCGCGGGGGCGGCCGTGCTCACCTCACGTCGACGAAGTCGCCGGCCGCGGTGGCCGGGCCGGTGGTGGCGGTGCCGGCGAAGACGAACCGGAAGTAGCCGTCGGCCTTGGCCTTGGTGGTGGTCCTCAGCGCTCCGGCGCTGCCGCTGGTGACGGTCTTCAGGGTGGTGTAGGTGCTGCTGCCCTTCTTGCGGAACTGCAGCCCGACCGCCTGCCCCTGGTAGCCGGTGTAGCTGCCGTTCTCCCAGTTCGCGCGACCGAGCTTGCCGGTGACGGTGATGGTCCTTCCCTTCTTCACCGGCTCGGGCGAGGCGTTCACCGTCACTCTGGCCAGCCGCTTGATGCGGGCCGTGCCCGCGGCGTCGATCTCGGTCCAGTCGTCGGTGGTGTCCTGGGCCCCCGCGAGCACCTTCCAGGTGCCGGCCAGGCCGTTGTGGTCGAGGTCCCGCGCGGCGTCCACGGCGAAGCTCACCCTGCAGGCGGAGGTGGTGGGGTCGGTGGCCGACACCGTGCAGGTACCCGGCGGCGGGTAGAGCGGCAGGATGCCGTCGGCGTCGTCGGTGTTCGGGCCGTGCCACAGGTAGGCCCATGAGGCGGCGACGCCGTCCGGGTCGGTCGCCGTCCAGGTGATGGTGACGGTCTTCCTGGTGGTGAGGCCGAGGACGATGTCCTTGCCACCGTCGACGACGACGTGCGAGAACACGGTGTCGCTCGACGCGGCCCGGTTGGCCGCCAGGGCGGCTGTCGGGGCCGCCGACGCGGCAAGGGCGGAAAGGCCGGTGGCAAGGGACACGGCGGCGACGGCGGGACGGATGCGCATGGAATCCCCTCTCGGGATCGACGGCCCGCCGCCTGCGGACGGCGGGTCCTGATGCTGCGTCACACCGGCTAGACAGGTGGGGGACTGTCACGGTTGCCCTGTGGTTCCCACCGTGTTCACGGTGGCCGGCCCAGGCGCGCGGATCAGGACCTGCGCAGGACCCGGTTGGCCCCCGCCACGACCGTGGACGCGAGCACCCAGCCCACGCTGACCAGGGCGACCACCACCCACTGCAGGGCGCCGTGGGAGCTGTACGACCGCTCCTGCCCGAAGTCGACCACCGGAAGCAGCAGGTCGAGGGTGTACACCGCCGGCTGGAAATCCGGGGGCGTGCCGTCGCCGTAGGGCAGCGGCGGCCAGGTCGCGAACAGCACGGTGCCGACGGTGAAGCAGACGGCGAGCAGCAGCACCGCGCGCAGCGGCCGGTACCCGTAGCCGACGGTGAGGTCCTGCAGCAGGCTCCAGAGCCGGGCGGGCCAGGCCAGGGTGGCCCGCCTGCGGCGCTGTTTGGCGAGCAGGACGAGGCGGGCGTCGGCGTCCCGGCCGTGGCGCCGGTAGCTGGCGGCCAGTTGCTCGTAGGGCTGCGGTGCGAAGCCGGCCGGGTCGCGGTCGAGCCAGGTCAGCCGGCGGTGCCCGGGCAGCGCGGGCTTGGTGCTGTCGTAGGCGAGGCCCTCCAGGACCAGCGAGCGGGGCCAGCCGGCCGGGTCGTCGCGGAGCACGCCGACCCGGGTGTGGCTGAGGTCGACGATGCCGCGCGGTGCCTCGCGGGGCTTCAGCGTCAGCTCGGCGGCCGCGGACCGCCGGCAGATCAGGGCCCGCTCCCCCGCCGGGACGTCCAGCAGGGCGTTCTCGAAGCAGAGCCTGGCCCGTACGGTGATGCTGCTGAGGGAGATCCGGCCGTGTGCGGTCAGCCCGTCGCAGCAGTTGAACTCCGCGCCCACCTCTATGCCGTTGGCCCGCAGGGCGGCGGCCCCGGCGCGGCCGGTCAGCTCGGCGCCCTCGAAGAGGGCCGAGCCGCCGACCCGCGCGTCGCAGAGGTCCACGGTGCCCTCGGAGACGAAGCCGTCCCGGCAGTCGAGGTCGCCACCGACGTGCAGCCGGTGGGCCCTGAGCGCGGTGCCGGCCGGATGGCGCAGCCGGGCCCGCCGCAGCACGACGCTGCCCCGCACCGAGGTGTCCCGCATGTCGACGCTGCCCCACACGGCGAGCCCCGAGCCGGCCTGTATGTCGCCGCCGACCGACGCGCAGAGCAACTGCAGGGCGGGGTCGGCGTCCTGGGCGTCGGGGCCGGTCAGGGTGGCGTCCTCCAGGTGCAGCGAACCGCCGATCGAGGCGCCGTAGAGGTTGATCCCCCCGTCGCCGGAGAACCCACGGTCGAGGTAGAGGCCGCCGCCCACGGTCAGTTCGGGAGCCTGGAGGCAGGCGCCCTCGCCCTGGAGCCGGGCGCCGCGGAAGCCGAGGGTGTCCTGCACCCGGGAGCTCATCAGCCGGACCGGCCCGGTGCACACGAGGCCGGTCGCCGAGAGGTGTTCCCCGACGGCGATCGACCGCGCGTCGACGGCCGCCGTGCCGTCGGGCGCGTGCACGGTCGAGCGGTCGAGCAGCAGATGCGTGCCGACGGTCAGGGAGCGGAGGGTGAGGGTGCCGTCGAGGGTGCAGCCCACGACCTCGCACTCCTGGCCGATCCGCGCCCCGGCCGCACTCAGCCCCGGCAGGGCGCAGTCCTTCAGCTGGAGCACCCCGAACTGCCCGCCGTCGAAGCAGGGCACTTCGTCGAAGCGGCAGGAGTCGAGTCGTATCGCGCCCTGGACGGCCGCCTCGGCCAGATCCAGGGTGCCGGTGATCCGGGTGCCGCGAAGCCGGAGCCGGGCCAGCCGCCCGGGCACCGGGCGCGGCGCCGCGACGAGCAGCCACCGCAGGACCTCGGCCCGCACCTCCGGCACGTCCTCGCACCACTCGCCCCGACGGTACGCCTCCCACAGCCGCCGCTCGTGCGCCTCCCAGCCGTCCGGCGGGCCGTCGTCCGACACCCTGTGCTCCCCCTTCACACCAGTCGCCGCGAGCGGCCGCGAAACACGACGTTGCTACCCGACCGGTGGGGGGATCACGCCTGCGGACCGCGGTCACCGTCACCCCGTTGGGGCGTCGGCCGTCCCCCGCGGCGGACGGCCGTTGCCAGGCGCCGGCTCGGTCCTGCCCCGGCCCGTGTCCCACGCGCGTCCCAGCGGTCGTCCGTCCCCGCAGGTCAGCGGCGGGTGAGCGTCCCGGCGTCCCGATCCGGGGCGAGGGGCTCCGGCTCGCGCGACCGCCGCTGCCAGCATGACCGGGCCGGGGGCTCCCGGCCAACTCACATGAGGGGGAACACAGATGGGACGGAGGACGCTACTGCGGGGTCTGACCCTCGCCGTGGCAGCGGTCCTGCCCCTGTACGGACCCACGGCGGTGCACGCGGCCCAGTCCGCGACCGCCGCCACCGCCGCAGCCGCCGCCACCGCGGTCGCGGTCTGCGGGCACACCGGCGAACAGCCCACGCTGCGGCAGGGATCGACGGGGGACCCGACGGTCGAGGCCCAGTGCGAACTCGACCTCGCGACGAAGCCGAGCCGGTACACGCCGATAGCGGCGGACGGCTCGTTCGGCCCGGCGACGGAGACGCGGGTCAAGGAGTTCCAGGCGTGTGCCGGGCTGGGCGTGGACGGCGTGCTCGGCCCGCAGACCTGGGCTGCGCTCAACACCTGGGCCGCCGCGCCGCACACCTGCGCCACCCAGGGCACCTCGGCCACGGCGCAGGCGGCCGTGTGCGGTCACACCGACACGCGCCCGACCCTGCGCGAGGGCGCGAACGGCGTCGAGGTCAAGGAACTGCAGTGCCGGCTGAACCTGGCCATGGAGCCGTTCCACTACCCGCCGCTGACCATCGACGGCGACTTCGGGGGCGGCACCGAGGGCCGGGTCGTCGAGCTCCAGCACTGCGCGGGCCTCAGCGCCGACGGCGTCGTGGGGCCCAACACCTGGGCCCGACTGGCCGACTGGTCCGGCCGTAACACGTACTGCACGCCACCGCGGCCGGCCGGCTACCCGGTCGACGGCCTGGACACGGCCAAGTACCAGCACCCGGGCGGCGCGCCGATCGACTGGAAGGCCGTACGGGCCTCGGGCGTCGAGTTCGCGACGATCAAGGCCACCCGCGGCCTGAACGTCACCGACGAGTACCTCGCCACCGACCTGCCGGCGGCCAGGGCGGCGGGACTCGCGGTCGCGCCCTACCACTTCTACACGGGCACCGCGGCCGACACGGGCGGCGCGCAGGCCGACCGGTTCATCGCCGCGGTGCGCGCGACCGGCTACACCGGGCAGCGCGCGGGCGACCTGCCGCCGGTGTTCGACCTGGAGCGCATGGACGACGGCACCGGACGCTGTCCCACCTACGGCACGGTGGCCGACGCCAAGGCCTGGCTCGACAAGGTGGAGGCGGCCTTCGGCCGCACCCCCGTCATCTACACGCAGAAGTCCTTCCTGGACGACTGCCTCGGTTCGACCACCGCCTTCGCCCGGTATCCGCTGCAACTCGCGGACTACCGCCAGTCGATCACCCAGCCGCCGCTGCCGAACGGCTCGACGACCTGGACGATGTGGCAGTACACCGACGCCGCGCTGTTCCCGGGCATCAAGGCCCCGGCGACCGCCGACGTGTTCAACGGCACCCAGGCCGACCTCGACCGGCTGGCCAACCGGAGCGGTACCGCGACGGCGTCCGTCTCCGCCGCGGCCGCCACGACCTGCTACGGCGGGGCGGTGACGGTGCGCTACGGGGACGTCCTCGACTTCGGCCCCTACTGGACGACCAGCCGCTGCACCGACATCAACATGCGGGTCACCGGCGGAACCGCGGACTACGTGAACGCCTGCGTGAAGTTCGCGAAGACCGGCGCCTGCAACCACTGGACCAAGGTCGGCCGCAGCTGGACGACCATCGCCACCGACGTGCTCGACGGCACCAAGTTCACCGTCCCCAACGGCGTGCCCCTGGAGGGCGACGACGCCGTCATGCAGATCGCCTTCTGACCCCCCGCCGCCCGTACGGAGACCACCATGACCCGCAACAGAACGCTCGCCTCGGCCCTGTGCACCGCGGCCGCCCTGCTGGGCCTGGGCGCCGTGCCCGCCTCGGCACAGACCCCGGTCGCCTCGGCCGTCGCCACCAGTTGCTACGGCGGCGCGAAGACCCTGACGTACCACTACCAGTCGGCCGCCAAGGAGTACGGCACCTACACCACGTCCTCGCGGTGCAACGACGTCAACCTGCGGCTCATCACGGACGAGCCGGGCGTGTACCTGGACGCCTGCGTGGTGTTCGTCGACCACACCACCAAGTGCAACAACGATGACGCGTACACCACGCACGGTACCGAGTGGGGAACCGTCGCCACCGACGTCAAGGACGGCACCCACTTCGTCCTGCGCATACACGCCTACGACATCGACGCGCAGAACGTGACGTTCCAGATCGCCTACTGACCCCCTCGAAAGCCCGAAAGGACGACCATGACCTTTTCCTCCCGTCCCCTGGACCGCCGCACCATGCTGCGCGGCACGCTGGCCGCTGGCGCCGGCATAGCCTTCGGCCAGCTGCTGTTCTCGGGCACCGCGCAGGCCTACTCCTGGTCGCGCACCCTGACCCAGGGCGCCACCGGTGCCGACGTGACCGAACTGCAGATCCGGGTCGCGGGCTGGGCGGCGGACAGCGCCGGCCACAGCCGGGTGAGCATCGACGGGGACTTCGGCCCCGGCACGGCCGCCGCCGTACGCCGGTTCCAGGCGGCGTACGGTCTCAGCGCCGACGCCGAGGTCGGCCCCAACACCCAGGCGAAGCTCAACTCCCTGGAGCAGTCGGACGGTTCCACGCTCCACTTCAACTTCAGCGAGTTCGTGAACCAGACGGACGGCACCTTCAACGGCGGCAAGCTGAGCGCCTCCCAGGTGAAGGAGAACGTCCGCCGCTGCATGTACAAGCTGGAGGCGCTGCGCAAGAAGCTGGGCGACAAGCCGATCACCGTCAACTCCGGCTTCCGCAGCATCGCGCACAACGCCGAGATCGGCGGGGCCAGCGACAGCATGCACCTGTACGGTACGGCGGCCGACCTGGACGTGCCCGGGGTGGCCACCAAGACCGTCTACCAGAAGGCGGAGACCTGCGGGTTCTCCGGTCTCGAGACCTACACCGTCGACCACCAGCACGTGGACAGCAGGGCCGACCTCGGCCGTGACTGGTGGTGGGAGGACGGCACGGTCTGACGCCGCTCTCGGGGGAGTGGAGCTCCGGGTACCGCCGCTTCGGTACCCGGAGCTCCGGGCTTCGGCCCGTCGGCGTGCTCTACGGCGTGCTCTTCGGTGTGGTCTTCGGCGTGCTGCTGGGCGTGCCGCTGGGCGTGCTCTTGAGCGCCGCCTCGCAGGAGGGCCAGTCGTGGAAGTCGTGCCGGACGCTCCACAACCGGTGGGCCGCCCTGATGTTCCAGTCCGGGTCGAACGCCCGCAGCGGGGTGCCGTCGAGGTCCCGCAGCCGGGCGTCGGAGATCTGGAACACGCCCCAGTTGCGGCTGCCGTTGGTGTTCGGCAGCACGTACAGCGGGTCGAGGAACGACGCGCAGCGGGCGACGGCCACGGCGGTGCCGGGATCCTCGGTGAACACCTCGCGGATCCGCTTCGCCACCCTGGCCGGCGGCCAGGTCGTCATGCTCACCCGCTGCGCGTAAAGAGCCTTCCTGGTGGCGTCGTCGACCACGTTGGTGGCCGGCAGCCCCGCCAGCACCTGGAACGCGGTCACCCTGCGCAGGGTCTCCGGCCCGAAGTCGCCGTCGACGGCGAGCTTGCCCTTCGCCCGCGCCAGCAGGGTCTGTACCTCGCGCACGCAGGCGTCGTGCTGCCCCATGCTCACGGTCTTGCAGGCCGGGGAGTCCAGCACCCTGTCACCGGACGCCGACGCGGCACCGTCGGGAGCGCTGCCGGGCAGCCACACGAAGCCGGCCACCAGCACCACCACGACCGCGGCGGCCAGCACCGCGGCCCGCGGGGACAGCTTGTCGGGCACCCTGAACCGCCGCGTCCGCCCGGTCTTCGGCGGGGTGACGTCCTTGTCCTCCGCTACGGCCGCATCCTCCGCTACGGCAGCCACGTTCGCCGGCGCGTCCCGGTCGGTGTCCGCCAGCGCCCACAGCCGGTGGAGTTCGCGGAGTTCCTCCGCGTCGGCGCCGCACACCTTGGCGAAGGCGTGCACCACGCGGTAGTCCACCGGGACGCTGAGACCGGAGCAGTACCGGTGCAGACTGGAACCGCTGACGCCGGTGTCCTTGCCGAGGCGGTCGTACCCCCGGCCGCTGCGGTCCTTCAGCATCCGAAGACGGGCGGCGAACTTCTCGGTATGCGGAGAGGCAACCACGCGTCCCCCGTTGTTCAGGCCTCTACTGACGGGTAGAAGCTACACCGCGGAATTGGACCGCGTACGTTGTTCCGTTGTCCTGATGCGATCGACAATGACCTTTTGAATAAAGGTATTTGACAATCCGTCAAACAAATACGCCTCGCTTCTCCTTTGGTGGCCTACTTGCACTCGACCCGCCCCGCCGGGGCGGTTCCGGTCGTCAGCGCCTCGCACGCCTTCTGCCAGGCGTAGGGGTCGGACAGCAGCTGGGTGCGCAGGTAGGCCGCGGTGAGGCGGCCGACGGCGGCGACGCGCTCGGGGTTCTCGTCGGTGGTCTCGTCGGCGTCGTACCCCGATATGCCGCCGAGCAGGTGCTCGGCACCGAAGAGGGTGAACAGGGTCTTGGGGGCGGGGGCGAGGTGGTAGGGGTCGGCGTGCCAGCCGGGGCCGATGTCGGTGAAGTGCGCGGAGTCGTCCTTGTCGCCGGCGACGACCAGGGTGGGCGCGGTCATCGTGGAGAAGTCGGTGCCGTGGAAGAACGGCACCCTGTCGGCCATCCACCCGTTGAGGACGTCGCCGCCCCTGCCGGGTGCGGCGAGCAGCACGCCCGTCCTGATCCGGGGGTCCCGCAGGTCCACTTCCGCCCCGGTGCCGGGGTCGGTGGTCCGGGCGCCCAGCAGGAGGCTCGCGGTGTGGCCGCCGAGGGAGTGGCCGGCGACCGCGATCCGGTCGTGGTCGAGGCGCCCGGCGAGCTGCGGCACGGTGTGCGCGATCTCGTCGAGCCGGTCGAGGATGCGGCTCATGTCCTCGGCGCGCGAGCGCCAGAAGAAGGGGGCTCCGGGGGCGTCGGCGAGCCGCCGGGCCAGGGTCCGGGAGCTGAGGTGGGTGGGCTGGACGACGGCGAAACCGGCGGCCGCCCAGAGGTTGGCGAGGGGCGCGTACCCGTTCAGCGAGGAGAGGTTGTGGGAGCCGCCGTGCCCGTGGGAGAGCAGGACGACGGGCAGGCCGGTCCCGGCCGCGGGCACGGAGACACGGACCTGGAGGTCCACGGGGCGTCCGGGCACGGACAGGGTCACCGGACTGTACGAGAGGACGGGAGCGGGCCGGCCGGAGTGGGCGGTGCCGCTGTCGGCGTCGGGGGTGTCGGTGGATGCACTCATGACGAGCGGTTCCCTTCTGCGTCCGATCGCAGTCACGCGAAACGGAACACTGTCCCGATTACTATCCGGGACAACGTCCCGCTTTGTCAAGCGGCTCCGGACGGGCCGCGTGCCGTGGAGCTGTGTCACGGTGCCCGGCCGGACGGTGAAGCAGGTCCCAACGCTCTGCGCGCCACGAGGCCGCCGGTGGGACGGAAGGTCGTGCACAGTGGTGGCATGCACGAGTCGTCGCTGCCCGGTGGCCTTGTCAACCACGTAGTGCGTATCGGCGCCACCGTGCGTCGTCCCGCGTCCGCCCGTACCCGGTTCGTCGGGGACCTGCTGAAGCTGCTCGAGGCCGGCGGCTGGCCCGGCGCACCGCGGTACCTCGGTATCGACGAGGAGGTCCGTGAGGTCCTCACCTACCTCGACGGGCACGTGGCGTGGAGACCGCGGCAGCCGCCGGAGGTGCACTCCGACGGGAGTCTGCTGCGGGTCGCCCGACTCGTGCGGGAGTTCCACGACCTGACGGCCGGCACGGAACTCGCAGCCTCGCGCGAGGTCGTCTGCCACAACGACCTCGCGCCGAGGAACACCGTCTACCGGCCCGTCGGCGGCGTCCTGCGCCCGGTGGCCTTCATCGACTGGGATCTGGCGGCGCCGGGTGCGCGCATCCATGACGTCGCCCACGTCTGCTGGCAGTACCTCCGGCTCGGGCCGGGCATTGCCGACCTCTCCGACACCGCCCGACGGTTGCGGTTGATCGCCGATGCGTACGAGCTCGTGGACCGACGTCGTCTCGTCCCTGTGATCCTGTGGTGGCAGGACCGGTGTTGGCGCGGCATCGAGGCCGGCGCCCGCTCCAAAGACCCCGCGATGATCCGTCTCCGCGAGGCCGGCGTGGTGGCGGAGGTGCGGCGGGCGCATCAGTGGCTGTCGGAGCACCGGGCCCACCTGGATCGCGCCTTGCGCTGACCGGCCGAGTCGTTCAGCCGGTCAGGAGCCCTGCGTATGCCGGTCCCGCCGCGGTCGGCTACCGCCGGGCGCCGATTCCGGTCAGCGCCCGGACCTCCATCTCCGCCTGCTTGTCCGGATCCGCGGGGCGCCTGCTGAACACGGTGCCGAGATATCCGCACGCGAACGAGAGCGGAATCGACACGACGCCGGGATTCATGAGCGGGAAGCAGTGGAAGTCGACGCTCTTGACGATCGACGTGGGCGTACCGGAGACCGCCGGCGAGAGGACGATGAGCACGAGGCAGGACACCAGCCCGCCGTAGATGCTCCACAGCGTCCCGGAGGTGTTGAAGCGTTTCCAGTACAGCGTGTAGAGCATCGTCGGCAGATTGGCGGATGCGGCGAGTGCCAGGGCCAGCGACACGAGGAAGGCGACGTTCTGGCCGTCGGCCACGATGCCGCCGACGATGGCCAGCAGACCGACCACGACCGCCGTCAGGCGGGCGACCCGGATCTCGGACCGGGGATCGGCATGACCGCGGCGTATCACGTTGGCGTAGACGTCGTGGGCGAACGAGGCCGAGGCGGCCAGGGTCAGACCGGCCACCACCGCCAGGATCGTCGCGAAGGCCACCGCCGAGACGACGCCCAGGAGCACGACCCCGCCGATACGGAAGGCGAGCAGGGGCGCCGCGGAGTTCTCCCCGCCCGGGGCGTGCACGATCGCGTCGGAGCCGACCAGGGCGGTGGCGCCGTAACCGACCACCAGGATGCCCAGGTAGAACGTGAACATCGACCAGGAGCACCACACCACCGACCTGCGTGCCTCCTTGGCGTCGGGCACGGTGTAGAAGCGCATCAGCACGTGCGGCAGGCTGGAGATGCCCAGGACCAGTGACAGGGCCAGCGAGACGAACTCGAGCCGGCTCCTCGCGTCGTGGCCGTACAGGCTGCCCGGTTCCAGCAGCCGTTCGCCCAACGGGCTGTTGTGGGTCGCCTGTTCGAGCAGCGCCGAGAAGCTGAACCCGAACTTGCCGATGATGAACACGCTGATGAAGGTCACGCAGACCAGGAGCAGGCCGGCCTTGATGATCTGCACCCAGGTCGTGCCCTTCATCCCGCCCACCAGCACGTAGAGGAGCATGACGACGCCCACGCCGCTGATCAGCAGTGCCTGTCCACCCCTGGTGTGCACGTCCAGCAGCAGGGCGACCAGGCCGCCGGCACCGGCCATCTGGGCGAGCATGTAGAAGAACGTGATCACCAGGGTCGCGTTGGCCGCCGCGGCCCGCACCGGGCGCTGCCTCATGCGGAAGGCCATCACGTCGCCCATGGTGAACCGCCCGGTGTTGCGCAGTCGTTCCCCGATGAGCAGCAGGGCGACCAGCCAGGCGACGAGCCATCCGACGGAGTAGAGGAATCCGTCGTAACCGTGGACGGCGATCGCCCCGGAGATTCCCAGGAAGGAGGCCGCGGAGAGGAAGTCCCCGGACATCGCGATGCCGTTCTGCGCACCGGTGAAGGCGCTGCCCGCCGCGTAGTAGTCGGATGCCGTCTGGTTTCTGTTGGTGACCCGGTAGACGATGAACAGAGTGATGGCGACGAATACCAGGAAGACGCTCAGATTGAGCGCGGGGCTGCCGGTCGGGCCGGCGGCGATCTGCGGTGTCATTCCTTGTCGCCTCCTGCCAGCTCCTGGATCCTGTCCACTTCCGGATCGAGCTTCTTCCCGGCGAAACGACGGTACGCCAGGACGATCGCGACCGTGGACGCGAACTGCATCAGGCCGAGGACGGTGCCCATGTTGATTTCGCCCGTCACCTTGTGACTCATGAACCCGTGGGCATATGCCGACAACAGAGCGAACGTCATGTACCAGCAGAAGAAGAGCGCACTCATCGGGAAGACGAACAACCGAAGCCGTCTGCGCAGCCGGGCGAACTCCTCGCTCTGCTGAATCGCGGAGTAGTCGGGCCCGCCCTCGTGACGGAGCCCGGTGAACTCCCGCCCGGCAGGCCGCTCGGACGCTTCGGAGGCGGGCGCCCCTGCCGGTCTGGTCACGTTCCTCGTTCCTGGGATGCGGGCAGGAGGGCACACGGACGCTCCCCTGCGACGAGCGAGGGAAGCAGCAAACCGTGGCCCCCGGGCGGTGGAGAGTGTAGTGAGATACCGCGTACCGTCAACCAACACCCAACGGACCGGGCGTTGAGCAGTGAAACCCGCATGGGCGTCCCGACGGGCCCCGAGAAGTCGCGAACCGAAAGCCGTTTGATCTTCTTTTTGCCCAGGAGTTACCGAAGCGGCCCGCAGCCGCACGGCGTCACCGGCCGGCCCACGAAATATGGAGAGCATGTGAGTAACGGTTTGACTCGTCGGCAGCGCGGCCGGGGAGCGGCATTGTTGCCGTTTGCCCCGCTGCCCTAAGCTCGCCTCGGTTCCACCGCGTCCCTGCAAGCAAGCTGTTCCGAGCACGGAGTTCATATCGTGACCGCGGCCGGGCATACGACCACACCTCCCGTACGACCGTCGCTGTGGGCTTCGGTCGTGCAGTGGCGGAACTGGCGGCTTCTCGTGAAACTGACGGCGGTGCTGCTCGTACCCGCCCTGCTCGCCGTCGGCCTCGGCGTCGTGCAGATCCATGACGACGTCACCCGCGCCAACTCCTACGCGGGCCTGCAACGCCTGGTCACCATGCGCGGTCAGCTGCGGACGCTGCTGCAGGCCCTGCAGATGGAACGCACGATGTCCGTCGAACTGCTGAGCGCCGACACCGCCGCCGTCGACGATCCCGCCGGCCTGCGGCAGCAGACGCGGAGTGTCGACAGCGCCCGGACCGCCCTCGCCCGCACGGAGAAGCAGAGCGTCTCCCTCACGGGCGTCGCGGCGAACCGCTACCGGGACGCCGTCGGCCTGCTGGCCCGCCTGCCCGCCCTGCGCGCGCAGGTGGCGTCGGCCGGCATCGGTTCCTGGAGGGCACTCGACGACTACGGCACGATCATCACGGGGCTGCTCGATCTGGACCAGGCACTCGGCAGCGGGTTCATCAGCCCTGAACTCACCCGATCGGCGACCGCGTTGTACGGCCTGGAGCGGGCCGAGGAGCAGATCCACCTCGAACACGCCATCCTGCTGCTGGCCGCCGGCCGTAACCGTCCGGCGGCCCCGGCACTCCTCAGGGCGCTGCAGGAGGCCGACCTGCGCCTGCGGGACAGCCTCGCCGCCTTCCGGGCGGTGGCCACCCCCGCGGAGCTCAGCGCCTACCGGCGGACGGTCACCGGACCGGCCGTCAGCCGGCGCGCGCACGTGGTGAGCGACGCACTGGCCGCGCGGGACACCACCCCGTCGCTGCGTGTCCCGGTCGACAGCTGGAACCGCGACTCGGAGACCACCGGTGCTCTCGTCGACAAGGCGGCGGACGGCTTCCTGCGCACCATGCGGACCACGTCGGCCGGGATGCAGGACCGGACGAGCGACCAGGCGGGTCTGGCGTCCGTCATCCTCTTCGCGGTGCTGCTGCTCGCCCTTGCCATCGGTCTCGGGATCGGCCGGCATCTGCTGCGGTCCCTGACCGTCCTGCGCTCGACCGCACTCGACGTGGCGGAGCACCGGCTGCCCGCCGCGGTCGAGGACATGCGCGAGGGGCGGAAGGCGCACACCGTCGTCGACGCCGTGCCGGTGCACACCACGGAGGAGTTCGGCCAGCTCGCCAGAGCCTTCGACACGGTGCACGCCCAGGCGGTGCGGCTGGCGGCGGAGCAGGCCGCGCTGCGCGGTGACCTCAGGGACACCCTGGTCAACCTCTCCCGGCGCAGCCAGAGCCTGGTGGACCGGCTGCTGCGGCTGATGGAACAGCTCGAACGGCACGAGGAGGACCCGGAACAGCTGGCCAGCCTCTTCACGCTCGATCACCTGGCGACGCGGATGCGGCGCAACAACGAGAACATGATGGTCCTGTGCGGCAGCACCCTGGTGCGCTCCGCCCGGAGTGCGGCGGTGGACACCGTGCTGAGGGGTGCGGTCTCCGAGATCGAGCACTACCGGCGCGTGCTCGTCCGGCCCGGCCCTCCCGTCGACGTCATCGGGTACGCGGCCGGTGACCTGGGGCGGCTGGTCGCCGAACTGCTCGACAACGCGACCACGTTCTCCCCGCCGCACACCCAGGTGGTCGTAGGCGCCACCCGGGAGGACGACGGCTCGCTGCTGATCGAGGTCCAGGACGAGGGAATCGGGATGAGCGCCGACGACCTCGCCAGGTCCAACCGGAGCGTGGCGACGGGCACCGCCGCGGACACGCGCGCCTCCCGGCAGCTGGGCCTGCTCGTGGTCGGCCGCCTGGCCTCCCGGCACGGCATCGCCGTCAGCCTGAGCGCGCGGCCGGGCGTCAAGGGACTGCGGGCACGGGTACGGGTACCGGCGAAGCTGGTCACGGCGCAGGCGCCTGCGGCCCGCACGGACCAGCCGGACACCGCGTCCGAACGCCCCGCCGGCGCGCTTCCGGTACGGACCCCCGGCGGCCGCAAGGACCCCGGTGACACGGCGTCACACCCGCCGCAACGGCCGTTCGCCGCCGCCACGACGACAGGGGCCGCCCCGGTCACGGCAGGACCCGCCCCGGCGGACGACGACGGCGCGCCCCGGAAACCCGCGACCCCGTCGTGGTTCACCGTCGGTACGCCGACGGAGCCCGCGCCCGTACCACCGGCGGCCGGGCGCGACGTGCAGGAGCCCGAGCGGCCGGCGGCCGGCGTCACGCAGGCCGGGTTGCCCAGAAGGGTTCCGCGCACCCGGTCCGCTCCGGCCGGACCGGAGCGGTCCACCGCCAAGGACGGGGCGGCCGCGGGCACCGTCGGCACCGCGGGCACAGCGGGCACGAAGGCCGGCCGCGCCCAGAGCTTCCTCAGCAGCTACCAGTCGGGCATTCGTCGGACGCAGCCCGACCAGACGCACAACTCATCGGAAACCGGCAGGAAGAAGCCATGACCTCACCCCAGTCCCCGGAGGTGAGCCAGTTCGGATGGCTGGTCACCAACTTCACGCAACGCGTCCCCCATGTGGCGCACGCCGTGGTGATCTCGGCCGACGGGCTGCTGCTCACCGCGTCGGACCAGCTGCCGGGCGACCGCGCCGAGCAGCTCTCCACCGTCGCGGCGGGTGCCGTCAGCCTGATCCAGGGTGCCGCCGGCTGCCTGGACACGGGGAAGGCGCTGCGCACCGTGGTCCAGATGGAGCACGGCAACATGGTGATGATGTCGATCCGGGACGGGTCGTGCCTGGTCGCCCTGGCCGCTCCGGACTGCGAGATCGGTCAGATCGCCTACGAGATGACCGTGCTCGTCGACCAGGTCGGCGAGCTGCTGACCCCGGAACTGCGCACCGAGTTGCAGCAGTTGCAGCAGGCCGCGGCCCGCTGAGCCCGGACGAGGAGACCATGAGCACCGGTGAAGGACCGCCCGGCCCTCGAAGAGACCAGGACGCGGAGGACGAGCAGACCTTCGCCGACGTGCTCAACGCGTTCAGTTTCGGCACGGGACGGCGCCGGCGGAAGACCTCCGGCACCGGTGACACGCCGCAGCCCGCCGGGCGCGACGACGAGGCCGCGCCGCCGCCTGCCGCACCGACGGACCACCGGCAGGCCGCGTCGGAGCCGGGGGCCGCGGCAGCGGCGTTCGTCCGCGCCTACGTGTGGACGGGCGGCCGGACCAGGTCGCACCACCACTTCGAGGTGGAGACCCTGGTCACGGCCGCCGGTCCGGACGGCGTTCACGACACCGTCACCCAGTGGGACCACGCGGTGCTCGACCTGTGCCGGGAACCGCGGTCGGTGGCCGAGGTGGCGGCCCTCGTGGCGGTGCCGCTGGGCGTGGCCAAGGTCCTCCTCGGCGACCTGGCGGACCGCGGCATGATCGTCGTCCACGAGACGGCGACCGACCCGGGCGAGGCCCCGACCCGGGCGCTGATGGAGCGGGTGCTGTCCGGACTGCGCCGGATCTGACGGGGATCACCGCGGGCCGCGGTCACGGTGACCGGGGCCCGTCGCCCGGGCCGGCTTCGGCGGCCGCGTCCCGCAGCGCGTCCAGGAGGCCGCGCAGGGCCGGCTGTTCGAGGGCGGTCTCCCGGACCGCGGCCGAGATCACCCGGACCGGCTCGGGGTTGCGGACCGGACGCACGACGACACCGGGGTGCTGGTTGCGCAGCCCGAGCAGCGGCATCAGACCGACGCCGAGACCGGCCGCGACAAAGCCCTGCGCGGTGGCGTGGTCCTCGGTCTGGACGACGAAGTCGGGGCTGAAGCCGGCGGCCGCGCAGGAGTCGATGACGGGCTGGAGGCAGGGACCGGGGGGCTCGCTGCCCACCCACTGCTCACCGGACAACTCGTGCAGGTCGATCGCCTGCTCGCCGGCGAGCCGATGACCGGGGGGCAGGACGGCCGCGTACGGGTCGTCGAGGAGGTGGACGAGCCGGAAGCCGTCGCCCGGGCGGTCCCGCGCCTGGACCAGTACGGCCAGGTCGGGACGGCCTCGTGCCACTCCCTGGAACGGGTCCTGCGGGTCGGTGAGTTCGAGATCGACGCGGACACCGGGGTGCTCGGCGCGGAGTCGGGCCAGTGCGGGTGCCACCAGCGTGGAGCCGGCCGTGGCGAAGTACCGGACCGACAGCCGGCCGGTACGCCCGGCCCGGAGGTCGGCGAGCGCCGTCTCCGCCTGGGCGACCGCCGAACCGATCAGCGCGGCGTGCTCGGTGAGCAGCAGCCCGGCCGCCGTGGGGCGCACCCCGCGACCGACCCGTTCGAGCAGCGCCGTACCGGCCTGTTTCTCCAGCGCCGCCACCTGCTGGCTGACGGCGGACGGGGTGTAGCCGAGGTGGGCCGCGGCCGCGGTGACCGTACCGCTGGTGACCACCGCGCGCAGGACCTGCAGTCGCCTCACATCGAGCATGTAGCACAGCTTAACAGTATGGGTAGAAGCGTTTGCTTGTTCTCAAAGCTTGGCTGGGGCACCGTCGTAGGAGCCGCAGGGCAGGGACGGGGCAACCACCGGCCGGGGAAACGAGATCAGGGAGACGACATGAGCGACGACAGCGGCACGCGGGCCCTGCGGGGCGGCATGCGGGTGGCCGTGCTCGCCCTGCTGTGGGGCTCCACCTTCCTGTGGATCGAGCTGGCGCTGCGCGGGCTCTCCCCGCTCCAGGTCACGTTCGTGCGCTGTGCCCTCGGCGCGCTCGTCCTCGTCGTCGCCTGCTACGCGACGGGGCACCGGCTGCCGAAGGGCGTCGCCGTCTGGCGGCACATCGTCGTCGCGGCCTTCTTCTGCAACGCCCTGCCGTTCGCGTTGTTCAGCGTGGGCCAGCAGACCGTCGACTCCGGGCTCGCGGGCGTCCTGAACGCCACGACCCCGCTCTGGTCGGTCGTCCTCGGTGTCGCCCTCGGCTCGGAGCGCGGGCTGCGGCCCGTACGGCTGGCGGGGCTGCTGCTCGGCTTCACCGGCGTGATCGTCATCTTCGCCCCCTGGCGGGCGACCGGGGCCACCGGCTGGGGTGCCCTCGCGATCCTGGGCGCCGCCGCCAGTTACGCCGTCGCGTTCACGTACATGGGCCGCACCCTGGTCCCCAAGGGCACGCCCACGATCTCGCTCTCCGCCGCCCAGCTCGTCGCCGCGAGCGGGCTGACCGCCCTCGCGGTGCCGCTCGGCGGCCTGGACGCGTTCGATCCCGGCCCGGCGGTCCTCGTCGCGGCCCTCGTCCTCGGCGTGTTCTGCACCGCGGCCACCTTCCACCTCACCTACCGGATCATCAACGACGAGGGCGCGACCAACGCCGCCGTGGTCGGCTATCTCCTGCCGGTGGTGTCCGTGCTGTTGGGGGCTGTCGTCCTGGGCGAGGACCTGAGCGCCCGGGTGGTGCTGGGGATGGCGGTGGTACTGGTGGGTGTGGGGATGACCCGAAGGCAGGGGGGCCCGGCGACGGCCACCGGGCAACCGGCGGCCCCCGGGCTCGCCCCGGAGCCGCACCCGTCCGAGGCCCCGCGTCCCCTGCTGGAGAAGTCCGGCCACCGCGAACGCACTTGAGCCCAGACCCCGCGGTACGACGCGAGCGTCCCGGGGACGGCACGACGGCCCGGGCCGGACGCACACCGAGCACTCGTGCATCACCGTGTCAGGGAACACCGCGCCGCCGCCGATCGTGAACAGCGCGCACGCATGCCGCGGCCGGTTCCGGCTCCGCCAGGCGCATTACTCGGGCGTGCAGCCGACTGGACGTGCCGGTGAACCGTCGCGGGGAACCGATTCGGTGAGGCGTAGGGTGTGTTGCAGGGCGGCCGGACCGCCGGCCCGGTCGGCTCAGCCGCCGCTCTTGCGCCGGAACGACCGCTGGCTCGCAGCCGGGCCGTGCGCCCCACGGACCTTCGACGCATCGACGTTCGCAGCAAGGTCAGCGGCGTCCGCCTGCAGACCGCGCTTGCGCGCCAGGGCCTCCCGGAACTTGCGTTTCAGGTCGTACTGGCCGTCGCTGTCGGGCACGAGAGCGGACGCCTCGGCGTCAGTCGGCTCCGAACCTTCTTCGGGCGCAGACTCTGCGGTCATGGTGACCTCCTGGGTTCGGGCAGTGGGAAGCACAGCTTGTCATGCCGAGCGCAGTGCGGGGCGCCGGCGACATCATCATGGCTCTTGTCCCGCCGTGTAATGCGATCCTCGACCGGATGCGGACCGCGTCGGCCATCTGCCAGTGGCAGTAGCCCGACTGTCGGGGCCCCTTCGCACCGGCCGAGCACACCGCACCCTGAACTCTCCACGCCCCGTCGGCGACCTGCCGGCTCCGGTCGTTCTGCTCTCCCGAAGCTGCGAACGCCCTTCCTGGCGAAAAACAGACCTGCTTGGCGAAGACCCGACCGCTCATTCCGGGTGTGTTCACACCTGCGCCGTTCCCGGTACACAAGGCGCCACTCTGATGAGCCCGGCACCAGCAGCCCGCCCGCCCCGAACACCCGGGAGAGAACACATGTCCAGACGTTACGTCAGGTCAGCAGCCGTCCTCGCCGCCGCCGGAGTCCTGGCCGGAGTGACCGCCGCCCAGCCCTCCGCGTTCGCCGCCGCCCCCCACCGGGCCGCCACCAGGCATGTCCTGCTGATCTCCGTCGACGGGCTGCACCAGTCGGACCTGGCCTGGTACGTCGCCAGACACCCGGAGTCCGCGCTGGCCCGGCTGGTCGGCGGCGGCGTGGAGTACACCCACGCCAGGACCACCACGCCGTCCGACTCCTTCCCCGGCATGGTCGCCCAGGCGACCGGCGGAAGCCCTGGCACCACGGGTGTCTACTACGACGACACCTACAACGCCGCGCTCCTCCCGGCCGGAACCACCAGCTGCAAGGGCGTCAAGCCCGGGGCCGAGGTGGACCTCACCGAGGACCTGGACAAGAACCAGGCCTCCATCGACGCCGGTCAGGGCCTCGCGGGCCTGCCGGACAGCATCCTGTCGATGACCGGCCACCCGGAGAGTCTGATCGACGCGTCGAAGCTGCCCGTCGACCCGAAGACCTGCAAGCCGGTCTACCCGCACGCGTACCTCAAGGTGAACACCGTCTTCGAGGTGGCCCGCCAGGCGGGTCTGCGCACCGCCTGGTCGGACAAGCACGCCGCCTACGAGATCCTCAACGGCCCCTCGGGCACCGGCGTCCAGGACCTGTTCACCCCGGAGATCAACAGCGACGCCCTCGGCTACGCCTCCGGCGACGACTGGACCAAGGACAACAAGGCCACCGAACAGTACGACGGCTACAAGGTGCGGGCGGTCCTCAACGAGATCGACGGCTACGACCACAGCCGCTCCCACAAGGTCGGCACCCCGGCGGTCTTCGGCCTCAACTTCCAGTCCGTCTCCACCGCGCAGAAGCTGCCCGCCTCGGACGGTCTCACCGGCGGCTACACCGCCAAGAACGTCCCGGGCCCGCTGCTGGTGAAGAACCTGGACTTCGTCAACACGGAGATCGGCGCCCTGACCGCCGAGATCCGCAGGCGGCACCTGTCCGGCAGCACCACCGTCATCCTCTCCACCAAGCACGGCCAGTCCCCCACCGACCCCGCCGCGCTCACCCGCGTCGACGACGGCCCGCTGCTGGACGGCCTCAACGCCGCCTGGAAGAAGCTGCATCCCGGCGCCGCCGACCTCGTCACGCACGCGGTGGACGACGACGCCATGCTGCTGTGGCTCTCCGACCGCTCCGCGGCCGCCACCGCCTTCGCCAAGCAGTACCTGCTCGCGCAGAGCGGCACCGGCACCGACGTCAACGCCGCGCCGAAGGCCTACACGCACAGCGGCCTCAGCAAGGTCTACGCAGGCCGGGCCGCGGCCGACTACTTCCACGTCAGGGCCGGCGACGCCCGGGTCCCCGACCTCTTCGGTGTCGCGCAGTACGGCGTCGTCTACACCGGCGGCACCAAGAAGATCGCCGAGCACGGCGGCGGCCACTCCGACGACCTCGACGTCCCCCTCGTCGTGTCCGGCGCCTCCGTCCCGGACGGCGTGCGCGACTCGGCGGACGTGCAGACCAAACAGATCGCGCCGACGATCCTGAGCCTGCTCGGTCTGGACCCCCGCTCCCTCAAGGCCGTGCGCGAGGAGCACACCGCCGTGCTGCCGGTCCGCTGACCCGTGCGGTGCGCCCCGGCCGCGCACGGCGGGGCGCACCGTCTTGCCAAGGGCCTGCCGTCCCCTTCACCGGAGCCGTTGAGCGGTGCAGGACTCACCTTCCTCCACTACGACCGCGACCTCGAAACCATCGCCCGCACGACAGGGCAGCCGCCGGTCCGCACGATCGGCCTGAGACAGCAGGGCTCGCGCGGTGCCGAGCGGCACCACCGGACGGCCATGGAGTCGAACGCACGAGCAGCGGATTCAGCTCCGTAGCCCGAAGCCCTGAATCCGCGCCCGAGATGAGACGCTTCCACAGATCAGGGGCCTGCATGGTGGGGCGGGTGGGACTCGAACCCACGGCCGACGGATTATGAGTCCGCTGCTCTAACCGGCTGAGCTACCGCCCCATAGCGGCGTGTCGCGTACAAGTGTGCGCGCCGTCTGCCGCAGCATAGCCGCTCATACGATCTCCTGCTTCGGCTGGTCGGCTTCTGCGGACAGTCACGACCTTCAGGACATCGGTGCAGGCCCGGCGGTTCCCGCGGACATGAAAAAGGACCCCGCCAGGGGTCCTCGTTCAGCATGCTCCCCCGACTGGACTCGAACCAGTAACCTGCCGGTTAACAGCCGGCTGCTCTGCCAATTGAGCTACGGAGGACCGAGCTCCCCCGACTGGACTCGAACCAGTAACCTGCCGGTTAACAGCCGGCTGCTCTGCCAATTGAGCTACGGAGGAATGCCTCGTTGCATCGAACGTACCTACCTGGGTATTCGCCAGGAAGCGCCCGCTCGCTGCGACACATACATTAGCGCAAGCAGGGGGGTGCTCCGCCAATCGGTACTCCCCCACGTCGGAAGGGTGGCACCGCCATGCGCTACAAGCTCACGTTCGTCGTCGGGCTCGCTCTCGGTTACGTGCTCGGCACGCGGGCCGGACGAGAGCGCTACGAACAGCTGAAGAAGTCCGCCCGCCAGGTCGCCCAGAACCCGGCCGTCCGGAACACCGCGGAGACCGCCGCCCAGCAGGGCCGCGTCTACGCGGGCAAGGCCATCCACTCGGTGAGCGAGAAGGTCGGCGACCACATGCCCGACTCGGTCGCGTCCCGGGTCCGGTCCCTGCGCGACCGCAACACCAACGGAGCAGCCGGCGACGACTGGGGCACCAGCAACACGTAGGTCAACTTTTCGACGCGCCCGGCGGCAACCCCCACAGGGGCGCGGGGAACTGCGCGACCGGCCACAGCGCGCCCCGCGCCCACAGGACCACGCGAACCCCTACGGCGCCCTCGGCCGAACCACAGCGGCGCGTGCGGCAGAATTTCGGTCATGGGGATAGTCGCCGGGTTGGACAGCTCACCCGATTTCACTCGCATCGTGGTCTGCGACACGGACACGGGTGCGGTGCTCCGCCAGGGATACGCACCGCACCCGGTCGACACGCCGGACGGCGCGGCGCGCCCCAGTGACGTCGACCCGCAGGCCTGGCTGCTCTCCCTCGGCGAGGCCGCCGGCGGCGGACTCCTGGAGGGCGTGCAGGCCATCGGCGTGTCCGCGCAACAGAACGCGCTGATCCCGCTGGACGCCCAGGGCAGCACCGTGCGCCCCGCGATGGTCGGCGGGGACAAGCGCGCCCAGGTGGCGGCCGCCGATCTCATCGACGCTCTGGGCGGCCGGGAGGCCTGGGCGCAGGCGGTGGGATGCGTGCCGCAGGCCGCGCAGCCCGTCACCAAGCTGCGCTGGCTGGCCAAGACCGAGCCGGAGAACGCCCGGCGGACCGCCGTACTGCTGCAGGCCCACGACTGGCTGGTGTGGCAGCTGCTCGGGCGGCCGGTCCGGCGCACCACCGATCGCGGCGGGGCCTCCGGGACCGGGTACTGGTCGGCGGCCACCGGCGCCTACCGGCCCGATCTCGTCGAACTCGCCCTGGGACACCAGGCGATGCTGCCCGACGTGATCGGCCCGTCCGACGCGGCCGGCACCACCCCGGAGGGGCTGCTGATCTCCGCGGGGACCGGCGAGACCATGGCCGCCGCCTTCGGTCTTGGGCTCGGGTTCGGGGACGCCGTGGTGTCGCTCGGCGCCTCGGGTTCGGTGATGGCCGTGCACACCGAGGCGCTCGCCGACACCTCCGGGATGATCACCTCGCTCGCCGACGCCACCGGCATGCACCTGCCGGTCGTCACCACCCTCAACGCCGTACGGGCCCTGCGCGGCACCGCCGAGCTGCTCGGGCTCGCCGATCTGGAGGCCCTGTCCGACCTGGCGATGAAGTCGACGCCCGGCTCACACGGGCTGGTCATGCTGCCGTACCTGGAGGGCGAGCGGACGCCGAACCTGCCGCACACCGCCGGGACGCTGGCCGGGCTGCGCCGGGAGTCGATGAGGGCCGAGCACCTTGCGCGGGCCGCCTTCGAGGGCATGCTGTGCGGGCTCGCCGACGCGCTGGACGTGCTGCGCGGCCGGGGTGTCGAGGTGCGGCGGATCTTCCTGCTGGGGCAGGCCGCCGAGCTGCCGGCCGTGCAGGCGGCGGCGCCGATGCTGTTCGGCGCACAGGTCGTCGTACCGCAGCCGGCGGACTACGCGGCGATCGGGGCCGCGCGGCAGGCGGCCTGGGCGCTGGGCGTCTCGCAGGGGACGCTGGACCCGCGCACGCCGCCGGTGTGGCAGGGCGCGGCGGCGCAGGTCCTGGAACCCGGGGACGAGCTGGCCGTCGGGCAGGCGGTGCGGCAGCAGTTCATCTCGGTGCGGGAGCAGACCCATCCGGGGGCGTTCCGGTCGTAAACCCCGCGAAACGTGCGTCCGCGTACGGCCGTGTCCGTCCGCTGTCGGGTTAATCGGTTGAGGTAACGCGGGTGGAGTGTCGGACGATAGGGGCCTAGGGCAAACACCCCGCCCTCCGGGCAGGTGACCCTGCCCACCCCACCGCCGACTCCGAGAGACGTAGCGTGCTCATACGACTTCTGCGGACCTACCTCAGGCCCTACAGGAAACCCATCTCCATCCTGGTGCTGCTGCAGTTCCTGCAGACCTGCGCCACCCTCTACCTGCCCACGCTCAACGCGCACATCATCGACAACGGCGTCGTGAAGGGTGACACGGATTACATCCTGTCCTTCGGCGCCCTGATGATCGGCATCTCGCTCGCTCAGGTGGTGTGCAACGTCGGTGCCGTCTACTACGGCGCCAGGACCGCGTCCGCGCTCGGCCGGGACGTGCGTGCCGCCGTCTTCGACCGGGTGCAGTCCTTCTCCGCACGTGAGGTGGGTCACTTCGGGGCACCCTCGCTCATCACCCGTACGACCAACGACGTACAGCAGGTCCAGATGCTGGTCCTGATGGCGTTCACCCTGATGGCGTCGGCGCCCATCATGTGTGTCGGCGGCATCGTGCTCGCCCTCGGCCTGGACGTTCCGCTGTCCGGGGTGCTGGTCGCCGTCGTACCGGTGCTCGGCATCTCGGTGACCCTGATCGTGCGGCGGCTGCGCCCGCTGTTCCGGGCCATGCAGGTGCGGCTCGACACCGTGAACCGGGTGCTGCGCGAGCAGATCACCGGCAACCGGGTGATCCGCGCGTTCGTCCGCGACGAGTACGAGCAGGGCCGGTTCGGGAAGGCCAACAAGGACCTGACCGACATGCAGCTGGCCACCGGCAACATGCTGGCGCTGATGTTCCCGATCGTCATGACGACGGTCAACGTCTCGTCGATCGCGGTCGTGTGGTTCGGCGCCCACCGGATCGACGGCGGCCAGATGCAGATCGGCGATCTGACCGCCTTCCTCGCCTACCTGATGCAGATCGTGATGTCCGTGATGATGGCCACCTTCATGTTCATGATGGTGCCGCGCGCCGAGGTCTGCGCCGAGCGCATCGAGGAGGTCCTGGACACCGAGTCCAGCGTCGTCCCGCCGCTCGCGCCGGTCACCGAGCTGCGCCGACACGGCCATCTGGAGATCCGGGGCGCCGGGTTCCGCTACCCGGGTGCCGAGGAGCCGGTGCTCAAGGCCGTCGACCTGGTCGCCAGGCCCGGCGAGGTGACCGCCGTGATCGGCTCCACCGGCAGCGGCAAGTCCACCCTGCTCGGGCTGGTCGCGCGCCTCTTCGACGCCACCGACGGCCAGGTCCTCGTGGACGGCGAGGACGTCTCGGGCCTCGACCCGAAGCTGCTCGCGCAGACGGTCGGCGTGGTCCCGCAGAAGCCGTACCTGTTCGCCGGCACCGTGGCGACCAACCTGCGCTACGGCAACCCGGACGCCACCGACGAGGAGCTGTGGCACGCGCTGGAGGTGGCGCAGGCCAAGGGCTTCGTGGAGAAGCTGGAGGGCGGGCTGAACGCGCCCATCGCCCAGGGCGGCACCAACGTCTCCGGCGGCCAGCGCCAGCGCCTCGCCATCGCCCGCACGCTCGTGCAGCGCCCGGAGATCTACCTCTTCGACGACTCCTTCTCCGCCCTCGACTACGCGACCGACGCCGCCCTGCGCGCGGCGCTCGCCCGGGAGACGGCCGAGGCGACCGTCGTCATCGTCGCCCAGCGGGTGGCGACCATCAGGGACGCCGACCGGATCGTCGTCCTCGACGAGGGGCGCGTCGTCGGCACCGGCCGCCACCACGAACTCATGGCCGGCAACGAGACCTACCGGGAGATCGTGCTCTCCCAGCTGACGGAAGCGGAGGCTGCCTGATGGCCGGGCCCATGGGACGCATGATGGCCGGGGGCGGCCCCGACGCGCGCTCGATGGACTTCAAGAACTCGGGCAAACGGCTCATCGCCCGGTTCAAACCCGAACAGCTCACGATCTACCTGCTGCTGTTCTGCGTGGTCGCGAGCGTCACCCTGAACGTGATCGGCCCCAAGATCCTCGGCAGGGCCACCGACCTGGTCTTCGCCGGCGTCATCGGCAAGCAGATGCCGGCCGGGACCACCAAGGAGCAGGTCCTGCAGGGCATGCACGAGCGCGGCCAGGACACCGTCGCCGACATGCTCAGGAGCACCGACTTCACGCCGGGCAAGGGCATCGACTTCGGCCAGGTCGGCGACGTCCTGCTGTTCGCGCTCTGCACCTACGTCGTGGCCGGTCTGCTGATGGCGGTGGCGACCCGGCTCGTCAACCGGTCCGTCAACCGCACGATGTACCGGCTGCGCGAGGACGTCCAGGCGAAGCTGTCCCGCCTGCCGCTCTCCTACTTCGACAAGCGGCAGCGCGGCGAGGTGCTCTCCCGCGCCACGAACGACATCGACAACATCGGCCAGACGCTCCAGCAGTCGATGGGTCAGCTCATCAACTCGCTGCTCACCATCATCGGCGTGCTCGCGGTGATGTTCTGGGTCTCCTGGATCCTCGCCCTGGTCGCCCTGGTCACGGTGCCGCTGTCCTTCCTGGTGGCCACCCGCATCGGCAAGCGCTCGCAGCCGCACTTCGTGCAGCAGTGGCGCTCCACCGGCAAGCTGAACGCCCACGTCGAGGAGATGTACACCGGCCACACCCTGGTGAAGGTGTTCGGCCGGCAGGAGGAGTCGGCGCAGCAGTTCGCCGAGCAGAACGAGGCGCTGTACGAGGCCGGGTTCCGGGCGCAGTTCAACAGCGGGATCATGCAGCCGCTGATGATGTTCGTGTCGAACCTGAACTACGTGCTGGTGGCGGTCGTCGGCGGTCTGCGGGTCGCGTCCGGCGCGCTGTCCATCGGTGACGTCCAGGCCTTCATCCAGTACTCCCGGCAGTTCTCGATGCCGCTGACCCAGGTCGCCTCCATGGCCAACCTGGTGCAGTCAGGTGTCGCCTCCGCCGAGCGGATCTTCGAACTCCTCGACGCGGAGGAGCAGGAGGCCGACCCGGTCCCCGGCGAGCGCCCCGCCGAACTGCGCGGCAGGGTCGCCCTGGAGCACGTCTCCTTCCGGTACGACCCGGAGAAGCCGCTCATCGAGGACCTCTCCCTCACGGTGGAACCGGGCCACACGGTCGCCATCGTCGGCCCGACGGGCGCCGGCAAGACGACGCTCGTGAACCTCCTCATGCGGTTCTACGACGTCTCCGGCGGCCGGATCACCCTCGACGGCGTCGACATCAGCCGCATGTCCCGGGACGAACTCCGCGCCGGGATCGGCATGGTGCTCCAGGACACCTGGCTGTTCGGCGGCTCCATCGCGGACAACATCGCGTACGGCTCCTCGCGCGAGGTCACCCGCGGCGAGATCGAGGAGGCGGCCCGGGCGGCCCACGCGGACCGGTTCGTCCGTACGCTCCCCGACGGCTACGACACGGTCATCGACGACGAGGGCACGGGCGTCAGCGCCGGTGAGAAGCAGCTCATCACCATCGCGCGCGCGTTCCTGTCCGACCCGACGATCCTCGTCCTCGACGAGGCGACGTCGTCGGTGGACACCCGTACCGAGGTCCTGATCCAGAAGGCGATGGCCAAACTGGCGGACGGGCGGACGTCGTTCGTGATCGCGCACCGCCTTTCGACGATCCGGGACGCGGACACCATCCTCGTGATGGAGAACGGCTCGATCGTGGAACAGGGCGCGCACGCCGAGCTGCTGGCGGCGGACGGCGCGTACGCGCGGCTGTACAAGGCGCAGTTCGCACAGGCGGTGGCCGAGGTGGACTGAGTGGTGCACGGTGCCGCAGGCGCGGGCGGGGGGGGTTCACTCGCCCGCGCTTGCGGGGTGCCTCCCCAGCCTTCGGCCGGGGGGACCCCCAGCGCCCACCCGTGCCGCCCCAGCGGCACGACTGCCCGCAGCTGGGAAGCGGGCGCGAATGCAGCGCCCCTTTAGGGGCGCGGGGAACTGCGCGACCAGCCCCCACGCACCCGCACCCGGCGTCAGTCCAGGTAACCCCGAAGCTGGTCCGCAAAGGCATGGTCCCGCAGCTTGTTCAGGGTCTTGGACTCGATCTGCCGGATCCGCTCCCGCGTCACGCCGAAGATCCGGCCTATCTCCTCCAGCGTGCGCGGCCGGCCGTCGGCCAGGCCGTACCGCAGCTGGACGACCTTCCGCTCCCGCTCCCCGAGCGTCGACAGCACCGCCTCCAGGTGCTCCCGCAGCAGCAGGAACGCCGCCGACTCGACCGGGCTCGCCGCGTCGCCGTCCTCGATGAGGTCGCCGAGGGCGACGTCGTCCTCCTCGCCGACGGGGGCGTGCAGGGACACCGGCTCCTGCGCCAGCCTCAGCACCTCCCCCACCCGCTCCGGCGCCAGGTCCAGGTGCGCGGCGACCTCGTCGGCCGTCGGCTCGTAGCCCCGCTCCTGGAGCATCCGGCGCTGGACGCGGACGACCCGGTTGATCAGCTCGACCACGTGCACGGGGACGCGGATGGTGCGGGCCTGGTCGGCGAGAGCGCGGGACATGGCCTGGCGGATCCACCAGGTCGCGTACGTCGAGAACTTGTAGCCGCGGGCGTAGTCGAACTTCTCGACGGCGCGGATCAGGCCGAGGTTGCCCTCCTGCACCAGGTCGAGCATGGTCAGGCCGCGGCCGACGTACCGTTTCGCGACCGACACCACCAGCCGCAGGTTCGCCTCGATGAGGCGGCGCTTGGCCATGCGGCCCATGACGACCAGCCGGTCCAGGTCCAGCGCCAGTTCGCTGTCGAGGTCGGGGGTGCTGCCCAGCTTCTCCTCGGCGAACAGGCCGGCCTCCACGCGGCGGGCGAGTTCGACCTCCTCGGCGGCGGTGAGCAGCGGGATGCGGCCGATCTCCCGCAGGTACTGGCGGAACAGGTCCGAGGAGGGACCGCCGGTGTCGGCGCGGGCGGCGGCCCGCGGGTCGGGCTCGGGCTCGGGCTCCGCGTCGGGGGCCTCGGCCGCGAGCTCCTCCGGGGGCGGGCCGTCCGGCTCGGTCTCGGGGTGCAGCGCGGCCCTGCTCTGCGGGGGAACGCCGGCATGGCCGCCGGTCTCGGCTTCCGGCTCGTCCGTGAGCGTGCTGCTGCTGTCCGTCTGGGTCAGGGTCTGGGTCTGCACGGGGGCGACCTCCAGGATGATCGCTGCCAGGGGGTACGGCAGCGGTACTTCGGGGGCGGAGACGACGGCCTCGCCGCCGTCCGTCCCGTACGCGATGAGGGGAACGGCGGGGGTGTGGGACCCGTCCGGGACGGGCCGGCCGCGCTCCGAGGACTCAGGCACCGCACCCCAGTGTGGGGTAAGACACATCGCCGCCACGAGGGGCGTGCGGTGACTTTTTGCGTCCGGTCCGTGACCGCGCGGTTATCCTGCCGGTCCGCCGGGGCTCAGAGAGCGGCCGGGCCCTGCTCGCGCAGCGCCTGCCCGTACTGCTGGAGCACCCACAACTCGTTCTGCACGGCGGCGAGTTGGCCCGGGTCGCCGCCGTTGGCGAGGCGGGTGAGGGTGATCTGGATCTCGTGGATGCGGCGGTCGACGGCGCGGCGGCGGACGGTCACGAGTTGTTCGCCCGCGTAGTTCTCGTCGACCGTGCGGCGCATGATCGCCTCGACGGCGAGCTCCGTGACCATCGCCCGGACCGCGTCGTCGGCGGCGGCCTCGCGGACGCGGACCAGGTACTCCTGCGGGTCCTGCACGCCGTACTCGGCGCCGCCCGCCTCCATGATGGTCCGGCGTACGGCCGCGTAGGGCTCGGCGGTGAACTCGTCGATGCCGTACGCGTCGAACGCCGGGGAGACCAGGTCGGGGCGCTGCAGGGCGAGTTTCAGCAGCTCTCGCTCGGTGGCGTAGACGGCGTTGCGCAGGTTCAGGGCGGGGCCGGAGACGGCGGGGCGGCCGGTGCCGGCCGTGCCGTACGACGGCTGCTGCTGCGGTCCGCGGGCCGGACCGGCTCCCCTGCCGTTCCCGCCCTTGTCGCGGGCCCAGCGGGCCAGCTGGGCCACCCGCTTCACCACGAACTGGGTGTCGAGGATGCCGAGCATGCCGGCGAGCTGGACGGCGACCTCGTGCTGGGCGCCGCTGTTCTTGATCCGGGCGACGACCGGCGCCGCCTCGTCCAGGGCGGCGGCGCGGCCCGCCGGGGTGTCCAGGTCGTAGCGGGCGACGATCTGGCGGAGCGCGAACTCGAAGAGCGGGGTGCGGGGTTCGGTCAGGTCGACGACCGCGTCGTCGCCCTTGGCCAGGCGCAGTTCGCAGGGGTCCATGCCGTCGGGGGCGATGGCGATGTACGTCTCGGCGGCGAACTTCTGGTCGTCCTCGAAGGCGCGCAGGGCCGCCTTCTGCCCGGCCGCGTCGCCGTCGAAGGTGAAGATCACGCGTGCCGAGCCGTTGTCCATCAGCAGGCGCCGCAGGATCTTGATGTGCTCGCCGCCGAAGGCGGTGCCGCAGGTGGCGATCGCGGTCGTCACCCCGGCCAGGTGGCAGGCCATGACGTCGGTGTAGCCCTCGACCACGACCGCGCGGCTGGCCTTCGCGATGTGCTGCTTGGCGAGGTCGATGCCGTACAGGACCTGGGACTTCTTGTAGATCGCGGTCTCGGGCGTGTTGAGGTACTTGGGCCCGTTGTCCGCCTCGTAGAGCTTGCGGGCGCCGAAGCCGACGACCTCGCCGCCGATGTCCCGGATGGGCCACATCAGGCGGCCGCGGAACCGGTCGATGGGGCCGCGCCGCCCTTCCTGCGACAGACCGGACGACAGCAGCTCCTTGTCGGTGAAGCCCTGGCCGCGCAGGTAGCGGGTGAGGTGGTCCCAGCCCTGCGGGCTGTAGCCGACACCGAAGTGCACGGCGGCGGCCTGGTCGAAGCCGCGCTCGGCGAGGAAGACCCGGCCGGTCTCGGCCTCGGGGCTGGTCGCGAGCTGCTCGGCGTACCAGGCGGCGGCGATCTTGTGCGCCTCCACCAGGCGGATGCGCTCACCGCGCTGGTGGGACGGGTTGTACCCGCCCTCCTCGTAGCGCAGGGTGATGCCGGCCCGGGCGGCCAGCCGCTCGACCGCCTCCGAGAAGGAGAGGTGGTCCACCTTCATCACGAAGGTGAGGGTGTCGCCGCCCTCCTGGCAGCCGAAGCAGTGGAAGAGTCCCTTGCTGGGGCTGACCTGGAAGGACGGCGACTTCTCGTCGTGGAACGGGCACAGGCCCTTCAGGTTCCCGCCGCCCGCGTTGCGCAGCTGGAGGTACTCGGACACGACGGCGTCGATCGGGACCGCGTCCCGTACCGCCTTCACATCCTCGTCATTGATCCGTCCAGCCACGGATGAATTCTACGGTCACGGAAGCGCCCCGAAGGGGCGCGGGGAACTGCGCGAGCAACCACGCACCACCCGCACCCGCGAGACGACAGAACCCTGCAGCCCCTTAGGCGAGCGACTCCAACGGCACATGCGGATCCGCCAGCGCGTCGGTGTCCACCACCGCCCGCGAGGTGATCAGCCGCTGGATCGGCTCTGTGACATCCCACACGTTCACGTTCATCCCGGCCAGCACCCGCCCCTCCTTCACCCAGAACGCGATGAACTCCCGCTTCCCCGCGTCCCCCCGGATCACCACCTGGTCGTACGACCCGGGCGGCGCCCACCCGCTGTACTCCATGCCCAGGTCGTACTGGTCGGTGAAGAAGTAGGGCACCCGGTCGTAGGCGAGGTCCTGCCCCAGCATCGAGCGGGCCGCCGCCGGGCCGCCGTTCAGCGCGTTGGCCCAGTGCTCCACGCGCAGCCTCGTGTCGAACAGGGCGTGCGGGAAGGCGGCCACGTCACCGGCCGCGTAGATGTCCGGGTCGGACGTCCGCAGCCGTTCGTCGACGACGATGCCCCCGCCCTGCGCCCGGTCGGCCAGCTCGAGACCGGCCGCCTCGGCCAGCCCGACCCGCGGGGCCGCGCCGATCGCCGCGAGGACGTCGTGCGCCGGGTGCTCCTCGCCGTCGTCGGTGCGCGCGGCGAGCACCATGCCGTCCTGGCCGATGATCTCGGTGAGCCGTACCCCGAAGCGGAACCGGACCCCGTGCTCCTTGTGCAGCTGGGCGAAGACGTTGCCCAGCTCGGGTCCGAGGACGCTGTGCAGCGGGGTCTGCCCGTGTTCGATGACGGTGACCTCGGCGCCGTAGGTCCGGGCCGCCGCGGCGACCTCGAGGCCGATCCAGCCGGCGCCCGCGATGACGAGGTGGCCGTTGTCGCGGCCGAGCGCGGCGAGGACGCCCCTGAGGCGTTCGGCGTGTGCGAGGCGGCGCAGGTGGTGGACGCCGGCCAGGTCGGTGCCGGGGATGTCGAGGCGGCGCGGCTCCGCCCCGGTGGCGAGCAGCAGCTTGTCGTAGCGGACCAGCGTGCCGTCGTCGCCGAACCGGACGGTCTTGGCGGCGCGGTCGATGCGGTCCACGGTCTGGCCGAGGTGCAGTTCGATGTCGTGCTGCGCGTACCAGGCGGGCTCGTGCACGAAGACGCTGTCGCGTTCGGCCTTGCCGAGCAGGTAGCCCTTGGAGAGCGGCGGCCGCTCGTAGGGGTGGTCGCGTTCGTCGCAGATCAGTATCACCCGGCCGGTGAAGCCCTCGGCTCGCAGCGTCTCGGCCGCCTTCGCACCGGCGAGTCCGCCTCCGACGATGACGAATGTCTGGTCCGCGTCGACCACTTGATGCCTCCTCGTAAGGGTGCCGCCACATATGCCGCCCACATGCGCCGCACTGTGAGCCTCCCGCACGCAGCGTGATGCGGGAAGAGGGTGTGACCCCCGCTGACGCGATCTTGCCCCGATCAGGCCAGCGGGAGTCGCGGAGAGTCACGAAGTGTTCACATACGTCCCGTCAGCCGCGCGTGCAGCGACCGCGCGGAGGCGTCGGTGAGCGAGGCGATCTGATCGACGATCACGCGTTTGCGGGCGTGGTCGTCACCGGCCGTGTCGAACAGCGCCCGGAACTGCGGGTCGAGTCCGTCGGGCGCGCGGGCGGTGAGCGCCTCGGCGAGTTCGGCGACGACGATCCGCTGGTCGGCGCGGAGCCGCTCCTGCTCGGCGCGCTGCATGACGTACCGGTGGGCGATGGCCTTGAGCACCGCGCACTCCATCCGGGCCTCGCGCGGTACGACGAGTTCCGCGCCGTACCGGGTGAGCCGGCCGCCGCCGTACGCCTCGCGGGTGGCGCCCTCCGCGGCCAGGCAGAACCGGCCGATGAGCTGGCTGGTGGCGTCCTTGAGGCGGGCCTGGGCGACCGCGCTGCCGTCGTAGCCGTGCGGCCACCACTCCTCGTCCTGGAGCCGGTCGAGGGCGGCGGCGAGTTCGGCGGGGTCGGTGCCGGCGGGCACGTACAGGCCGACGGCGACCGCGAACACCTCCTGCCGTTCCGGCTCCGCGTGCAGGCAGTTGGGGTCGATGTGACCGGCGTGCAGGCCGTCCTCGACGTCGTGCACCGAGTAGGCGACGTCGTCCGACCAGTCCATCACCTGGGCCTCGAAGCAGGTGCGGGTGCCGGGGGCCTCCTTGCGGACCCAGTCGAAGACCGGCCGGTCGTCCTCGTACACGCCGAACTTGGGGGACGCCGGGGCGGTGGGGTGCGCGCCGCGCGGCCACGGGTACTTGGTGGCGGCGTCCAGGGCGGCGCGGGTGAGGTTGAGGCCGACGGAGCCCTCGGGGGTGAACCGCTTGGGCTCGATGCGGGTGAGGAGCCGCAGGGACTGGGCGTTGCCCTCGAAACCGCCGCAGTCGTCCGCGAACTCGTTCAGCGCCTGTTCGCCGTTGTGGCCGAAGGGCGGGTGGCCGAGGTCGTGGGAGAGGCAGGCGGCCTCCACGAGGTCGGGGTCGCAGCCGAGGGCCGCGCCCAGTTCCCGGCCGACCTGGGCGCATTCGAGGGAGTGGGTGAGGCGGGTGCGGGGGCTGGCGTCCCACGCCTGGGCGGAGGTGCCGGGGGTGACGACCTGGGTCTTGCCGGCGAGGCGGCGGAGGGCAGCCGAGTGCAGGATGCGGGCGCGGTCGCGCTGGAAGGCGGTGCGGCCGGGTCGCTTGTCGGGTTCGGGGGCCCAGCGATCGGCTGACGCCGGGTCGTAGGCCGAAGAGGGTGCGGGTGCGGTGCCTGCCATGGTCCGACAGTACGGGTTGGTGGTGACGAAACGGGGGTTGTGGGGCGCCTACTCGGCTGCCGGGTCGGGGTGCGGCTGCGGCTGCGGGTGCGTGGGGGCTTGTCGCGCAGTTCCCCGCGCCCCCAAGAAGGTGGGTTCACCGGGCCGGCCTGAAAGGGGCGCTGGGGGTACCCCCGGCCGAAGGCTGGGGGAGGAACTGCGCGATCAACCACGACGCACCCGCAGCGATCCACGCACTCCTAGGCGGCTGCCGTCACCGGTGTCCCCAGTGCCTGCTCGTACCGGTGGACGACCAGGTCGGCCATCGCGTCGTGCGCTCCCAGGGGGGCCGCCGCGATCCCCGGGGCCTGTGCCGCGCACTCCGTCGCGAAGCGGCCCGGGGCCGTGAAGTAGGAGGAGAGGGCGATGTGGTGGTGGCCCCTCGCCCGCAGGGCGGTGATCGCGTCCGGCACGGTCGGGCTGGCCGCGGAGGCGTAGGCCGCGAGGACCGGGACGCGCAGGCGGGCGGCGAGGAGGCCGGCCATGCGGTCGGTGTCGGCCCCGGCGTCGGGGTCGCGGGAACCCGCAGCCGCCAGGACGACGGCACTCGCGGGCCTCGGGCGCCAGCCCGCCTCCCGCAGGCGGGCGTGCAGGATGCCGGCCAGCAGGGGGTGCGGGCCGAGGGGGGCGGCGACGCGGGTCCGGGCGCCGGCGGCGGCCGCCGTCGCCGGGATGTCCCGCTTGACGTGGTAGCCGCGGCCGAGGAGGAGCGGGACCAGGACGGCCTCGGTGTTCCGCAGGGTGGCGAGGGTGTCGGGGAGCAGCGGCTCGTTCAGCTCGATGTGACCGAGGCGCACGGACAGGCCGGGGCGCCGCGCGCGCACCCGGTCCATGAGCGCCCGCACGGTGCTGAGCGCGCGCGGGTCGCGGCTGCCGTGGGCCACCAGGACCAGGGCGGGCGGGCCGGGGCGCGAGGAGAGGTCGGTCACCGTCATGCGAGGATCCTCGCCGGGCGAGGTTGCACGGCCGTTGCCTGACCGTCACGCGTCTTTTCCGGCCCTTCACGGTGCGCGCCCGCGCGCTGTGAGCGAACCGGAATCCGCTGCGCTGCGTCCTCCATGGTCGGAGCGAACGGGGAGCACGAGGGGGGAACGAACGTATGAGGATCCGCCGCCCGCGGCTGCCGCGGACCCGGGCCGGCCGGCGACGCCTGGTGCAGGGGGTGATGGCCGGGTGCGTGCTGGCACTGCTGCCCGCCACCTGGCTGTACGTCTCGACGGCCGGCCGGCTGCGCACGGTGGCGGACGTGCCGCGCGCCGACGTCGCGGTCGTCTTCGGCGCGGGCCTGTGGGACGGCGAGCCGTCGCCGTACCTCGCCAACCGCCTGAACGCGGCGGCGACGCTGTACAAGGAGGGCCGCGTCAAGGTCGTCCTCGTCACCGGCGACAACAGCCGCAAGGACTACGACGAGCCGGACGCCATGCGCACCTACCTGACCGCGCACGGCGTGCCCGGCACGCGCATCGTCAGCGACTACGCCGGGTTCGACACGTGGGACTCCTGCGTCCGCGCGAAGAAGATCTTCGGCGTGGACCGAGCCGTGCTGATCAGCCAGGGGTTCCACATCCGGCGCGCGGTGGCGCTGTGCGAGGCCGCGGGGGTGACGTCGTACGGGGTCGGGGTCGACGCCAAGCATGACGTGACCTGGTACTACGGGGGCACGCGGGAGGTCTTCGCGGCGGGGAAGGCGGCCCTCGACGTGCTCTTCGAGCCGAACCCCCGGTTCCTCGGGAAGAAGGAGCCGGGGGTGGCGGCGGCCCTGGCGGCGGCGAAGCACTGAGCCCGGCGAAATCCGCGGTCCGGCAGCTCCCCCAAGGGGCGCGAGGTCAGGGCGGGGGTCGAGCGCCGTGCGGGTCGTGCGGGAGGTGGGGGACGGCGGTGGCAGACGACGACTGTAGCCGGGTCCCTTGAAGTCTCGACGGGGCGGAATGGGCCAACGGGGGTGGGGAACGCGCCACGGGCGGGGCGCTCCGCCGCACGGGCGGCGGCGGGCAGGGCGCCATCAGCACCGCTCGGGTCCGGTACCGGCGGCCGCCGGGCCGGTACCGGTTCTCACGATGGCTGGGACACGGCGGGGAGTTGACGGCCTCCGCCGTGCGCCGCGGGTGCCGGCCGGGGCGGCGCCGAGGTCTCCGGCACTCTCGGTCAGCCGTGGCCCAGCCAGTCGCCGCCGTCGATGCGCCGCCCGCCGGCGCGCAGTCTCCCGGCCACGACGGGCCCGGCGACGTACACCCAGGCCCGGACCGCGGCCCCGTCCCGCAGCCGTACGACGTCCCGCGCGACGCGTACGTACAGGCTCGCCGGGTCCTGGGGCACGCACTCCTCCAACGCGTCCAGTTCCAGGAGGAGCCGGTCGTACGCCTCGGGGTGTGCGGTGACCAGTTCGCCGCGCACCGCCGCCGGCCCGGGCTCCTCGACGGCGTAGGGATAGCCGGGCCCGTCGTAGAGCACCGCCCCCTCCAGGCGGCCCGGCTCCTCGGTCTCCGTCCGGCCCCGCAGGTACGCGTCGTGGTTGACCTCGCCGGGGCGGAGCGTGCCGTAGACGAAGAACGGGAGGTGACGGGGGTGGTGGTGGGGGTTCCGGGTGGTCACAGGAAGGATTCTGCACCCCCTCCACCTCCACACACATCTCCATGGAGGCGCTATGGACATGACATGTCATGGCCTCTTAAATCTCTGTCGTCAGCGCCACCGCCACCCCCACGCCTTCGAGGCGCACCTCCAAGGAGACCGATGAGCCGGACCCGGAACACCCGAGTTTCCCGCCTCGCCACCGCCGGCGTCGCCGCCACCACCGCGACCCTGCTGGCCGCCGCGCTCTCCCCCGCCGCCCACGCCGACGCCAGACCGACCCGGGCCACGGCGATCGCGAACGCGGCACAGGCACTCGTCCAGCACGCCACCGCCCTCGGCCTCACCGCCGCCGAGGGCACCTCGGTCCGCGACGTGATCGTGGACAGGAACGGCACGCAGCACGTCCGCTACGACCGCACGTACCGTCAGCTCCCCGTCCTGGGCGGCGACTTCGTCGTCCACCTGAAGTCGGACGGCGCGTACCGCAGCGCCGACCGGGCGACCCGGAGCCGGATATCCCTGGCGTCGACCGTCCCGGACGTCTCCGCCCCGAAGGCCGCCGACCTCGCGGTGAATGCGCTGCGGGCGGCGAACCTCGGCGACGCGCTGAAGCAGGTGCAGGCCAAGCCGCAGCTGGTCGTCGACGCCCTGCACGGCACCCCGAAGCTGGCCTGGCGCACCGACGCCGTCGGCAAGGACTCGCTCGGCAACCCGGTCGCCCGCACGGTGCTGACGGACGCCCGCACCGGCGCCCAGATCGACGCCTGGGACAGCATCGAGACGGCGACCGGCGACGGCAAGTCCCTCTACAGCGGCACGGTCCCGCTGGAGACGACGCAGTCCGGTTCGGCGTACAACCTCACGGACCCGACGCGCGGCAACACGTACACCGGCGACGCGGCGAACAAGACCGACCTGTGCATCTTCGGCATCTGCATCAGCCGGGCGCCGTCGACGGTGTTCACGGACGCCGACAACCACTGGGGCACGGGGGCGGCTTCGGACCGCTCGTCGGCCGCGGTCGACGCCCAGTACGGCACCAACGAGACCTGGGACTACTACAAGAACGTCCACGGCCGCAACGGCATCGCGGGCGACGGCAAGGGCTCGTACAACCGCGTCCACTACGGCAACAACTACAACAACGCCTTCTGGGACGACAGCTGCTTCTGCATGACGTACGGCGACGGCGACGGGACGACCTTCGGACCGCTGGTGGCGCTCGACGTGGCGGGCCACGAGATGACGCACGGGGTCACCTCCAAGACGGCCGCGCTGACGTACTCGGGCGAGTCCGGCGGCCTGAACGAGGCGACCTCCGACATCCTCGGCACGCTGGTGGAGTGGTACGCCAACAACTCCTCCGACCCCGGCGACTACCTGATCGGCGAGAAGATCGTCCGCTCCGGCTTCGGCAAGACGGCGCTGCGGTACATGGACCAGCCGTCGAAGGACGGGAGTTCGGCGGACTACTGGAGTTCGTCGGTGGGCAATCTGGACGTCCACTACTCCTCCGGCGTCGCGAACCACTTCGCGTACCTGCTGGCGGAGGGCAGCGGGCCGAAGACCATCAACGGCGTGAGCTACAACTCCCCGACGTACAACGGCTCGACGGTCACCGGCATCGGCCGCGACAAGCTGGGCGCGATCTGGTACCGCGCCCTGACGGTCTACATGACGTCCTCGACGAACTACGCGGGTGCGAGGACGGCCACGCTGAACGCGGCGAAGGACCTGTACGGCAACGGCAGCACGGAGTACAACGCGGTGGCGGCGGCGTGGAGCGCGGTGAACGTGAACTGAGGCACGGCGCACCGACATGCGAGGGCCGCCCCGGCGAACGAACCGGGGCGGCCGTCACATACACCCCGAACAAAGGGGAACAGTGAAATTCGAGGAAACCGGGATCCGGGAATACCGAAAACTTCCTGAGTGGATCCCGTGGCGGCGATGTGCAGTTTCGGTGACGGTATGCGGAATTGGCGAAATCCTTTGTCCTGACGACCACTTGCGGCAATTCCCGGAGTGGACTAACTAGATAAATCATGAACTTGTTCAGCCGCCCCCACACGTCCCGCCGCACCCCCACGATCCCCCCGCGCCCGGCGACGTCGCCGGCCTCCCGCACCTCGGCCCCCGCCCTCCTGGACCCCGCCCTCGCCGCCCTCACCGGCGAGTGGATCATCGATCCGGCCCACAGCAGAATCGGTTTCTCGGTGCGGCACGCGATGGTGACGACGGTCCGCGGGGCCTTCACCGAGTACAAGAGCCGCCTCTACTTCGACGGCCGCGACCCGGCCCGCTCGCAGGCGGAGATCATCCTGTCCACGGCGAGCGTCGACACGGGCGTGGAACAGCGGGACGCCCATCTGGTGGGGCGCGACTTCCTCGACTCCGCGAACTTCCCGCGGATGCGTTTCCAGAGCACGGCGGTACGCCTGAAGGCACCGGACGTCTACGTCATGACCGGCGACCTGACCATCAAGGAGACGACGCGCCCGGTGGACCTGGAACTCACCTACATCGGCAACGTCACGGACCCCTTCGGCTACCAGCGCGCCGGCTTCGACGGCACGACCACCATCAACCGCATGGACTGGGGCCTGGCCTACAACTCCCGTCTGGCGGAGGGCGGGGCGATGGTGAGCGAGACGGTGCGGCTCCAGTTCGACATCGCGGCGATCCGGACGGCACCGGAGGGCGTGCAGGGGACGCCGTGACCCCGAGGGCGCGGCCCGCCCGCACGAGCGGCTGCCGCGGGCGGCGGGCCCCGAAGGGCGTCACCCGTTCACTCCCCCCACCCCCCACCATTCGTGTGTTCTTCATACCGGTGCCCGCGCAACCCCCTTGACCTGCCCGAACCCGCCCTCGACGGGCTTCTCGGCCGTCCGCCGTGACACCCGTTCATCCCAAAACCGACGGCGCCTCAGGGGGCGCGGCCGGGCGGTTGGCTTTTACCTCGGTAGAGCAAGGGAGTGGACGACCTCGACCGAGGGAGCACCATGCGACGCACCGCCCGTCTGGTGACCGGGACCGCGCTGGCCGTGGCCACGGCCGGACTCGCCGTCGCGCCGGCCTACGGCGGCGCCACCGGCAGCCTCGACGTGTACCCGTCGACCGCGGCGGCCGGCGGCCAGGTCACCGTGAACACGGCGGCCTGCGGCGAGAAGGGGACGGCGGTCGGGGACGCCAGTTCCGTCGGCGCCGGCACGTTCACCCTTGCGCCGAGCACGCACGAAGGCGAGGCGATCGGGCAGTTCCAGGTGCCGCCGAGCGCGCAACCGGGGACGTACGAGATCGTCGCGAAGTGCGCCGAGGGGAACCGGCAGGTGACCGGGGACCTGATGGTGGCACTGGCGCCGGCCGCGGGGCAGCAGGTGCAGCCCCACGGCAGTGTGAAGACGGGGGTCGGTGGTGCCCTTGGCTCCGACCCCGTGCAGACCGCGGCAGGCGTGGCGGCTCTGGCCGTCGCCGCCGCGGGCGGTACCTGGCTCCTGCATCGCCGGGCGAGAGGCGATGCGATCTGACGGACACCCTCCGCTGTCCGTCCGCCGGTACCGCACATCCCACCCCCTCCGGGTCCGACGCCCCTCGCGGCCCGGAGGGGGAGGGGGTCACGTTCGCCAGAGGCTCTCACCGCCGCCGGCGGCCCACCCCCTCGTTGGACGTTCTCACCTCAGGGAGAGGGGTTCACATGCGCAGGATCGGGGACACCGCGATAGCCGCCGTGACCGTCATGGCCCTCGGCTCCGGTGTATGGCTGCTCGGCCCCGGCAGCGGACCGCACGACGCGCCGCCCCAGCCGTCCGCCGCCGAGGGCCGCCCCGACCCCGGCGAGGAGCGCCTGGAGGCCCCCGCGCTGCCGCCCTCCCCGCCCACCCGGATCCGCATCCCCGCCATCCGTGTGAACGCCCCCCTCATGGGCCTCGGCCTCACCGCCTCGGGCAGCCTCGACGTCCCGCCCGCCGGGCAGAAGAACCTCGCCGGCTGGTACGAGGCCGGCACCACCCCCGGTGAGACCGGCACCGCGATCGTCGCCGGGCACGTCGACAACGCCGAGGGCCCCGCCGTCTTCTACGACCTCGGGGCCCTCAGGCGCGGCACGGCCATCGAGGTGGACCGGCAGGACAGGAGCGTCGCCGTGTTCAGCGTCGACGCGGTGGAGGTCTACCAGGCCCGCGACTTCCCCGACGAGAAGGTCTACGGCGCCGCGAAACGCCCCGAGCTGCGGGTCATCACCTGCGGCGGCGGCTACTCGCGCACGACCGGATACCAGGGGAACGTCGTCGTCTTCGCCCACCTGACCGGCAGCCGCTGACCGGCGGCCACCGCACCTCCCCGGGGCCCCCCTCACCCCCTCACACTCACCCCCGCTCCCAGAAGAGGGCAGCGTTCCTCCTGGGAAACAGCGGTGATGCGGCCGGGTAACGTCGGCCCCGCAGGCTCCTGGGTATGACCTCGAAGACGCGTGCGGTGGTGACCGGTGCCCCCGGGACGCGCGAGCCGTGCACAGCGCGCGAGACGCGCGACCCACGGGAGACGCGCGACACCGAGGAGACGCGCGACACCCGGGAGACACGTGAGGCACCCGTGCCGCGCGCCGGCGACGAGGAGCGGCGTCCGTACCGCCGAGTGCCGCCCGCCGCAGTGCGGCCCGCCGCGGTCCCGCGCGGCCGCCGCCACACCCCCGAGGCGACCGCCCGCCCCCGCCCCACGCCCACGGGGCCCGGGGGCGGCCCCCTGCTTCCCCACCTCTTCCACCTCCCCCTGCTCCCCCTGCTCCCCCTGCTCCCCCTGCTCCCCCTGCTCCCCAACGACGGAGGCTCCTGATGACCGCCACCCCCGGGGCCACCCCCACGATCGTGCTCGTCGGCCACGGCATGGTCGGGCAGCGCTTCCTGGAGGCGCTCGCCGAGCGCGGCCTGACCGCCACGCACCGCGTGGTCGTGCTGTGCGAGGAGCCGCGCCCCGCCTATGACCGCGTCGCCCTCACCTCGTACTTCTCGGGCCGGACCCCCGACGAACTCTCCATGACCGACATGGAGTTCATCGAGGCGCACGGCATCGAGCTGTACGTCGGCGACCCGGCGGAGACGATCGACCGCGTGGCACGGACGGTGACCGCCAGGTCCGGCAGGGCGTTCGGGTACGACACGCTCGTCCTCGCCACCGGCTCCTACCCGTTCGTGCCGCCGGTCCCCCACAAGGACGCGACCGGCTGCTTCGTCTACCGCACGATCGACGACCTGCTCGCGATCGAGGAGTACGCGAAGTCCAGGGCGACGGTGGGCGCGGTGGTCGGCGGCGGACTGCTGGGGCTCGAGGCGGCCGGGGCGCTGAAGGGGCTCGGACTCGCCGCCCACATCGTGGAGTTCGCGCCGCGGCTGATGCCGGTGCAGGTGGACGAGGGGGGTGGCGCGGCCCTGCTGCGCACCATCGAGGAGATGGGGCTGACGGTCCACACCGGCGTCGGCACGCAGGAGATCGTGGTCGACTCGGCGGGCGCCGTGACGGGGATGCGGCTGTCCGACGGTGCCGAACTCGCCACCGACCTGGTGGTGTTCAGCGCCGGGGTCCGGCCGCGCGACCAACTCGCCCGGGACTGCGGTCTGACGGTCGGCGAGCGCGGCGGCATCGCGGTCGACGAGCAGTGCCGTACCGTCGCCGACCCGCACGTGTTCGCGATCGGCGAGTGCGCGCTGGCGGCGGACGGCCGGGTGTACGGGCTGGTGGCGCCGGGCTACGAGCAGGCCGAGACGGCGGCGGCCACCATCGCCGCCGACGAGGCGGCCTTCACCGGCGCCGACCTGTCCACCAAGCTGAAGCTGCTCGGCGTGGACGTGGCCTCCTTCGGCGACGCGCACGGCACGACCGCGGACTGCCTGGACGTCGTGTACTCCGACGCCCGTTCGGGCCTGTACAAGAAGCTGGTGATCGGCCGGGACGGCACCCTGCTCGGCGGCATCCTGGTCGGCGACGCGGAGGCCTACGGCACGCTGAAGGCGTTCACCGGTTCGGTCCCGCCGGTCTCGCCCGAGTCGCTGGTGCTGCCCGCCGGCGCCGGGGAGCCGGTCCAGCTGGGCCCGGCCGCGCTGCCGGACGACGCGATCATCTGCTCCTGCAACAGCGTCCGCAAGGGCACGATCCGCGGCGCCGTCACCGAGCACCGCTGCACCACCGTGCCCGAGGTGAAGAAGTGCACCAAGGCCGGCACGACGTGCGGCAGCTGCGTCAAGGTCCTCGGCCAGCTGGTGACGGCGGAGCTGGAGGCGTCCGGCCTCGAGGTCGACAAGGGTCTGTGCGGCTGCTTTGCGCAGACCCGCGAGGAGCTGTACGAGATCGTCCTCGCCCTGCGCGTCACCACCTACCGGGACCTGCTCGACCGGTACGGCCGGGAGGGCGCCCGGGGCGGCGACGGCTGCGAGGTGTGCAAGCCGGCGGTGGCGTCGATCATCGCGTCCCTCGCCCCGGCGATCGGTGCGAGCGGCTACGTCCTGGACGGCGAACAGGCGGCGCTCCAGGACAGCAACGACCACTTCCTCGCCAACCTGCAGAAGAACGGCTCCTATTCGGTCGTCCCGCGCATCCCCGGCGGCGAGATCACCCCCGAGGGCCTGATCACCATCGGTGAGATCGCCCGTGACTTCGGCCTCTACACGAAGATCACCGGCGGCCAGCGGATCGACATGTTCGGCGCCCGCGTCGAGCAGCTCCCGCTGATCTGGACGCGGTTGGTGGACGCCGGCTTCGAGTCCGGGCACGCCTACGGAAAGGCCCTGCGGACCGTCAAGTCCTGCGTGGGCCGGACGTGGTGCCGTTACGGAGTCCAGGACTCGGTCCGGATGGCGATCGACCTGGAGCTGCGCTACCGGGGGCTGAGGTCGCCGCACAAGCTCAAGTCCGCCGTCTCCGGGTGCGCCCGCGAGTGCGCCGAGGCCCAGTCGAAGGACTTCGGCGTCATCGCCACCGCGGGCGGCTGGAACCTCTACGTCGGCGGCAACGGCGGCGCCACCCCGCGCCACGCCGACCTGCTCGCCCAGGACCTCACCGATGCCGAACTGGTCCGGCTGATCGACCGTTTCCTGATGTTCTACATCCGTACGGCCGACCGTCTGGAGCGCACGTCGACCTGGCTGGAGCGGATACCGGGCGGCCTGGACCACGTCCGTGACGTGGTGGTCGAGGACTCCCTCGGCATCTGCGAGGAGCTGGAGTCCCTGATGGCGGCGCACGTGGCCAACTACGCCGACGAGTGGGCGACCACCATCGACAACCCCGACAAGCTCGCCCGGTTCGTCTCGTTCGTCAACGCCCCCGACACCCCCGACCCGGTCGTCGGCTTCGTGCCCGAGCGGGACCAGATGAAGCCCGACCTGCCGCTGCTGTCCATCGGCCTGCGCCGCGCGGACGGCACGGCGACCGTTCTGGAAGGAAGCGCCCAGCGATGACCCTGGCCCCCGAGACCACCGACCTGAAGGTCCAGCTCCGGCTGGCGGACACCTGGTTCACCGTCTGCGACCTGAGCCTGCTCACCCCCGGCCGCGGGGTGGCCGTACTCCTCCCGGACGGCCACCAGGCCGCCGTCTTCCGCGACCGCGCCGGCCGGCTCTACGCCATCGACAACCGCGACCCCTTCGGCGGCGCGGCGGTCCTCTCCCGCGGCCTGACCGGCACCCACCAGGGCCGCCCGTTCGTGGCCTCCCCGCTCCTCAAGCAGCGCTTCGACCTGGAGTCCGGCGCCTGCCTGGACGACGAGACGGTACGGGTGACGGCGTACGAGGTACGGGCGGCCTGAGGACCGCCCCACCGGCCGGACGGCGGCCGGGGCCCGGACTGTCCCGGTGTGCCGGCGCGACCTCGGGAGCGCCGCGTAGGGTGCCAGGATGATCGGCATTCCGGAGGCGCTGGTGCGGGGCACGATCGAGCGGGAGGGTGACCGTGGGGCGGCGTGGATCGCCGAACTCCCGGCGACGGTCGAGAACCTGCTGCGGCACTGGGACTGCGTGCCCGACGGCGAGGTGACGCACGGCGGTGTGGGGGTGATCGTCCCGGTCCGCCTGCGGTCCTCCGGCCGGCCCTGCGTCGTCAAGGTGTCCTTCCCGCACCCCGGCAACGTCCACGAGCCGGACGCGTTCGAGGCGTGGGCGGGCCGCGGCGCGGTCCGCCTGCACCGGCGCGACGACGCCCGCTTCGCCCTCCTCCTGGAACGGGCGCACATGTCGACGCTCGCGGCACTGGAGCCCGACGACGAGACCGTGATGACGATCGCGGGCCGCCTGAACCGCCGCCTGGCCGTCCCGGCGCCGCCGAACCTGCCCCGGCTCCGGGACCGCGCGGACGCCTGGGCGGCGCAGCTGTGCGAGGACGCCGCCGAGCTGCCCCACGCCCTCCCGCCCCGCGTACTGGACGCGGCCCGCGTCACCGCCCGCGAACTGGGCCGGACCCAGCCGGACACCCTCGTCCACGGCGACCTGCACGCACGCAACATCCTGCGGGCGGACCGGGAACCGTGGCTGGCGGTCGACCCCAAGGGCTGTGCGGGAGACCCGGCGTACGACGGCGGCACCCTCCTCAAGTCCCGCGCGCTGAGCCTCCTGCAGTGCGACGACCTCCCGAAGACCGCCCGCCGCCTCCTGGACGTCTTCGCCGACGCGGCGGAACTCGACCGCGAACGCGTCCGCCGCTGGGCCCAGCTGCACGCCGTCCAGGCGGCGTTCTGGGGCCGCCGCCACGGCTTCCGCATCGCCCGCACCGGCCCCCGGCTCGACCGCGTCACCCAGTTCGCGGACCGGCTGGCGGAGTGCCTGGCGGTCTAGGTCACGGTCCGGGTCGCAGTCCGGGTCGCAGTCCGGGTCGCAGTCCGGGTCACGGCCCGGGTCACCGCCGCCCGCCGAACTCCCAGTCGTGCACCTCGACGTCCGCGTACCGCACCGGCGCCAGCACGCCGAGCGCCCGGTCCCGGTCGGCGGCCCGGACCAGTGCCGCCGTGCCGATCCAGGTGGTGCCGTCGTCGGACAGCAGCGGGCCGAAGGCGATCAGGTCGTCGTGATCGGTGCCGTCCGGCAGGCCGCCGGGCCCGGCGGCGGCGCCTTCGGCGCGCACCGGCCCCAGGCCGAGCACCAGGTACCGGTCGCCGCCGGTCCGGCCGCCGGGGAACTCCCACATGGTCCGCCCCAGCAGGTTGCGCCACCGCCGCAGCAGCACGTCCCGGTACACGCCCGCCTGGTAGTTGGGCTCCTCGAAGGCGAAGGCGCGGGCTGCGGCCGGGCCGGGCAGGTCCACGACGTGCACACTCCCGCTCGGTTCCGCACCACCGGCCCGGAACGTCGGCCCCCGGGCGATCAACTCGGCCGCGTAGCCGTCCATGTAGCCCCAGTGGTCCTCCACCAGCTCGGCGCGCAACGCCACAGAACCGGCCCGGTCTCGGTGGTAACAGAAGAACTCCATGCCCGCGGAGCCTTCCGCAGAACGGCCCAGTCCCTCAACACGGTTTTGGTGGCTCCGCCCCTCCCTGGTCCCCTGTTACCCCGCGCAGCAGCAGGTCGATGAGCCGGCCGGCCAGTTCGCGCCGTCCCTCGTTCGCCGCCATCAGGCTGATCCCGCCGAGCGCCATCAGCACGTCACGCGCGTCCACCCCGGACCGCACCGCCGACGCCCCCTCCCCCGCGCCCAGCAGATGGGCGATCGCGTCGACCAGCAGGGTACGGGTGTGCAGCTTCTCGCTCTCGTCGGTCAGGATCACCCGCAACGCGTCGGCCATACCCTGCTTCGCCGCCATGAAGTCGATGAACCGCTCCATCCACGCCCGCAGCGCCGCCACCGCCGGCAGCGCGGCCGCCAGCTCCTCCGCCGCTTCGCACAGGCGCTGCACCTCGTGCCGGTAGACGGCCTCGATGAGCAACTCCTTGGCGGGGAACCTGCGGTAGAGCGTGCCGACGCCGACGCCCGCCTGGCGGGCGATGTCCTTGACCGAGGCACCCGCCCCCTCACGGGCGAACGCCGCCGCCGCGGCCTCCAGCAGCCGGTCCTCGTTGCGCTGCGCATCCGCGCGCAACGGCCTGCGGGACGTCGCCGCACCCTCGTCGATGCCGGTCAACCCAGCCCCCTCATCCTGTCACCGCCTCTTGCAACCGGAACCGGTTCCGCTTACTGTCGAGGAGCGAACCGGAACCAGTTCCGGATATGAGCGTACGACGGCCCCTGCCCGGGCGCCACCGACCGCGCCCTCAGCCGCGCCCACCCCGTTCCACCACCTTCCCCTGGAGTACCGCATGTCCGGTTCCCTCATCACCACCCCCTTCGGAGCCCTGAGCACCGCCGCCGAGGTGCTCACCGGTGTCGACCTCGGCGGCAGGCGCGCCGTCGTCACCGGCGGAGCCTCCGGCATCGGACGCGAGACCGCGCGCGTCCTCGCCGCCGCCGGCGCCGAGGTCACCATCGGCGTCCGCGATCTGGCGGCAGGGATGCGGGTGGCCGAGGAGATCGCCCCGGCGCGCGGACCGGGCAGTGTACGGACCGCCCTCGTCGACCTCGCCGACCAGGGCTCCGTGCGTGCCTTCGCCGATGCCTGGCAGGGCCCACTGCACGTCCTCGTCCTCAACGCCGGCGTCATGGCCACGCCGCTCCAGCGGACGCGGGAGGGCTGGGAGATGCAGTTCGCCACCAACCACCTCGGCCACTTCGCCCTCGCCACCGGCCTGCACGGTGCCCTAGCCGCGGCGCACGGCGCACGCGTCGTCGCGGTCAGCTCGGTCGGCCACGTCAACGGCGACGTCCTTTTCGACGACGTCAACTTCGAGCGGCAGCCGTACGACCCGTGGGCCGCCTACAGCCAGTCCAAGACCGCCAACGTCCTGTTCACCGTCGAGGCGGCCCGCCGCTGGGCCCCCGACCAGGTCACCGTCAACGCCCTCAACCCCGGCCGCATCACCAGCACCCGGCTGGGCCGCCACATCGGGGACATCTCCAACAGCCCCGCTTCGTTCGACGCCACCAGTTCCGACGTCTCCTGGAAGGACATCGAGCAGGGCGCCGCCACCTCGGCGCTGCTCGCCGCCTCCCCGCTGGTCGAGGGCGTGACCGGGCGGTACTTCGAGGACTGCGTCGAGGCCGGTCCGCACCGGCCCGGCATCCGCCGGGGAGTGGCCGCCCACGCCCTGGACCCCGACCGCGCGGCCCGCCTGTGGCAGCTCTCCTCCGACCTGCTGGCGGCGGCGGGGACGGCCCCCGCCTGAGGTCCGCCCCCTTCGAGCCGCCGGTCACCGTGGCGGTCCCTTCGGCGCGGTCCTGCGCCCGCAGTGCCACCGCGACCGCCACCCCCAGCTTGCGCACGAACTCCGCCCGGTCGAGGGCGCGGTGTTTCCAGCCCTCGCCGGCCGCCTGCAGGACCTCGGCGACCGGCTTTCCGGCTGCCGGGCCGGCGGCCCCGCCGGTCAGGCGACCCGGCGAAGCGCCTCCGGTGTGAGGTTGGCGAGCGCCGGGTAGCCGTCGACGGCCATGATCAGGTCGGCCTCGGCGAGCAGCGCCCGCAGGACGTGGACGAGGCCGGGCTCACCGCCGACCGCGAGGCCGTACGCGTAGGGACGGCCGACGCCCACGGCGGTGGCGCCCAGCGCGACGGCCTTGACGATGTCGGCGCCCGTCCGGACCCCGGAGTCGAACAGGACGGGCAGGCCGTCGGCGGCCTCGACCACCTCCGGCAGCACGTCGAGGGCGGGCAGCCCGCCGTTGGCCTGGCGGCCGCCGTGGTTGGAGCAGTAGACGCCGTCCACCCCGGCATCCTTGGCCCGGCGGACGTCCTCGGGGTGGCAGAGTCCCTTGAGGATCAGCGGCAGATCGGTGATCGACCGCAGCCAGGGCAGGTCGTCCCAGGTGAGCGGGTTGCCGAAGATCCCCGCCCAGAGCGCGACGGCGGCCTGCGGGTCGTCCTCCGGGTTCTTGCCGAGGCGGGCCCGGAAGACGGGGTCGCCGGTGTAGTTGGCCAGGCAGTTCCCGCGCAGCTGCGGGAAGTTGGCGGTGCTCAGGTCGCGGGGCCGCCAGCCGGTGATCCACGTGTCCAGGGTGACCACGATCCCCTTGAACCCGGCCCGCTCGGCCCGGTGCACCAGGCTCTCGGCCAGTTCGCGGTCGGTGGGGGTGTAGAGCTGGAAGAAGCCCGGGGTGTCACCGAACTCGGCGGCCACCTGCTCCAGCGGGTCGACGGTCAGCGTGGAGGCGACCATCGGTACGCCGGTACGGGCGGCCGCGCGCGCGACGGCGAGGTCGCCGTGACCGTCCTGCGCGCACAGCCCGATCACCCCGACCGGGGCCATGAACAGGGGCGAGGGCAGCCGCATCCCGAACAGGTCGACGGACAGGTCCCGTTCCGTGGCCCCCACCAGCATGCGCGGCACCAGGCCCCAGCGCTCGAACGCGGCGGCGTTGGCCCGCTGGGTCCGCTCGTCACCGGCGCCGCCCGCGACGTACGAGCGCACGGCGGGGGGCAGCGCGGCCAGGGCCAACGGCTCCAGATCGCCGTACGACATGGGGAACCGCGGCACCACTCCGCGCAGCCCGTCGAGGTAGATCTCGTTCTGGTAGTCGGCGAACGCCATGCTCCGGCCCTTCTTCACGACTGCGCCCGCGGGGTGCGGGTCCCTGAGGTCCACAATGGGAGAGTGGCGCACAACGGCTCCGAAACGCAGGATTCCGGCTCGCAAGCTGGTCGGACGCAGGATGCTGCCGCCGTGGCGGCCGCACCGCCGCTGCTGACCGAGGACGAGCTGGCGCTGATCAACGCGCTGCAGCTGAGCCCGCGCGCCTCCTGGACCGAGCTCGGACGCGCCCTGGGCGTCGACCCGGTCACGGTGGCCCGCCGCTTCCACCGCCTGTCCGCGCAGGGCACGGCCTGGGTCAGCTTCTCGCCCGGCCCGCGCCTGCTGGAACAGATCTGCGTGGCGTACGTCGTGATCGACTGCGCCCCGGGGACCACGGCCCGGGTCGCCGGGGCCCTGAGCGCCCACCCGCACATGGTGACGATCGAGCGGACGGCCTCGGGCCACGACATCCTCGCCACGGTCGCCACCCCCGACCTGCCGGCCCTGTCCCGCTACACCCTCGACCTGCTCCCCCACCTGCCGGGCATCACCGCCGTACGGTCCCGGATCGTCACCCACATGTTCACCGAGGGCGGCCACTGGCGCATCGCCGCCCTGGCCCCCGCCCAGCGTGCCCGGCTGACGGCGCGGGCGCCCTCCCCCGCCACGCGGCAGACGACCCACCGGCAGCTCACCTCCGCCGACCGCGCCCTCGCCGTCCGCCTCGCCCACGACGGCCGCGCGCCCTACCAGATCCTGGCGCAGGACCTCGGTGTCAGCCTCTCCACCGCCAAACGCCGCGTCGAGTCCCTCACCCGCCGGGGCCTGCTCCGCTTCCGCTGCGACTTCGCCCGCCCTCTCGGCGGCTGGCCGGTCGCCGTCACCTTCTGGGCCAGGGTGCCGCCCGCCGACCTCCCCGAGGTCGGCCAGTCCCTCATCCGCCTCCCCGAGACCCGCAACTGCGCCGCCATCAGCGGCCCGCAGAACCTCATCCTCCAGGCCAGCCTGCACTCGGTCAGCGACATCCTCCGCCTGGAGACCCACCTGGCGACGGCTCACCCGGCCCTCGACATCGCGGACCGGGTCATCACCCTGCGCCAGGACAAACTCCTCGGCCGCCTGCTGGACGCACACGGCCGCTCCGTGGGGGTGGTACCGGCGGACCTGTGGGCGGAACCGGCCCTGTAGCCAGGTCTCGGCCGCTGTCAGCGGGCTGCCGTAGAGTGCGCCGTGGTGAGGACGCGACGGCGTTCGAGCGGTTCGAGGGGGGAGCCCGCCATGGGTACGTCGAAGAAGGAACCGGCGAAAGAACCGGCGAAAGAGCCGAAGAAGGAGCCGAAGAAGGAGCCGAAGAAGGACCGGCCCGTGCCGGTCCCGATGAGCCCCGAGCAGATGATCGCGGAGGCGCGGAAGGCGTTCTTCGTGATGTTCGGTCTGCTGGCGGTCGTCTGGCTGGTGCAACTGGCCAACTTCTCCGACCACTACGCCCTCTCCCGCGACTACGCGGTGGTCTCCGGCGACGTCGGCACCCTGCCCGACATCCTGGTCGCGCCACTGCTGCACTGGAGCTGGGCGCACATCGAGAGCAACTCCGGCCCGCTGTTCGTCTTCGGCTTCCTCGCCGCCTACCGGGGAGTGGCCCGGTTCCTCGGCCTCACGCTCCTGATCGCGCTGAGCAGCGGCCTGGTGGTGTGGTTCTTCGAGCACGGCGACGTGGCGACGGTCGGCGCCAGCGGCCTGATCTTCGGGTACTTCGGCTACGTCGTCGTGCGGGGACTCTTCGACCGGCACCTGATCGACACGCTGATCGGGATCGTCATGGGCGCGTCCTTCGCCTACCTCCTCACCGTGGCCGTCCCCGGCACCCCCGGCGTGAGCTGGCTCGGCCACCTCGGGGGGCTGCTCGGCGGCCTGGTCGGAGCCTGGCTCTTCCGCGACCGCCGCGCACCGCGCACCGCCTCCGGCGGGCTCACGCCCCGGACTCCGGCCGGCGGCAGGACCCCGCGGCCCAGCCCGGACTCCCCGCGCTCCGACCTGTACAAGGAACTCGACGACCTCGGTCTGCTCTGACCGCCCTCACTACGGGAGGACGCCGCCTGGCGTGGCCGGGGACCGCATGCCGAGCCACTGTTCGGCGCCCCAGGCCTCGAACCGCTCCACCTCGGTGAAGCCCAGCTTCGCCGCGAGGCGCATCGAGGCGGCGTTGGCGCTCTGGGTGGCGAGAACCACCGGCTCGCCCGGGAGTTCACCGTCGAGCCAGCCGAGCGCCGCCGAACACGCCTCGAACGCGTACCCGAACCCCCACGCCCGCGGCAGGAACAGGTAGCCGAGGTCGGCCTTCCCCGCGGCGGCCGGGCGGCGGTGCCCCGTCGCTCTCCTGAGCAGGATCTGGCCGATCATCGCCCCGTCGAGCTCGATGACGAAGCTCCCGGGCCACCGCTCGGGCGTCCCGGGCAGCTCGCGCTCGACCTCGTCACGCGGCCGGGGCCCGCCGAGGTAGGTGTGCACCTCGGGCGAGGCGAGCAGCTCGACGAACGCCGCACGGTCCCGGGCCTCGGACCCCCGGAGCACCAGCCGCTCGGTGACGATCGGCCGGGGCGGCCACTCCACGGGGCTCAGGTTCTCCATCCCCGCACGCCAACAGACCGTCAAGCCGCCTTGTCCACCGTGCGCGAGAGGCCACTTGGACAGGGAAAACGCAACTTCGACATGGCCCGCGCAGGCGGCTACCTTCACCTGGCCCTCGGCGATCGCGTCCACACCGAACACCCCCCACCAGGGAGATACGCATGCCCCGCCTTGCGCTGTACACATTCGGCGTCCTGAAGTCGCCGCTCGCCGATCCCGGACCTCTCACGCGCGAGTTCTACGCACACGGCGAGGCCGTCCACCGGAAGATCAGCCGGCACCCCGGGTACCTCGCGCATGCCGAGGCGGCGGACGGTGACCGGGGCATGCTCTTCGAGGCGGACTGGGGTGCGTGGGGGGAGTTCGCCGTACCGGCCTGGTACGGCAAGGGCCGCACCGTGGAAACCACCGCCCTGGCCGCCACGCTCTCCCTCTGGACCGGCCTGCGCCCCGCCTTCGACGCCGTCTACACCGGTCTGCACCGTGCGGCGCTGAACAGGCGTCACGACTGGTTCGAGAGGACAGGACACCCGAGTCACGTGTTCTGGTGGGTCTTCGACGGCGTGACACCCACCTGGCAGGACGGGGTCTCCAGGCTGGAACACCTCCACGACCACGGCTCCGCGCCGCACGCCTTCACCTTCCACCACCCGTTCGCCCCGGACGGAACGCCGACCGGGATCAGGGACGCCGAAGAACCTGCGTAGGCGTGTTCCGGCAGACACGAAGGGGCGGCACCCCCGCACAGGGTGCAAGACCAACCCCCTGACCAGCAAGTTGGGGGTATGCCGCCCCTCACAGGGCACTCTCAGGGCACATCGCTCAGTGCGGACTCCATCATGTCGGCGGTCCGGTCCTCCTCCGCCTCCCACAGGTGCGTATAGACGTTCAGCGTGATCGACGGCTTGGCGTGACCAAGCCTCATCTGCACCTGCTTCGGCGTCGCCCCGTTTTTGATCAACACCGAGGCGTAGAAGTGTCGCAGGTCGTGAAGCGTCGTGGCCTCGGGGACGCGAACCTTGCTGCCCGACCTCTTCAGGTAGGCGTTCGCCCGCTTGACGTTCCGGGCCCACACTTTCGCCCAACTCCCCCGCCGGATCGCTCCCCCGGTTTCACTGGTGTACAGCAACCGCGCATGGCGCCATACGGGCTTCCGGGGGTTCGTCCGATCCTCGATGTGCACGACCCGAGGCGGGAACATCTCGCGGTGCCGTGCAATCTCGTCTACGACCGAACGCCCATGAGGAACAGACCGATAGCTCTGCTTGGTCTTCGGTTCCCCGAGGTACGGCACGCCTTTGTCAGGACCGATCAACTGCTGTTTGACCGTCACTGTCTCGGCAGGGTCTCCGTCTTCCAGTCCGAACAGCTCACCTTGCCGTAGGCCGGTGGACGCGGCTTGCCTCACCAGGGCGCGGTACCGGGGTGAGGCAGTCACGATGAGTGCCTTCACCGCGTCCGGATGAAGCGGGTGGATCTCCGGATAGAAGACCTCCGGTGGCTTCAGCCCCTCCCATGGGTACTTCGGGATGATTCCTTCCTGGTGGGCCATCTTCAGAATGCTGGTGCAGACGTTCCAGGGCGTTGCGAAGGTCGACGGAGCGATGACCGCAGACCGCTCTTTGATCCATCTCTGTCCGTCTGCCCGCTCAATGCGGCCGATCGCCCGCTCGCCGAACGTCGGGTAGATGTGGAGCCGTAGAGCCCGCTCTACGTTCGTCTCGGTCCGCTCGCGGTGTATGGCTGACTCCTGCCAGCGTTCCGCGATGGTCCTGAACTTCTGCTTGCCCAACTCCCGGTTCACGAAGGTGCCGGCGTCGAGTTCAGTCGCCACCTTGGCGGCACGGGAGTCCGCAGCACTCTTCTTCTCGAAGTTCTCCTTGCACTGTTTGCCGGACAGATCCCGATAGCGCACCTGCCAGCGTTTCCCTGTGCCGTGGTCGGTGCTGGGGTACAGCGTTTGAGTCTTGCTGCTGTGCGCCTCGCACGGCTGAGCATCCACCGGCGGGCGGGAAAGGTGCCAGCGGTCGTACACATCAGCCATCGGAGCCGGTCCTCTCAGAGCAAGTCGAGTCGGCCACCATGTGGGGCCCATTGCTGGCTTGGGTCATGCTGCGCGTTGGCTTCCGATCTCCTCGGCGTCGTACTTGTCCAACGCTGCGGCGTCGTACAGGACGTGTCGACCGCGCCTCATGAAGCACTGAGGGCCGGTTCCGGCGTAGCGCCAGTAGCGGACGGTTGCGGGCGATGTGCGGTAGCGCTCAGCGACTTCTGCCGTCGTCAAGTACCTCTGCATGGCGTCCTTCCAGAGAGGAAGTGGAGGGAGCGAGTTGCACCCCGGGGCGGGGGTGGTGTGTCCGAGGTCGGGATTTCTGCGTCACCGCGTCACCTGCGTCATTCAGGGTGTCTGACCTGCGAGTTTGGGGTGACGCAGAGGGTTGGGGCTGCGTCATCGGTGACGCAGGCTGTTCGTCATCGGTGACGCAGGTGACGCAGGGGTGACGCAGGATTCGCCGTCTGCGTCACCGCCGTCCGCGCAGCTCAGGGCGCGTTTTCCGGGGCCGGGTGACGCAGGTGACGCAGACCTTCCCTACCTAGGAAAAAAGAGGGGGGTTTCTGTAGTGGTCTGGTGCGGCTCAGAGCGTGAATGACGAGCCGCTTGCGCGGCGCGACCTTGGGGCGGCGCGAGCGCCGAACAGCAAGAGGAGCACGCCCGGCCGGTGGTGCTCCTCTTGCTTGAACAGCGGTGGCGCCGGTCAGAGCGTCTGCTGTTCGTGCGGCGGCGTGGCTTGCGTGCGGGTCATCTCGATGTAGCGGCCCGTTTTGGTGCGGCCGGAGTCGATGAGCACGCCGCGGGCGGCGAGGGTGGGCTGGAGCCGCTTGAGCCGGTCGGAGAGCACCTTTCCTGTGGTCGGCCACCCTTTGGGCAGGGCGCGGAAGTCGTCTCCGGTGTAGACGCGGCTGAGGCAGTGCAGCCATTCCGTGGACGTCATCCGCTGTCCGGTGCCCGGTTCGATGGTGGCGGCGTGCGCGAGGACGGTCTGTGCCATCAAATCGCCCTCGATGACGTCGTCGTTCAGGTCGTCCAGGCTGGCCCGGTAGGCGGCGAGAGCTCCCAGACCGGTTGCCGCGTCGAACTGCGCGCACAGGTGGGCGAAGTCCGCCATGCGCAGGTCGGTCGGGGTTTCCGCGTCCACTGCCCGCACCTTCACGGTCAGGTCCAGGAGGGAGCCGAGGATGACGGGCAGCACGTCCGCGAACTCGGTCCACAGCTCGTGCTCGGTGCGCCGCACGCGGGGCCGCTCCAGCCGCAGCGGCAGGAGCCGTTCGGCGAGGTCGGGGCGGATGACTCCGACGTCGATGCCGGTCAGGAGCAGGGGGCGGCGGTAGCCGAGACGGAAGACGTCCCCGTCGGTGAACAGGGAGCGCTTGACGTTCTCTGCTCCGGTGACGATGCAGCACATCGCGTCCGACAGGTCCGGGCTCATGTGGGAGAGGTTGTCGAGCGCGGTCACCCACCCGGCCGCCACGGCGGTGATCAGGTTCTCTTCATCCTTCGGCGCGCGGCGCAGGTCACCGGTCATGCCCTCGATGATCCGCACCAGCATCCGGCCGCCCGTGGACTTGCCGGCGCCCTGCGGGCCGGTGAGGAACGGGGCGGGGACGGGCACGGACGGACCGAGGCAGCCGACCAGCCACGCGATGGCCAGGCACTCCGTCTCGGCGGTGGCGAAGTTGCACAGCCGCATCAGCAGGTCGATGCCCTTGCCGTCGGTGTTCTTGACCGGCAGCGGGAGTTCCCCGGTGAGCTGGGTGCGGCGCCAGCACACCTCACGCGGGTCGGGGACGGCGATGTCCCAGCCGGTGGGGTGGATGCGCACGGACTGTCCGTCGGCGCGTCCCAGGTCTAGCCACGTCGCTCCGTCGAATCCCGGAGCGACGCGGATGTGTACGGCCTGCGTTTCCTCGGTGAGTGCGAGTGCTTCGATCAGGTCCAAGGCCTCCTTCATGGCGGTCCCGTTGAAGACGCCGATTCCGTCCCGGAACAGGCCGACCATGAGTTCTTGGCGGTGGCTGCCGGTGGTGCCTTGGGAGCGGATGGGGCGGGCGACGGGGTGGCCGTTGCGTTGCGCGTATACGGTCCCGTCGGCGGTGCGGAAGTAGCGGAAGTGCGCTTGTGCGTAGTCGGTGATGACCTTGCGGGCCGGGGTCTGCTCGTCGTCGGACATGGTCACAGTCCCAACGTGGTCAGGGCGTTGGTCCACGCGTCGGTGCAGTGCCGGACGGTTTCGCCCTTGGCCTGCGCGGCGGTGAACAGCCGGCCGACATGGGCGTCGGTGAGGCAGCCGCACCGGCCGTGCGTCGACAGCACAGCGAGGAACGTGCGGTACACGGTCGCGTGGACGGCGCTGCGGGCCTCGGTGATCCGCTGCACGGCCATCGAGACGCCACGGTCCAGGTAGGTCGGTGTGCGGTGCGGGCATACGCCCCCACGGGCCCCCAGAGGCTCTGTGAGGCTGTGTGCCGCCCTGCGGGCCGCGGGCGGTTCCTTTACTGCCAGAGCGCGCACAGGTTCCGGCAGGGACGCCGTGGCGCCCACACCGTTTCCGAGCCAACGGGCGTACGCAGTAAGGGACTTGATGTCGACGCCGGGCCGTACGGCATTCAATGACGGCATGGTGCCCCGGTAGATCCAGTGCTCTCCCCGCGTCGTCGCAACGGTGCGGGTGGCGGGCAGCGTGGCGCGGGCCCATGCGACGGCGGCGGGGTCGTCCAGGTCGACCACGGTCACGCCGGCGCCACCGGGGTGGTAGGCCACGGCCGCCGCGTGCCGCCACGCCGACGCCCACGCGGGCGAGGCGATGACGGCGGGGTCGGTCGTCGCGGCAGCCCACGCATGGCACGGCGCCGGGCACCCGCAGGACCCCGCCACCTTCATGTTCGGTCGGCCCCCGCACGCGTTCCGGGCGCAGGCGGGGCAGTTACCGAACGGCAGCTTCCCCCGACGCAGCGGCAGCACCGGCAGACCGTCGGCCGCCAGACGCAGGGCGGTGCGCAGGTGCTCGCTCATGCCGCCGCCCCCAGCGCGGTGGTGAGCATGAGCTGTTGCTGGGTGGGAATGGCGCCGATGACGCGCTGGCGCCATTTCAGGGCGTAGTCGATGCAGTTCGCGCAGTTCTTGTGGGTGTGGCCGGGCAGCGGCGGCCGACGGCGCGCGTGGGCACTCCAGGCAGCCGAGTCAGCCGAAGCTAGCAGGTGACCGACGCGCTCCAGGCCCAGGATTTTGAAGCCGAAGCCGTGCAGGTTGAAGCCGTGCGCGGCCATCGCGGTGACGATCGCGGCGCCCTGGCGGGTGGACTGCAACCGGCACACCGACCCGAGACCGACGACCGGTTCGGCCCGCAGGTCCACGCCGGCCCGCTCGTACAGTTCCACGCACCGCTCATAGGCCGGCACGCTGTCGCCCTGGATGACGGGGGCGATGCGCAGGTCGGGGGCGAGTGAGCGCAGTTCCAGGAAGTTGGCCACGGTGCGGCGTTGGTGTTCTTCCACGCTGAGGTGGGTGCCGACGAAGTACAGGCCGCCGAACCATCCGCCCTTGATGATGGCTTCCTCGCACATCCAGTCCTGCGGGGCCGCCCAGTCGTAGGGGCCGACGCATTCCCAGATACGGCGCAGGTCACGGACGTACTGCCGGGGCGAACGGGTCCACGTGCCCTTGTCCTTGAGCTCTGAGAATCCGCCGGAGTCGACGGCGTATGGGCCGAGGGCGGGGTAGAGCTTGGCGGCTGCCGCGAAGTGCTCGGACTTGAGGAACAGCGGCACGTCGGTGAGCTTGATCCAGTGCCGTTTGTGGGTGGTCAGGTAGAACCGCATCGCGCCGGGAGCTCCCAGCGCGGGGCGGTGCGGGGCAGGCGGTAAGGCTCGCCGCGGGTGGGTGGGTTGGGTCATGCTGGAGGTCTCCAGTTCCTTGGACGGGTGCTGGTGAGCAAGGGCGGCCCCGCGACTTTGGCGAGACGAGGGGGCCGCCCTTGGCGTAGCTAGGCGCCGGTGCCCGGTTCCTGCGGTGCGGCCTGTTCGTGCCATGCGGCGTATTGCTCGCGGACGTAGTCGCGGGGGTTGCCGGTCACGTCGGCACGGTCCAGGGCGATCAGGGCGCGGGCGATGTATTCGGCTTGCTCGTCGGGGTGGAAGCGGTCGGTGAGGGCGGCGCGGCGCAGCCACCATTCCCGGTCCCGCTTCCCCTCGTCGGCCTGGCGGATGAGCCAGTTGATTTCGTCGGCCTTGGTGGGGGCGTTGGCGTAGGCGGGGTGGATGCCGGCGCGCTCGTGTTCGGTCAGGTCGGGGCAGGGGCTGAGGTGGTCGGCGGTGGCGTACAGGCGCCGCGTGCTGCCGTCGCGGGTGGGGTACTGGCGGACGGGGCCAAGGTTGAAGGCCTTGGTCAGGGCGGCAGTGACGGGGGCGATGTCGTCCTCCCCGCAGATGACGCGGATCTCGATCACGGGTGTGGGTCTCCTGTCAGCCGTGGCGCTCGTTGCGGGTGCGGGCGATCAGGCCGCGCGTGTGGGTGGTGTTGTTCTCCTGCCGGACCGGCCCGCGGTAGTGGTGGTGGTGCTCGGTGTGGACGCCCTTGAGGGAGCGCAGCGCGGTCCCGATGGCGGCGAAGACGCCGGCCACGGCGGCGATGGGCAGCGTCACGAACAGAACGGAGGTGAGGGAGACGGCGGCGAATCCCTGGCAGGCGAGCCAGACACCGCAGCCGACGCCGACGAACGCGGCACCGACGCCGATGCCGGCGACGGCGGTCCCGGCGGCCCACGCGGGCACGATCCGCCGGTCCGGCTGCATGACCGGGGGCGTGTCGCCGTAGGCGGGAAGCGGGCTGTCGTCGCGGTAGGAGGTCGGGGTCTCGGGGGCGGGCCGGTAGGCCTCGGCGATGATCCGGGCCGCTTCGGCGGCGGCCACGTCGTCACTCATCCGAACGCCCTTGCGGAGCGCCTCGGGGGTGGTCTCGGGGAACATGCGGAATCCCTTCCAGTCACGGTTCAGGGAGGCGAAGACACCCCCTGCCAGGGGTGCCGAAACGGGGGTTTCGGGGGCCTGACCTGGGATGCCTCCCTGCCTCCCTAACGATCAATTTCGCAGGTCATAGGGAGGGAGGCGGGTCAGGGAGGGGCTCAGGGAGTTCTCCCTGCCTCCCTGACCCGGCACGGGTCGGCTCCCTCTCACTCGGAGGCAGAAGCGGAATCCGTCTCGTCGCGGTCGGCGAGCGCGCGGGCGAGCCGATCGGCAGCGATGACCATGCGCCCATCCGACTTGTACGGCTCCGCCCCGGTGCCCTCCAGTTCGCGCTTGAGGTCGATGAAGGACCACTTGCCGTAGGCGTCCGCGTCCAGCACGGCGAGCCGCTTGAGGACGTCCTGAGTGAGCACCCGCGCGTCCGTTCCCAGCACGGAGGCGATGTCCGCGAGCGCATCCCGCTGTTCGCCCTGCTCGATGACGCGCAGGGTCGGGACGCCGGAGCGCAGGGCCTTGGCCCGCTCGGCGATGGCGGTTGCTTCGTCGTGGCCGATGAAGTGTGTGCGCACCGTGATGGACGACTGGCCCTTGGGAATGTCGATTCCGCTGGAGGCGACGACCAACGTGCCCTGGTCCAGGCCCGGGCGCAGCAGGTTTGGTGCGGCGCCGCCGTCGACGGCCTTGTCTCCGAGTGCCATGCGGGCTTGGGACTCGGTGCCCAGGGCGAGGGCGGCGCGGGTGTGGGCGCCCTCGCGGACCAGCTTGGGAAGGTTCTCATTCGTCGGGTCCTGGGTGCCCTGCCACATCAGCACGTTGACCGCACGGCCCTGGTTGTGGATCGTACGGACGGCCATGAAGTACCGGCTGGTGGCTTTGGATCCGCCGTAGGGGCGCTTTTGGTCATCGACGGCCGGGCACATGAACGCCACCTGCGCTTCGTCCACGATGCAGATGAGCGGCGGGAACTCCATGTTCGGGTCGGTGAGACGCGCCTGGATCCGGCGGTTCATCTCGTCCACGACGCCTTCGACCATCTCGGTCGCCTGGATGACGTGGTCGTCGGTCGGCCCCTGGATCAGGACCGTGGCTAGGCCGTCCATCATGACCCAGTCACCGCCCTTGAGGTCGGCGGTCCGGAACTCAACGGTCTTGTCGAGCGCGGCCCACAGGGCGAGCGCCCGCAGCGCGGCGGTCTTGCCCTGGTTCGACAGACCGGTGATGAGCAGGTGGCGCTGATACAGGCTCAGGGCCGCCGCGTCGCCGCGCAGGTCCTGCCCCCACGGGGCCTTGCCCTTCCGATAGTCGGCGGTCATGGTGTCGTCGGTGACCAGCGGAGAGGGGCCGATCGGCTGGTCCAGGGCGCCGGAGTCGGCGATCCAGAGGCGGACCGTGCGGGCGGCCTCGGGGATCGTGATGAACACCTCGTGCTCGTGCCGGGTCAGGTTCTCCGCGAGCTTGCGGCGGCGCTGCTGCACTTCGATCGTGGACACCCCCGACGGGAGCGTGACGTCGACCTCTACGCCGCATCCGGCGATCCGGATCGGACCGAGCATGGACGCGCCGGCGTCGCCCATCTCCTTGATGGCGTTGCGCAGCGCCGGGACTCCGAGGTCCCGCAGGGCCTTGACCACGATGGACGGGGTGATCGGCTCTCCCTCGCTCGATCGCTGGTGCTCCGGCATCGACCACGAGGGCGCGGCTTTCTGGTGCGCGCCGACCGACCACAGCGCGAGCAGCGCCAGGAACGGGCCGATCGTGAGCGCGGGCCCCCACACCACACGCACGATCGTGATCATCAGGTTGATGAACTTGATGACCGCCATCAGCGGGGTGATGACCTCGGTGGCGTCTTTGGTGGCGATCGCCATGCACACTCCGAGGGCGACCAGGACCCCGACGCCGGTGCCGGCGGAGACGGCGGCGCCCCGGGCGGCTTCGAGGGGGGAGTGGAGCAGGTCCATGCGGCGGCGGTGGCGTGCCTCGCGGAAGTGCTGCCCGCGCTCTTCCCACTCGCGGGCTTCGTCCATGTTCCCCGCGGCTTCCGCGGCCCGCATCATCCGCTCGTACCGGGCGGGAGTGCGGGCCTCCCAGGTGCGGCGGGCGACGATCCGGGTGCCGCCGTAGACGTAGAGGGCGTGCCGGGCGGCGGCGCGGGCGCCGGTCTTCGTGGTCTCGTGGGTGACGGCCGTTCGGATGGCGCGGCCGGAGCGCACCCACAGCGGCAGCCGCGGGGCCGGCGCCGGGTCGGGGACGACCGTGAGCACGGTCGGGGCGTCCGCGCCGGTCGGCGGGTCGGTGGGCTTGTGCAGGCTGATGACGTTCTCGGTCATGACGGCAGGTCTCCAGGGCGGGAGGCGAGAGAGGGAAGGTCGCGGGAGCGCGCGCGGTTCTCTGCGCGGCTGAGCTGGGACGGGCGGGTGCGGGGGCCGTCGACCCAGCAGAACGGGCGGATCGTGTCGGCGGCGGTGAAGACGCGGATGGCGCTGCCGGCCGGCGCCTCGGGCAGGGCGTAGACGCGGGCCCCCTCCAGGCTGGCCAGGAGGCGGGCGCCGTGGTGCTCGCAGCCGTCCGCGCCCGCGTTGAAGGCGTCCAGCACGGTCACCACGACCGGACCGACACAGCCGGTCGGGTCGTCCGGGTGAGCGGCGGGGCAACGGCGGTCCATGCTCACCACCACCCCGACGACTTCTTGGCGGCCTTGTCGCGCGCGGCCTCGGTGAGCAGCCGGCGCCGCTCGATGTACAGGGCATTCAGCTCCGCGGTCAGCCGGGTCTCGGCAGCAGACCCGATGGAGTCCATCCGGTCCTCGGCACCGCCGGCGCTCCGGCCGCGGTAGACGTTGCGGGCGCCGCCGGCCATGGCGCGGGTCATGGCGAGCCGTTCGCGGCTGGTCAGCGGCCACCACTCACCCCGGCGCACCGCTTCCAGCTTGTTGGTGGTCTTGCGGATCTCACGGTCGATACGGCGGATCTCAGAACTGGCCATGTCAGGCAGTCCCTTCGGACCCATGCGGGTCGGGGTAGGCGCACGGCGAGCAGGTGCCGAGCGACGGGGGGATGACGTAGCCGGCGTCACGCCGACAGGAGGGGCAGGTGCGGCGGGCGGCATTGGCCTTGGCGAGCGCAGCCCACCGCGCCGGTGTCATGGGCCGGACCGGTTTGGCCAGGTCGACGCGGTAGAGGTAGGCGATGAGCGGGGGCCGTCGGCGGCGGGGGCGTTCGAGCTGCGCGGCCACCTGCTGACCGCCGGGGCGCAGGTTGCGGGCCCTGAGTTGGCGGCGGGTGGCGTAGCCGTCCGGGGCCAGGTGCCACCGGTAGACCGGCAGCGCGGCCATCAGATGACGCGCTTCCAGGCGGCCCTCAGGCGGACCTCGGATGCGGAGTGCCCGGCGGTTCGGAAGCGGGTGGCCATCTCCCGGTACGACAACGGCGGCTGCTCGCTATGCCGAATCTCGTCGACCAACGTGTCCAGCGCCGCGTCACTGAGCGCGGGAGCCTGCTCCAGCGCCGCAACCGACTCCGAGGGGCCCCACACCGGGAGCTCCCACGAGGGTGTGACGTCGGGTGTGACGCGGCTCGTCACGCTGGTCAGGGCCCGTCCGGTGCTCTCGCCCTTACGGGCCGTCTCCAGCGTCGACCACGCCCCAGCGAGGGTCTCAGCGGTCTTGGCCTGGACGCGTGCGACGCGGGCGCCGGCCTCGGTCACGGCCGTCAGCCGCGTCTCCTCGGTCGATGCTTCCGCCCGCAGGCGGGCACGGGCCACGGCCGCATCGTCGCGGGCTTCCTGCTGAATGCCCCGGATCATATCCAGCGCGGCCGGGGTGAGCGCCGTGCGCTCCCACAGACCGTGGACCAGCCACAGCATCTTGGCGGCGATCGGCAGCCACGCCACCGCCAGCCACGCCCCCATGGACGTCTCTGCGGTCGCGGCGTGTGTGACCAGGACACCCGAGGCGAGCGCGCCGAAGGACCAGCCGACCGCGGTCACGGCGTTGCTGTGGTCGCCCTGCGCGGCCAACCTGCGCTCATAGGCGAGGGTGGCGAGCCATCCGCCGTCGATGCCCAACCCGACGACCAGGGCGACGTACCAGGGCACGGCCGTGCCCAGCCACATCATGACCACGGCCAGGGTGAGCACCATGGAGACGGCCGTCATCGCGACCGCCGGCAGCACGGTCAACAGCCGCTTGGCGTTGCGGTTCCTCATGCCGCACCACCGATCGTGAGCACCACGGCGAGTACGAGCAGGGCGCCCCCGGCGCGGGTCAGGTCGACCGCGCGGCGCAGGCACGTGAACTTGACCACGGCGAGGCGGGAGAGTCCGACGATGTCTGCGGCGAGATCCGTCGACAGGCTCTCGGTGATCTGCTCGGGGGTCAGGGTCGCCCACAGCGGGAACCCGTGCCGGCCGTTCAGGTTCGGGCGTACCGCCGTCAGCAGCACACTCGCCGCACCGACCAGCAGCGCCATCCCCAGCACCCCGACGGTCACGGCCGCCGGGTTGAGGCGGAGGGAGGTGGCGACGGTGTAGGCGCCGGCCAGGATCGCGCCGACGAACGCGAGCAGGAGCGCGGTCTTGTTGTCGGTCCGGGCGATCTCCGCCCGCACTTCGGCGTGTGCTTCGGTGAGGGTCTGTCCGGTCGGGGTGCTCATGCGGCACCGCCGGGCAGGGTCTCGCCGGCCGTGCGGTTGAGCAGGGCGACGCGGGCGGCGAGCGCGCGGCGGCGGGCCCGGCGCAGGCGCCGGATGTCCAGTTCGGTCGGGGTGCGGTCCAGGGTGGTGATCTGTGCGTCCAACAGGTCGACGTCCGCCAGGATGACGGGCATCTCGTTCTCGATCGCGTCCAGTTCCCCGTCCGTCGGTTCGATCCAGTCGGCGAACGCGGTAACAGAGTCCTGAACAGTCACGATGGTGCTCATAGGGTCGTTGCTCCTTCGTAGTGGAACGGCCCGTCAGCGGCTCCCGGGAGGCACCCCGGGAGCTGCGCGCCGTTTGAGGGATGAAGCGGTGCAGTGGTCAGCGGCGGAAGGTCCAGCGGGTGAGCGCGCTGAGCTGGTCGGTGACGTCGGTGACGCGGCCGGATTCGAGTTCGTCGGCGCGGTCCTCCAACTGCTGGGCCCGCTGCTCATTGCCGTGGTCGCGGGCCCATACGGCGGCCTGTCGGTTGTCGTCGGCCTGGCGCCGCATGCGGTCGGTGATCCTGGGCACGTCGGGTTCCTCTCAGGTCTGCGAACAGGTGGCGGTGCGTGCCCCGGGCCGGATCCGATCCGGCGCCCTTCACGGCTGGATGCCGGGGCTGAGGTAGTGCAGTGGTGGTGCAGGTGTCTCCTTCGGAAGCGCGCTCCCGTTGGTAGGCGTATGGAGACGTTGGCCTTTTGGCCTAGCCATCCGGTTGACCAGGGATCCGGTGCCCTCAGCCCGCTCTGTCCCGGGCCCCTAACCGCCTGCGGAGGACAGCTCAAAGAGAGCTCCTCCGCTCCGCTGTCCTAGGACTGCGAGCGGCCTGAGATGAGAATGCACCGCAGTCCTAGGACTGTCAACAGTCCTAGGACTGTGTGCTTCACTGGTAGCTGTCGAGAGGAGTTCGGCGTGGCACCGAAAGCGCCAAAGTGGCGGGAACTGGCGGACCGGTTTGCCGAGCAGATCAGGAACGGCGACTACGACCCCGGTGACCAACTTCCGCAGATCAGGGACCTTGTAGAGGCGGGTGACGGTTCGAAGGCAACGGTCCACCAGGCGTACAAGGCCCTCGAAGCCGAGGGACTGGTCACGATGACCCGTGGCCACGGCACCGTGGTGCGGCCGAAGGCGCCCCTCAAGCGGCTAGGCATCGCGCGGTACGACAAGGCCAAGTGGCGGGACGGCGATGAAGTCGCCTTCATCGCGGACCGGGTGGCGTCCGGCCGCACGTATCAGCGGAACGAGCAGACCCAGACCGTCAGCCGGGTGAAGGCGCCGGCGGCCGTGGCCGCCGCGCACGGCTTGCCTGAGGGAGCCGATGTGTACGCGCGGGCGCGTCTGGTGAAGGAAGGCACGCAGCCGACCCACACCCTCACCAGCTACTACCGGCCCGAACATGTCGAAGGAACCCGTATCGTCGACCCGACCCCGGGCCCCGCCGGGCGGGGCGGCGGGTTCCGCGTCCTCTACGACGCGGGATTCGAAATCGACCACATGACTGAGGAACTCTTCGCGCGAGTGCCTACGACCGAAGAAGCTCAGCTACTCCAGCTCTCACCTGGCGAGTGGGTGGTAGAACTCCACCGGACCACGCGCACGGCAGATGGAACCGTGGTTGAGTTCGCCATCGGGGTGCACGCGGCGACACGGTTCGCGTGGTCGTATGACTTCAAGGTGCCAGACTCGGCGAAGACGGAGACGGAGGGCGAGAGCAAGTGATCTCGGCTCAGGCATGGGCGGACGCACAGCAACTCTGGGACTTCCAGCAGATGGGCCACGAGCCCCGCCCATGCTCCGTGGCCGTGGGTCTGGGCAGCCACGACCTGGGGGTCGCCGACACGACAGCCAGCCTCTACCACCGTGGGATGGCGCCACTCATCGTCTTCACGGGCGCGACCAGCCGAACGACGCATGAGCGGATGCCACGCGGCGAGGCTGAGCACTACCGCGAGCGGGCCGTAGAACTGGGGGTTCCCGAGGACGTCATCCTCGTGGAGCCGAAGGCGCGGAACACGGGCGAGAACATCCGCTTCACGCGCGCGCTACTCGAAGAGCGTCACGTGCCCGTCTCGTCCGTTCTGCTGGTCAGCAAGCCCTACGAGGAACGGCGCGCCTACGCGACCGCCCGGAAGCTGTGGCCCGGTGTCGAGTGGGTGTGCGCGTCGACACCCATGACGCTCCCTGACTACGTCAACTCGATCGGGGACGCACGCCTTGTGGTCGACATGCTGGTCGGTGCCCAGCAGCGGCTCATGATCTACCCCCGGCAGGGATTCATGGTCGAACAAGAGATTCCCGACGACATCAGGACCGCGTACGAGCGGCTACGCGACCACGGCTTCACGAGTCGGCTCGTACCGGAAACCGCAGATCAGGCCTGATGACGCCGGGACGCTTTCCGTCTCATTCACCCCCGTCCGGAGTCGTCCGCAGCGGTTCACGCTCCCGGCTGGCGGACGGGAATGAACGAGGTTGAACGGGCGCGGATCATGGCGTGACCAGCACGAACAGACCTCGAAAGCGAGTGTGGCTTCATCTCGGGCGCCAACTAGCTTGCTCCGCGTAGGCGGAGAGGCCTGTTCCGACGCTATAACGGACACAGGCCTCTCGTCGCGTAACAGCGGCGTATCGAACTGCTGCTTCAGCGGGCAAGCCGTGTAGGACCACCTGACTGACGACCCTGTCGTCCCGCGAATTGGACGACGTTACCAGTCGAATCTCCCCCAACTGAGCCACTCTTTGGCGGCTCTTTACTATTCTTCTTTGACTGAGGCGTGGGGGCGATTGACCGCAAAACCGCTGGTGGGATTGACAGGTGTTCCGAACCAGGAACGTAAGGCTTCTCTCCGAATTGGCGCTGAAGTAGAGTCCACAGTAGTAGCGGCTCTTCCTGGCCTACCTCGACAGGCTCTTTCTTCCTCCAGTTGCGTTGAGACAACTGAACATAGAGAGACCTTTTTCGCGTCTCGTCGATTTTCCCCACTGCGGCGCCACGCATAATCAATGCTTGGATTGAAACGCCCCAGTTAGCCTTTTTGCGTGCATAATCTGTCAGCGTTGTCTCGGCGGTCAGCTCTTCTCGTGCCCTGTCGTACGGCATTAGTAGTGCCGACGCGAAGTGGTTCGCTTCAGCTTCGGCATTCTTGACTCTGGGGCGGAAGGTATGAAGGACGAGATGCCCCAATTCATGGGCCAGGGTGAACCTATCTCGATCTCCGCTAGCCGGGAAGTAGCCAATGAGTGCCGTATCTCCGAGGCCGCTCCAATATGAGACTCCAAAATGGGCATTCACGGCAGGCTCATCCGATCCTGTATTGTCCGACAGGATCATAGGAGCCACGGCTACCCCACCTCGTTCCAATGCCCTGGTGAGGTGGGGAATTGGCTTGTCTGGCGCCAAGCGCAGTGCGATGCGCGTCTGGTCGGCCAAGGATTCAATATCGTCGGGTTCGAGTTTTTCTGCGTCCGTAAAAGGCAGGGGAGGCGTTGGGTAACGTTCTAGGGTGATCAGGTCGTCCGAAACTCTATAGCTCTCGCTATAGAGTGCGTGCACTCGCTTTGTCACCGTCCGCTTTGCGGAGGCCAGTTTTCTAAACCGCAGAGAATCTAGCGGGACTGACTTCGGTTGGACATAGAAGAACCCGATGGGCGTTTCTGTGGCCTTCGCGATTATTTCCAGCTTGTCGTCTTGGGGGTCGATATGGTCGTTTTCCACATCGGAAATCCAGGAAGACGCCACGCCAGACATTGCGGAAACCTGCGCTTGCGTCAGCCCCATTAGTTCTCTCAGCGTGCGCAGGCGTTCACCCGGGGATGCCGCCAGCACGGAAGTCATCGCCCTCCTCCTCGTTCGGGATGTTCAGGTAAATTTCATCATCGGACGGATCGAACTGCATGTTTTCGAGTTCAGCCGCCGTGGGCGGGAGCACGAAGTCGATGTCAACGGGAACTCGCCGACCGGTCATAGCATCGCCGATCGGTCGAACCACTCGCAAGGCGGGTTCCCCGGTAGCAGGGTCCAGATGCCACAAGATTAGGAGTCTGTGCCGTTCCATCCCGGGAATGGTCTCTTGGACGCCAAAAAGAGGTGTCATACCGATGGGCTTGTTGCGGTAGTACGCACGCCTCGCTCGGTTGTGACCAGGCTTCGGGATGTCGTTGGCTATGCCGTGCAGGATGCGGAGATCGAAGTGCCCGTCCGCGAGCCACAGCTCACCGTTGCGCTTGTGGTTGCCGGAGAGCGTCCAGGGCTCCAGGCTGCGCCGCGCCAGGTAAAAGTGCGCGTGGGCGCGCACGGCGTGCGTCCTGAACCATCCATACTCTGGACCGGAGAAGTCCGGTACGCGATCGAGGTCCTCGTCAGCCGGACGCTTGATCATCTTCGATGCCCCCGCCTGGGCGAAGACATCGTGCAGGGGCTCACACAGGTCAGCCAAAGCTTCACGGATGCGCTCGGTCCCACCGTTATCCATGCGGCAGAAATTATCACGCGAAAAGTTAAGGGTCTAGCGTCATCGGGGCGCGACGTCATCTGCGTCTCCGATCAGCCATCCGGCCCCTGTCCAAGTCGGCCTCGCGTCACTAGCTAGGAACGTCTCGTTGGGGCGACGCGGCCATCCTCTGGCCAAGAGGCGAGCTGCGGGACCGGTGGATCAGCAAAAGACACAGGTCAGACGGCTTCAAGCGGTTCACGGTTGGCCGGCCTTGAAAACCGCTTCGGGAGCGTCAGTGCGGCGTGTCAGGCTGTGGCAATGATCGGTGACGTACCAAACGTTGAAGCGGGCCAGGAGTTCAGCACGCGCCGGCAGGCGCACGTGGCTGGCGTGCATCGGCCGTTGCAGGCAGGCATCTGTGGAACAAAGAAGACTGGCGCAGAGTCCATCGTCGTATCCGGCGGCTACAAGGACGACGAGGACTACGGAGACGTCATCGTCTACACCGGCCACGGTGGACAGGACGGCGCCGGCAACCAGGTGAGCGACCAGTCCCTGGACGATTCCGGTAACGCGGCACTCGTGACCAGTTGCCTCGAAGGGCTGCCCGTCCGCGTCCTCCGCGGCTACCAAGGCGATGCCCCCTACTCGCCCGCGGCCGGGTACCGGTACGACGGCCTCTACCGAGTCACCAACTACGGCAGCAAACTCGGACTCGACGGCTTCCTCATCTGGCAGTTCCGCCTCGAAGCCTACGACGACACCCCTACGCCTCAGCTGGTACAGCAGCCGGAGCTCCCGAGCACGCCAGTCGATTCGGCGTCTGCCGCCGTCGCAGGGAACGAGACCCCGGAGCGCATCACCTCGACCGTGCAGCGCATCGTTCGGAGCAGCGCTGTGAAGCGGCAAGTGAAGGCGTGGCACGACAACCGATGCCAGATCTGCGACCTGCGCATCGAGGTTCCTGGCGGCAGCTATAGCGAAGGCGCTCACATTCGAGCCCTCGGGGCACCTCACAACGGCCCGGACACCACTAGCAATGTCCTCTGCCTGTGCCCGAACTGCCATGTGATGTTCGACGCCGGCGCCATCGTCATCGAAGATGACCTCACGGTGATCCGCGGCGGTCAACCTGCTGGCACCTTGAGGACGGACCGCCGCCACTCAATCGACCTGGAGTGCGTGCGGGACCACCGCGAGCGCTGGCGCCAGTAAGCCGCGATCGCGCCCACGCTTGGCTGAGATGCCAGACTCTGAGTCTGTTTGCCCCAGACGTCCCACAGTAACGGGCTGAAACTGCGGATCATCCCGGCCGAGTTGCTCTGACGGCTGTGCGGAACCGATCCGAGGAGCGCAAGGTGCCAGCCAGAGAGGTTGCAGTGTAGGGACGGGCCGGAGTATCGGGCCCGCCCCTACATTCTTCAAGTTTCACAGCATCTGAGACGAGCAGGTCTCGATCAGGCAGCTACTCAAGCCCCTTCGGCTACAGGCTCTCCCAGGAGAAGGGACCGGGCTCGGGCGCGAAATCCCGGGCTTAGGTTGGCGCTGCCTACTAGGAACCCAACGACATCCGCCGCGCGCTTGGCGGCAACCTCGTCGTACAGCCCCCCCATATCCTCGGCCTTCTCGATTCGTTGCCCCAGAGCGGTGACTGAGGTTGCCAGCTCCAGCATGCGCAGGGCGGGCATGACGGCGTCAGGCCGTGCCAGGACTCGTACGGCGAGCTCCCGCAGACGTGGGTAGTAGTCGGGCAGCAGGCCGACGTGCACCTGCTCCGGCAACGCGCCGCCCTTCTTGATCGTCTCAAGCAGACGGGCAAGCCCCTGTTTTTCGCGGAGCCCAGCCGGTCCTCCGAACAGGTACTCCTGCAGGCCGAGGTCGTGATTCGCCACGTGAGTGGCTCGCATGCTTTCCACCGTGTGACTCAGAGACACCAGATAGAGCCACGAGCAGTCGAGTACGAGGGCCAGGTGCGCGGGGTTGCGGGGGTCTAGATGCTGAGCGACCGCCGTGAGCTCGTCGACCATCTGCAGCGGGTTTCGGTAGCGCTCATTGATCCAGTACGTGAACTCGCGGTAGTCGAGGAGGGGCTTGAGTCGCTTGTCCAGTCCTCCAAAGGCGCGGAGAACCTGCACTGCCTTCTCCTCCTGGAAAAGCCAAGCGAGCGGCTCCGCCTCGAAGTCGAGGTCGCTAGGGTGCAGCTGCTCCAGGCTGCCGACCTCTGTGCTGTTCAGTGCTGAGATCCTCAAGCGGGAAGTAAGTTGCCTCGCCGCCATACTGAGGTCCTTCTCACGCACCATGTAGGCGGCATCTGCAGCGAAGAAGTCGGCCACGCCGCGTACCCAGAACATGCGGTTCGTGGAGCCCTTGCTTGATGTCTTGCAGTCGACGATGGCGCTCTGCACGCGGAATCCGCCGCCGATGGAGTACCCGAGTACGTCCAGATCCGTGTAGGCCTCCGGAGCGCCGCCTCGCCGCCCGCGCTGTCCGCCGGCCGGGGCGTCGCCGGCGGTCACGCCGACGCCTCGAAGTTGCACGTCCAGGCGGGTCGTGTAGCCCATCCGCCACAGAAGCCGGCGGGCAGCGACCTTGAGGCCGAGGTCCAGCTCGGTCATCGAGCGCGCCCCCTTCCGAGAGCTGCGTCAATTACGCCCTGCCATTGCTTGACAGAGGTTCGCGCCTTGGGGCGGGTCCGATTCATTGTCTGCATGGGTGCCGTAAAAGACTGCCCGAGCGACAGTGTCCGTCGGGCTTGTTCATCACCCACCCGGCCCTTGAGCTGTTCACCGTGGGTGATCAGGTCGCGTGCGATGCGAAGCGCCTCTCGGTTGTCCGGCGTGTCGATGAACTGCGGAGTCACCCACGATCCGCCGGGGCGGGAGTCAGGAGCAAACCTGATCAGGCCGGCCGCGTGGACGAGGCGGTACTGCCGCTCGTGTGAAGAGTGCGGGTTCAAGAAGCCGCGGTTCTTGTCGAGAAGCTTGTCAATGACGGCAATCAGAGCACTCGGTGACAGGTCGGTGCTGCCACCGTAGTGCTGCCCGCACCTCAGACAGGCCAGGAGGGCAAGCGCCTTATCCAAGACCGGTTTCCGTCCCCGCAGAAGCTCATGGTCCAGGATGTAGGGCATCGTGGCGAACGGCTGCAGCGTGCCATTAGGGCGTTCCACGGCAGGCGCCATGAGCAGACCACGGGCGATGGCATCCTGCAGTAGGGGTTGAGCGTCTCCTACCGGCAGCCCTTGCTCAGCCCGGACATCGGCGAACGCGTCGGCGAGCTCTCCTGCCCCATGGCTGCGGATTAGCTCAGCCATCACTTCAGGGTTCTCGAAGCCGAAGAACGGCGAGTAGAGAACGTCTCCATCCGGGACTTGGATTCGCTTGACGAGTTGAGACTGCTCCCCCAACTCAAGCAGGCCCGGGAGCGCGGCTGCGTCCAGGCCGATGAGCTTGGCGGTCTCCTCCTGGGGCACGGGCCCCTCGGCGAGCGAATCGACGAGAAGAACCATCTGCTCTTCGGCCTCTGACGGCTGGCGGTCTCTCCAAGCCTCACCCAACTTGGCGTACAAATCGTCGTAGTACGGTACGTTTTCGGTGAATTTGGTGATCTTTCCGCCAGTGCGCTGCACGCCCTCGACGAACCCGAGTTCATCAAGCGCAATGACTACCTGATCGAAAGCGAAATGGCTCACGTCCAATTGCTCGGCGGCCAAGGCGCGAAGCGCCTGGGCGTCGGCGATCACTTCCTGCCCACGGATGAGGGCAGCCAGACTTGCCGCCATACCGATCAGTTGGGTGTCCGCGAGGGGGGTCAGCGTGCCAGAGTTCGGGTCCACGTTGCGCAAACCGGCGTGAACATCCTGACAGCGCAGACCTTCATCGAACCTGTCCATCCAACCCCCAAGTTGGTGATGGGCCGTCCGGGGTCAACTCGCCCGGTCGGTCTCCCCGGCCTTGACTCTGCCTGCCCTCCCTCACCCGCGGCAGGCACCCCCATGACAATGCAACAACAGAGTGCGACTACGCGACCACATTCCGCACATCCGGATTACCAAGGCGCTCAGGCGGCGGCTTCGTCGGGGTCCTCGTCGTCCGGGCTGAGGAAGAACCACCGGCGAACCAAGGTGTAACCGGGAGGGAGGTCCTTGCCTGTCAGTTCCCTATACCTCTCCTTGGCCGCCTCGCTGGCCTGCTGACCGGGTGGGAGCCTCCGAAGGAAGGGGTCGCGGTCAGGGTCAAGGGTGGATTGACGAGGCGCGTTCGTGGTTTCACGGTCAGGGACCGGCTGCCGATCCTCGTTGTCCTCGGCGTCGTACCCTTCACCGTCCTGCGTCTCGTGGCGTTGGGCGGCCACGACTAGGCCCAGGCCCACTGCCAGAGTCACGCCGAGGGCAACGCGAATCTTCGGCTTGTGCTTGTTGTACCAGTCCTTCGTCTTCTCGGCGAAGGAGCTGGGTTCGCCGTCCCCGGGCGTGGAGTCAGTCACGCTCACACATCTACCGAACGCATCACTCATCTGTCAGGTAATCACCTGACATCGCCCGATCAGATTCAATGGCGCTTGCCAGGCTGCAGCGCTCGTGTAGCTCCTCGGCGACGCGGCCACGCCCCCCCATGTGTCCCCCAGGGCCGGCTGGGAGGCGTAAATCCGCAGGTCACAGACGTTGGACCTAGCCCGCTGTAAATCTGCTGGCGCTCAGAGCCGGGCCGTCCTCGGGCCGTCCGAGGGGGGCCCACGACAACCGCTAACGACCAACAACGACCACGAGGGCTCGGCGGATAGCCGAGCCCTCGTGGTGTGTCTGCCCAGCTAGACCCAGGTGTCCAGCCACATCCGCGAGCGCCAACTGTCGATGGGGATCGCCGTGCCCGTGTACAGGGGCCAGAAGTAGATGTTCTGCCAGCGCTTGACTCGACATACCTAGCCACACCTGGAGGGCACAACGAGGGCACAACGGCTTCGGGCGGGGTCAACGGCAACCAACGCAAGCAAACGCCATTTTGCCTGGTCAGCGACGTAGCTTGACAGTCTCCGCAGATGATGCACGAAGGGGCGGCACCCCCGCACAGGGTGCCGCCCCTCTTCTTGCGTGCCGGGGCCGCCGTCCATCGGTCTTGAGGGTCGGGGACGGACGGCGGACCCGGGGTTCGCGGGAGGCCGGTGACGGCCTCAGCGGTGGTCGCTGCCCGCCGACTGGGTCGCCGCCCGGCCCGCCTCCAGGCGGGCCACCGGGATGCGGAACGGGCTGCAGGAGACGTAGTCCAGGCCCACCTCGTGGAAGAAGTGGACGGACTCCGGGTCGCCGCCGTGTTCGCCGCAGACGCCGAGTTTCAGGTCGGGGCGGGTGGCGCGGCCGGCCTTCGCCGCGGCCGCGACCAGGGAGCCGACGCCGTCGCGGTCGATCGTCTCGAAGGGGGAGACGCCGAAGATGCCCTTCTCCAGGTAGGCGGTGAAGAAGGAGGCCTCGACGTCGTCGCGGCTGAAGCCCCAGACCGTCTGGGTCAGGTCGTTCGTGCCGAAGGAGAAGAACTCCGCGGCCTCCGCGATCTGGGCCGCCGTCAGGGCGGCCCGCGGGAGTTCGATCATCGTGCCGATGGAGAGCTTGAGGCTGGTGCCCGTCGCCGCCTCCACCTCCGCGATGACCTGGTCGGCCTCCTCGCGGACGATCTCCAGCTCCTGCACCGTGCCGACGAGGGGGATCATGATCTCGGCGCGCGGGTCGCCCTTGGCGTTCTTGCGTTCGGCGGCGGCCTCGGCGATGGCACGTACCTGCATCGTGAACAGGCCGGGGATGACCAGACCGAGGCGTACGCCGCGCAGGCCCAGCATCGGGTTCTGCTCGTGCAGGCGGTGCACCGCCTGGAGGAGGCGGAGTTCGTTCTCGTGGGGTTCCTGGCGGGACTCGGCGAGGGCCACGCGGACCGAGAGCTCCGTGATGTCCGGGAGGAACTCGTGCAGCGGGGGGTCGAGGAGCCGGACCGTCACCGGGAGGCCGTCCATCGCCGAGAAGAGTTCGACGAAGTCCTTCTTCTGAAGGGGGAGAAGGGCGTTCAGCGCCTCCTCGCGGTCCTCCTGCGTGTCCGCCAGGATCAGGCGTTCCACCAGCTCGCGGCGGTCGCCGAGGAACATGTGCTCGGTGCGGCACAGGCCGATGCCCTGGGCGCCGAACCGGCGGGCGCGCAGGGCGTCCTCGGCGTTGTCGGCGTTGGCGCGCACCCGCAGCCGGCGCTTGCGGTCGGCGAAGGCCATGATGCGGTGGACCGCCTCGACCAGTTCGTCGGCGTCCTGGGCGCCCGCGTGCATCCGGCCCTCGAAGTACTCGACGACCGGGGAGGGTACGACGGGTACCTCGCCCAGGTAGACCTTGCCGGACGAGCCGTCGATGGAGATGACGTCGCCCTCTTCGACGACCTGGCCGCCGGGGACCGTCATGCGGCGGCGCTTGGTGTCGACCTCGAGATCCTCGGCGCCGCACACGCACGTCTTGCCCATGCCGCGGGCGACCACGGCCGCGTGCGAGGTCTTGCCGCCGCGGGAGGTGAGGATGCCCTCGGCCGCGATCATGCCGTCGAGGTCGTCGGGGTTGGTCTCGCGGCGGACCAGGATGACCTTCTCGCCCGAGCGGGACCACTTGACGGCGGTGTAGGAGTCGAAGACCGCCTTGCCGACCGCCGCGCCCGGCGAGGCGGCGATGCCGCGGCCGACCTGCTGGGCCTTCGCCTGCTCGTCGAAGCGGGGGAACATCAGCTGGGCGAGCTGGGCGCCGGTGACGCGCTGGAGCGCCTCGGTCTCGTCGATCAGGCCCTGGTCCACCAGCTGGGTCGCGATCCGGAAGGCCGCGCCCGCGGTGCGCTTGCCGACGCGGGTCTGGAGCATCCACAGCCGGCCGCGCTCGATGGTGAACTCGATGTCGCAGAGGTCCTTGTAGTGGTTCTCCAGCGTCTCCATGATCTGCATCAGCTGGTCGTACGACTTCTTGTCGATGTTCTCCAGCTCGGCCAGCGGAACCGTGTTGCGGATGCCCGCGACAACGTCCTCGCCCTGGGCGTTCTGCAGGTAGTCGCCGTAGACGCCCTGGTGGCCGGAGGCGGGGTCGCGGGTGAAGGCGACGCCCGTGCCGGAGTCCGGGCCGAGGTTGCCGAAGACCATGGAGCAGACGTTGACGGCCGTGCCGAGGTCGCCGGGGATGCGCTCCTGGCGGCGGTAGAGCTTGGCGCGGTCGGTGTTCCAGGAGTCGAAGACCGCGCGGATCGCGAGGTCCATCTGCTCGCGCGGGTCCTGCGGGAAGTCCCGGCCGGCCTCCGCCTTGACGATCTTCTTGAACCTGGTGACGAGCTTCTTGAGGTCGGCCGCCTCCAGCTCCGTGTCGACGGTGACCTGCTTGGCCTCCTTCGCCGCGTCCAGCGCCTCCTCGAAGAGCTCGCCGTCGACGCCGAGGACCGTCTTGCCGAACATCTGGATGAGGCGGCGGTAGGAGTCCCATGCGAAGCGCTCGTCGCCGGCCTGCTTGGCGAGGCCCTGCACGGACTTGTCGGAGAGGCCGATGTTCAGGACCGTGTCCATCATGCCGGGCATGGAGAACTTGGCGCCGGAGCGGACCGAGACCAGCAGGGGGTCGTCGGCCTGGCCGAGCTTCTTGCCCATCCGCTCTTCGAGGGCTCCGAGGTGCGCACTCACCTCGTCACGCAGTGCCGCCGGCTCCTCGCCGCTGTCGAGGTAGACCTTGCAGGCGTCCGTCGTGATGGTGAAGCCGGGGGGAACGGGGAGCCCCAGGTTGGTCATCTCGGCGAGGTTCGCGCCCTTGCCACCCAGGAGGTCCTTGAGGTCCTTGTTTCCCTCGGTGAAGTCGTAAACGAACTTCACACCGTGGGGTTCTTTGTTTTCCGACACGGGTCTCGACTCCCTGGAAGACTCGGTGGCTGCCCTGACGGCCAGGAACATACCCAGATCGAAGGCGCCTGGGTACGTCTACTTGCGTGTCATGCGCCCGTAACCAGTCGTCCGCCACCGGATCGAAAGTCAAAGATTGGCAAGCGGAGACCAGCTTGTGTTTTCACTTCTTGAACACATGACCGCTCAGCACCACACCTTTCCGCTCAGTTGAGCGGCCATCCTTCACATCTGATTTCGATCGATGAACGATCAAGGGGTGGCACCCAGTGCCACCCCTTGGAGAAGTGCAGTCGTCCATGATCCGCTCATCTGAGCGCAACCCTTATCAAGGGTGGCGAGAATCACGCTGCCACAGACCGCCGGAGTTCACCATGCGGACGCGGTGGCGGACACCAGAACCCGCCGGAAACGCGCCGGTCACACGCCCAGCGCCAGCAACCGCTCCTCGACCCGCTCCGGCGCGTACAAATGCTCCACGACCAGCGCCCCGGCCCCGACCAGCCCGGCCCGCTCCCCCAGCCGCGACGTCACGACGTCCAGATGAGCGGTGGAGCGGGGCAGCGCCCGCTGGTAGAGCAGCTCGCGCACGCCGGTGAGGAACGGGGTGCCCGCCAGGTCGCCCGCGATCATCAGGACGCCCGGGTTGAGCAGGGTCACGACCGTGGCCAGCACGTCGCCGACCATGCGGCCGGCCTCCCGGGCCAGCGCGGCCGCCTCGGGATGGCCCGAGGCGAGCAGGTCGCGCACGTCCGAGCCGGAGGAGGCCGGGATCCCCGCCTCCGCCAGCCGCCGGGCCACGGCACCGCCGCTCGCGACGGCGGCGAGGCAGCCGTGGGAACCGCACCGGCACTGCGCCTCCGCGCCCACCCGGATGTGGCCGATGTCCCCCGCGCCGCCGTCGATGCCGCGGTAGATCGAGCCGTCCACCACGACCCCGGCACCGATACCCGTCGAGACCTTGACCAGGACGAACGCCGAGCAGTCCGGGTGGCCGGTGCGCTGCTCCCCGTACGCCATCAGGTTGGCGTCGTTGTCGACCAGGACCGGGACGGCCGGCGCACCCGTGTGCTCCGAGAACGCCCTGGCCAGGCGGCCTCTTATGTCGTAGCCGTCCCAGCCGGGCATGATCGGCGGCTGGACGACCCGGCCGGTGTCGGTGTCGACCGGGCCCGGCACCGCGAGGCCGATCCCGCACACCTCCGTGGCGCGGTGGCCGGCCTTCTCCAGCAGCTCTGCGAACCAGCGGCCGAGCTCGCCGAGCACGGCCTCAGGGCCGTCCTGGATCACCAGGGTGCCGGAGTGTTCGGCGAGGAGCTCGCCGGTGAGCGTGAGCACGGCGGCACGGGCGTGCCGGGTGTCCAGGTCGGCGGCGAGGACGACCGCGTGGGAGTCGTCGAACTCGAGGGTGATGGAGGGGCGTCCGCCCAGCGGGGAGTCGACCGGGCCGCCGGCGCCCTCGCGCAGCCAGCCCGCGCGGAACAGACGGTCCAGGCGGTGGCCCACGGTCGCGCGGGAGAGCCCGGTGGCCTGCTGGAGGGCGCCGCGCGTCACGGCCCGCCCGTTGCGCACCAGTTCGAGCAGATCTCCGGCGCTCGCCTGTCCGCCGCCCTTGCCGGTCCTGCCGGGACGTCCGGTCATGCGCACCCCCTTGTGTTTCTCAAGCTTGCATTACATATTGAGTTTTGCGTGTTAAATAGACGTAACCCTACGGTAGCCACCGCCAAACCCGGCCGGCCGAACGTCTTCGGGGAGTCCCGAGTGGATCGCACTGCCCAGCTCACCACCCATGCGCTCGACCGCGGCATTGCATACGATCCGCCGCCCGCCCACGCCGCCACCGGCGCCGGCGCACGACGGTCGCTGCACGTCAGAGCCGCACAGGTGCTCGACGGGAACTGGACCGGCAGTTCGACCGTGCCCTCCCGGAACCTGTATCCGCACCAGTGGTCGTGGGACTCGGCGTTCATCGCGATCGGCCTCAGGCACCTCTCGCCGCTGCGCGCGCAGACGGAGCTGGAGACGCTGCTGGCCGCCCAGTGGGGCGACGGGCGGATCCCGCACATCGTGTTCAACCCCTCCGTGCCCCTCGACGCGTACTTCCCGAGCCCCGACTTCTGGCGCTCCTCGACCGCGGGGCGCGCTGCGGGCGCCCCGCGCACCGTACAGACCTCCGGGATCGTGCAGCCACCGGTGCACGCGCTGGCGGCCTGGCTGGTGCACCTCGCCGACCCGGGCCTGTCGCGGGCACGGGGCTTCCTGGCCGGCGTCTACCCACGCCTGGCCGCCTGGCACCGCTATCTGCTGCACCGGCGCGACCTGGGCGGCGGCGGGCTCGCCTCCGTCGTGCACCCCTGGGAGCAGGGCATGGACAACAGCCCCTGCTGGGACGCCCCGCTCGCCCGCGTCGTCCCGGCCCCGGCGCGCTCGTTCCGGCGCGCCGACCTGGACCACGGCGCGGCCGAGGACCGGCCCACGGACCTGGACTACGGACGGTACGTGCGGCTGGCGGCCGACTACCGCGACGCCGGATACACCGACCGGACCAGGGACTTCGCCGTCGAGGACCCGGCCTTCAACGCACTGCTCATCGCCTCCGAGCACGCCCTCGCCCGGATCGCGCGGGAGCTGGGCGCGCCCGGCACGGCCCGGCACGCGCGGGCGGAACGGCTGACGGCCGCGCTGGTGGACCGGCTGTGGGACCCGGAGAAGCAGATCTTCCTGTGCCGGGACCTGCGGGACGGCGCACGCGGCTCGCTCATCGCCGAGCGCGGGGTGGCCGGACTGGTCCCGCTGCTCCTGCCCGGCCTGCCCCGGGAGATCACCGCCGCGCTCGTCCGCACCCTGGACGGCCCGCACTTCGGCACCGGGTCCGGCCTGGTGCCCAGTTACGACCTGCTCGGCGAGGCCTTCGACCCGCACCGCTACTGGCGCGGGCCCGCCTGGTTCAACACCGGCTGGCTGCTGGAGCGGGGGCTGCGCGAGCACGGCGAGCGGGAGCGGGCGGACGCACTCGCCGAGGCGCTGGTGCGGACGGCCGACGCGAGCGGGTTCGCCGAGTACGTCGACCCGTACACCGGCGAGGCCTGCGGCGCGACCGGGTTCAGCTGGACCGCGGCGCTCGCGCTGGACCTGCACCACCGGCGGCCCGCGGCACCGCACACCACGTCGCACGAAGAGCCACATACCGAACGTCAAAACCTGCACAAGAGCTGACAAAACGGGGTGTCCTCGGCGGACACCGCACGTTCGACCAGAGGGACGAAGGAGGGGACCGGGGATGGCGGACCGGCATCATCTGCTCGTGCACGGCACGACGTTCGCGGCTGTGGACGACCGCGGCGACATCAGCGGCGTGCGGGGCGGCGGCTCCCCGGACGGGTTATTCGTACGGGACGCCCGGCATCTCAGCCGCTGGCAGCTGACGGTGGACGGGGCCCTGCCCGAGGTGCTCACGCCGGTCGCCGACGGGGACGGCACGCGCTGTGTCCTGGTCCCGCGCGGCGGCCGCCAGGAACCGCCCGCGCACACGCTCTTCCGGGAACAGGCCGTCGGTGACGGCTCGTTCGTCGAATCCCTGCGGGTCACCAGCAACCGTCCGGTGCCGACCACGATCCGGCTCGCGATCACCGCCGACGCCGACTTCACCGACCAGTTCGAGCTCCGCGCCGACCACCGCACCTACGCCAAGTCCGGCGCCGTCCGCTCCCGCCACGTCCTCGACGACGGGCTGGAGTTCGGCTACCGCCGGGGCGAGTGGCGGTCCTGTACGACGATCACCGCCGAGCCGGCCCCGGACGGCGTGGAGGAGACCGGGACCGGCGCCCGGCGGATGGTGTGGACGCTGGAGCTGGCACCGCACGGCACCACCGAGCTGCTGGTCCGGGTCATGGCGCGCCCGCACGGCGACAAGCGGGCCCTGCGGGTGCCCCGCGACCCGGCCGCGCTGAACGAACAGCTCCTCGCGCTGGAGGGCGAGTTCGTGGAGGGCGTCGCCTTCCCGACCGGCTGGCCCGAGCTGGCTGCGGCCTGCGCCCGCGGCCTCTCCGACCTCGCCGCGCTCCAGGTGCCGGCCACCGGACCGGACGGCGAGGAGCTCAGGGTCCCCGCTGCCGGGGCCCCCTGGTTCCTCACCCTGCTCGGCCGCGACGCCCTCCTCACCTCCCTCTTCGCCCTGCCCTACCGCCCCCGCCTGGCCGCCGCCACCCTGCCCGCCCTCGCCGCCACCCAGGCCACCGAGACCGGCGCGCACTCCGTGGCCCAGCCCGGGAAGATCGTCCACGAGGTGCGCCACGGCGAACTGGCCCACTTCGGTCAGGTGCCGTACGGGCGTTACTACGGCTCGGTCGACGCGACCCCGCTGTTCCTGATCCTGCTGGGCGCGTACGTCGAGCGGACCGGGGACGCCGAGATGGCCCGGCGGCTCGAACGCCACGCCCGGGCGGCCGTCGGGTGGATGCTCGACCACGGCGGGCTGACCTCGCGCGGCTACCTGGTCTACCGCGCGGACAAGGGCGGCCTCGCCAACCAGAACTGGAAGGACTCCCCCGGCGCGATCTGCTCCGCCGACGGCAGCCGGCCGATGGGGACCGTGATGGCGGCCGGGGCACAGGGGTACGCGTACGACGCGCTGCGCCGGACGTCGTGGCTGGCGCGGACGGTGTGGGCCGACGAGACGTACGCGGCGCTCCTCGCGCAGGCCGCCGGTGATCTGCGGGACCGGTTCCAGCAGGACTTCTGGATGCGGGAGGCCGCCTTCCCCGCGCTGGCCCTCGACGGGGAGGGCCGGCAGGTCGACGCGCTCGCCTCGGACGCCGGGCATCTGCTGTGGTCCGGACTGCTGGACAAGGAGTACGGGGAGGTGGTCGGACGGCGGCTGCTGGAGCCGGACTTCTTCTCGGGGTGGGGGGTGCGGACGCTGGCCGCGGGGCAGGCGGCGTACCACCCGCTGTCGTACCACCGCGGGTCGGTGTGGCCGCACGACAACGCGCTGATCGCGCTGGGGCTGGCCCGGTACGGGCTGCACGACGAGGCCCGGACCGTGGCGCACGGGCTGGTGGACGCGGCGACGGCGGGCGGGCACCGGTTGCCGGAGGTGCTGGCCGGGTACGGGAGGGACTCGCATCCGGAGCCGGTGCCGTATCCGCACGCGTGCGTGCGGGAGTCCAGGTCGGCGGCGGCTCCGCTGGCGCTGCTGACTGCCGTGGGCGGGGCGTAGGGGGGTCGTTGCTCGGGTGCGGGTGCGTGGGGGCTGGTCGCGCGGTTCCTGCCCCGGCCTTCGGCCGGGGGCACCCCCAGCGCCCCTTTCGGGGCGCTTCCCGCAGCCGTATGCCGAGAGGGCCTTGCCTTGGACGGGGCGTTGTGTTTGCCCGGTGTTTGCCGAATGGCCTGAACACGGGCCTAATGAGGGCCGTACGGACATGTGGCGGGTCCGGCCTCCGAGCGTTGGCCCGCCTCCGTTTCACGGGTCTCGCACGGAAGGACCTCCGGGTTGTCTCAGCACACGAGCATTCGCCAGCCATCGGACACCCCGTCCGGGCCGTCCGAACGCGAAACCCCGCCGGAGGAGTCCGAGGCCCCGAAGTCCGAGCCGGCGGCGGCCACGGCCGAGTCGGCGCCCGTCGCCGAGCCGGGCGACGCCGCGACCGAGGCGACCGCCGAGACCGAGGCGACCGCCGAGACCGACACCGCGACCGCGCCCGAAAAGACAGCCGCAGCCGCGTCCGAGACCGAGGCCGGCACCGAACCGGAAGCCGCCGACGGGACCGAGCCCGAGTCCGAAGCCGCCGCAGCCGGCACCGGGGCCGAAGCCTCCGCCGGTGGCACCGAGGCCGCCGCCGACGCCGACGCAGGATCCGAGAGCGTCCCCGTCCCGGAAGACGGCCCTGGTCCTCGTCCGCGCGGGTGGGCCGCCTGGAGTGGGCGGGTCCGGGAGCGGCGGCAGGCCTGGCGGGACGCGCATCCCACCGCTTCCTCCGCGCTGTCGATCGGCGTCACCGTGCTCTGCGCGGTGCTCGTGATCGCGGCGCTGGTGATGCCGAACTCCCTCGTCGGGTTCGGGCCGGCGAAGTTCCTGCGGATACCGTCCGAGGGGGTCGTCGCCGCCGCCGTCGCGCTGGTGCTGCCCCGGCGGCCCCGGATCGTGCTGGCCGTGGTGTTCGGTGTCGTACTCGGCGCGCTGACCCTGATCAACTTCATGGACATGGGGTTCTACGAATACCTCGGCCGGAATTTCAACCCCGTCCTGGACTGGAGCCTGCTCAGCGACGCCGAGTCGTACCTGGAGGACACGCTGGGGCGGACCGCCACCGTCGCCGTCAGCGTCAGCGCCGTCGTCCTCCTGCTGCTGCTGTTCGTCCTGCTCGCCCTGGCGACGGTACGGCTGAGCAATCTGCTGGCCCGGCATCCGGGGCGGGCCACCCGGGGCACGCTGATCGCCGGCGTCGTCTGGATCACCTGCTCCTCCTTCGGCCTCCAGGGATTCAACGGGGTGCCGCTGGCCTCCGACCGCACCGCCATCGCGCTGAAGGTCAGGTCGCAGCAGGTGCGGGACACCCTGCGCGACGAGGCGGATTTCCGGAAGGTCGCCAAGGTGGACGCCTTCGGGAACACCCCGCCCGACCAGCTGCTGACCAGCCTGCGCGGCAAGGACGTGGTCTTCACGTTCATCGAGAGCTACGGCCGCAGCGCCATCGAGGACCCGATCGAGGCACCCGGCGTCGACAACACCCTCGCCGTGCGGACCCAGGCCCTCGCGAAGGCCGGCTACCACGCGAAGAGCGGCTGGCTGACGTCGGCGACCTACGGCGGCAGCAGCTGGCTCGGGCACTCCACCACCATGTCGGGCCTGTGGGTCAGCAACCAGCAGCGGTACCGGACCGTGATGGCCAGCGACCACCTGAGCATCACCAAGGCGTTCCAGAAGACCGGTGACTTCGACACGGTCGGCGTGATGCCGGGTATCCAGAAGGGCTGGCCTGAGCAGAGCTACTACGGCCTCGACAAGGTCTACAACGCCTTCCAGCTCGGCTACAAGGGACCGAAGTTCAGCTGGTCGACGATGCCCGACCAGTACGCGCTCCAGCAGTTCCAGGACCGGGTGCACAGCAAGAAGCCGGCCGACGGCAAGTCCCGGATGTCGTTCCTGATCCTGACCTCCAGCCACCAGCCGTGGGCGCCGATCCCGAAGATGGTGCCGTGGGACCAGCTGGGCGACGGCTCGGTCTTCAACGCCATCCAGAAGGCCGGCAACAAGGCGTCCGACGTCATCGCCGACACCACCAAGTCCCGCCAGGAGTACGGCAAGTCGGTCCAGTACTCGGTGACCGCGCTCACCGAGTGGCTGGAGCGCTACGGCAACGACAACACGGTGCTCGTCTTCCTCGGCGACCACCAGCCGATCGCCCGGGTCAGCGGCAACCACGCCAGCCGTGACGTGCCGATCTCGATCGTCGCCAAGGACCCGAAGGTGCTTGACGCGATCGACTCCTGGAACTGGACCGACGGTCTGCGGCCGGCGCACAACGCCCCGGTGTGGAAGATGAGCGCGTTCCGCGACAAGTTCCTGGCGGCGTACGGCTCCACGCCGCACCCGAAGACCAACTGAGCGTGCGGTGGAGATGCCGCGGTCGTCGTCGTGCGGCCGCGGCGCCGTCGTGGCCGGTCGCGCATTTTCTCCCCCAGCCTTCGGCCGGGGGTACCCCCAGCGCCCCTGCGGGCGCGCTCAGCCTCCGGACGTGTCCAGTTCCGCGTCCTCGGTGATGCCCGCGCAGTCGTAGGGGTCCTTCAGCCAGCCGTCCGGCAGCACCACTCGGTTGTTGCCGGACGTGCGGCCGCGGGGGCCGTCGGCGCCCGTGGGCCAGGGCTGGTCGAGGTCCAGTTCGTCCAGGCCGGCGCGGAGGTCGGCCAGCGAGGACGTGACGGCGAGCTTCTTGCGCATCTCGCTGCCGACCGCGAAGCCCTTGAGGTACCAGGCGACGTGCTTGCGGAAGTCGACGACGCCCTTGGACTCGTCGCCGAGCCACTCGCCGAGCAGGGTGGCGTGCCGGACCATGACGTCGGCGACCTCGCGGAGCGACGGCTCGCGGACGTCCTCCGGGCGGCCCTCGAAGGCGGCGACGAGGTCCGCGAAGAGCCACGGCCGGCCCAGGCAGCCGCGGCCGACCACGACCCCGTCGCAGCCCGTCTCGCGGACCATCCTGAGCGCGTCCTGCGCCGACCAGATGTCGCCGTTGCCGAGCACGGGGATCTCCGGGACGTGCTCCTTCAGGCGGGCGATGGCCTCCCAGTCGGCGGTGCCGCCGTAGTGCTGGGCGGCGGTGCGGCCGTGCAGGGCGATGGAGGTGACGCCCTCCTCGACGGCGATCCGGCCGGCGTCGAGGTAGGTGATGTGGTCGTCGTCGATGCCCTTGCGCATCTTCATGGTGACGGGCAGGTCACCGGCGCCGGAGACGGCCTCGCGGAGGATGGCGCGGAGCAGGTTCCGCTTGTACGGGAGGGCCGACCCGCCGCCCTTCCTCGTCACCTTCGGGACCGGGCAGCCGAAGTTGAGGTCGATGTGGTCGGCCAGGTCCTCCTCCGCGATCATGCGGACGGCCTTGCCCACGGTGGCCGGGTCGACGCCGTACAGCTGGATGGACCGGGGCTTCTCGGTCTCGTCGAAACGGATCAGCTGCATGGTCTTCTCGTTGCGCTCGACCAGCGCCCGGGTCGTGATCATCTCGCTGACGAACAGCCCCTTGCCGGCGCTGAACTCCCTGCACAGGGTGCGGAAGGGCGCGTTGGTGATCCCCGCCATGGGGGCGAGGACGACCGGCGGCCGGACGGTGTGCGGGCCGACCTGGAGGGGTGACGTGGACTCGGGCATTCCCCCATTGTCCCGTACGCCGGGCGGTGCTCGCCGGGCCCTGTGGACAACCGCCTCTCCGGCACCCCGCGTCACGATCATGTATCACTCATTAGTTAGACGCACTATCGAAACGGGCGTACGATGGGACCCATGCCCGAGCTCAGCCCCCGCCGCCGCATGCTCGTCCTCGCGATCTGCTGTATGAGCCTGCTGATCGTCAGTCTCGACACGACCGCGCTCAATGTCGGCCTGCCGTCCATGCAGCGCGAACTGCACGCCTCGACCGCGGGCCTGCAGTGGACGATCGACGCGTACACCCTGGTCCTCGCCTCGCTGCTGATGCTCGCCGGTTCCACGGGCGACCGGGTCGGCCGCAAGAAGGTCTTCATGACCGGCCTGGTCGTCTTCTCGATCGGCTCCCTGCTCTGCTCCCTCGCGCCGAACCTCGACTCGCTGATCGCGTTCCGCATGGTCCAGGCGGTGGGCGGCTCGATGCTCAACCCGGTCGCGATGTCGATCATCACCAACACCTTCACCGACCCGCGCGAGCGGGCCCGGGCGATCGGCGTGTGGGGTGCGGTGGTCGGCATATCCATGGCCGCCGGGCCACTGGTCGGCGGCCTGCTCGTGGAGTCGGTCGGCTGGCGGGCGATCTTCTGGGTCAACCTCCCGGTGGGCCTGGCGGCCGTCCTGCTGACCCTGCGCTTCGTGCCGGCGTCCCGGGCACCGAAGGCCCGCCGCCCCGACCCGGTCGGCCAGGTGCTGGTCATCGCCCTGTTCGGCTCGCTGACGTACGCGATCATCGAGGCGCCGACGGCGGGCACGGACACCGTCCTGCCCTTCGCCGCGGTGGCCCTCGCCGCCCTGCTGGGCCTCCTGTGGTACGAGCCGCGGCGCGACGAGCCCCTGATCGACCTGCGGTTCTTCCGCTCGGCACCGTTCAGCGGCGCGACCGTGATCGCGATCAGCGCGTTCGCGTCCCTCGGCGGCTTCCTGTTCCTCTCCACGCTGTACCTGCAGAACGTGCGCAACCTGGACGCCCTGCACGCGGGCCTGTGGATGCTGCCGATGGCGGTCCCGATGTTCCTGTGCGCCCCGCTGGCCGGCCGCCTCGTCGGCAGCCGGGGCCCGCGGCTGCCACTGGTGATCGCCGGCGTCGCCATGACCGCGAGCGCGGTGCTGTTCGCCGCGTTCCAGGCGGAGACCTCGGACACCACCCTCTTCCTCGGCTACGTCCTGTTCGGCATCGGCTTCGGCTTCGTGAACGCCCCGATCACCAACACCGCGGTCTCCGGCATGCCGAGGTCCCAGGCGGGCGTCGCGGCCGCGGTCGCCTCCACCAGCCGCCAGCTGGGCCAGACCCTGGGCGTCGCGGTGATCGGCGCGGTGCTGGCCTCCGGGATCGGTTCGTCGTCGTACGCCCACAGCTTCGTGGGCGCCGCCCGCCCCGGCTGGTGGATCCTGGCCGGCTGCGGCCTCGCGGTCCTGCTCCTGGGCGCCGTGACGAACGGCGGCTGGGCCCGCGCCACGGCGGAGCGGGCCGCGGAGCGGCTGGCGGCCCCTGAGATCCGCGCGGCCGTGGGCAGCGCGGAGCGCGTCTAGCCGGCCCGCCGCGTCACGAGCAGCTGATCTCCGAGCGCCGGTGCCGGGCCAGGACGGCCTGCCGCAGGGCGCCCAGGGCCAGGGACTGCAGCAGGGCCGAGACGACGACGGTGGCGACGAAGAACCAGTTCGGGGTGTCCGTGCGCCAGGCCGTCCTGCCGAGCGCCGCGAGCAGCGGGAAGACCGGGAACGTGACCAGCGGCGGCCAGAGCCACGCGTAGTCGGAGCCGTGCTCGTCCGCGTGCGCGGAGTCGACGACGGCCTTGGCGATGACGACGGCGACCAGGACCAGGTAGGCCACCGACAGGTGGTTGGTGAGCATCAGCCGGACAACGGTGCGGGCCGGGCCGGATTCCATCGTCTTCTCCCCCGTGGCCGGTCGTCGGTTCGTCGTACGTCGTTGCGTCGCTGCGCCGCTTCCTCTCCCCACTACATGGTCCGTGGCGGACGGCACCCCGGTCCTGAGTACGCGTACTCAGTTGTGCGAACGAATTACCGTGGCCCGGTCAGGAGTTCGGCTTCGCCGTACCCGTCAGCGCCAGGTCGTGCAGCCGCTCCAGGCGCTCCCGGGTGTCCCCGTCGGCCGGGACGTAGGTCACCATCCGCGCCCCGGACCCCGGGTTCAGGAACAGGTCCGTGTGTTCCAGGGTGAGGTGGCCGACATACGGGTTGAGGAACTCCTTGGTCCTGGAGCCCGGGTTCACCACCTCGTAGCGCTCCCAGTTCTCGCGGAACTCCGCGGACTCCGCGGCCAGCCGCTTCACCAGCATCTTCCAGGCCGGCTCGGCGAGATGGCCGGCCATCGACGCGCGGAGTTTCGCGGCCATCAGGCGGCGGGTCTCCTCCAGGTGCACGATCGAGCGGCACCACTCGGGGTTGGTGTAGACGAGGATCATGCAGTTGCGGTCCTCGGGCGGGACCGCGTCGAGGTCGCACAGCAGACGGGCGTAGGTGCGGTTGTAGGCGAGGATGTCGTAGCGGCTGTTCTGGACGGAGGCCGGCAGGGGTTCCAGGGCGCGGAGCATCTCCTGCAGGGCCGGGGTGACGCCCGTGCAGCTCGCGGCCGGGGTCGGGTCGACGGCCTCGGCCAGCTGGAAGAGGTGGGCGCGCTCGGTGGCGTCGAGCCGCAGGGTGCGGGCGAGGGCGTCCAGGACCTGGACGGACACCTGGATGTCCCGGGCCTGCTCGAGCCAGGTGTACCACGTGACGCCCACCGCGGAGAGCTGGGCGACCTCCTCCCGGCGCAGGCCGGGCGTGCGGCGGCGGGTACCGCGCGGCAGGCCCACCTCCTCCGGGGTGATCCGCTCCCGCCGGTTGCGCAGGAACGCGGCCAGTTCGTGGCGCCGGATGTCCGCACCCCGGCCCTGGGCGGCGGATGTCTGCCGCGGGGCCGTCTTCTCCTGTGCCGTCGTCGTCATACCTCCAGCCTGCCCGGTCGCCGATCCTGTTGCCAGGTACTTCTCCTACCAGGACAAGGAGACTCTGGTACCAGTCTGGGACCGGCCGCAGGCTCGGATGCATGACCGAAACCGTCACCACAGCGCCCGTACGGTCCCCGTCCACGCCACCGGCGCTCGGCGGCCCGGGGCTGTTCACCGTCCTGCTGGCCGCCGCGCTTCCGCTCATCGACTTCTTCATCGTCAACGTCGCCCTGCCCACCATCGGCGCCGACCTGCACGCGGGCGAGGCGGTCCTGGAACTCGTCGTCGCCGGGTACGGCGTCGCCTACGCCGTATTGCTGGTGCTCGGCGGGCGGCTCGGCGACCTGTTCGGGCGCCGCCGGCTCTTCCTCGGCGGCATGGCCGCCTTCGGGCTGACCTCGCTGGCCTGCGGACTCGCGCCCAGTGCCTGGACGCTGGTGGCCGCCCGGGTCGCCCAGGGCGCCGCGTCCGCCGCGATGCTCCCGCAGGTCCTCGCCACCATCCAGGCCGCCACCCGCGGCGGCCGCCGGGCCCGCGCCATGAGCCTGTACGGCGCCACCGCCGGCCTCTCCATGGTGGCCGGTCAGATACTCGGCGGGGTGCTGGTCGCCGCCGACATCGCGGGCACCGGCTGGCGGTCCGTGTTCCTGGTCAACGTGCCGGTCGTGGTCGTCGGGCTGGTGCTCGGCGCCCGGTTCGTGCCGGAGACCAGGTCGCAGCAGCCCGAGCCGGTCGACGGACCCGGGACCGTACTCCTCGCGTTCTCCCTCCTCACCCTCCTCGCCCCGCTCACCGAGGGCCGTGCGGCGGGCTGGCCGCTGTGGACGTGGCTGTCGCTGGCCGCGTTCCCGGGCGTGGCCGTCGCCTTCTACGCCGTGGAGCGCCGCGCCGACCGGGCGGGCCGTACGCCGCTGGTCCCGCCGAGCCTGTTCGAGCTCGCCTCGCTGCGCCGGGGACTGGTGCTGATGCTGCCGTTCTCGATCGGGTTCAGCGGCTTCATGTTCGTGATCGCCGTGGCCCTGCAGACCGGGGAGCACCTGGGTCCGGTCGCGGCCGGGATGGCGCTCGCCCCGATGGCGGTCGCCTTCCTGTTCGTCTCGCTCGCCGGGCCGCGGCTGATCGCCCGGTACGGCAGCCGGGTGGTGACCGCCGGGTCGGTGATCCAGGTGGCCGGCATCGTCCTCATCGTGCTCGCCGCCCGGCGGGACTGGCCGCACCTGGACTTCACCGGGCTGCTGCCCGGAGTCGCCGTCGCCGGTGCCGGTCAGGCCCTGCAACTGCCCAACGTGCTGCGGCTCGTGATGTCGGAGGTGCCGCCGGCACGGGCCGGGGTGGGCAGTGGCGTGATGGTCACCACCCAGCAGTCGGCGCTCGCCCTCGGCGTGGCCACCCTGGGCACCCTGTTCCTCTCCCTGGTCCCGCACCAGGGCATGCGGGATGCCCTGGTCACCACCCTGCTGGTCCAGCTGGCCCTCGCGGTGCTGACCGGCCTCCTCAGCCTGCGCCTGCCCCGCACGGTGGGCTGACCGGTCTGGGGCTGGGCAGCGCCCCGAAGGGGCGCGAGGAACTGCGCGGCCGGCCACGACGGCGCCGCAGTCGCCAGACGGCATATCGGGGCACCCCCGGCGGCGCACTCAGCCTCCGCTGCCGCCCAGCTCGAACCAGACGATCTTGCCCGTCCCCAGCCGGGTGGTACCCCACCTCCGCGCCAGCCGGTGCACCAGATACAGCCCGCGCCCGTGTTCGTCGGTCGCCTTCGCCTGCCGCAGCCTCGGCAGCTGCGGCACGTCGTCGCCCACCTCGCAGCGCAGCACGTCCGTCCGCAGCAGCCGCAGGCTGATCGGCCGGGAGGCGTGCCGTACGGCGTTGGTGACGATCTCGCTGACCAGCAGCTCGGCGGTGTCGGTGAGGTCCTCCAGGCCCCAGCCGGCCAGGGCCTGCCGGGTGAGCCGGCGGGCCCGGCCGGGGGCGCCGGCCTCCGGCTCCAGGGTCCAGTACGCCACGTCGCTGGGCGCGATGCCGTCGAAGCGGGCGGCGAGCAGCGCGATGTCGTCGTCCCGGTCGCCCGGGCCGAGCATGTCGAGCACCTCGTCGCACAGGGCCTCGAGGGGCGGCGGCCGGTCGGGCCCGGTCAGCTGGGCGGTGGCGGCCAGCTTCTCGCGCAGCTGCTCGATGCCGGTCCACACGTCGCGCAGCCGGGACTCGACCAGGCCGTCGGTGTAGAGGAGCAGGGTGGCTCCGGTGGGGGCGTCCAGCTCGACCGCCTCGAAGTCGATGCCGCCCACGCCGATCGGGGCGCCGGGCGGCACCGTGAGCACCTCCGCCTTGCCGCCCGGGTGCAGCAGGATCGGCGGCGGATGGCCGGCGTTGGCGACGGTGATGCGGTGCGATACGGGGTCGTAGACGATGTACAGGCAGGTCGCCATGCGGTCGGTGCCGAGCCGCTGCGCCTGTTCGTCGAGGTGGTGCAGGACCTCCTGCGGGGGCAGGTCGAGGCCGGCCAGGGTCAGCGCGGTGGTGCGCAGCTGGCCCATGACCGCCGCCGAGGTCATGGAGTGGCCCATGACGTCGCCGACGACCAGCGCCACCCGGCTGCCGGGCAGCGGGATCGCGTCGTACCAGTCGCCGCCGACCCGCGCGGTCTCGGCGGCCGGCAGGTAGCGGGAGGCGAGCCGGACGCCGGTGGGCCGGGGCAGCGTCTGCGGGAGCATGGCGCGCTGCAGCCGGTCGGCGATGAAGGCCTCCCTGCTGTACAGGACGGCCTTGTCGACGCCGAGCGCGGTGTGGGTGGCGAGCTGGGCGGCGACCAGCAGGTCGGCCGGTTCGAACGCCGGGCGCTCGGGCCGGCGCAGGAAGACGACGGCGCCGGTGACCCGGCGGCGGCCGCGCAACGGGGCGAGGATCGCGTGCGAGCCGACCCAGTCGTTCAGCGCGCTGTCCGCGCCGACGAGTTCGCCGAGCGCGTCGCGGGTCGGCGGGGTGTCGGCGAACACCGGCCGGACCCCGCGCAGCACCTCGGCGAGGGCGCCGCCGGGCACCACCTCGCTCCAGTCGGAGGCGTCCAGGTCGTCCTGCTGCTCGTCGTCCACCGTTTCCACGGGCCAGACCAGCTCGGCGCCGGGGCCCTTGAGCCGGTCGGTGCGGCGCAGCCGCAGCACGGCCGGGCCGTTGGGGCGTTCGTCGCCGACCGGCAGCGGGTCGCGCAGGTAGACGAGGGCCGCGTCGGAGTACGTCGGTACGGCGGCCCGGCACAGGCCGAGCACGATCTCGTCGGTGTCGAAGCCGCGGGCGATCCGCCGGGTGGCGGCGCCGACGTAGCGCAGGCGGTCCTCGTCCGGGGCCTTCGGCGCGGCGGGCGGCACGGCGGCGAGGGTGTCCTCGCGCACGCCGAGCGCGGTCTGCGCCGACAGCGCGTCGGCCAGGGCGATGTCGTCGTCCACGAAGTCCTCCCGGTCCGGGCGCCGCAGGAACACCGCGACGCCCACCACGGCGTCGGGGGCGCGCAGCGGGGCGAGCAGGACCCGGTTGCCCTGCGGGAGCCGGGGTGCCGTGCCCAGGAGTTCACGGAGGGCCTCGTCCACGTCGTCCGGGCCGCGACCGCGCGCCCTGCCGCAGCGCAGCAGCGCGGCGAGCGCGCCGTCGGGCGCCACCGGTGTCGACCGCGGGGGCGATCCGCCCATGGCGCCGCCGAGTTCGGCGGGTACCCCGTCCAACTCCAGGCGCTCCGGCTCCGACCCGTCCGGCGGGTGGTCGCCGAGGTAGACGAACATCCCGTCCGCCAGGTCCGGGACCGTCACCCGGTACAGCTCACGGACGGCCTGGGCCGCGCCTTCGGCACGCGCGATCCGGCGGCCGGCAACGGCCAGGAAACGTTGAGGATCCGGCAGCATCGCCTCTCCGTGCCGGTGGCCGCTTCACAAGGTCGCTTTCATCTTGAGCCAGGGTCAATTCCCTGTCCAGGGTTTCCGCCGGTACACCAAGTCCGGCTCTTGATCCGGAGGTTGGGACCGGGACGTCCGCGAAGGCACCCCCCGGGCCGCCCTGACCTCCTGCTCGTCCCGCGCGGCCTGGTCTGCGGCGCCGTGTGAACTCCGGGGACATCCTCGACAAAACCCGGTGAAGAAATCCCCGTTGATGTTGGACTTGCTGCACACTCCTTGCCGTCGACCGCCGTCGACACGTGCCGAACAGCAGACCGGGCACCGACTCCGGAGGCGTCAATGTCGCAGATCGACGAGAGCAAGGTCAGCCGCTGGGACCAGCACGGCCGGGAGCACGTGGTCCGGGTGCAGCGCACCGGGGTGCAGCGCACGATCAAATGCGGCACCTGCGGCTGGCAGAAGGGCGCGCAGTTCCTGCCGTGGCTGAAGGCGGAGGAGCACCTGGCCGAGGCCCACCAGGCCACCGTGGACCCCGCGGGCACCCAGCCCTCGCGATGACGTTCCGCGGGTGCGGGCCTGCCCTCGCGATGACGTTCCGCGGGCGTGCGGGCCTGCCCTCGCGATGACTTTCCGCGGGCGTGGGAGTCGTACCCGGCGACACCGCGCCCACCGGAAGGACGACCCATGACCGCCTCCCCGCTGCACGCCACCCTGCGCCGCCACGTCGAGGCCGGCACCGTCCCGGGAGCCGTGGGTCTGGTGGCCCGCGGCGACGACGTCGAGGTGGTGGCCGTCGGGCACACCGATGTCGAGGGGTCCGCCCCGATGGCCCGGGACTCGGTGTTCCGGATCGCGTCGGTCACCAAGCCGATCACCGCCGCCGCGCTGCTGATGCTGGTGGACGAGGGCCGGATCGGGCTCGGCGACCCGGTGGCCGACTGGCTCCCGGAGCTGGCGAAACCGATGGTGGTGCGGACGCCGACGAGCCCCGTCGACGACGTGGTGCCGGCGGTCCGCCAGATCACCGTCGAGGACCTGCTCAGCTTCCGCGCCGGCTGGGGTCTGCCCGACGACTTCGCCCTGCCCGCCGCGCAGGCCCTGTTCAAGGTGCAGGACCACGGCATCCCCTTCCGGGACTGGCCGGACCCGGACACCTGGCTGGGTCTGCTCGCCCAGGTGCCGATGCTGCACCAGCCGGGCGAGGCCTGGCTGTACGGCACCGCGTCCGCCCTCCAGGGCATCCTGGCCGCCCGGGTGTCGGGCCGCACGCTGCCCGATCTCCTTGCGGAGCGGATCTTCGAGCCGCTGGGCATGCGGGACACGGCGTTCGAGGTGCCCGCGTCGAAACGGCACCGCTTCACCGCCGCCTACGCCCCCGCCGCGGACGGCACCCTGCGCCTGACGGACTCCCCGGACGGCGCGTACAGCAGCCTGCCGCGGTTCTGCTCGGGCGGCGGCGGCCTCGTCTCCACGGCCGACGACTGGCTGGCCTTCGCCCGGCTGCTGCTGAACGCCGGCGCCGCCCCGGACGGCCGCCGGCTGCTGACCGCCACCTCGGTGAGCCGTATGACCACCAACCACCTGACGGCGGCCCAGCGCGAGCGCGCCGCCCTCTTCCTGGAAGGCCAGGGCTGGGGGTACGGCGGCTCGGTCGACGTCGCCCCGGCCGAGCCCTGGTCGGTGCCGGGCCGCTACGGCTGGGTCGGCGGCACCGGCACCGCCGCACACCTCGTCCCGGCCACCGGCACGGTCACGGTCCTGTTGACACAGACGGCGATGACGGGTCCGGCGACGACCTCCTTCATGCGGGACTTCTGGCGGGCCACCGCCTAGCTCGCGCGTTACGCCGTTCGGGTGAGCTTCCGGGGAGGAACCACAAGGTCAGGGCACCCGTTGCCACCTGCGGTCTTTACCGAATCCGAGGGCGCGGCGCGCACCGCTTCCCGGGCCGCCCGGGTCGCCGTCCGACGCGTCCCGGCCAAGCCTTGAGACGTCCCCCCGTCCCTCGACAGGAGTACATCCATGCACACCACCCAGCGCCAGATCTCCCGGGCCCTCGCGGCCGGTGCGCTCTCCGTGGCCCTGCTGTCGGCCGGTTCCGCCGGGGCGTTCGCCACCGAGGCCAAGCCGGCCCCGTCGCCCACCATGAGCGCCAAGCCGAAGCCGAAGCCGAGCCCCAGCCCGACGACCACGGCCTCGATCTCGGCCAGGGCGAACGCCACCTCGGTCAAGCCCGGTGACTCGGTGACCGTGACCGGCCGCACCTCCGGCCTGAAGGTCGGCTGGCCCCTGGTGCTCCAGCACCAGAAGGGCGGCAAGTGGATCCCGCTCAAGGCGACCGCGAAGGTCAAGAACGGCAGCTCGTACTCGCTGACCACGAAGCTCAGCAACCCGGGCACCGAGCACCTGCGGGTCGCGGCGGTCGGCAAGAAGGTCTACTCGCCGACCGTGACGGTCAAGGTGAGCTGAGCCCCCGCACCAGCAGCTCCACCAGTGACCCGAAGTCCTCCTCGGCCTCCGGCCGCACCCACTCCCGCGCGTAGCCGGGGTCGTGGAAGCGGCCGGTGGCCTGGAAGACGGTACGGGCCGCGGCGGCGGGGTCGGGCACGGTGAAGACACCGGTCCCGGCCCCGTCCGCGATGATCGCGGTCAGCTGGCCGGTCAGGTCGGCGATGTGCTCGGTGACCGCCGGCCCGTTCTCGTCGACCAGCACCATGTAGGTGGCGAACAGCTCCGGGTCGGCACCCGCCTTGTGGCGCTTCGCGTCGAACAGGGCCCGCAGCCACGCGCGCAGCCGGACCTCCGGGTCCCGGTCCCCGGCCGCGATGCCGGACAGCTGCTCCGAGGTCCGGTCCAGCCACCGCTTCGTCACCGCTTCGCGCAGCGCCGCCTTGGTCCGGAAGTGCCGGTAGACACTGCCGTGACTGACGCCGAGCGCGCGGGCCACGTCCACCACGGTGGCCTTGGCCGGGCCGTGCCGGCGCAGCACCTCCTCGGTCGCCTCGAGGATGCGCTCGGCGGTCAGGGCCGGGGTCGGGGTCGGGGACGTCGCTGCCATGGCCTAGACGGTACCTGGCGCCGCGGTCAGTGCTCGGTGCCGAGATGGCTCATCTGCGCGGCCGGGTAGCGGGTGCCCGCCGCCGCGTCCGCCGGTACGGCCTCCTCGATCGCCGCCAGGTCGGCCGCGTCCAGGGTGACGTCCAGGGCGCCCAGCGACTCGGTGAGCCGCTCGCGGGTGCGGGCGCCGACGAGCGGCACGATGTCCTCGCCTCGGGAGAGCACCCAGGCGATGGCGATCTGCGCGACCGTCACGCCCTTCTCGTCGGCGATCTTGCGCAGCGCCTCGACGAGGTCGAGGTTGTGCTGGAGGTTGTCGCCCTGGAAGCGCGGCGAGAAGGCCCGGAAGTCGCCCGCGCCGAGCTGCCGGTCACGGGTGAAGTGGCCGGAGATCAGGCCCCGGGAGAGCACGCCGTACGCGGTGATGCCGATGCCCAGCTCACGGGTGGTCGGCAGGATCTCCCGCTCGATGTCGCGGGTGATGATCGCGTACTCGATCTGGAGGTCGGAGATGGGTGCGGTGGCGGCGGCACGCCGGATGTTCGCCGCGCTCGCCTCGCTGAGGCCGATGTGCCGGACGTGCCCCTTCTCGACCAGTTCGGCGATGGCGCCGACCGTCTCCTCGATCGGCACGTCCGGGTCGACGCGGGCGATCCGGTAGACGTCGATGTGGTCGACGCCGAGGCGCTGCAGGGAGTAGGCGGCGAAGTTCTTCACGGCGGCCGGGCGGCCGTCGTAGGCGTTCCAGCCGCCGTCCGGGTCGCGCAGGGCGCCGAACTTGACGCTGGTCAGCGCCTTTTCCCGGAGTTCGGCGGGGGCGGTGCGCAGGGCCTCGCCGATCAGCATCTCGTTGTGGCCCATGGCGTAGAAGTCGCCGGTGTCGAGCAGGGTCACGCCGGCGTCGAGGGCGGCGTGGATCGTGGCGATCGACTCGGTGCGGTCGGCCTCGCCGTACAGCGCGGACATGCCCATGCAGCCGAGGCCGAGGGCGGAGACCTGGGGGCCGGTGGAACCGAGGGAACGGGTGTGCTTCGTCATGGCTCCACTCTGGCATGACAGCTGACAGATTTCAATATCTGTCATTCCATACCCGTGACGCGCCCGCCGCTCATGAAATGGTCCAGACCTCTTGACGGTAGGTCTGGACCAGAGCACTGTCATGTCTACGACACTCGCGCCGCGCCCCGACCCCACCGGGAGGCCCCGCATGATCCGACGCACCCTCGCCCTGCTCGCCGCCGCGCTCGCGACCGCGGCGCTCACCCAGCTCCCCGCCGCCGCCCCCGCCTCGGCCGCCGACACCTGCGCGGTCAAGTCCCGCCCCGCGGGCAAGGTGCTGCAGGGCTACTGGGAGAACTGGGACGGCGCCGCCAACGGCGTCCACCCGCCGTTCGGCTGGACCCCGATCACCAACTCCGCCATCGCCGCCCACGGTTACAACGTGATCAACGCGGCCTTCCCGGTGATCCGTTCCGACGGGACGGCCCTCTGGGAGGACGGCATGGACGCCGGCGTGAAGGTGGCCACGCCCGCGGAGATGTGCGCGGCGAAGGCCTCCGGCCAGACCATCCTGCTGTCCATCGGCGGGGCGGCGGCGGGCATCGACCTCAGCTCCGCCACCGTGGCCGACAGGTTCGTGTCGACGATCGTCCCGATCCTGAAGAAGTACAACTTCGACGGCATCGACATCGACATCGAGACGGGCCTGGTGGGGAGCGGCTCGATCACCCAACTGTCCACGTCCCAGGCCAACCTGGTCCGCATCATCGACGGCATCCTCGCCCAGATGCCGTCCAACTTCGGCCTCACGATGGCTCCGGAGACGGCGTACGTCACCGGAGGCAGCATCACCTACGGCTCGATCTGGGGCGCCTACCTGCCGATCGTCAAGAAGTACGCCGACAACGGCCGCCTGTGGTGGCTCAACATGCAGTACTACAACGGCAGCATGTACGGCTGCTCGGGCGACTCGTACGCGGCCGGCACGGTGGCCGGGTTCACCGCCCAGACCGACTGCCTCAACAAGGGCCTGGTCGTGCAGGGCACCACGATCAAGGTGCCGTACGACAAACAGGTCCCCGGCCTGCCCGCCCAGTCCGGCGCGGGCGGCGGCTACATGTCCCCGCCCCTGGTCTCCCAGGCCTGGAACCACTACGGCACGTCCCTCAAGGGCCTCATGACCTGGTCGATCAACTGGGACGGCTCGAAGAACTGGACCTTCGGCGACAACGTGAAGTCCCTGCAACACCGCTGACCCACAGAACCGGCCGACCGGCCCCCGCGGGCCGGCGCCGGACCGGCCGGTGGACGGCTGCGGGCCGGTGGGGGGCCGGTCGCGCAGTTCCCCGCGTCCCCAGGTGGGCTGGTGTGCCCGGTGCTCGTGATGTGCCGGGACCCAAAACGCCCACCCTCCAGCCGAGCGAGTCGGGTGGGAGGGTGGGCGAAGAAGGCGGAAGGGGTGTGGGCTAGCAGCCCAGGAGGCGGCCGGCGAGGTAGGCCTCGATCTGGTCGAGAGAGACCCGCTCCTGCTTCATGGAGTCGCGCTCACGGACGGTGACCGCGTTGTCCTCGAGCGTGTCGAAGTCGACGGTCACGCAGTACGGCGTACCGATCTCGTCCTGGCGGCGGTAGCGCCGCCCGATCGCACCGGCGTCGTCGAACTCGATGTTCCAGTGCCCGCGCAGCGCCTGGGCGAGCCCCTTGGCCTTCGGGGACAGCTCGGCGTTGCGGGACAGCGGCAGGACCGCGACCTTGACGGGAGCGAGGCGGTGGTCGAGGCGCAGCACTGTGCGCTTCTCCAGCTTGCCCTTCGCGTTCGGCGCCTCGTCCTCGACGTACGCGTCCAGCAGGAACGCCAGCATGGCCCGGCCGACACCCGCCGCCGGCTCGATGACGTACGGCGTCCAGCGCTCCTGGGCCTCCTGGTCGAAGTAGGAGAGGTCCTGGCCGGAGGCCTTGGAGTGGGCGTTCAGGTCGTAGTCGGTGCGGTTGGCGACGCCCTCCAGCTCGCCCCACTCGTTGCCGCCGAACTGGAAGCGGTACTCGATGTCAGCGGTGCGCTTGGAGTAGTGGGAGAGCTTCTCCTTCGGGTGCTCGTACCACCGCATGTTCTCCTCGCGCAGGCCCAGGCCGGTGTACCAGTTCCAGCGCTGCTCCATCCAGTACTCCTGCCACTTCTCGTCCTCGCCCGGCTTGACGAAGAACTCCATCTCCATCTGCTCGAACTCGCGGGTGCGGAAGATGAAGTTGCCGGGCGTGATCTCGTTGCGGAAGGACTTGCCCATCTGCGCGATGCCGAACGGCGGCTTGCGGCGCGAGGCGACCTGCACCTGGGCGAAGTTGGTGAAGATGCCCTGCGCGGTCTCCGGGCGCAGGTAGGCGACCGAGCCGCTGTCCTGGGTCGGGCCGAGGTGCGTGGAGAGCAGGCCCGAGAACTGCTTGGGCTCGGTGAACTGGCCCTTGTTGCCGCAGTTCGGGCAGTTCACGTCCGCCAGGCCGTTCTCCGGGAGGCGGCCGTGCTTGGCCTCGTAGTGCTCCTCCAGGTGGTCCGCGCGGAACCGCTTGTGGCACGAGGTGCACTCGGTCAGCGGGTCCGTGAAGGTGGCGACGTGACCGGAGGCCACCCAGACCTCGGGAGCCAGGATGACGGACGAGTCGATACCGACCACGTCCTCGCGCGACGTCACCATGTAGCGCCACCACTGGCGCTTCAGGTTCTCCTTGAGCTCGACACCCAGCGGACCGTAGTCCCAGGCGGCACGCTGGCCGCCGTAGATCTCACTGCACGGGAATACGAAGCCACGGCGCTTGCTCAGGCTGACGATGGTGTCGATCTTGTCGGCGGCCACGGTGCTCTCTTCATTACGACGACGGGCGACGAAGCAAAGACGCTTCAGAGCGAATGCTTCAGGGTACCGGCGGGTCCTCCCCCTCAACCAAATCGGTTCCCCTCACCGGCCTCTCACCCCAGCTTGTTGACAACGGTTTCCATGTTTGTTGAAAATGACTCTCATGAACGTACGACGACGCCTCATACCCGCGGCCGCCGCGACCACCGTCACCGCACTCGGCATAGCCACCCTCACGGCCTGCGGCGGCGACGCCACGGCGGCCCGGACCGGGAAGTTCGACGTCGTCGCGTCGTTCTATCCGATGGCCTTCCTCGCCGATCGGATCGGCGGCAGCCACGTCCACGTCACCAGTCTCACCCAGCCCGGCCAGGAGCCGCACGACCTGGAGATCAGCCCCAAGCAGATCATCGGGATCGAGAAGTCCGACGCGGTCCTCTACCTGAAGAACCTCCAGCCCTCCGTCGACGACGCGGTCGCCCAGTCGTCCGTCGGGACGAAGATCGACGCGGCCTCCCTGACCACGCTGGAGAAGCACGGCAACGAGGTCGGCGGCCACGCGGCCTCCCACGACACCTCCACGGACGAGGAGCTGTCCGGCCTCGACCCGCACATCTGGCTCGACCCGGTGCGCTACGCCCAGGTCGCCGAGGGCGTCGGCAAGGCCTTCGAGAAGGCCGACCCGGACCACGCCGCCGACTACCGGAAGAACACCGCGGCCCTGGTGAAGAAGCTGGACGACCTGAACACACAGTTCAGGAACGGCCTCGCGGACACGAGGTCCAAGGTCTTCATCACCACCCACGCCGCCTTCGGCTACCTCGCCGAGCGCTACGGCCTGACCGAGGAGGCCATCAACGGCCTCGACCCCGAGTCGGAGCCGAGCGCGGCCCGCGTCAGGGACCTGGAGACCATGGCGAAGGCCGACGGCGTCACCACCGTCTTCTACGAGACGCTCGTCAGCGACAAGACCGCGAAGACCATCGCCGCCGACGCCGGACTGAAGACGGACGTCCTCGACCCGATCGAGGGCATCACCGCCAAGTCCCGCGGCCGGGACTACTTCGCGGTCCAGGAAGCCAACCTCAAGGCGCTCCAGCAGGCACTGGGCGCCAAGTGACACGCCACGGGACAGGAGACGACGACATGAGCGGCGAGCCCGTCATATCCCTGCGCGGTGTGACCGCCGAGCTGGGCTCGCGCCCCGTCCTGCGCGGCATCGACCTCACCGTGCACCGCGGTGAGGTGGTCGCGCTGCTCGGCGCGAACGGCTCCGGAAAGTCGACCGCGATCCGCACGATCGTCGGCCAGGTGCCGGCGAGCGGCGGCGAGGTCGAGCTGTTCGGCACCCCCCGCCGCGCCTTCCGGGACTGGTCCCGGGTCGGCTACGTCCCGCAGCGCACCACGGCGGCGGGCGGGGTCCCGGCGACGGTCACCGAGGTCGTCTCCGCCGGCCGCCTCTCCCGCACCCGCTTCGGCCTCTTCCGCAGGGCCGACCACGCGGCCGTACGGCACGCGCTCGGCCTGGTCGGCATGGCGGACCGGGCCAAGGACAACGTGGAGGCGCTCTCCGGCGGCCAGCACCAGCGGGTGCTGATCGCCCGGGCGCTGGTCGCCGAGCCCGAACTGCTGATCATGGACGAGCCGATGGCGGGCGTCGACCTGGCCAGCCAGGAGATCCTCGCGCGGACCCTGCGCGACCAGGTCGAACAGGGCATCACGGTCCTCCTCGTCCTGCACGAACTGGGCCCGCTGGAACCCCTGATCGACCGGGCGGTCGTCCTCCGCGACGGCTGCGTGCTCCACGACGGCCCGCCGCCCCGCGCCGTCGGCCAGCACGCCCTCCCCGGCCACGACCACGTCCACCCCCACGACGAGCACACACCACTGCGCACGGGACTGCTGAGCTGATGGACTTCCTGAACTACGCCTTCATGCAGCGGGCCCTGCTCGCCGCCGTCCTGGTGGGCATCACCGCCCCCGCAGTCGGCATCTACCTGGTCCAGCGCCGCCAGGCCCTGATGGGCGACGGCATCGGCCACGTCGCGATGACCGGCGTCGGCCTCGGCTTCATGCTCTCCACGTCCCCCGTGTGGATGGCGACGGCGGTGTCCGTCCTGGGCGCGATCGTGATGGAGCTGATCCGCTGGTACGGCCGCACCCGTGGCGACATCGCCCTCGCGATGCTCTTCTACGGCGGGATGGCCGGCGGCGTGATGCTGATCAACCTCGCGCCGGGCGGCTCCAACGCCAACCTGATGTCGTACCTCTTCGGCTCGCTGTCGACGGTGTCCGAGTCGGACGTGACCGCGATCTGCCTGCTGGCGGCCTTCGTCCTGCTGGTCACCCTCGGCCTGCGCCGGCAGCTGTTCGCGGTCAGCCAGGACGAGGAGTTCGCCCGGGTGACCGGCCTGCCGGTGCGGGCGCTGAACCTGCTGACGGCGATCACGGCGGCGGTGACCGTGACCGTCGCGATGCGGGTGGTGGGCCTGCTGCTGGTCTCCGCGCTCATGGTCGTCCCGGTGGCCGCGGCCCAGCAGCTGAGCCGCAGCTTCGCGGCCACGTTCGCGATCGCCGTGGCGATCGGTGTGACGGTGACGATCGGGGGCACGATCACGTCGTACTACCAGTACGTCCCGCCGGGCGCGACGATCGTCCTGCTGACCATCGCGGCGTTCGTCCTGCTGAGCGTGCTGGCCACCCCGCTGGCGCGCCGACGCGCCCGCGCGGCGGCCGCGCGACGGCCCGCCGGGGATCCCGCGGAGTGCGCGATTCCGGCCACCAGGGAGGCTGCCGACGAGGTCGGCGTCTGAACACCCTCGGCCGGGGCTGGCACAATGGCCCGGCAGAGGCAGTGACGTGAGGAGGCAACCGGTGACGACCGCTGGACAGCCCGTGAAGGGCCGCTCGACCCGTCAGCGGGCAGCCGTGGCGGCGGCCCTGGACGAGGTCGAGGAGTTCCGCAGCGCGCAGGAACTGCACGACATGCTCAAGCACAAGGGCGACTCGGTGGGCCTCACGACGGTCTACCGCACCCTCCAGAACCTCGCCGACGCCGGCGAGGTCGACGTCCTGCGCACGTCCGACGGCGAGTCGGTGTACCGCCGCTGCTCCACCGGGGAGCACCACCACCACCTGGTCTGCCGCGTGTGCGGCAAGGCGGTGGAGGTGGAGGGCCCGGCGGTGGAGAAGTGGGCCGAGGCCATCGCCGCCGAGCACGGGTACGTCAACGTCGCCCACACCGTCGAGATCTTCGGGACCTGCGCGGACTGCGCGGGGGCCGCGGAGAGCTGCTGAGCTACACGCGCGTGAGGTGCCGGTCGAGGATCGCGCGCAGCCGGTCGGCGTCGGCGGGGTCCGGAAGGGCGCGCTTCGGGAGCACGGTGAAGCACGAGGCGTTCTTGTCGTCGCTGTAGGTGATGAAGGCGTGTTTCGTCTCCCGATAGCGGGGCTGCGCCGCCCAGTTGACGGACGTCGTGCTGTTGTCGGTGACCATCGTCAGCCCGGCGTCGGCGACGGTCGCGCGGAACCTGCCGTTGCGGGCGGCGACCCGGAGGCATGCCTGGGCCTGGAACCAGGGCGCGAAGAACAGCAGGGCCGCACCCAGGGGCGTCCAGACCAGCAGGAGCCAGTTGGGCTTCTCGCTCCCCGCCGCCGTGAGCCAGGCGTTCAGCGCGAACGCGAACACCATGGCACCGGTGGCCCAGTGCCGCCTCCACCTCTGCCGCCGGAACCGCTCGCGTTCCCGCAGCGCACCCAGGAAATCTTCCACGGCCGGCTGGTAAACCAGCTCCACCACGCCCGGTCCGGCGTCCCGCCCCATGTCCATGGCCATGGGGCGGATCGTAGCGACGCGCGTCAGCTACGGTCGAAGCACTTCTCCAGCTCGTTCAGGTCGTAGAACGTGCTGTGCTTCGAGATCGGCTTGCAGCCCGCCTTGAACGCGATCTCCTTCTCGTTGTAGAGCATCCGCACCAGGTAGTCGTCGCCCTTCTTGAAGACGTCCCACTGGATGTTGGAGGCCAGGGAGGCGACCTCGGCGCCGCGCCACGCGTTGTCGGCGTAGGTGTAGTCGACGCCGGGGGTGGCCGCCTTCTCGCTGCCGGGCAGCCGCATCAGCGCGGCCAGCGGGATGATCTCCTCGGCGTGCGTGAAGCGGAGTTCCGCGCCCAGCGTGCTGGTGCCGTCCCGCTTGGCCTCGACCTGCTTGAAGAGGTCGTCGAGGAGCGGCTGGGCCATCTTGTAGGTGATGTCGCTGTCCGAGAAGCTCGGGCCCTTCTCGTAGAAGTCCTCGGCGTCGCTGAGGTAGCCGAACCAGGCAGCGTCGCGCGGGGCGAGGTAGCGGTCGAAGTCCCAGCCCTTGCCGTCCGGGCTCTCCTCGCTCATGGCGGGCGCGATGGCGTAGAGGTTGTAGACGGCGGTGGCGGCGGTGATGTCGTCGGCGGTGGCGGCGAACTCGCCGTTCACGATGCGCTGGACGAACGCCGGCTTGAAGATCCTGCCGAGGACCCGGGCGGCCGCCTGGTGCGAGGCCGGCTGGTCGGTGATCGACGTGAGGGTGTCGGCCAGGCGCTCGTCGCTCGCCAGCCACTTCTGGTAGTCGGCGCCGCCGGCCGACTTGTGGAAGTAGAGGAGGTTCTTGTCGATGCGGGCGGTGCCCAGCGAAGCCTTCAGCGCCGGGTCGGCGTCGGTGAGGGCGGTGGCGAAGACCGTGCCGCTGTCGACCGCGCGGCCCTGGCCGGAGCTGACGACGTCGATCTTCTCGCCGTTCTTCGCGATCGAGGAGAAGAGGGACGGCAGGCGCTTGTCCAGGCGGACGGCGGTGGCGCGCAGTTCGTCCTTGCCGCGGCCGCTGAGGTTGCCGTACCCGATCGCGCTCATGGCCGCTTCGAGCGCCTGCACATCCGGGCCGAACTTCTTGCCGCGCGCGGTGAGCTGGCCGTCGGCCCGCGCCTGGTTCCAGAGCGCGAGGACCGTGTCGCCGTCCTCGCCGTCGGTGGCGGAGCGGGAGCCGTGCCGGGAGACGTTCTCGGTGAAGACGGCGGTGTAGCCGGCCGGCGGCTGCTGGTAGGTGCGCGGGTTTTGGCCGGGGGAGTACACGGCCTTGGTGCCGTAACTGTCGCGGTGGGTGAGCCCGGTGTCCGTGGCGTGCGCGGGCAGCGCGGTCAGGAGCAGGGCGCCGAGCGAGAGGACGGGGATGACGCGCTTCATGAGGACCGTTCCAGAGGCGGGAGACCGGGGGGTGGCGGGCGATGGATCTTCCGCATCCTCGACGGCCCTCATGAACTCCGGGTGGCTGTCAGATGCCGGCGGGATTGTCCTCCGTGCGGCCCTCCATGGCCAGCAGCTCCTCGTTGGGGATGGCGCCGCCGAACCGCCGGTCGCGGGAGGCGAATTCGACGCACGCCCGCCACAGGTCGCGGCGGTCGAAGTCGGGCCACAGCACGTCCTGGAAGACCATCTCGGCGTAAGCGCTCTGCCAGATCAGGTAGTTGGAGGTGCGCTGCTCGCCGCTGGGCCGCAGGAACATGTCCACGTCCGGCATGTCGGCGTAGTACATGTGCTTCTGGATGATCTTCTCGGTGATCTTCGACGGGTCGAGCCGGCCCGCCTTCACCTCCTCGGCGATCGCCTGCACCGCGTCGGTGATCTCGGCCCGGCCGCCGTAGTTCATGCAGAAGTACAGCGTGAGCAGGTCGTTGTCCTTGGTCTGCTCCTGGGCGACCTGGAGCTCCTTGGCGACCGACTTCCACAGCCGGGGCATCCGGCCCGCCCAGCGCACCCGGACACCGAGCGAGTCGAGCTGGTCGCGGGACTTGCGGATGAAGTCGCGGTTGAAGTTCATCAGGAAGCGGACCTCTTCGGGCGAGCGCTTCCAGTTCTCGGTGGAGAAGGCGTACAGGGAGATGTTGCGCACGCCCATCTCGATCGCGCCCTGGAGCACGTCGAGGACCTGCTCGGCGCCGACCTTGTGGCCCTCGGTGCGCGGCAGCCCGCGCTCCTTCGCCCAGCGGCCGTTCCCGTCCATGACGATCGCCACATGGTTCGGGACCAGCTCGCCCGGGAGCTTGGGCGGGCGGGCGCCGGACGGGTGCGGTTCCGGCGCCTTGTACTCGCGGCGCTGGCGTCCCAGGATCCCGCGTACGACCATGTGCTTCTCGTCTCCCTCTGGCTTTTCCCGCTAGCTCTTCCCGCTAGCTTTTCTCCACGTACCTGAGCGAGCGCAGCCCGCGCTCCAGATGCCAGTGCAGGTAGGCCGACACCAGCCCGCTGCCCTCCCGGACGTGCCGGGCCTCGGCCGCGTCCGCCGTCTCCCAGTCTCCCGTAAGCAGCGCGCCGAGCAGAACCAGGGTCTGCGGCGAGGGTACGACGCTGCCGGGCACCCGGCAGTCGACGCAGACGCTGCCGCCTGAGGCGACCGAGAAGAAGCGGTTCGGGCCGGGCATGCCGCACCTGGCGCAGGCCTCGAAGCTGGGCGCGTAGCCGTTGACGGCGAGGGAGCGCAGCAGGAAGGCGTCGAGGACGAGGTGCGGGGCGTGCTCCCCGCGGGCCAGGGTCCGCAGGCCGCCCACGAGCAGCAGGTACTGCTGCACGGCCGGTTCGCCCTCGTGGTCGGTGAACCGCTCCGCGGTCTCCAGCATGGCCGTCCCGGCGGTGTACCGCGCGTAGTCGGTGACGATCCCGCCGCCGTACGGCGCGATGGTCTCGCTCTGCGTGCACAGCGGCAGCCCGCGCCCCACCAGCTCGCTCCCCCGGGCGAAGAACTGCACGTCGACGTGGGAGAAGGGCTCAAGACGGGCCCCGAACTTCGACTTCGTCCGCCGCACCCCACGAGCCACCGCCCGCACCCGGCCGTGCCCGCGGGTGAGCAGGGTGATGATCCGGTCCGCTTCACCCAGCTTCTGGGTGCGCAGCACGATGCCGTCGTCGCGGAACAGGCTCATGGGCCCATTCTGCCCTGCCGCCGGGAGGGTGCGGCGGGCGAGGCGAACTTCAGGACGCCTCGCCGCGGCTGCGGGCGTTGGCGTGTGCGGTGGCCGCGCCGAGCCGTTCGGCCTGGGTGGCGACGCGTACGGCGTCCGGGGGCGCGTCCCACTCCCGGCCTCCCCCGTACGGCCGCAACTGCACGTAGGGGCCCTCGTGGCCCATGACGATGCCCAGCCGTCCGGTACGGGTGTCGACGGCACAGGAGCCGATGGGGAGGTTCATCGCGTTCACCTCACCTGGCTCCCCCGCCCCTGGCAATTTCACGCTTCGCATCACCGGTGTGGCGCTGCGTGCCTAGACTCGGCGGGAGTCTGTCCCGGGCTCCGGAGTGGCGTTCACATCAGGCCGGCGCCCGCGAGGTACTTCGCCACGCACTCGGTCTCCTCCTGGGACAGCGGCACCTGCGGTTCGGCGGTGGCGGGGCAGTCGATCACCCCGCGCAGGTGCAGCGCCGCCTTGAACGCCCCCAGCCCCGCCGAGCTGCCGCCCATCCGGGCCGGGTCCCCGACGCCGGTCATCCGGAAGAGGCCGCACAGCCGCTCCTGCTCGGCCCGCGCCCGGTCCCAGTCGCCCGTGCGGCAGAGCCGGTCCAGGCGGACGTACCCGTCCGGGTCGACGTTCGCGAGGCCGGGGACCGCCCCGTCGGCGCCCAGCGCGAGGGCCGAGTCGACGGTCAGCTCGGACCCCGTCAGCGCGCTGAACCCGGTCAGGCCCCTGCTGCCGGTGACGACCTCGCGGAAGCCCGCCAGGTCGCCGCTGGAGTCCTTCAGCCCGGCCAGCACCCCGTCGGCGGCGAGGGCGAGGACCAGGTCGGCCGGGAGCTTGGTGTGCACGGCGACCGGGATGTCGTAGGCGATGACCGGGACCGGGGACCGCTCGGCGACCAGGCGGAAGTGGCGGGCGATCTCGGCGGGGTGGGTGCGGGTGTAGAAGGGGGCGGTGACGACGACCGCGTCCGCGCCGGCCGCCGTGACGGACGCGACGTGGTCAAGGACCCGGGGCGTGGTCATGTCGATGACGCCCGCCAGGACCGGGAGCCGGCCCCCCACGTGGCCGGCCACCGTCTCGGTGACCAGCCTGCGCTGCCCGTCCGTCAGGTACGCCGCCTCCGACGTCGACCCGAGCACGAACAGGCCGTCCACCCCGGCCGCCGTCAGATGGTCGACGAGCCTGCGCAGGGAGGCGGCGTCCACCTCGCGGTCCGGTGTCAGGGGCGTGCAGACGGGCGGTACGACACCGGTGAGCGGGGTGGGCAGCGTCATCAGGTCTCCCTGGGCAGGCTGTGGCTCGGCTGGTCCTCCTCCACAGGATCCACGGGGTGGTGACAGCGGTAGCGGTGACCGGGCCGTGACGCGGCCGAGAAGTCAGGCATGCGGACGGCACACTCGTCGTCCGCCCGCCAGCAGCGGGTGCGGAAAGGACACCCGGACGGCGGCCTGGTCGCCGACGGCACCGGCCCCGTGAGCGGGATCGGGTCGATCGGGTTCAGCAGGCCCGGGGTGGCCGAGAACAGGGCCCTGGTGTACGGGTGCCGGGCGTGGCCGGTGACGTCGGCGGCCGGGGTGTCCTCGACGATCCGGCCCAGGTACATGGTGATCACCCGGTCGCTCATCCGCCGCACCGTCTGGATGTCGTGGGAGACGAAGACCATGGCGAGGCCGAGGCGTTCACGCAGGTCGAGGAGGAGGTTGAGGATCTGGGCGCGGACCGAGACGTCCAGCGCGCTGGTCGGTTCGTCCGCCACCACCAGGTCGGGGTCCAGGGCGAGGGCGCGGGCGATCGCGACGCGCTGCCGCTGGCCGCCGGAGAGCTGGCCGGGCAGCGCCTCGGCGAGCGCCCGGGGCAGGCCCACGAGGCTCATCAGCTCCCGCACCCTGTCCTCCCGTTCGGCCTTCGTGCCGCGCTCGTGGACGTCCAGCGGGTCACGCACGATGCGGCGGACCGGCAGGCGGCGGTTGAGGGCCGTCGACGGGTCCTGGAAGACCATGCCGGTGCTCGCGCCGACCGTCGTCCGGCGTTCGCCCTGCGGCATCGCCCACAGGTCCCGGCCGTGGAAGGTGACCGTGCCGGCCGTCGGCCGCTGGATGCCGACCAGCACCTTCGCCAGCGTCGACTTCCCGCATCCCGACTCGCCGACCACGCCTACGGTCTCGCCGGGCGCCACGGTGAGGTCGGCGCCGGTCAGCGCGTACACCCGGTCCCGGCCGAACAGGCCCCCGCCGCGGGCCCGGTGGACCACGTCGACGCCGGTCAGCTGCACCGCGCTCATGTGACCGCCTCCGCACTCGCCGCCAGGTCGACGGCCGGGTGGTGGCAGGCCGCGGTATGGGTGGGGGTGCCGGTGAGGCCGGGCGGTGTCGTACGGCAGATGTCGCTCGCGGCGGGGCAGCGGTCGCTGAAGCGGCATCCCGCGGGGAAGTCGGCGGGCGACGGGACCACGCCCCTGATCTGGGTGAGCCGCTCGGCCCCGGACTCCAGCGACAGCACGCTGCCGAGCAGGCCGCGCGTGTAGTGGTGGGTGGGGGCGCCGACCAGTTCGGCGGTGACGCCGGTCTCGACGATCTGGCCGCCGTACATCACCACCACCCGGTCGGTGACGTCCGCGACCAGGGCGAGGTCGTGCGAGACGAGGATCAGCGCGAAGCCGAGTTCCTCGCGGAGGCGGAGGAGGAGTTCCATCACCTGGGCCTGGACGGTGACGTCGAGGGCGGTGGTCGGTTCGTCGGCGATGATCAGGCGGGGGTCTCGGGAGAGGGCCATGGCGATGAGGACGCGCTGGCGCTGGCCGCCTGAGAGCTCGTGGGGGTAGCTCCGCAGGGTGCGGTCCGGGTCCAGGCCGACGAGGGTGAGGAGCTCGGCCGGGGTGCGGTGGCCGCCGCGCCTTGTCAGCTGCTTGAGCTGGGCGTTGATGGTCATGGAGGGGTTCAGGGAGGACAGGGCGTCCTGGTAGACCATCGCGAGTTCGTGGCCCAGGAGGCGGCGGTGGGGGGTGGTGAGGTCCGTGAGCGGGTGCGGGTGAGTGGGGGTTGCTCGCGCAGTTCCCCGCGCCCCTGACGGGGCGCTTCGGCTGACGGCGTTGAAGAGGATCTGGCCCGTCACCCTCGCCGTCTTCGGTTGCAGGCCCATGATCGTGAGGGCCGTGAGGGATTTTCCGCAGCCCGACTCTCCTACCAGGCCCAGGACTTCGCCCGGGTGGATGTCGAAGCTGATGCCGTTGACGATGTTCGTGCCCCGGTGGCGGTCCGGGAAGGCGATGGTGAGGTTCTGCACGGAGAGGACCGGTGGGCCCTCCCGGGAGGGGAGGGGGCGGGCCCGCCGTCGTAGCCGGTCGGCCGCCTCGGTCAAGGACGGCAGCTCCAGGGCCTCCCCGGGCTCGACCACCTGCACGGGCTCCGTCGGCTCCACCTCCCGCGCCGCCGGGGACGCCCACGCGTCCGAGACGCCCTCGGAGAGGAGGTTGAGGGACAGGACCGTGAGGAGGATGAGCAGGCCGGGGAAGAGGGTGGCCCACCAGCCGCCGGTCAGGACCATGTTCTTGCCGTCGGCGATGACGCTGCCCCAGGAGGGGTCGGGGGGCCGGACGCCCGCGCCGATGAAGGACAGGGAGGCCTCGAAGACGATGGCCTCGGCGACCTGGACGGTGCAGAAGACGAGGACGGGGGCGAGGCAGTTGACCGCCACGTGGCGGACGACGATGTGCGGGGTGCGGGCGCCGATGACGCGTTCCGCGGTGACGTAGTCCTCGCCGTACTGGTCGAGGACGTTGGCGCGCACGACCCGGGCCACCGGCGGGGTGAAGAGGAAGGCGATCGCGCAGATCAGGACCGTGATGCCGCCGCCGAAGACGGCGACGAGGACGGCGGCGAGGGCGATGCCGGGGAACGCCATCACCACGTCCAGGCAGCGCATCAGGGTCTCGTCGACGGCCTTGCGGGAGGTGGCCGCGAGGGCGCCGAGCAGGGCGCCGGCGACCAGGGCGAGGCCGGTCGCGCCGAGGCCGATGGCGAGGGACCAGCGGGCGCCGTACATCAGCCGGCTGAGGATGTCCCGGCCGAGGCTGTCCTGGCCCATCCAGTGGGCGCCGGAGGGGTGTCCGGTGCCGTCGGCGGGGGCCTGCTGCGCAAGGGGGTCGTCGGGGGCGAGGAGGGGGGCGAACACGGCCACCAGGACGATCACGGTGAGGAAGGCGAGGGCCGCCTTGGACAGCGGTGACAGCCTGCGCAGCCGTACGCCGGGGCGGGCGAGGGCGGTGGTGAGGGCCGCACGGGTGAACGTCGTCATGTGGCCTCCCTCAGGCGTGGGTTGACCAGGAGGTAGAGGATGTCGATGACGAGGTTGACGACGACGAAGCCGGTCGCGGTGGTGAGGACGACGCCCTGGACGACGGCGGGGTCGCCGTTCTGGACGGCGTCGATCATCAGCTTGCCCATGCCGGGCAGGGCGAAGATGGTCTCGATGACGACGGCGCCGCCGAGCAGGTAGCCGACCCGCAGGCCGAGCACGGTCAGCGGGTTGACCAGGGCGTTGCGCAGGACGTTGCGGCCGACCACGACGTGGGGCGGCAGGCCGCTGCCGATCGCGGTGCGGACGTAGTCCTTGTCGAGTTCCTCGACCACCGAGGTGCGGACGATCCGGGTGAGCTGGGCGGCCACCGGGAGGGAGAGCGCGAGGGCGGGCAGGGCCATGGTCCTCAGCCAGCCGGTGACGGAGTCCTCGGGGTTGATGTAGCCGCCGGACGGGAACCAGCCCCGGTCGACGGCCAGGTACTGGATCATGAGCAGCGCCAGCCAGAAGGCGGGGGCGGCGACGCCGACCAGGGACAGGACGCGGATGATCTGGTCGGGCCAGCGGTCGCGGTGGACGGCCGCGGTGACGCCGCCGGCGAGGGCCAGGACGACGGCGATCCCGAGGCCGAGGAAGGTCAGCTGGAGGGTGAGCGGCAGGGCGGTGAGGACCTGGTCGAGGACCGGGGTGCGGGTGAGGGCGCTGGTGCCGAGGTCGCCGTGGAGGAGGCCGCCGACGAAGTGGACGTAGCGCAGCGGCAGGGGGTCGAGGAGGCCGTTGCGGGCGCGGAAGTCGTGGAGTTGCCGCGGGGTGGGGTTGGCGCCCTGGAAGAACGCGGACGCCGGGTCGACGTCGGAGAACCGCATCACCAGGAACACGAACAGGGCGATGCCGAGCAGCAGGGGCACCAGCAGGGCGGTGCGGCGCAGCAGGATGCGCAGGACGGCGGTCATGCGGTCAGGCCCACCTGGCGGTGAGGACGTTGATGCCCGGGTAGGGCTGGGCCCTTATGCCGGTGAGTCTGCGCGGGTCCCAGGCGGTGATCAGCTCGTTGTGGACGACCGGGTAGAGGACGGCCTGTTCGGCGACGACGTCGATGTAGTCCTGGATCATCGTCTTCTTCTTGTCCGGGTCCGGTTCGCGGGTGGCCGCGTCCATGTCCTTGAAGAGCTGCCTGGCGACGGCGTTGCCGGCCCAGCGGGCGTAGCCCATCCACAGGTTCCGGGGGCCGTAGTTGTAGTGCATGATCAGGTCGGCGTCGAGGCCGAACTGGTTGGGGTTCGAGACGGCGGCGACGACCTGGTAGTCCTGTTTCTGGTCCATCTTGGTGAACACGGCCGTGGTCTCCTGTGGGGACAGGGTGGTGGCGACGCCGATCGCGTCCCAGGACGACTTGATGGTGGGCAGGCAGTCGACGAGCCAGCTCACGTTGGACGCGAGGATGTTCACGCGCAGGCCGCTGACTCCGGCCGCCCTCAGGAGCGCCTTCGCCCTGTCGGGGTCGTGGTCGTAGACCGTCTTCGCCCGGCGGTAGGCGGGGTTGGTCTCGTTCAGGAACGAACTCGCCGGTTTTCCGTGGCCCTTGAGGGCGACCTCGACGATCTTCGCCTTGTCGATGGCGTAGTGCAGGGCCTGGCGGACCCGGACGTCGTCGAAGGGTCTGTGCTGTGTGTTGAACATCAGGAACGCGTTGTTCATCCCGGCGCCGCCGCCGACCGAGAGGCCGCCCTGTTCCAGGCGGGGGATGTTGGCGTAGGGGATGTTGTCGGAGATCTGGGCGCCCGCGTCGGCCCCGGAGATCCGCGCCACGCGGGAGGCGGCGTCGACGATCGTCAGCCAGTTCATCTTCCGGAAGGCGGGCCTGCGGGGGCCGTTGTACCTGTCGTACGCGGCGAAGGTGGTGTTGGACTTCGGGTGGTGCCCGGTCTGCCGGTACGGTCCGGATCCGACCGCAAGGCCCTTGATCGCGTCGTCCCAGGCGCCGGGCCGGGAGAAGACGTGCGCCGGCATGATCTTGGCGAGGGTGAGGCGGGCGACGCCGTCCGGGAAGGGGAACCTCAGCACCAGGTCGACGGTCCGGGCGTCGACCTTGCGGGCCTCCTTCAGCCAGCTCGCGAAGAAGCCCTGGGCGAGGGTCTGGGTGCCCGGGTCGAGGATCCGGTCGAAGACGAAGACGACGTCGTCGGCGGTGACCGGTTTCCCGTCGTGGAAGGTGGCCCCGGAGCGCAGGGTGAACCGCCAGGTGGTGGCGTTCGGGTCGGCGGGCAGCCGGTTCGCCAGCGCCGGGTAGGGGGCGCGGGTGATCGGGTCGGTGTCGGCCAGGCCCTCGTAGATGTGGTTGTTGGCGGCCATCGCGAACGCGGACGCGGTCTGGGTGGGGTCCCAGCTGCCGTCGTTGCCGTAGCCGATCACCGCGGTGAGGGTGCGGTCGGAGCCGCTGCCGCCGAGGTCGATCGTGGACTTGGGGCCGCACGCCGTCAGCGTCGTCAGCGAGGCGGCCGTGCCCAGGACCCCGGCGTGTTTCAGGAACGTCCTGCGGCCGTGGGTCGCCTCGTCGCGCACGGTGCCTCCAGCGTGGGGGAAAGGAGACGTCGGACGTCCGGTGTTAGCGCGACCATAAAAAAGGCTTCGGGGACGGTCAAGGCAAGGAGCGCGAATGGCGTAAACCGTCAGAGGTGGGACCAATGGCGCCGCGGCGCCGGGTTGCCAGGCGCCCCCGAAGGGGCGCGCGCACCTGCGCGACCAGCCACGACGGCGCCGCAGCCGACCAGCGGCCGGCGGCCGGCGGCCGGCGGCACATCACGGCCCCGGTGTCCCGCGAAGGAATTAATGTACGCTGAGTCCATATAAGCGAGAACGCGGTCGGGAGGCAGCGCATGGAGCAGCGGACGGAAGGAACGCCGGTGCGGCGGGGGCGCGGGCGGCGGCCCGCGGACGAGGTGCGGGCCGACGTGCTCGCCGCCGCGGGCGCGCTGCTCCTGCGCGACGGCCTGGCGGCCTTCACCTTCGAGCGGGTCGCCCAGGAGGCCGGGGTCAGCAAGACGACCCTCCACAAGTGGTGGCCCTCGCGCGGCACGCTCGCGCTCGACGGCTACTTCCACGCCGTCGAGTCCGCCCTCGCCTTCCCCGACACCGGCGACATCGCGGCCGATCTGACGTCCCAGGTCCGCGCGTTCGTCCGGCTGCTCACCGGGACGCCGGCCGGCCGGGTCATCGGCGGGCTCATCGGCCAGGCGCAGACCGACCCCGACCTGTCCGCCGCCCTGCTCCAGCGCTACACGGGGCCGCGCCGCGAACTGGCCGTGACGGCGATGCGGCGCGCACAGGACCGCGGCCAGCTGCGCGCCGACGCCGACCCCCAGGTCCTGGTCGACCAGCTCTGGGGGGCCTGCTACCACCGCCTGCTGCTGCCCGACGAACCCCTCACCGAGGAGTTCGCGGACCGGCTGGTCGCCAACCTGCTGCACGGGGTCGGCACCGGCTGAGCCGCCGCTACGGCAGCGTCTTCTCGTACGACGCGTCGTGGTCGGAGTCGTAGACGAGCTTGCCCGCCGCGTCGTAGCCCTTCAGGTGCGGGGCCGCGGTGACCTGCTTGTGCAGGGTGCCGGTGGCGACGAACCAGCCGTGGTCGAGGACCACCTCGCCCGCGCCGCCGCCGTAGGAGACCGTCATCGTGGCCACCGACGGCCGGTAGCCGCCGATGATCCCCCAGCGGAACGGGAGCTTCCAGGCGCCCTTGTCGAGGACCGTCTGCTGGTACAGCTTGCCGCTGTTCATGTCCGGGACCACGGGCGTCTTCGCGCCGCCGAAGGGGTCCCCGATGCTGGTGTTCAGGCCGGAGGCCGCGCCGTCCTTGACGGTGCAGATGAGCCGGGCCGGCACCGGCTTCTCCCGCACCGCGACCACGAAGTAGCCGTCGCCCGGTGCGTTGGAGTCCCCGGTGCTGCGCATCGCCAGGACGATCCGGTAGTCGGCCGGCCTGCCGAGGTCGGTGTAGCTCGGATCCTTGGTGAGGCGTTGCGCCTTGTTGTAGTCGAGGCACTTGCCGAGTCCGGTGGCGGCCTGGTCGAAGGTGATCCCGTCCAGCAGCTGCCGCGCGGCGGACGCCGGGCGCCCCGGAGCCGTCGGCGCCGTGGACGGTGCCGAGGCCGTCGCGGGTGCCGACGGGGTCCCGGACGATGCCGGGGCGGACGCGCTGGCCGGGCCCGTCGGACTCGTCGGCCCCGTGGGCGTCGGGGCCGGGTGCTCGCTGGCCAGCACCGTGGGGCTGGGCCCGGCCGGGCTCGTCGTGGTGGTGCCGCCCAGCGCGTACGCCCCGACCGGCACCACCGCGAGCGCCGCCAGCGCCGCGCCGCCCACGGCCAGGCGCCGCCGCCGCTCCCGCACGCCCCGGCGCCGGATCTCCGGGTACGGCACCGGGGACGGCCGGACCAGGGACGCGTCCCCGGCCAGCAGCGCCCGCACCCGCGCCTCGAACTCCGGCTCGGCCGCCCCGCCCTGCTTCTGACCGCTCACCTGCTGCCTCCCTGCACGGGTGCCGCGTGGCTCATGGCCTGCGCGAGCCCCGGAACCGTACGCAACTTCGCCAGGCCCTTGGACGCCTGGCTCTTGACCGTGCCCGGGGAGCAGCCGAGCACCTCGGCGACCTCGCCCTCGGACAGGTCCTCCCAGTACCGCAGCACCACCACCGCGCGCTGCCGCGGCGGCAGCCCGGCCAGGGCCGCGAGCAGCGTGCCGCGCTCGTCGGCCCGGGACACCGCGTCGTCGTACCCCGCGCGCTCCGGCGGTGCGTCGGTCAGCGACTCGGCGACCCGGCGCTTGCGGAACCGGTCGCTGTTGCAGCTGACCAGCATGCGGCGGACGTACGCCTCCGGATGGTCGGTCCGGGAGACGCGCCGCCAGGACCGGTAGGCCTTCGCCAGCGCGGTCTGCGTCAGGTCCTCCGCATGGTGCGGGTCACCGGTGAGCAGATAGGCGGTCCGGACCAGCTGCGACCACCGTGCTCTGACGAATTCCTGGAACTGGGCCTCAAGTTCGGCCTGCATCAGCCACCCCCTCGCCCTCCAGACCGCCGGATCCGTGGATTCGGTTGCCCGGCGGACGAAGGCCGTTGCGCTCAGGGGGCCGCGACCCGCCGGAACTCGATCGTGTCGTACGCCGTCCTGGTGCCCGTCTCGTACAGCACCCCCACCGTGCGCCTGTCGACCTGGACCAGGTCGGAGTAGCCGGCCTTCAGGTCGGACAGGGTGAGGTACTTCTCGAAGGTGATGCCCTGGTCCGTGCTGGTCCACAGGGCCATGGCCCGGCGGGCCGTGGGGACCGAGGGGGCGGAGAAGAGCAGCGGGCCCTCGCCGCCCGGGAGCTGGAGGACGGAGCCCTCGACCACGGGGACCCTGGACAGGGTCGGCTGGACCGAGTAGGGGGCGTCCAGGGTCACGCCGCCGTCGCTCGACCAGGCCTCCAGCCGGTTGCCGGGGCTGGAGCCGTTCTGGTCGCGGGCGTTGAAGTAGAGACGGCCGTCGGGGAGTTGGGCGGCGGTCGTCTCGTTGGCGTTGTCGTGGCCGGTGTAGGAGTCGTCGACGAAGCCGAGGTGCCAGCTGTGGCCGCCGTCGTCGCTGTAGATCGCGTGGCCGCCGTAGTACCTGGCCTCCCGGCCGGTGTCGGCGGAACCGGGGCGCGGGGCGGCGGAGTGGTCGGCGGCGACGACCAGCCGGCCGCGGTGCGGTCCCCGGGTGAGCGCGACGGCGTGCCCGGGACCGGTGGCGTACCAGCGCCAACCGGAAGGTTTCACCTGGGCGGTGATCTCGTGCGGGCGGGTGAAGTGGCGGCCGTCGTCGCTGCTGCGCTGCACGTACACCCGGCGGCTCTGCGCCCCGGTGACCTGGCCGCGCATGATCTGGTCCTCGTTCACCGACCCGTCGTTGTACGAGGTCACCAGGACGATCTGGCCGCTGCGCGGGTCCACCACCGGCGCCGGGTTGCCGCGGGTGTCCCCGTCGCCGGCGGCCACCACCCGGAGCGGGCCCCAGGTGCAGCCGCCGTCGGCGGAGCGTCTCAGCACGACGTCGATGTCGCCGCTGTCCCCGGTGCTGGAGTGCCGGCCCTCGGCGAACGCGAGCAGGGTGCCGCGCCCGCTGCGGACGACGGCCGGAATGCGGAACTGGACGTAGCCGCCCTCACCGGAGACATACGGCACGGAGGACTCGCAGCCGGCCGCCGCCCAGGCCCTGGGCCCGGCGGTGAACGCCCCGAGCAGCAGAGCGGCGGCGAGCGAGAACCGGCTCGCACGGGTCGCTGGAGACACATGACTCACGCTTCTCATGGTGCTCCGGCCGCCCGCACCGCACTCCTGCGACGTCCGGCCGGACGGACGGTCCGGCGTGCCGTCAGGCCGTGGAGCAAATCACGTCGGGCCGCCGCGCACCGGGCTGACGTCGTGCAATGCGACGCGGGGCGTCAACGGCGGCCGGGGCCCGGGTCGGTGACGATCCGCCAGGGCCCGTACGGCCACCCGGGTGAACGGCCGTCCCGGTCGCCGCGCGCCGGACACCCCGGGCTCACGACGGTGTGCGGGCCGCCGCCAGGAGCCGGCTCACGTCGTCGGCGCAGATGGTCAGGGCCGCGCCGACCGTGCCGAGGACCTCGCGTTCGGCGTTGGTGTAAGGGCCGTCGGCGAGCGCGATCCGGGCGCCCTGGAGGAGCAGTTCCTCCCGTCCGGCGGGGGCGAGGTGCGGGGCGAGCGGGTCCAGGGCCTCGTGCAGCTCTATCGCCAGGCTCGCCCGGTACGGCTGCTCGAAGACCCGCCCGGTGTCGGCGACGAGGGCCTCGACCAGCGCGCCCAGCTGGTCCTCCGTGACCTCCTCGAAACCGGCCGCGCGGACCGCGCCCACCGCCGCCTCCAGGGCCGTACGGGCGCAGGTGCCGCCCGCCGCCAGGACGGCGAGGGCGACGGTGTGCACGGCGTCGCGGAGCATCGCCGAGAAGCGGGAGGTGGTGGGGTGGTCGAGGACGTCGGTGCCGTAGTGGTGGCGGCAGGCGGCGCACTCCACGACCGGACCGGTGGTGCCGCGCGGCAGCACGGGCACGCCGAGCAGGGTGAAGCGGCGTCGGCCGGTGAGCCGCTGGTAGTTGCGGTCACCGCCGCAGCCGGGGCAGAAGAACTCCCCGTCGCCGACGGGTGTCCAGGCGGTGCGGGTGCCCAGAATCCGGGCAGGCCTGGCGGTTCGGCAGTCTCGTCCCCGTACTGGCAGCACGTCGCACCTCCGTAACGCCGTGGCAACATCGCCACCGCTGGCGTGATGTTAGCCACATGGAGGAGCCGGAGTCAGTACCCCGTACGAGACCAGTCCGTGACCTGCACATCGAGATGGCCGGGAAACGACGGGACCCTGATCGCCACGAGAGCTGATCAGGGCCCCGAAACCGCCGGTCAGAGGGGTTATCGCGTAGCGCGGTTGACGGCGGAGACGACCGCCTTCAGCGACGCACGCGTCGTGTTCGCGTCGATGCCGATACCCCACAGGATCTTGCCGTCGATCGCACATTCGATGTAGGAGGCGGCCTGCGCGGAGGCGCCCTCGCTCATCGTGTGCTCCTGGTAGTCCAGGAGACGTACGTCGATGCCCAGGCCCTGCAGCGCGTCGAAGAACGCGGAGATCGGGCCGTTGCCGGAGCCGGTCAGGACGGTGTCCTCGCCGTCGACGGTGGCCTCGACGGTGAGGGTGTCCACGCCGTCGGTGTCGGTGGTCGACTGGCCCGTCTTCACCTGGATGCGGCCCCAGGGGTTCTCCGGGTTGGGCAGGTACTCGTCCTGGAAGACCGCCCAGATGTCGGCGCCGGTGACCTCGCCGCCCTCGGCGTCCGTCTTGGCCTGGATGAGCTTGGAGAACTCGATCTGCATCCGGCGCGGCAGGTCCAGCTTGTGGTCGTTCTTCAGGACGTAGGCGATACCGCCCTTGCCGGACTGCGAGTTGACCCGGATGACCGCCTCGTAGGAGCGGCCGACGTCCTTCGGGTCGATCGGCAGGTACGGCACCGCCCACTCGAGGTCGTCGACGGTGACACCCTGCGCGGCCGCGTCGGCCTCCATGGCGTCGAAGCCCTTCTTGATGGCGTCCTGGTGGGAGCCGGAGAAGGACGTGTAGACCAGGTCGCCCACGTACGGGTGGCGCGGGTGGACCTCCATCTGGTTGCAGTACTCCCACACGCGACGGATCTCGTCGATGTCGGAGAAGTCGATCTGCGGGTCGACGCCCTGCGAGAACAGGTTCATGCCCAGGGTGACCAGGTCGACGTTGCCGGTGCGCTCGCCCTGCCCGAACAGGCAGCCCTCGACGCGGTCGGCGCCGGCCATCAGCGCCAGTTCGGCGGCGGCGACGGCGGTACCGCGGTCGTTGTGGGGGTGGACCGACAGGACGACGTGCTCGCGCCGGGACAGGTTGCGGTGCATCCACTCGAAGCGGTCCGCGTGCGTGGACGGCGTGGAACGCTCCACGGTGGCCGGCAGGTTGAGGATGATCTCGCGGCCCGGACCCGGCTGGTAGACGTCCATCACCGCCTCGCAGACCTCCAGCGCGAAGTCCAGCTCGGTGTCGGTGAAGATCTCCGGCGAGTACTGGTAGCCGAACTCCGTCTCCGGGCCCAGCAGCTTCTCGGCGTACTCCATCACCAGGCGTGTGCCGTCGACGGCGATCTGCTTGATGTCGTCCTTGGAGCCGCGGAACACCACGCGCCGGAAGACGGGGGCGGTCGCGTTGTACAGGTGGACGGTGGCCCGCCTGGCGCCCTTCAGCGACTCGACGGTCCGCTCGATCAGGTCCTCGCGGGCCTGGGTCAGTACGGAGATCGTCACGTCGTCCGGGATCGCGCCCTCTTCCTCGATGATCGAGCGCACGAAGTCGAAGTCGGTCTGGCCGGAGGCGGGGAAGCCGACCTCGATCTCCTTGTAGCCCATCTTGACCAGCTGGTCGAACATCCGGCGCTTGCGCTCGGGCGACATCGGGTCGATCAGGGCCTGGTTGCCGTCGCGCAGGTCGGTGGAGAGCCAGCGGGGGGCTTCGGTGATCCGCTTCCCGGGCCAGGTGCGGTCGGGAATGTCGACCTGCTCGTACGTGCCGTACTTGTGGACCGGCATGGAACTGGGCTGCTGGCGGTTGGCCATGATTGCGGGGCTCCTAGTGGGTGTCCGGAAGGACGGCCGACGACGCAACGCGAAGCTCCGCGGGGAGGGAGTCGACCTGGACTACAGGCCCTCGCCGCGGCAGCTAAGAAGAAGCAGCCCGAAACGCATGATGCTCCGCATGCTAGCCGAGCCCCTTCGGCGGCGGGGCGCCGTATCAGTATGCGGGACCACGGGGAGGAAAGGGACAAAACGTGCGGCATACCACTCCCCGTCACGGAGGGTGGTCAATTGTCACGGTATTTCACCAATCAAGGTTGCAGGTGGTGACAGCATCGTGACTGGGTGCGATGGTGCGGTGCATGACGACCAACGGGGGCCCTGAGCCCGTCATCCACCGCACGCCCGTCTTCTGCACGATCGTGCCGCCGCACATCCTCGACCACCTCGCCGCCCACGAGGACCAGGCACTCGCCGACTCCGCGCTGCGCACCCTCCAGCACGACTCGGCCCAGCGCACCCGCCGCCGCGTGACCGCGGTCCGCACCGCGACCGCCGTGGCCGGCCCGACGCCCGCGACGGCACAGCCCCGCCGCACGATCTACGACGCCGGGCACCGCACCGACCTGCCCGGCACCGAGGTCCGCGCGGAGGGGACCGAGCCCGGCCGGGACGCCACCGTCAACCGCGCCTACGCCGGCCTCGGCGCCACCTTCGACCTGTACCTGAAGGCGTACGAGCGCGACTCCATCGACGGCAACGGGCTGCCGCTGAACGCGAGCGTCCACTACGACGTCAACTACGACAACGCCTTCTGGAACGGCGACCAGATGGTGTTCGGGGACGGCGACGGCGAGATCTTCGTCGACTTCACCACCTCCGTCGACGTCATCGGCCACGAGCTCACGCACGGTGTCACCCAGTACACCGCCAACCTGGAGTACTACGGCCAGTCCGGCGCCCTGAACGAGTCGGTCTCCGACGTCTTCGGCTCGCTCATCAAGCAGTACTCCCTCGGCCAGACCGCCGACCAGGCCGACTGGCTGATCGGCGAGGGCCTGCTCGCCCCCGGCGTGCACGGCGTGGCGCTGCGCTCGATGAAGGCCCCGGGCACGGCGTACGACGACACCCGCCTCGGCAAGGACCCGCAGCCGGCGACCATGCAGCACTACGTGAAGACCAGCCGGGACAACGGCGGTGTGCACATCAACTCCGGCATCCCCAACCACGCCTTCTACCTGCTCGCCACCGCCCTCGGCGGCAACGCCTGGGAGCGGGCCGGGCAGATCTGGTACGACGTCCTCACCGGCGGCGAACTGCGGTCGGAGGCCACGTTCGTCGACTTCGCGAAGCTCACGGTCGCCGCGGCCAAGGCCCGCTACCAGGCGGGCGAGGAGAGCGAGGCGGCCCTCAAGGCCTGGGCCCAGGTGGGCGTGCAGGCCTCCTGACCGCGCGGAGGCGGGGGTGCGCACCCCCCGGTTCCGTACTACACAGGGACCCATGCGTATTCAGGTGAGGCGCACGGGCGGGTTCGCGGGCATCGAGCGCCGGGCCGAGGTGGACACCTCGGGCCGGCCCGACGCCGTCGAGTGGCAGGCGCTGGCCGAGCGCGCGCTCGCGGCCGGCCGGGGCGCCCCGCCACCCGGCGTGCCGGACGGGTTCGCGTACGAGATCACGGTGGACGGACGGACGGTGTACGCGGCCGACCCGAGCCTGTCGGAGGAGCAACGCAAACTGATCTCGAGGGTGTTGAAGGAAGGGGCGTGACCGGGACCCGTAACGGGTAGTTCACGCCCGGGCGTTGACTTATGTTACCGCGGGTAAGGATGATCCCGGCCATGGCGACAGACGCGGTCCATCCGGTGCCCCCCTTCCCCCGGTTCCCCGACGGCTTCCTCTGGGGCGTCTCCACCTCGGCCCATCAGATCGAGGGCGCGGCCGACCTGCGCGAGCCGTCCGTGTGGGACGTGTTCGAGGCGGAGCCTGGCCGGATCAAGGACGGCTCGACGGCGGCGGTGGCCTGCGACCACTACCACCGCCACCGCGAGGACGTGGCGCTCCTGGCCGGCCTCGGCGTGGACGCCTACCGCTTCTCCGTCTCCTGGCCGCGGGTCCGCTCGGCGGGCGGCCTGGACTTCTACGACCGGCTGGTGGACGAGCTGTGCGCGGCCGGCGTCCGCCCGGTCCCGACCCTCTTCCACTGGGACCTGCCGGCGGCCCTTCAGGACAAGGGCGGCTGGCTGGACCGCGACACGGCGGCGCACTTCGCCGACCACGTCGCCACGGTCGCCGACCGGCTCGGCGACCGGGTCACGAAGTGGATCACCCTCAACGAGCCCGCTGAGCAGACCCTGTTCGGCTACGCCCTGGGCGCCCACGCCCCCGGCGAGCAGCTCATGTTCGACGCCCTCCCGGTGGCCCACCACCAGCTCCTCGCGCACGGCCTGGCGGTTCGGGCGCTGCGCGCGGCCGGCGTCGCAGACATCGGCATCGCCAACTCGCACGGCCCGACCTGGCCGGCCTCCCGGGAGCAGCCGGACCTGGAGGCGGCCGCCTTCTACGACCTGCTGCTCAACCGCCTGTTCGCCGAGCCGGTCCTGCTCGGCGAGTACCCGGACGGCATGGGCGACCTGATGCCCGGCGACGTCGCCGCCGACCTGAAGGTGATCGCCGAACCGCTCGACTGGTACGGGATCAACTACTACGCCCCCACCAAGGTCGGCGCCCCGCACGGCACCGAGATCGAGTTCGGCGGGCTCACCCTCCCCGCCGACCTCCCCTTCTCCGTCCAGGACATCGAGGGCGTCCCGGTGACGGACTTCGGCTGGCCGGTCGTCCCCGAGGGCCTCACCGAACTCCTCACCGGCTTCCGCGACCGCTACGGCGACCGCCTCCCGCCGGTCGTCATCACCGAGAACGGCTGCTCCTACGAGGGGCTCGACGACCAGGACCGCATCGCCTACCTCGACGGCCACGTCCGGGCGCTGCACCGGGCGGTCGAGGCCGGCGTGGACGTGCGCGGCTACTTCGTCTGGTCGCTCCTCGACAACTTCGAGTGGGCCGAGGGGTACGCGCGCCGCTTCGGCCTGGTCCACGTCGACTACGCGACGCAGGTGCGGACGCCGAAGTCGTCGTACGCCTGGTACCGGGACCTCCTGCGGGCCCAGAGATGACGACGCTCGGGGAACCCGCCGCCGCCCTGGCGGAACCGGTCGAACGGGTCGGCCGGGGCTGGACGTCGGCGCTCTCGCTGGCCAACGGGGCGATCTGGGTGGGCTGGTACGGTCCGCTGCAGATCCTGCTCGCCTCCCAGGCCAAGGACTTCGCGCCCGGTTCCGGGATGTCGAAGGAGACGATGCTGGCGTGGGTGACCGGCGTCGGCGCGGTGGTGTCGCTGGCCGCGAACCCCGTCTTCGGCGCGCTGTCGGACCGTACGACGTCCCGCTGGGGCCGCCGTACCCCGTGGATCGTCGCCGGTACGGCGGGCGGGGCGCTGTCCCTGCTGCTGCTCGCGGGCGCCGGCGGCATGGGGACGATGATGCTGGGCTGGTGCCTGGTCCAGCTCACCCTCAACGCGGCGTTCGCGGCGGTCACGGCGGCGGTCCCGGACCGGGTGCCGCGGCTGCAGCGGGGCTCGGTGGGCGGCTGGCTGGGGGCCGCGCAGATCCTCGGCGTGGTCGGCGGCACCGGGCTCGCGACGGCCGCCGGGGGCGTCGGGGCGGGCTATGTGGCGTGCGCGGTGTTCACGGCGCTGGGGGTGCTGCCGTACGTGCTGCGCCACCCGGACCTGCGGCTGGCGGCCGAGGACCGGCCGCCCTGGTCCTGGCGGGGCTTCCTGGCCGGTTTCCGGCTGAGCCCGCGCCGCCACCCGGACCTGGGCTGGGCCTGGCTGACCCGCTTCCTGATCAACCTCAGCAACGCGCTGGTGCTGCTCTACCTGCTCTACTACCTGCGCGACCGCCTCCACTACTCCGACCCCGACCAGGGCGTGCTGATCCTGACCGCCGTCAACGGGCTGACGCTGATGGCGACGGTCGTGGTCGGCGGGCTCTGGTCGGACCGGGTGGGCCGCCGCAAGCCGTTCGTCATCTGGTCGGGGATGCTGATGGCGGTGGCGACGGCCCTGCTGGCGGTGTGGCAGACCTGGCCCGGGGCGCTCGTGGCCGCGGCGGTGCTGGGCGTCGGCTTCGGGGTGTTCACCTCCGTGGACTTCGCGCTGATGACCGACGTCCTGCCGAAGGCCCTCGACCGCGGCAAGGACCTCGGCGTCATCAACGTCGCCAACGCCCTGCCCCAGGTCGCCGCCCCCGCCCTCGCCGCCCCGATCGTCACCTACCTCGGCGGCTACCGCGCCCTGTACCTGGTCTCGGCGGCGATCGGCCTGGCGGGCGCATGGCTGGTGGGACGCATCAGAGGGGTCGACTGAGCGTCTCCGACGGCGTCAGCGCCCCGTAAGGGGCGCGGGGAACTGCGCGACCAGCCACAACGGCGCCGCAGACGGCACACGACGCACCCCGGCACCCCCCACGCCGCACTGGGCACCCCTACAGCGCCCCGGCATGCAGCGCCCCGTAAGGGGCGCGAGGAACTGCGCGACCAGCCACAACGGCGCCGCAGACGGCACACGACGCACCCCGGCACCCCCGACGCCGCACTGGGCCCGCCCCCCTACAGCGCCCCGGCGTCCCGGGCCGTCCAGACGCTCGGATAAATCGGCCGGAAGCCGAGATCCCGGCGGATCTTCCCGGTGGACATGATCCCGAGCCAGGGGTCGGGGTCGCTGCGGGTGCCCATGTCCTCGGGCAGCTCGACGCCGTTGATCTGGTGCAGGTCCACGGCCGTGACGGGCGAGTCGTCGGCGATGTTGTACACCGGCCCGTTCACCGCCGGCGCGTACAGGAGACGCAGCAGCCCCTGCCCGACGTCGGCGTGGTGCCCCATGTGCAGCCGCTGCACCGGTGCCCAGTGCGCCGCCCAGCGCATGACGTCGGCGAGGTGCGGGTCACCCTCGCCGTAGACGAAGGGCAGCCGCCCGACGCGCACCTCCATGCCACCCTCCAGCGCGAGCAGCTCCCGCTCGGCGGCCGCCTTGGACTCGGGGTAGGCGCCCCACATCTCCCCGCCGGGCCGGCTCTCGTCGTCCTCGGTCAGCGGGCGGCCCCGCCCCGTGCCGTACACGAGCCCGGTGCTGACCTGTACGAACCGCCGTACTCCGGCCGAGACCGCGGCCCTGCCCAGGGCGACGGCCGCGTCCCGGTTGACGGCGCGGGCCTCGTCGTCCGGCACCCCGCGGAAGGCGGCGGCGACGTTCACGACGGCGTCCACCCCGGCGACGGCCTTGCCGAGCGCCTCCTCGTCGCGCAGGTCGCCGACGACGACCTCGGCGCCCAGCTCCGCGAACGGCTCCCCACGGGCCGCGTCCCGCACCAGGACCCGTACCCGCTCACCGGCCCGGGCCTGCTGGATGAGGCGCGGCGCGAACCGCCGGCCGACCTGTCCGGTCGTACCCGTGACAAGAGTGATCATGACCTTCTCCTTCGCTCTGGTCCCCTCACCCTCGCCCCGGACCTGCACCGCCGGGAGAGACCTCCCGATCGGGGGACCGGCAGTCCCTGGATAAGCCGGGCGCCCGCGGCCACCCTGGAGGCATGGACCGCCCCGAACTCGCCGACTTCCTGCGGCACGCCCGCAGCCGCCTGGACCCCTCCGACGTCGGCCTGCCCTGCGGTGCCCGGCGGCGCACGCCGGGGCTGCGGCGCGAGGAGGTGGCGTCCCTGGCCGGCATGTCCGCCGACTACTACACGCGCCTCGAACAGTCCCGGGGCCCGCACCCGTCCCGCCAGATGCTGACGGCACTGGCCCGCGCACTGCGCCTGACGGACGACGAACGGGACCATCTGTTCCACCTGGCCGGCGAGGAACCCCCGCGCCGGGGGGCGACCGGCACCCACGTCGGCCCGGGGCTGCTGCTGGTCCTGGACCGGCTGCACGACACCCCCGCGCTGGTCACCACCGACTGCGGCGAGGTCCTCGCCCAGAACGCCATGTCACGGGCGCTGAGCGGCGACGTCCTGGCCCGCCCGGCGCGCGAACGCAACCTGCTCCGCCGCTACTTCCTGGACCCGTCGGAGCACGGCCCCTTCCCGCCGGAGGACCGCCCGGCACGCGCCCGGGAGCACGTGGCGAACCTGCGCGCGGTGGCGGCGGCCCGCCCCACCGACCCGGTCCCGGCCGCCCTGGTGGCCGAACTCCTCGCGGGCAGCGAGGAGTTCGCCCGCCTGTGGGCCGAACACGAGGTGGCGGTACGCCGCGCCACCACCAAGCGCTTCCTGCATCCCGCCGTCGGCCTCCTGGAGCTGGACTGCGAGGTCCTCGTCAACACCGACACCCACCAGCACCTCGTCGTGCACACGGCCCGTCCGGGCACCGAGTCGTACGAACGGCTGCAACTGCTCAGGGTGGTGGGGCTCCAGGACATGACCGGGGCTCTGCCGGGTCACCAGGTGTGAGCCACGTCCACCACGAGGTGGTTGGCCGTCTGGAAGACCCGGAACGGCAGCCGGGCCCGGACGCCGAGGCCCGCCTGGGTGTAGCCCTCGGAGCCGCCGGTGACCTTGAACTCCCGGAAGGTCCGGTACCCGGTGACGTCGACGGACGGCAGCGCCGGGTAGGGCTGTCCGGTCGCCGGGTCGTAGCGCGGGGCGAACAGCGAGATCTCCAGAACGGCGCCGCCCTTGATGGGAACGACGACGTCGGACGGGTCCTGGTGCAGGACGTCGACGTAGTGGACGGAGTAGCCGACCGGGGCGGCCGAGGTGCCCTGGGCGTCGAAGACCAGCCGGTCGTAGCAGTCGTGCTCGCCGGCCCGCACGTCGGTCAGCCGCCTGGAGGCAGCGGCGTCAGCGGTCTTGTCGAGGCTTCCCCACGTCACGGCACAGTCCACGGCCGTCGGCGCGGCCACCGCCGGAACCGTGCCGGCCAGCAGACCTCCGCCCGCCAGCGTCATCGCGGCCACTGCCGTCCCTATGCGTCGTATGCGTCGCATGACTACCCCCCGGTAGTTCGCGCAGGTGTGTACCTGTTCAGACCGGTGGCCGTCCGGAAGGTTGTACGCAGGGGGCAGTCCATCGCGGCGCGGGGGCAACTCCCGGCGCCGCCTCCTCAGAACCCCAGCCGCCGCAGCTGCTTCGGGTCCCGCTGCCAGTCCTTGGCGACCTTCACGTGCAGGTCCAGGAAGACAGGGGTGCCGAGCAGGGCCTCGATCTGCTTGCGGCTCTTGATGCCGACGTCCTTCAGGCGCTTGCCCTTGGGGCCGATGATGATGCCCTTCTGGCTGGGGCGCTCGATGAAAAGGTTGGCGTGGATGTCCAGGAGGGGCTTGTCGGCGGGGCGGTCCTCGCGCGGGAGCATCTCCTCGACGACGACGGCGATGGAGTGCGGCAGCTCGTCGCGGACGCCCTCCAGGGCCGCCTCGCGGATCAGCTCGGCGATCATGACCTGTTCGGGCTCGTCGGTGAGGTCGCCCTCGGGGTAGAGCGCCGGGCCCTCGGGCAGCAGCGGGACGAGGAGGTCGGCCAGCAGGTTCACCTGCTTGTCGCCGACCGCGGAGACCGGCACGATCTCGGCCCACTCGAAGCCCAGTTCCTTGCCGAGCTGGTCGATGGCGATCAGCTGCTCGGCGAGGGTCTTGGAGTCGACCAGGTCGGTCTTGGTGACGATCGCGACCTTCGGGGTCTTGCGGATCCCGGCCAGCTCCTTGGCGATGAAGCGGTCGCCGGGGCCGATCTTCTCGTTCGCCGGGAGACAGAAGCCGATCACGTCCACCTCGGCCCAGGTGGTGCGGACGACGTCGTTGAGGCGCTCGCCGAGCAGGGTGCGCGGCTTGTGCAGGCCGGGGGTGTCGACCAGGATCAGCTGGGCGTCCTCCCGGTGCACGATGCCGCGTACCGTGTGCCGCGTCGTCTGCGGCTGGTTCGCGGTGATCGCCACCTTCTGCCCGACCAGAGCGTTCGTGAGGGTGGACTTGCCCGCGTTGGGGCGGCCCACGAAACAGGCGAAGCCCGCCCGGTGGACGGCCTCCGACGATTCCGACGGCTCGGTTGACTGGCTGCGAACGCTCATGGCCCCCATTCTCCCTGATCGTCGGGGCGCCGCCGCACCGTGAGATTTCGGTAACCCCGGCGCAACGAAACGTCACGGAAACACAGCCGTACGCAACCGGAAACGGGGACCGGTGACCCTCTGACGAGCCCCGACCGACGTTGGAGACGCCCGTGTACCTGTCCGCCGCGCACGCCGACACCGGTGACACCGCCTGGCTGCTCGCCGCGACCGCCCTGGTCCTGCTGATGACCCCGGGCCTGGCCCTGTTCTACGGCGGCATGGTCCGCACGAAGAGCGTCCTCAACATGCTGATGATGAGCTTCGTGTCGATCGCCCTGGTGACGGTGGTGTGGCTGGCGGGCGGCTACTCGCTCGCCTTCGGCGACGACCTCGGGGCCGGTCTCCTCGGGGACCTCGCCCACGCGGGCATGAGCGGCCTCGGCCCGGACAGCGTCCAGGGCACCGTCCCGACCCTCCTCTTCGCCACCTTCCAGCTCACCTTCGCGATCATCACGGCCGCTCTGATCAGCGGAGCCATCGCGGACCGGGCGAAATTCGGGGCCTGGCTGGTCTTCGTACCGGTCTGGGCGCTGCTCGTATACGTTCCCGTCGCGCACTGGGTGTGGGGCCCGGGTGGCTGGATCGCGCACCGCCTCGGCGCCCTCGACTTCGCGGGCGGCCTGCCCGTCGAGATCACCTCCGGCGCCTCCGGTCTCGCCCTCTGCCTGGTCCTCGGCCCCCGGCTCGGCTTCAAGAAGGACGCCATGCGGCCGCACAACCTGCCGATGGTGATCCTCGGCGCCGGCCTGCTGTGGTTCGGCTGGTTCGGCTTCAACGCGGGCAGCGCGCTCGGCGCCAACGGCCTGGCCGCCGCCGTCTTCCTGAACACCCTCGCCGCGGGCTGCACCGGCCTGCTGGGCTGGCTCTTCGTCGAGCAGAAGCGCGACGGCCACCCGACCACCCTGGGCGCGGCCTCCGGCGCGGTCGCCGGCCTGGTCGCCATCACCCCGTCCTGCGGCTCGGTCTCCCTGCTCGGCGCCCTCGTCGTCGGCCTCGCCGCGGGCGTGGTCTGCTCGTACGCGGTGGGCTGGAAGTTCAGGCTGGACTACGACGACTCCCTCGACGTCGTCGGCGTTCACCTGGTCGGCGGAATCATCGGCACCCTGCTGATCGGCCTGTTCGCCGAGAAGGCCATGACCGGCGGCGCCGAGGGCCTCTTCTACGGCGGCGGCCCCGCCCAGCTCGGCAAGCAGGCGGTGGCGGTCGTGGCCGTCGCGGCGTACGCGTTCGCCGCGACGTACGGCATCGGCAAGCTGCTCGACAAGGCGATGGGCTTCCGGGCGGCCGAGGACCAGGAGCACACCGGCCTGGACCTTACGGTGCACGCCGAGACCGCTTACGATCACGGGGTCCTGGGCCACGGCGCCCCGGTCGCCCACTCCGTCCTCCCCACCGCCCAGAAGGTCAAGAGCCAGCCATGAAGCTCATCACCGCGATCGTGAAGCCCTACCGCCTCGACGCGGTGAAGACCGCGCTCCAGGAGCTCGGCGTGCACGGCCTGACCGTGACCGAGGCCAGCGGCTACGGCAGGCAGCACGGCCACACCGAGGTCTACCGGGGCGCCGAGTACCGCGTCGACCTGGTCCCCAAGGTCCGCATCGAGGTGGTCGTCGAGGACGCCGACGCCGAGCCCGCGATCGAGGCGATCGTCAAGGCCGCGCAGACGGGGAAGATCGGGGACGGGAAGGTGTGGGCGCTGCCGGTGGAGACGGTCGTACGGGTGCGGACGGGCGAACGCGGCCCCGACGCCCTCTGAACCACCCGGCGAACGGTCTGCGGCCCCTGCGGCGCGACCGGGCGAACAGCGCGCCGGCCGCCGCCCCGGCGGCGAACACCACGGCCAGGACCAGCCACGGCAGGGCGAGGAACGACGCGCTCGCCGACTGCCTGGTGCCGGTCGCGCTGGCCGTGACCGTCACGTTGCCCCAGTCCAGCTGGGGCGCGTCCCGCCAGCGCGCGGTGAGCGCGGCCCGCTCCCCCGGCAGCAGCTCGGACGGGACCCCGGTGAGGTCGCGGCTGAGCAGCGTCCGGCCGAACAGGCCCTCGGCACGCAGCCGCACCTTCGGGTCCAGGGTGACGTTCCCGGTGTTGTGCAGGGTGTAGGAGATGGTCGCCGTGCTGGCGCCGAGGCCGGGCACGAGCGGCTGATGGTGGCTGATGTGCACGTTCTCGACGGCGAGGGCCGGGAGCGTCGGCCCGCTCACCCGCAGGTAGACCCGCGCGCCGACCGCCCGCTGCACGCCGAGCGCCAGGGAACCGGCGCCCGGATCGACCTTCTCGTCCAGCGCGACGATCGCCCCGGGATGGTCACCGGGCTCGGCGCCCTTCGGCACGTGCAGGGTGAACGGCACGGTGACCGTCCTGTGCGGCGGGACGGTGACCCGCGCCTTCCCGATCCGGGCCCAGGCCCCCACCCCCCGCATCTTCTCCTTGACCGTCCGCACGGCGAAGCCGCCGTCCCGCGCGGTGTTGTAGGCGTCGGCCGCGTACAGCCGGAAGGTCAGCGGCTCGCCGGTCTTGTTCGCGACGGCCACCTTGTCGGTGATCGCCTGCCCGGGGTCGAGGGAGAGGTAGAAGTACGGCCGCGCCGCGATCTTCGAGGCGACCGGGTAGACGGACCAGCTTCCGTTGTCGGCGGCGCGCGCGGGACCCGCCGTGCACAGGACGCCGAGGATCAGGCTCAGGAGGAGGACATACGGCTTGACGCGACGCATGGGTGCGGACCCCCGGTCGGAAGCGGGACGGACGGCGACCGGGTCTCTCGTTCCTCGAAAGCCCGGCCGCCACAAGGGAGTTGACCTCAGCCGGCTCAGGTGAGCGTCAGGGTCAGGACCCCGGAGTACGACCCCGGGGGCGTGAACGCCGGCACGTCCATGGAGAGTCCGGCGCCGACCGTGAACTCACCGCCGGTGAGCGTGGCGTCCGGCGTCGAGGCGAGGGTCGCCCCGGAGCTGCCGACGGTGCCCGCCGAACCGGCCGCACAGGTGCTGGGGCTGCCCGCCTTGGTCGCGCAGCTCGGCGTCCAGCTCAGCTTCCCGGCGTCGATCTTGGCGCCGGGACCGGTGAAGTCGGTGACCTTGCCGGTGAGCGACCAGCCGGCCGGCCCGCCACGGAAGTCCTTGACGGTGACGGTCTGCAGGCTGCCCGTGGACGCCCCGCCCTGCCCGAAGTCGACCGCCGACAGCGCGACGGAGTCCCCGGCCTGGGACATGGACAGGGTCCCCGCCTTGACGGTGGTGGTCAGCTTCTGGCTGCCCGGCGGCACCGGCGTGGTGTCGTTGACGACGTAGGCGGCGGGTCCCGCCCCCGTGCCGTCGCTCCACGCGCTCCCCTCGTACGCCACGATCCCGGTCGTCGTCCTGTCGTTGACGACGAGGGGAGCGCTGAAGGAACCGTCGGAGCCCGCGGTGGCCGTCGCCGTGTCGGCGGTCTGGCTGCTCCCGGACCGCCCGGCCAGGGTCACGGCGGCCCCTGGCGTGAAGTTCCGCCCGCTGACGGTCACGCTGTCACCAGGGTTCCCGGAGGCCGAACTCAGGCTGATGGCACGGTTGTTGACCGGAGTGGTCGAGGTCGCCGTGACGGTCTCCGACACCGGGGCGGGCGGGTTGGTGACCGTGCACGGGGTGTCCAGCTCCAGGATGTAGCTGGTGTGGATGTTGTAGTCGCCGGGCGAGAGGGTGATGGCACCCGGCGAGGTCACGGTGAACGTGCCCGTCATGGAGAACGACGGGAAGGTCCCGTACCCGGGTACCGGATCGTTCTTCTTCGGCCCGGTCACCGTCACGTCCCCGGTCTGCGCGCCGCCCAGCGTCACCTTCCCGGTCGGCGTCATGATGTCGGCCGGCAGGGCGAGGGCGGTGGGGTTGTTGGCGGCGGGCGTGACCACGGTGTAGGTCACGGTGACCGTGTCGCCGACCTTGGGGCTGGTGTTGTCCACCGAGACGGCGGCGGTGGTGGTGCCGTCGATCGGCGGGAGGCCCGCGACGGCGGGCGGGATGCAGTGCGTGGCGAAGTCGACGTTCGTCCCGGCGGCACCGGCCGGACAGGCCAGCGCGCCGCCCGCCGTGACCGCGAGGGCGGTCGCCCCGAACAGTGAGATCCAGCGCCACCGTCGGGATCTTCGTGATCTTGGGGGTGAACCCATGGAAGCCCCCTCCTGAGGGTTGCGGGCGCAGCGGCTCCTCTGCGCCGACAGGGGGCCATTGATGTGGAGGCCGCGTGAGAAGTCAATGGAGATGCCGCAGAAACCTGACGGTTCATCAGCTTCTGCGGCATCCGGAACGAACCCGTCGGCCGGGCTCAGTCCATGACGAACGGTCCGGGCGACTGGGCGGCGCTCGACGTACAGGTGACGGTGATGCCGAAGATGACCATCTTCAGCGAGCCGCCGTGGAAGTCGAGGCTGTCGCCCGAGGCCACGGTGCCGGGGAGCGGGCCGACGGTGACCGGGTCGCCGGCGGCCATGGCCGGGTTCACGGTCCCGCTGAACACGCGGGCGCTGCCGGTGGAGTTGGCCATGGTGAGCGTGGAGGTGATCGAGTTCGCCGACAGGGCGAGCGGGGCGGTGATCGCGCTGGAGGTGAGGGTGATGGTGGACGAGGTACCGCTCTGGGTCGCGGTGAGCGTGGCCGAGCCGCCGCCGAAGATGCCGCAGCTGGCGGTGACGGTGGCGGTGGTCGGGGTGACGGCGGCGGCCGAGGGCGCGAAGGCCAGCGCCGTGACGGCGAGGGCCCCCGCCGCGAGTGCCGCACCGGTGGCTGTTCGTTTCATGGGGATCGGGCTCCCTTCCCGTTGCGTGGGAATGCCATGTGGGGATGGCGACCCCGGTCCGGGTGGGTGCGGACACACCGCGGGGCCGAATCTGACGGTCCGTCGGAACGTACGGTCCCATTGATACGCCAGCGACACAGACCGACAAGGTTGAAATCTGGCCGACTCGGGGTGCGGCGAAGAGGGGTGGCTCGGCGACGTGGGCGAGTGCGGGCGCACGGGGGGTTGCTCGCGCAGTTCCCCGCGCCCGTTCAGGTGGGACCAGCACAGGCGCGCCACAAAGGGGCGCGGGGAACGGCGCGACCAGCCACACACCACCCGCACTCGCCCCCACACCTGAGCCACCCTCGGTCAACCAGCCCCCGCCCCTCCCCCGACGGAGTCAGAGAAGACCTCGCTTCTCAGCGGAGCGAGTCGGGTGGGCGGGTGGGCCAAGGACTAGGCAGGGACGGTGAGCCACACCTCCCCGTCGGCCCCCGCGAGCAGCACCGGCGTCCCCGGCCCCCCGAGATCCCGCACCGCCGCCAGATCCTCCGCCGAAACCCCGTCGGCCCCGGAAACCACCGCCGCCGCCTCGAGCGACTCCGCCCCCGACGCCACCGCCATCGCCACCGCCGTCCGCAGCGCGCTCAGCTTCAGCGAGGCCAGCTCCACGGTCCCCGCCACATACGTACGGCCCGTGGAGTCCCGCACGGCCGCCCCCTCGGGCACCCCGTTGCGGGCCCGGGCCGAGCGGGCCAGGGTGACGATCTTGCGGTCCTCGGCATCGAGCGCGTTGCTGTCGGTCATGCCCCGAGCATACGAACCCCGCGCTTGACTCGGTCAACCCGGCTCACGGCCGGTCCAGCCGCAGCCGCTCCGCTCTCGGCAGGCCGGCGACGACGAGGTCGTACGAGTCCTCGATCAGCTCCTTCACGAGCCGGTCGGGGAGGCCGCCGTCCACGGTCACGGTGTTCCAGTGCCGCTTGTTCATGTGATAGCCGGGCGCGATCAGCCCCTCGTGGTCGGTGCGCAGCCGCACCGCGTCATCGGGGTCGCACTTGAGGTTGACCTTGAGAGGCTTCGCGTCCATCCAGCTCAGCGCGAACATCTTGCCGAGCACCTTGAAGACCGAGATGTCCGGGTTGAAGGGGAAGTCCTCCTCGGCCGCGTTGAAGGAGAGGCAGAAGGCGCGGAGCCGGTCCGGGGTCACTCGGGGTCGTCCTCCGCGGTGTCGGGTACCGGCACCGGCTCCACCAGTACCGTCACGATCTTGTTGCGGCGGCCGGCGGCCGATTCGGCGGTGAGGGCCAGCCTGCGGCCGTCGGGGAGTTCGACCTGGGCGGACGCGCCGGCGATCGGCACCCTGCCGAGGGCCTTCGCGAGCAGGCCGCCGACGGTCTCCACGTCCTCGTCGTCGTACTCCTCCAGGCCGTACAGCTCGCCGAGGTCGGTGATGTCGAGGCGGGCGGTGACCCGGTAGCGGTCGTCGCCGAGGTCGGTGACGGGCGGGAGTTCACGGTCGTACTCGTCGGTGATCTCGCCGACGATCTCCTCCAGGATGTCCTCGATGGTGACGATCCCGGCCGTGCCGCCGTACTCGTCGATGACGACGGCGACGTGGTTGCGTTCCTTCTGCATCTCGCGCAGCAGGTCGCCGGCGTTCTTGGTGTCGGGCACGAAGAACGCGGGCCGCATCGCGGTGGAGACCAGGTCGGACTCGGACTCCCGGCTGATGTGCGTCTTGCGGACCAGGTCCTTGAGATACACGATGCCGACGATGTCGTCCTCGCTCTCCCCGGTGACCGGGATGCGCGAGAAACCCGAGCGCAGGGCGAGGGTCAGGGCCTGGCGGATGGTCTTGTACCGCTCGATGACGACGAGGTCGGTGCGCGGGACCATGACCTCCCGCACCAGGGTGTCGCCGAGCTCGAAGACCGAGTGCACCATGCGGCGCTCCTCGTCCTCGATCAGTGACTCCTTCTCGGCGAGGTCGACCAGCGCCCGCAGTTCGGCCTCGGAGGCGAACGGGCCGCGCCTGAAGCCCTTGCCGGGGGTGAGCGCGTTGCCGATGAGGATGAGGAGGTACGGGACCGGGCCCATGATCCGGGCGAGCGGCAGCAGCACGTACGCGGCGGCCGTCGCCGTGTTCAGCGGGTGCTGGCGGCCGATGGTGCGCGGGGAGACGCCGACGGCGACGTACGACACGAGCACCATCACGCCGATCGCGACGAGCAGCGCCTGCCAGGTGGCGGGGAACTCCTGGAGGCAGGCGTAGGTGACCAGGGCCGCGGCCGCCATCTCGCAGGCGACGCGGACCAGCAGCGCCACGTTGAGGTAGCGGGTGGGGTCGGCGGCGACCTGGGCGAGCTTGGCGCTGCCGCGCCGCCCGGACTTCACCGCCTCCTCGGCCCGGAAGCTGGAGACGCGGGCGATGCCGGCCTCGGCGCAGGCGGCCAGCCAGGCGACGACGACCAGCGCGACCGCGCCGAGGACGATCTGCGGACTCATACGACGACGACCCGCCCGGCTACGAGACCGTCGGCGCCGGCGAGGGCCCGGTCAGGCCCCGCTCCCCGCGCCAGCCGTCCACGATGGCCGCCTGCAGGCCGAACATCTCGGCCTTCTCGTCGGGCTCCTCGTGGTCGTAGCCGAGCAGGTGCAGCACGCCGTGGACGGTGAGCAGCTGGAGCTCCTCGTCCATGGAGTGCTGGGTCTCGGCCTCGGCCCCCTGCTTGGCGGCGACCTCCGGGCAGAGCACGATGTCGCCGAGCAGCCCCTGCGGCGGCTCGTCCTCGTCCTTCGACGGCGGCCGCAGCTCGTCCATCGGGAAGGACATGACGTCCGTCGGACCCGGCAGGTCCATCCACTGGATGTGCAACTGCTCCATGGCGTCGGCGTCCACGACGATCACCGAGAGCTCGGAGAGCGGGTGGATGCGCATCCGTGCGAGCGCGTAGCGGGCGATGTCGAGGATCGCCTGCTCGTCGACCTCGGTTCCGGACTCGTTGTTGACGTCGATCGACATGGCGCTGTGCTTGTCTACTTCCCCTTGTGCGCGGACTTCGGACGGCCGCCCTTGTGCGTGCCGTTCTCGGTGCCGTGCGAGCTGTCGTACTTCTCGTACGCGTCGACGATACGGCCCACCAGCTTGTGCCGTACGACATCGTGGGACGTCAGCCGGGAGAAGTGCACGTCGTCCACGCCGTCCAGGATGTCCTGCACCTGGCGCAGACCGGACTTGGTGCCGTTGGGCAGGTCGACCTGCGTCACGTCACCGGTGATCACGATCTTCGAGTCGAAACCGAGCCGGGTGAGGAACATCTTCATCTGCTCGGGGGAGGTGTTCTGGGCCTCGTCGAGGATGATGAAGGCGTCGTTGAGCGTGCGGCCGCGCATGTACGCCAGCGGCGCGACCTCGATGGTCCCGGCCGCCATCAGGCGCGGGATCGAGTCGGGGTCGAGCATGTCGTGCAGCGCGTCGTACAGCGGGCGCAGGTACGGGTCGATCTTCTCGTAGAGCGTGCCCGGCAGGAAGCCGAGCCGCTCGCCCGCCTCGACCGCAGGCCGGGTCAGGATGATGCGGTTGACCTGCTTGGACTGCAGGGCCTGCACCGCCTTGGCCATGGCCAGGTAGGTCTTGCCGGTGCCCGCGGGCCCGATGCCGAAGACGATCGTGTGCTTGTCGATCGCGTCGACGTACCGCTTCTGGTTGAGGGTCTTGGGGCGGATGGTGCGGCCGCGCGAGGACAGGATGTTCTGCGTCAGAACCTGGGCCGGGGTCTCCTCCGGTCCCTCCCCGTTCTCGCTCGCCCGCAGCATGGCGATCGAGCGTTCCACTGCGTCCTCCGTCATCGGCTGCCCGGTGCGGAGCACCAGCATCATCTCGTCGAACATGCGCTGTATGAGGGCGACTTCACGGGCATCGCCGACCGCGCTGATCTCATTGCCCCGGACGTGGATGTCGGCCGCCGGGAAGGCCTTCTCGATCACGCGCAGCAGGGCGTCGCCGGATCCCAGCACGGTGACCATGGGGTGCTGGGCGGGAACCTCGAACTGAGCTCGGGCCTGCTGCTGCGCGGGAGTGTGAGCTGTGGGTGTCTGAGTCATGGGCCGGCGCTTAAGGCCTGCGGTTCCTCCTCGTCACGGCCGCGTAGCTGAGGGCGGCCTCGCGGTATCAAGCGTACGACGCGGGGCCGACAACGCCGTAGGGCTTTTCACAGCGGGAGGCGCCCCCGGTGCGGCCGTGAGCCCTGCATGCGCTCCCGCACGCCGGGGCAGGATCGGGCCGTCACTGCCCTCGCGTGGCCGGGGGGCCGCGTCCGCTCCACGCCACCTGTCCGTACAGAAAGCAGGTAGCCGTGCTGCTGCGACTGCCCACGTCGGTGTCCGAGGCCCGCGACTGTCTGGCCGAGGGGGCGATACCCGTCGGCGGAGCGACCCTGGTGTGGGCCGCGTGGCAGCGGGACGGCTTCCCGGAACAGGCGGTGTCCCTGCGGAAGGTACCGGAGGCGACGGCGATGGGGAACGGGGTGCTCGGGGGCGCGGTGCTCCTGCACCAGGTGGACGACCGGGTTCCGGAGGTGCTGCGGCAGGCCGCGAAGGGCGTCGGAACGGGGGCGGTGCGCCGGGCGGCGACGGTCGGCGGGAACGTCGCCGGGTCCACCCTGCGGGACCTGCTGCCGGCGGCGCTGGTGCTGGACGCGTGGGCCGAGGTGCTCACGGCGGACGGGGTGTACGAGGTGGACCTCGCCGAGGTGCAGGCCAAGTCTCCGGTGCTGCTTGCGCTGCGCTGGCGGGAGCCGGTGCAGGGGGCGTACGCGAAGGTGGCGGACCCGGCGGGCGGCGAGGTCCCGACCATCGTGGCGGCTGCGGTGGACACGGAGGGTGTGCTGCGGGTCGCGGTGCGGGAGGGGTACGCGGTGAGCAGCGGGGGTGTGGGGGCCGACGGGGGCGGGGTGGAGGAGCTGTTCGCCGGGGCGCTGTCCGGGGTGTCGGAGGCGGCACGGTCGCTGGTGCGGCAGCAGGTCACCAAGGTGCGGGGAGAGTAGGCCGGGGTTGTGCCGGTTCCGTCGTCGGGTGCGGGACGAGCAGACCGGGGCAGTGCGGTCTCGTCGTCGAGTGCGGGACGAGCAGACCGGGGCAGTGCGGTCTCGTCGTCGAGTGCGGGACGAGCAGACCGGGGTAGTGCGGTCTCGTCGTCGAGTGCGGGACAGCAGACCCGGGCGGTGCGGTCTCATCGTCGGGTGCGGGACAGCAGACCCGGGCGGTGCGGTCTCATCGTCGGGTGCGGGACAGCAGACCGGGGCGGTGCGGTCTCATCGTCGGGTGCGGGACAGCAGACCGGGGCAGTGCGGTCTCATCGTCGGGTGCGGGACGAGCAGACCGGGGCAGTGCGGTCTCGTCGTCGGCCGCGGCCCGGTGGGGGCTTGTCGCGCAGTTCCCCGCGCCCCTTACGGGGCGCTGCCCAGCTGCGTCCTGCGGACCCGCGGGCGGGATGCCGGCCCCTCAGCTACTCAGCTACTCAGCTGCGGGCAGTCGTGCCGCTGGGGCGGCACGGGTGGGCGCAGCGGCACCCCGCCCACGCGGGCGAGTGAAACCCCCCGTCCCCGGCCCCAGCGCACCCGCACCCGCACCCGCACCCGCACCGTCATCCCGTCCGTCCGAACCCGATCGTCGGTACCGCCCTCCGCAGAGGCCACGGCCGTACCTGGTCCTCCTCCGGTACCAGGCCCTCCAGGAACGCGTACCGGCGCAGGGCGGCCGGGTCCTGTCCCGGCACCGACTGCACCTTGCGCCACCACGCCCCGATCTCCGACCATCCGGGAGCGGACAGCGAACCGCCGAACTCCTGGACGGACAGGGCCGCCGTGAGGCCCGCGAAGGCGAGGCGGTCGGCGAGCGGCCAGTCGGCGAGGGTGCCGGTGACGAAGCCGGCGACGAAGACGTCCCCCGCGCCGGTCGGGTCGAGGGCCTCCACGGCGATCGCCGGGACCTCCGCGGACTCGCCGGTACGCCCGTCGACGGCGTAGGCGCCCTCCGACCCGAGGGTGACGACGGCGAGCGGCACGTACTCGGTGAGAGCGTGCGCGGCGGCCCGCGGGCAGTCCGCGCCGGTGTACCGCCGGGCCTCCTCCGCGTTGGGCAGGAACGCCTCGCAGTGTTCGAGGTCGGCGAGCCCGGCCAGGTCCCACGCACCGGTGTCGTCCCAGCCGACGTCGGCGAAGATCCGGGTCCCCTCGGCGGCCGCCCTGGCGATCCAGGGGTTGCGTTTGCCGGGTGTGAGGGAGGCTACGGCGGCGCGTGCACGGGCGGGGTGGCCCGGTGCGTTCTGCTGGCGGAACAGCAGGTCCGCGGGGGGCTCGTGGCCGTGCGAGACCATGGTCCGCTCCCCCTCGTACGCCATGGAGACGGTGACCGGCGAGTGCCAGCCGGGCACGGTCCGGGACGGGGAGAGGTCGATGCCCTCGCCCTGGGCGAGCGCGTCCCAGCAGTACTCGCCGTAGTGGTCGTCGCCGAAGGCGGCCGCGAGGGAGGTCTTCAGGCCGAGGCGGGCGAGGGCGGTGGCCATGTTGGCGACGCCGCCGGGACTGGAGCCCATGCCGCGGGCCCAGGACTCGGTGCCGCGCACCGGCGCGCTGTCGAGGCCGGTGAAGACGATGTCGAGGAAGACGGTGCCGGTGAGGTAGACGTCCCAGGGCGGATCGCCGGGTGTGCGCAGGGCGGCCAGCGGGTCGACCTGCGCGGCGCAGTGCGGTGTGGCTTCTCCCCTGTCGTCGTCGAGGTACTCCGGTTCCTCTCCGGCGAACGCGTTGGACGCGGTCACGGTGCGCTCCCTGACGTGGTGCGGTTCCGGCCAGTGTGCACCATGTCACGGGAGCGGCGGCCGCTCTCGCCGTACGTCCGCCCGGTCGGGCGGCGGCTACCGGCGGGGCACCGCGGGTCAGCCGGTGAGGGTGGGGTTCAGCGGGACGCTCCCACGAGGCCGAGGCCGGCGTCGAGCAGGGCGCCGAGATCGGCCAGGTCCGCGGCGCACGGGTCGGTGAGCGGAGCGCGCACGGGACCCACCGGCAGACCGCGCAGCCGGGCCGCCGCCTTCACCAGCGACACCGCGTATCCGGGCGTCCGGTCGCGCAGTTCGACGAACGGCACGTAGAAGTCGCGCAGCAGCTTGTCGACGGTGCCCTGGTCACCGCCCTGGAGGGCGGCGAAGAAGGCGTCGGCGATCTCCGGGGCGAACGCGTGCACGGCGGAGGAGTACGCGGGGACGCCGACCGTCGCATACGCGCGGGCCTGGATCTCGGCGGTGGCGGCGCCGTTGAAGAAGAGGAAGCCGTCGGGGGCGGCGAGGGTCAGCCGCTGGAGCCGGTCGAGGTCGCTGTGCCCGTCCTTGAGGCCGATGACACCGGGGATGCGCGCGATCCGCGCCAACGACCCGGCGGTGTACGCGACCTGGCCGCGCTGGTAGACGACGAGCGGCAGCCCGGTCCGGCCCGCGATGGCCTCGACCTGTGCGACCAGCCCGTCTTGCGGGGCGGCGACGAGGTAGTGCGGCAGCACGAGCAGGGCGTCCGCCCCCGCCTCCTCCGCGACGCGCGCGAACCGGACGGCCTGCGCCCAGCCGTACCCGACCCCGGCGACCACGGGCACCCGCCCGCCGGCCTCCTCGACCGCCGCGGTCACGACCTGCCGGTACTCCTCCTCGTCCAGCGAGAAGAACTCCCCGGTCCCGCAGGCCGGGAAGAGGGCGCCGGGCCCGGCGGCCAGCTGCCCGGCCACGTACGCGCGGAACCCGTCCACGTCGAGGGACCCGTCGGCACGGAACGAGGTGAGCGGGAACGACAGCACCCCGTGCGCCATGCCGTCCCGCAGCCTCCGTACCACCTGCTCCGGCCGTACGCCCACCGCACCCATTTCTTCATCTCCCCATGTAGACATCATCCACGTATGAAGACAGAGACTAGATATGCGAACGCCCCCCGTCAACGGCGCACCCCTCCCTGCGCCCCCATACGATCTGCACATGTCCGAGACAGCAGGGGTCCGCGAGGTGAAGTCCGCGGCGCGCACCGTGGAGCTGCTGGAGCTCCTCGCCGCCCGCGGTGACCGCCCGGCCCGCCTCCAGGAACTGGCGGACGGCCTCGGCGTCCCGCGCAGCTCGATGTACGCCCTCCTCCAGACGCTGATCGCCCGCGGCTGGGTGCGCACCGACACCACCGGTTCCCTCTACGGCATCGGCATCCGCACCCTGCTGACCGGAACCAGCTACCTGGACTCCGACCCGCGGGTCCGCCTCGTACGCCCCTACCTCGACGAGGCCTCCGAAGCGCTCGGCGAGACGATCCACCTGGGCCGCCTGGACGGCCCGGACGTGGCGTACCTGGCGACCCGGGAGTCCCACGAGTACCTGCGCACGATCAGCCGCGTGGGCCGCCGCCTCCCGGCCTACGCGGGCGCGCTCGGCAAGGCGCTGCTGGCGGAACGCCCGGACGCCGGCCTCCCCGCGGGCCCCTACCGGTCCCTCACCCCCCACACCCACACCACCCCGGACACCCTCGCCGCCGACCTGGCCGCGATCCGCGCCCGCGGCTACTCGATCGACCGCGAGGAAAGCGTCCTCGGCATCACCGGCTACGGCTTCGCCCTGCGCTACGACGCCCCGGCCCAGGACGCGATCAGCTGCTCCGTACCGGTCACCCGCCTGACGCCGGAGCACGAGGACCAGATCGTGGGCGTGATGCAGGAAATCCGCATCCGCATCGAGTCGGCGACAACGGGCGGCACCGTCAACTGGCGCCGGTAGCGCCCCTCAGGGGCGCTGGGGGTACCCCCAGCCGAAGGCTGGGGGAGGAACTGCGCAGGCAACCACCACCGGTCCGCACCTGCCACTCCACGGAACCCCCATGGCGCACGGCGCTGCTACCCCCTCCCCCGCACCCGAAACCCCACCGTGCCCCACATCACACCCCCCACCCTTCTGCTCCCCCTCCCCACTTGATACAAATTGCCCGCGCGTTCCTGTCCCTCGACGGCCTGCGCCCAACCCCCTTCCTGCACCGCTCCTTTCGCATGCCCTGGGAACGCCCGTGTCCGCCCCCCGCACCACCACCTGGCCCCTCGTCGCCCTTTTCACGGCCGGGTACCTGGCCCCCTACCTCCTGCCGACCACCGTCGGCCGGCTCGCGTCGGGGCTCCCCCTCTCCGCCACGCAGGCAGGCGCCGTCGGCAGTGCCCTGCTGCTGAGTTCGGCGACGGCCGGCTTCCTGCTCGCGTCCCGGGTCGACCGCCTCGGCCCCCGCACGCTCGCCCGCCTGGGCCTCCTCCTCGCGCTCCTCGGCTACGGCGGCGCCGCCCTGACCGCCGCCGTCCCCGCGGTCGTCGCCGGCGCGGTCGTCGGCGGGTTCGGCTCCGGCACGCTCACCGCCGTCGCCGCCACCGGCATCGCCGCGCACAGGGACCCCCACCGGACCACCACCCTCGGCCTGCTCGGCGTCTCCGCCCTCGCGGGTGCCGTCTATCTGACGGTCCCGCACCTCGGCCCCGGCCACGCGCAGCCCCTCGCCGCGCTCGCGCTCACGGCGCTCGCGGTCTGGCCGTTCACCGCCCGGCTGTCCCCCCGCACCGCCCCGGCCCTGCCGCGCGCCGCCGCCGGCTCCCGGCTCCCCCACCTCCGCTCGGGCCTGCTGCTGGCCGCCGCGATGCCGTGCTGGTCGGCCGCGCAGAACTCGCTGTGGGGGGTCAGCGGCCGGATCGGCCTGTCGCAGGCGCACCTCGGCGAGGCCACCGTCGGCGCGGTGTTCGCGGTGGCGCTCGGCACCGGTCTGCTCGGGGTGGTCGGCGCGGGTGCCCTCGGCCCGCGGCTCGGCCAGGCGCTGCCGGTCGGTCTGGGCACCGTGCTGATCGCGGGCTGTATCGCGCTCAGCGCGTCCGCGACCGACCTGACGTCGTTCGCGTCCGGCGAGATCGCCTGGAACCTGCTCTACCCGGTCGTCCTGTCGTACGTCCTCGGGCTGGCCGCCGCCCTCGACCCGCGGGGCCGCTGGGCGGTGCTGGTCGGGTCGGCGTCGTCGCTGGGGACGGCCGTCGGCCCGGTGACCGGCAGCCTGCTGGCCGCGCGGGCCGGTTTCCCGGCGATGGGGGCGGTCCTCGCGGTGGGGCTGCTGGCGGTCGCGGTGCCGCTGACGGCGGTGGCGCTGCGGCGCAGGACCACCACCGTCGCGACGGGCCCGGCGCTCACCGAGGGGACGACGCCGGTCCGGCTCGACGTCGCGGCCTAGGCGCCCCTAGCCGTGGGCCGGGCCGAACTCGAAGGCGTCCACCTCCGCGAGGTAGCGCGCCCGCAGTTCCTCGTCGTCGTCGAGGAAGGACGCGAGGAAGGAGTTGCGGGCCAGTCCCCGCATCTGCTCCCTGGACAGGCCCAGGGCCTCGCGCACGGCGTGGTAGTTGTCGGCGACGTAACCGCCGAAGTAGGCCGGGTCGTCGGAGTTGACCGTGCACAGCAGCCCGGCGTCGATCATGGCCGGAAGCGGGTGGTCGGCGAGCACGTCGACCGCGCGCAGCCGGACGTTCGACAGCGGGCACAGCGTCAGCGGGATCCGCTCCCGCACCAGACGCTCCACCAGCTGCGGATCCTCCAGGCAGCGCAGCCCGTGGTCGACGCGTTCGACGCCGAGCACGTCCAGCGCCTCGGTGATGTACTCCGGCGGCCCCTCCTCACCCGCGTGGGCCACCCGCCGCAGCCCCAGCGCGGCCGCCGCCTGGTACACCTCGCGGAACTTGGCCGGCGGATGCCCGACCTCGGCGGAGTCCAGCCCGATGCCGGTGATCCGGTCCAGGTACGGCTTCGCGGCCTCCAGCGTCGCCATCGCCGACTCGGCGGACTCGTCCCGCAGGAAGCACATGATGAGGCGGGTGGAGATCCCGTGGCTGTCGACACTGCGGCCGAGCGCCCGCCACAGGCCCTCGACGACCGTCCCCATGTCCACGCCGCGCGCGAGGTGCGCCTGCGGGTCGAAGAAGATCTCGGCGTGCCGCACACCCTGCGCGGCGGCCCGTGACAGGTAGGCGTCGGCGAGGTCGTCGAAGTCCTGCTCGGTGCGCAGGACGGTCATGAGCTCGTAGTAGAGGTTCAGGAAGGACTGCAGGTCCTCGAACCGGTAGGCCTTGCGGAGCGCTTCGGTGTCCGCGTACGGCAGTTCGACGCCGTTGCGCGCGGCCAGCAGGAACGCCAGCTCGGGCTCCAGGGTGCCTTCGATGTGGAGGTGCAGTTCTGCTTTCGGGAGGGGCATCAAAGCATCGTACGGCCGCTTCACCTGCGCTTCGGGACCGGCACTCGGAGCAGGTCGTGGGCGATGGTCAGCTCGCCCTCGTAGCCGGCGGCCCGCGCCTGCCGTTCGAAGCTATCGGGGCCGTCGGGTTCGGAGTAGCGCTGGCTGAAGTGGGTCAGCACCAGGTGCCGTACGCCCGCGTCGCGTGCGACGGCCGCCGCCTGTCCGGCGGTCAGGTGGCCGTGGTCCACGGCGAGCCGTTCGTCCTCGTCGAGGAAGGTCGACTCGATGACGAGCAGGTCGCAGCCCTCGGCGAGGGCGTGCACGCCGTCGCAGAGGCGGGTGTCCATGACGAACGCGAACCGCTGGCCGCGCCGCACCTCGCTGACCTCGTCGAGCGTGACGTCCCCGAGGACGCCCTCGCGCTGGATCCGCCCGACGTCGGGGCCCGTGATGCCGTACGCGGCGAGCCGTTCGGGCAGCATGCGGCGGCCGTCGGGTTCGGTGAGCCGGTAGCCGTAGGACTCGACGGGGTGGGAGAGCCTGCGGGCCTGGAGCGTGTAGGCGGGGGTGACCGCGAGGTCGCCGTCCGCGTCGACCGGGGCCTCGGTGATGCCGACGGTCTCGCGGTAGGCGGTGGCGTACCGGAGCCGGTCGAAGAAGCGCTGCCCGGACCTCGGGTAGTGGGCGGTGACCGGGTGCGGGACCTGGTCGAGGTTGATGCGCTGGATGACGCCGGCGAGGCCGAGGCAGTGGTCGCCGTGGAAGTGGGTGACGCAGATCCGGTTCAGGTCGTGGGCGGCGGCCCCGGCCCGCAGCATCTGCCGCTGGGTGCCCTCGCCGGGGTCGAAGAGGATGCCCTCGCCGTCCCAGCGCAGCAGGTAGCCGTTGTGGTTGCGGTGCCGGGTGGGGACCTGGCTGGCGGTGCCGAGCACCACCAGCTCACGGACGGACATGAGGGGTCACCCGGGCGGCCACTGCAGGCCGCGGCCGCCGATGACGTGGGCGTGGGCGTGCCAGACGGTCTGGCCGGCGCCGCTGCCGGTGTTGAAGACGAGGCGGTAGCTCTCCAGCTTGTCCTCGTCGGCGACGGCCTGCGCCTCACGCAGTATGTCGGCGGCGACGGCGGGTTCGCCCGCGGCGAGCTCGGCCGCGTTCCTGTAGTGGACCCTGGGAATCACCAGGACATGGGTGGGCGCCTGGGGGTTGATGTCCCGGAAGGCGACGGTGGTGTCCGTCTCCCGGACGATCGTCGCGGGGACGTGGCCTGCGACGATCTTGCAGAACAGGCAGTCGTCCTGGGGTTCCCCTGCCACGTTTTCTCCTCGACCGGTGATCAGTTCCGGGGGCATCGTATCGTCGTCGGGTGCGGGTCCGGTGGGGGCTTGTCGCGCCCCGCGGCGGAGCCGCATATCAGATGCAGCCCCGCGCCCCCTGGCCGGACCCGGCGCCCCTTCTCAGTTCGGCAGCGCCGGCGGGATCTTCGCAGGAGCCGTCTCCAACGCCTCCAGGGCTATCCGTACCGCCTCGTCGAGCTGTGGGTCTCTCCCCGCCCCCCAGTCCTGCGGGGTCTGGACGACCTCCACGTCCGGGTCGACGCCGTGGTTCTCGACGCCCCAGCCGTAGCCCTCCAGCCAGAACGCGTACTTCGGCTGGGTGACCAGCGTGCCGTCGACGAGGCGGTAGCGGCTGTCGATGCCGATCACGCCGCCCCAGGTACGGGTGCCGACCACCGGGCCGATGCCCAGCGCCTTGATCGCCGCGTTGACGATGTCGCCGTCGGAGCCGGAGAACTCGTTGGCGACGACCACGACCGGTCCCCGGGGCGCGTCCCTCGGGTAGCTCTGCGGCTGCATTCCGCGCGGCAGGTCCCAGCCGACGATCCGCCGGGCCAGCTTCTCCACGACCAGCTGGGAGGTGTGCCCGCCGCGGTTCTCGCGGACGTCCACGACGATGCCCTCGCGGGCCATCTCCACGCTCAGGTCGCGGTGGATCTGGGCCCAGCCGGGCGCCTGCATGTCGGGGACGTGGAGGTAGCCGAGGCGGCCGCCGGACGCCGCGTGCACATGGGCCCGGCGGTCGGCGACCCAGGCGTGGTAGCGGAGCGGCTCCTCGTCGGCGACCGGTACGACGACCGGGTGCCGCAGGTCGCCGCCGCCCGCCGGGGACACGGTGAGCTCGATCGCCTTGCCGGCCGTGCCGACCAGGAGCGGGCCGGGGCCGGTCACCGGGTCGACGGGGCGGCCGGCGACCGCCACGATCGCGTCGCCGGGGCGGACCGCGGCGCCGGGTGCGGCGAGCGGGGAACGGGCGCCTGGGTCGGAGGTCTCGGCGGGCAGGATCCGGTCGATGCGCCAGCTGCCGTCGGCGTGCCGGGAGATGTCGGCACCGAGCAGGCCCTGCCGGGGGCCGCCGCCGTGGCCGCCGCGCGGGGTGACGTAGGCGTGCGAGGTGCCGAGTTCGCCCTGGACCTCCCAGAGCAGGTCGACGAGGTCGTCGTGGGTGGCGACCCGGTCGACGAGCGGGCGGTAGCGGTCCAGGACGCCGTTCCAGTCGACGCCGCCGAGGTCGGGCCGCCAGAACTGGTCGCGCATGATGCGGCCGGTCTCGTCGAACATCTGCCGCCACTCGGCGGCCGGGTCCACGGTCTGCCGGACCCGGGACAGGTCGACGGTGATGTTGGTGTCGCTGTCGTCGTCGTTCGAGGCGCGGCGGTCGCTGGGCACGACCTTGAGCTTGCCGTCGGCCCACAGCAGGACGCGTTTGCCGTCGCCGCTGACCTCGAAGTGGTCGGCGTCGGAGGCGAGGTACTCGATGCGCTGCTGGGCGAGGTCGTAGCGCTCCAGCTCGGTCTTGGGCGCCGGGTCCTCGGGGTGGGCGCGGGAGGCGCCGAGAACGCCGCGGACCGGGTGGCGCAGCCAGAGCACGCCGTCCTTGGCGGCGCGCAGCGTGGAGTAGCGGCCGGCCTCGACGGGGAAGGGCACGATCCGGTCGGCGAGGCCCTCCAGGTCGATCCGGGTGGCGGGGGTGCCCTCGGCGTCCGGGGTCTCCTCCTTGTCGGGGGTCTCGAAGGGGCGGCCGTGCCGCTGCGGGCCGAACGGCGAGGGGGTGGTGGCCGCGAGGGTGATCAGGTGCGGGCGGTCGCCGACCACGAAGGCCAGGTCGAAGACGTGCTCGTCGTAGACCGGGTCGAAGGAGCGGGTGGAGAGGAACGCGAGGTGCTTGCCGTCGCGGGTGAAGGCGGGGTCGTAGTCCCGGAACCGCAGCGGGGTGGCCTCGGTGACGGTGAGGTCGGTGGTGTGGGCGATGCGGAGCTGGCAGAGGCCGCCGGCGCCGGGGTGGGACCAGGCGAGCCAGCCGGAGTCGGGCGAGAAGGCGAGTCCGGAGACGTCGCCGTCCTCGCTGCGGTCGACCTCGCGGACCTCGCCGGTCTCGCGTTCGACGAGGAGCAGCCGGCCGTCGTGGGCGGCGACGGCGACCCGGCCGCCGTCGGGGGCGACGGCGAGGTCGAGGACCCGGCCGAGCTGTCCGGCGGCGATCCGGCGCGGTGTGGCGCCGGGCACGAGTCCGGTGGCGGGGGCGAACTCCAGGGCGTCGTCGCCCTCGGCGTCCGTCACCCACACCACCCATTCCTCGGCGTCCGCGCGGAAGGTGACGGGCAGCCGGGCCCGCACCCCGGGCCGGGCGGCGAGGGCACGCGCCGGACCGGAGCGGTGGGTCACCCAGTGCACGCCGCCGCGCACCAGGACGGCGCTGCCGCGCGCGGTGTGGTCGGGCGAGGCGGAGCTGAACCAGCGGGCCGCGTTGACCGGGTAGGGCTGCCGGTCGGTCCGGGAGCCGCCGAGCCGGATGTCCAGGCGGCGCGGTTCGGCGCCCTCCAGGTCGTCGAGGAGCCAGAGTTCACCGGCCGAGGCGTAGACGACGCGGGTGCCGTCGCCGGACGCGTGCCGGGCGTAGAAGCCGTCGAGAGGGGTGTGCCGGCGCAGGTCGGAGCCGTCGGCGAGGGAGGAGTACAGCGCGCCCGTGCCCTCGTGGTCGGAGAGGAACGCGATCCGGTCGCCGGACCACACGGGGTACTCCAGGTTCCCGTCCAGCTCCGCGTGCAGCCGTACGAACTCGCCTTCGCCCTCCCGGTCGATCCACAGCTTGCCCGCCGTACCGCCCCGGTACCGCTTCCACCAGGCCGCCTCCCGCCCCATCGGCGCGGACAGCAGCACGGTGTGCGGGCCGAAGGCGACGTGGCCGACCGGGCCGTACGGCAGGACGGTGGACGGACCGCCGTCGAGCGGCACGGCGTGGGCCCAGCTGCGCCGGAGGCTGGCCTGGCCGTGGGTGGAGATGGCGAGGACCTGCCCGTCGGCGGTCCAGCCGCGCACCTGGGTGCGGGAACTCCCCCAGTGGGTCAGGCGGGTGGACGGGCCGCCGTCGACGGGGGCGAGGTGGATCTCGGGGGCGCCGTCGCGGGTGGAGGTCCAGGCGACCGTGGTGCCGTCGGGCGAGATGCGGGGCAGCGTCACGGGGACGTTGTCGGCGCTGGCCCGCCAGGCCCGGCCGCCGTCCAGGGGCGCGAGCCACACGTCGTCCTCGGCGGTGAAGGCGACCAGGTCGCCGTGGACATGGGGAAATCGGAGGTAGGACCGCGGTCCTGTCGCTGCACCCTGAGTCACTCGCTCAGCCTATGCACCGCGGTGTGTTCCCGGTGGCCGATTTCGATCACTTTCCCTGCACCGGCCAGCACTTGGGGTCGCCCTGGCACCAGATCGTCTTCGTGACGGTCACGGTGGGGCCGGGCTGCTGCCCGTAGGTGGGCGGCCGGTAGGTGCTGTACACCGGCCCGGGTGTGGCGTCGCAGTCGCCCAGCCCGTTCACCCGGAACCATTCCCTGCCGCCGACCCTGGCGACGAGGTTGCCGCGCACGCAGGCGCCGCTGACGGCCTTGGTGACCCGGCCGGTGACGGTGATGTCCCGGCCGTCCTTGGTCCGGCCCCGGCAGTCGACGGAGACGACGGTGGTCGCGGTGGCCGACGGCGTCTTCGCGCTCTTCGAGGTCCCCGACGACCCGAAGTTGCCGGTGCAGGTGAGCCAGTCGACATCGACGTGCTGGCGTTTCAGTTCCGCGGTGGCGGTGCGGTCGGTGGTGTAGGCGACCGTCGCGGTGTTCAGGCCGCCCGGCTGACACGCCGCCGCACCGCCCACGGCGATCACCGCGAGCCCCGCCACGGCCGCCACCCTGGTCCCGCGTGGCCGGCCCCAAATCCGCCTCAATGCCCCCATGGAGGGCAGCTTCCCACCGTCCCGCCGGTGGCGGTAGGGGGCTTACGGCCACTCACGTGTTCGGAGAGGTCACCCGTGCCGGTGCGCTGCCCCTCAGGTCCGCAGCAGCAGCCACTCCTGGAGTTCCACCAGGTTCCCCTCGGGGTCCTTGAGGTGGGCGACCCGCATGCGTTCGGTCATCGGCTCGGGTCCGTGCACGAGGACCGCGCCCCGTGCGGTGATCTGCTCGCAGTAGCCGTCCAGGTCGTCGACGCGCAGCACCACCAGCGAGCGGTGCCCGGTCGCCGCCTCCCCCAGTTCGCCGAGTATCGCGGCCATCACCGCCCGGTCCTGCAGGGCGATCCCCACCGATCCGGCGTGCGGGCTGAACTTCTCGTACGGCCCTTCGCTGGCCCCCGACTGCGGCTTCAGCCCGAGCACCTCGGCGTAGAAGCGGTAGCAGGCGGCGAAGTCGGTGACCAGGAGCCGGACTTGGGCGAGTTCCACGGCTGTCCCCCCAGGGTGCGGTGCGGTCGGTTCAGGACCACCGGCCGGTGCGGCCGAGCAGCAGGGCCGCGGCCGCCGTCCCGGCGGTCGACGTGCGCATCACGGTAGGCCCCAGGGTGTACGTCTTCGCACCCGCCTCCTCGAACAGCGCGATCTCGTCCCGGGCGACGCCCCCTTCGGGCCCGACGACCAGCACGATCTCGCCCCCGGCGGGCAGTTCGGCCGCCGCGAGCGGCTCACTGCCGTGCTCGAAGTCGGAGTGCAGGACGGCGGCGAGGTCGGCCCCGGCCAGCAGTGCCGCGACCTGCTTGGTCGTCATCGCGTCGGTGACCTCGGGGAACCGCACCCGGCGGGACTGCTTGCCGGCCTCGCGGGCGGTGCCCCGCCACTTCGCCAGCGACTTGAGGCCCCGCTCGCCCTTCCACTGGGTGATGCAGCGGGCGGCCTGCCAGGGCACGATCCTGTCGACGCCGACCTCGGTCATGGTCTCCACGGCGACCTCGCCGCGGTCGCCCTTGGGGAGGGCCTGGACGACGGTGATGCGGGGCGCGGGCTCCGGCTCCCGGGAGACCGACGTCATGTGGACGACCAGCCGGTCCTTGCCCTCGGCGGCGAGCACCTCGCAGACCGCCCAGCGGCCGGCGCCGTCGGTGAGGACGACCTCCTCGCCGGGCTGCAGCCGCTTCACGGAGACCGCGTGCCGGCCCTCGGGCCCGTCGAGGACGAACTGTCCGGCGCCGCCCGCGGGAAAGTCCTCGACGACGAAGACGGGCGCGGTCATCGCCCGCCACCCTCTCCCCTGCGCTCCCCCTTGGTCGACAACGCTGTCGACGCGGCGGCGAGTTCCTCCGCGAGGGTCTCCACCAGCTGTCCGGCGGGCAGCTCGCGGGCCATCCGGTGGCCCTGCCCGGCCCACAGGGCCATGCCCTGCGCGTCCCCGGACCGGGCGGCGGCCTTGCGCAGCGGGGAGGTGAGGTGGTGGACCTCCGGGTAGGCGGCGGGCGCGTACGGGCCGTGCTCGCGCATGAACCGGTTGACCAGGCCGCGGGCGGGCCGTCCGGAGAACGCACGGGTCAGCGCGGTCCGCGTGAAGAGCGGGTCGGTGAGCGCCTGCTTGTGCAGGGCGGCGGCGCCGGACTCCGGGGTGGCGAGGAAGGCCGTCCCCAGCTGTGCCGCGCTCGCCCCCGCCGCCAGTACGGCCGCGATCTGGCCGCCGCGCATGATCCCGCCCGCGGCGACGACCGGGATCCGGACGGTCTCGCGCACCTGGGCGACCAGCGACAGCAGCCCGATCCCGGACCCGTCGTTCTCCGCGACGTCCCGGTGGGTGCCCTGATGTCCTCCCGCCTCCACGCCCTGGGCGATCACCGCGTCCGCCCCGGCCCGCTCGGCGGCGAGGGCCTCCTCGGCGGTGGTGGCGGTGACGAGGGTGAGCGTCCCGGCCCGCCGCAGGGAGTCCAGCACCCCCGGCGCCGGCACGCCGAAGTGGAAGGAGACGGCGGCCACCGGGTTGTCGAGCAGCACGGCCAGCTTGGCCTCGTACCCGTCGTCCCGGCCGCTGTCCGGGTCGCCGAGCTCGGTCTCGTACCAGGCGGCCTCACCGGCCAGCTGATGCGCGTAGACCTCCACGGCCCCGGACTCGGCGTACTCGGGCTGGGGCATGAACACGTTCACACCGAAGGGACGGCCGGTCAGCCCCCGCAGCTGCTTGATCTCCTGGTACATCCCGTCGGCGGTCTTGTACCCGGCGGCGAGGAACCCCAGCCCGCCCGCCTCGGACACGGCGGCGGCGAGCTGCGGGACGGAGACCCCGCCCGCCATGGGGGCCTGCACGATCGGAAGAGGGAAGAGATCGGTCAGTGCGGAGGACATGACGGCATGTTGTCACGTCCTCCGAACAAGACCGAATCGGGCCGCCCCTTTGGCACATGCCAGAAACCACACCTCACAAGGGACCGAGCCGACCGGGCAACCACGCCTCCCGGCGGACCGAGCCGGGGGCGAGCGCACTTCTGAGCGAACCGAGTCGGCTGGTGGGTGGGCATGGGTCTGCGGGGGGCCAGGGAGCGGAGCCCCCTGGCGGGGCCGAAGGGGCGGAGCCCCTTCACGGCACCCGTCAACGCCCGTTGAACGCGTCCTTCAGCCGGCTGAACAGCCCCTGCTGGCCGGGCTGGAACTGCCCCTGCGGCCGCTCCTCCCCGCGCAGCTTCGCCAGCTCCCGCAGCAACCGCTCCTGCTCAGGGTCCAGCTTCGTCGGCGTCGTCACCTCGACGTGCACGATCAGGTCACCCCGGCCGCCGCCCCGCAGATGCGTGACCCCCCGCCCGTGCAGCGGAATCGACTGCCCGGACTGCGTGCCCGGCCGGATGTCGACCTCCTCCATCCCGTCCAGCGTCTCCAGCGGCACCTTCGTACCGAGGGAAGCCGCCGTCATCGGGATGGTCACCGTGCAGTGCAGGTCGTCGCCGCGCCGCTGGAACGTCGAGTGCGGCAGCTCGTGGATCTCGACGTACAGGTCACCGGCCGGACCGCCGCCCGGCCCCACCTCGCCCTCACCGGCGAGCTGGATCCGCGTGCCGTTGTCGACACCGGCCGGGATCTTCACGGTCAGCGTCCGCCGCGACCGCACCCGCCCGTCGCCCGCGCACTCGGGGCACGGCGTCGGCACGACGGTCCCGAACCCCTGGCACTGCGGGCAGGGCCGCGAGGTCATGACCTGGCCGAGGAAGGACCGCGTCACCTGCGAGACCTCACCACGGCCCCGGCACATGTCACACGTCTGGGCGGAGGTGCCCGGCGCCGCGCCCTCACCGTTGCAGGTGTTGCAGACGATCGCCGTGTCGACCTGGATGTCCTTGGTCGTGCCGAAGGCCGCCTCGTCGAGCTCGACCTCGATCCGGATCATCGCGTCCTGGCCGCGCCGGGTGCGCGACCGCGGACCGCGCTGGGACGCCGTACCGAAGAACGCGTCCATGATGTCGGAGAAGTTCCCGAACCCGCCGGCCCCGAAGCCGCCCGCGCCCCCGCCGCCGCTCTGCGAGAGCGGATCGCCGCCGAGGTCGTAGACCTGCTTCTTCTGCGGGTCGGAGAGCACCTCGTAGGCGGCGTTGATCTCCTTGAACCGCTCCTGGGTCTTCGGGTCCGGGTTGACGTCCGGGTGCAGCTCGCGCGCGAGCCGACGGAAGGCCTTCTTGATCTCTTCCTGCGACGCGTCGCGGCGCACGCCGAGAACGGCGTAGTAGTCCGTGGCCACTTACGACTCCGCCAGGATCTGTCCGACGTACCGTGCCACCGCTCGTACCGCTCCCATCGTTCCCGGGTAATCCATGCGGGTCGGTCCGACCACGCCGAGTTTGGCGACTGCCTCGCCGCCCGAACCGTAGCCGACCGACACCACTGACGTGGAGTTGAGTCCCTCGTAGGCGTTCTCGTGACCGATGCGTACGGTCATGCCCGAATCCCCCGCCTCGCCCATGAGCTTGAGGAGGACGACGTGCTCCTCCAGGGCCTCCAGGACGGGCCGGATCGTGAGGGGAAAGTCATGTCCGAAGCGGGTGAGATTGGCGGTGCCGCCGATCATCAGCCGCTCCTCGTTCTCCTCGACGAGCGTCTCCAGCAGGGTGGAGAGCACCGCCGAGACCGTGCCGCGGTCCTCGGCCTCGAAGGCTTCCGGCAGGTCCTCCACCAGCCGGGGCACGTCCGAGAACCGGCGTCCCGCGACCCGGCTGTTCAGCCGCGCCCGCAGATCCGCCAGGGACGTTTCGCCGAAGGGCGCCGGGCAGTCGACCATCCGCTGCTCGACCCGTCCGGTGTCGGTGATCAGCACCAGCATCAGCCGGGCCGGTGCGAGGGAGAGCAGTTCCACGTGCCGCACGGTCGACCGCGTCAGCGACGGGTACTGCACGACCGCCACCTGCCGGGTCAGCTGGGCCAGCAGCCGCACGGTCCGCGCCACCACGTCGTCGAGGTCGACGGCGCCGTCGAGGAAGTTCTGGATGGCCCGCCGCTCGGGCGCGCTCATCGGCTTGACACCGGCCAGCTTGTCGACGAACAGCCGGTACCCCTTGTCGGTGGGGATCCGCCCCGCGCTGGTGTGCGGCTGGGCGATGAACCCCTCGTCCTCCAGGGCGGCCATGTCGTTGCGCACGGTCGCCGGGGAGACCCCGAGGTTGTGCCGTTCGGTCAGCGCCTTCGAACCGACCGGCTCCTCGGTGCCGACGTAGTCCTGGACGATGGCGCGCAATACCTGAAGCCTGCGTTCACTCAGCATCCGGCGCCACACCTCCAGAAAGTCGTCCCCGCGGCCTTTCGGTCCCTTCGGGCCTTTCGTCTGGCACTCTGCGAACGCGAGTGCCAGCATCCCCGGCCCAGTGTACGGCCGTGGGGCACCGACTGGGCAAGGCCGGTCAGGACCCATGGCGTTCTACGGCTAGCGTCGCGGCATGACGGTGACTTGGGAAGAGCTGGGCTGGGAGCGGGTGGCCGAGGGCGTCGGCCGGTGCCGGCTGCCGGGCTGGGACTGCACGGCGGGTCTGGTCCTGGGCGCGGGCACGGCCCTGATGGTGGACGCCGGGTCGAGCCTGGCGGAGGGCGCGCGGTTGCGTACGGAGGCGCAGGCGCTGGCCGACCGCCGTGTGACCCATCTCGCGCTCACCCATCCGCACTTCGACCATGTCTTCGGCGCGGCCGCCTTCGCGGGCGCGGCCCTGTACGCGGCGGTGGGCGCCGAGGGCGTCCTCGGGTACGGCCGCGAGGAGCTCCGCCTGGACGCGATCCGCAACGGCCTGCCGGCCGGGGAGGCCGAGGAGGCGGCCGACGCCCTCCCGCTCCCCCGCCATCTGGTGTCCGGCGAGTGGACCTTCGACCTGGGCGACGGCCGCCAGGCCCTGCTGGCGAACGTGGGTCCCGGCCACACCCCCCACGACCTCGCCGTCCTGGTCCCCGGCGACCCGGAGGTGGTGTTCTGCGGCGACCTGGTGGAGGAGTCCGGCGATCCGCAGGCCGGCCCCGACGCCGTACCGTCGCGGTGGCCCGCCGCCCTCGACCGCCTCCTCTCCCTGGGCGGCGACCGCGCCCTGTACGTGCCCGGTCACGGAGCGGTGGTGGACGCGGCGTTCGTACGGGCCCAGCGCGACGCCCTGGCGGCCCGTTTCGGCGTGTCGTAGGCGTGCCGGTCCGGCTTCTCCTATCGTCATCCGAATGCGCCAGTACTCCGCCGACCTGACACCGCCGTGGAAGAAGCCGAAGCCGGTGCCCGAGGTGGCCGCCGAAGCCGGTCTGGTGGTCGAGGAGCCGGGGACGGGTTTCTGCGGCGCGGTGATCCGCTGCGAGGCGGGCACGGTCACCCTGGAGGACCGCTTCGGCAAGCACCGCGTCTTCCCGCTGGAGCCGCGCGGCTTCCTCCTGGAGGGGCGGGTCGTCACCCTCGTGCGCCCCACGTCCGGGGGACCCGTACGCCCCTCCCGTACCGCCTCCGGCTCGGTCGCCGTCCCCGGCGCACGCGCGCGTGTCGCCCGCGCCGGCCGCATCTACGTGGAGGGCCGCCACGACGCGGAACTGGTCGAGAAGGTCTGGGGCGACGACCTGCGCATCGAGGGCGTGGTCGTGGAGTACCTGGAGGGCGTCGACGACCTCCCCGCCATCGTCGCCGAGTTCGCCCCCGGCCCGGACGCCCGTCTCGGCGTCCTCGTCGACCACCTGCTCCCCGGCACCAAGGAGTGGCGCATCGCGCAGTCGGTCACCAGCGACCACGCCCTGGTCGTCGGCCACCCGTACATCGACATCTGGGAGGCGGTGAAACCGTCGTCCCTGGGCATCGAGGCGTGGCCGCGAGTCCCGCACGGCCAGGACTGGAAGACGGGCGTCTGCCGAGCGCTGGGCTGGCCGTCGGACAACACGGGCGCGGTATGGCAGGCGATCCTCGCGCGCGTGGGCTCCTACAAGGACCTGGAGCCGGAGTTGCTGGGGCGGGTGGAGGAGCTGATCGACTTCGTCACGGGTAGCGGTGGGGCCTGACGTTCTCGTAGGTACCGAACTCGGTGGTGTCCAGTTCCAGTCCCAGATCCTCCAGCGGCAGCGGCGCCCCGAACTTGGTGATCTGCTGCCTCTGGTAGTCGGCGTTCTCCCCCTTCCCGACGGGCTTCGTCAGCAGGACGCACTGCGCCATGATCGGGTCCACGATGAGATAAGCGGGCACCTCGCCAGCGGCGTAGATGGACCGCTTGACTTCGTAGTCCCGCTGGACGCTGGTCCTGGAGACCACCTCGACCACCATTGTCACCAACTGAGACGGCAGTAGACGGCCCGATTCCGGGGCCACACCGCGTACCAGAACCACCAAGTCCGGAATGGGCTCGCTGCTCTCATCGATGATGTCCACATCCGTCACCTGAAGCCGTTCCCAGCCCTTGCGCGGGATCTGGTCCACCACGTCCGCCACAATCCGGTTGTGCACCAGATCGGGAGTGGCCATCATCACGATTTCCCCCCGGAGAAGCTCCGCCTTGATGCCCTCGGGAGGCTCGAACTCCTCGAAGAACTTGGCGATCCCACGCTCGTCCACAGCGGTCATCTCCGTGGCCTCCACATCCGCCGCGTACTTTTAGCGGCAGCCTACGAACCAGGTTAGGGACCGAACCCGCGTTCCGGGCCGATTCACTCGCCGGAGTGATCAGTCCACCAGATCCCGCACCACCGCATCCGCCAGCAACCGCCCCCGCAACGTCAGCACGGCCCGCCCCTCCTCGTACGGACCGGCCTCCAGCAGCCCCTCCCCCAGCGCCCGCCGCGAAGCCGCCAGTCCCTCCTCCTTCAGCAGCGCCAGCGGCACCCCCTCCCGCAGCCGCAGCTCCAGCAGGATCCGCTCCACCCGCCGGTCCTCGTCCGTCAGGACCTCCCGCCCGGCCCCCGGCGACCGCCCGGACGCCAGCGCCGCCGCGTACGCCCCCGGGTGCTTCACGTTCCACCACCGCACGCCCCCCACGTGCGAGTGCGCCCCCGGTCCGGCGCCCCACCAGTCGGCGCCCCGCCAGTACAGCTCGTTGTGCAGGCAGCGGCCCGCCTGGGAGGTGGCCCAGTTGGACACCTCGTACCAGTCGAAGCCCGCGCCCGCCAGCACGGAGTCGGCGATCAGGTACCGGTCGGCGTGGACGTCGTCGTCGGTCATCGGGACCTCGCCGCGGCGGATCCGGCGGGCCAGCTGGGTGCCCTCCTCGACGATCAGCGCGTACGCCGACACGTGGTCGGGCCCGGCACCGATCGCCGCGTCCAGGGAGGCCCGCCAGTCGTCGTCGGACTCGCCCGGCGTGCCGTAGATCAGGTCGAGGTTGACGTGCTCGAAGCCGGCCGCGCGGGCCTCCGCGACGCACGCCTCGGGGCGGCCGGGGGTGTGGGTGCGGTCCAGGACCCGCAGCACGTGCTGCCGTGCGCTCTGCATGCCGAAGGAGATCCGGTTGAAGCCGCCCTCGCGCAGGGCCGCCAGGTAGGCCGGGTCGACGGACTCCGGGTTCGCCTCGGTCGTGACCTCCGCGTCGGCGGCGAGCCCGAACTCGTCGCGGATCGCGCCCAGCATCCGTACGAGATCGGCGGCGGCCAGCAGCGTGGGCGTACCGCCCCCGACGAACACGGTCCGCACCTCGCGCGGATCGTCGCCGAGGACCTTCCGCGCCAGCCTGACCTCGTCGACCAGGGTGTCCGCGTAGTTGTCGCGGGAGGCCAGCACACCGCCGGTACCGCGCAGCTCGGTCGCCGTGTACGTGTTGAAGTCGCAGTAGCCACAGCGGGTCGCGCAGTAGGGGACGTGCAGGTAGAACCCGAGGGGGCGGGCGGCGGCACCGGCGAGCGCGGACGCGGGGAGCGCGCCGTCGTCGGGGACGGGCTCGCCGTCGGGGAGTGCGGAAGGCATGTCCCCCATTGTCCCGTACCGGCTCCCGTCCCGATTTCTCGTACGGTCTCGGTCGCTTTTCCTGTACGGTCTCGGTCGCTTTTCCTGTACGGCCTCGGTCACTCCGCCTGCAGGACGAGCAGCGCCAGGTCGTCCTCCGGCTGCCCGCCGCCGAACTCGTGGACGAGCCGCCTGATGCGCTCGGCGATCAGGTCGGCGTTCAGCCCCGCGCAGCCGGCCAGCGCCCGCGCGAGCCCGTCGCCGTCGTCGAACTGGCGGCTGCCGGAGCGCCGCTCGGTGACCCCGTCGGTCACGCACAGCAGGCTGTCGCCGGGCGCCAGCTCGATGGTCTCGCTGGTGTAGGTCTCGTCCTCGACGACCCCTAGCAGCGTCTGCGGGCGGGCGGCGGTGCTGACCTCGCCGTCGGGGCCGAGGCGCAGCGGCAGCGGGTGCCCGGCGGAGGCGAGGGTGCAGCGGACGCCGCCGCCGTCGAGGGGGGTGAGCTCGCCGTAGAGGAGGGAGAGGAACCGGGTCTGCGGGCCGTCGCCGGGCGGCAGGGCGCGGCCGCCTGCCGCGACCAGGGCGCGGGCGGCGGCGTCGGCGGCCTCGGTGGCGTCGTCGAGGAGGAGCTGGTTGAGGCGGTCGAGGACGTCGGCGACCCGGTAGCCCTCGCGGGCCAGGAGCCGCAGCCAGGGCCGGGCGAGGCCGATGACGACGGCGGCCTCGGGCCCCTTGCCCTGGACGTCGCCCACGGCGAAGCACCAGCGGCCGTCGCCGGCCGGGAAGAGGTCGTAGAAGTCGCCGCTGGGGCCGCCCTTGTCGCAGGGTTCGTAGACCAGCGCGCTGCGCACGCCCGGGATCTCGGCGACCGCGCCGGGCAGCAGCCCGCGCTGCAGGACGGCGCTGATGGTGGCCTGGCGGGCGTACTGGCGGGCCGCGCCGATGGCGAGGGCGACGCGGCGGCCGAAGTCCTCCACGAGACCGGTGATCTCGTCGGGGATGCCGTCCGGACCGGAGCGTCCGATGACGAGCGTGCCGAGCGGGCGGCCGCCCGCGATGAGCCGGTAGGCGAGCGCCGAGCCGTGCGTGCCCTGCGGGCCGAGCGCCGCGCCGGGCCAGGGGTACGGCTCGGGCCCGGACCGTAAGCCGCCCTGCGCACCCGGCGGGTCCTTCTCCAGAGCGCCGCGCAGTTCCTCGATGCGGTTCTCGCTGCCGTGCCAGACCCGGGCCAGCCGCGGGCCGCCCGCCCCGCCGGCCTCGCCCCAGCCGCCACGTACGGTCGCCTCGTCCTCCAGCCACACGGCGCACCAGTCGGCGAGCCGGGGCACGATCAGCTGGCCGGTGAGCGCCGCCACCAGGTTCTCGTCGAGCTGGCCTGCGAGCAGGTCGGAGGCCTCGGCGAGGAAGGACAGGGCGCCCCGGTTGAGCCAGTCCCGGTCCCGCTCGGGGCGGTGCGAGCAGTCACCGCGCTCTCCGCGCTCTCCACGCTCTCCGCCCTCCGCAGCGGCCCCGCGCGCGTGCGCGTGCGCGGGTGCGGGCTGGGACTGGGACTGGGGCTGGGGCGGCTCGGGGGCGAGGATCTCGGCGACCTTCAGCTGCCGCTCGTCGGGGAGCGTGCCGCCGCGGCCGGTCAGCCGCGCCCACACCGACTTGGCGCCGGTGCGGTACGTCACCCCCCAGGACTCGGCGAGCGAGGCGACCAGACGGAGCCCACGCCCGAACTCCGGTGTCTCGTACGGCGTCTCGGCCGGGTGGTCGCGGGGCGCGCGGGAGGGATGGTGGTCGGTGACCTCGACGACGAACGCAGTCTCCTCCCGCTCCTCCAGCCACCAGTCGACCTCGACGTCCGTACCGGCGTGCACGACGGCGTTGGTGACGAGTTCGCTGACGACGACCATGGCGTCCTCGGCGACCCGCTGCTGCTCCGGGCGCAGCAGCCCGCACTCCGTCCACTCGTCGAAGGAGGCGCGCACCAGAGCACGGGCGGAACCGGGCGCGAGAGGGCTGCCGGGCAGGGACGCGCGCCCCTGCGCACGCGGGCCCGCGGTGTCGTGCGCGGGAGCGTTGTGGTGCGCGGGAGGGTTGTCGTGCGCGGGAGGGTTGCCGTGCGCCGGCGCCGCGTCGTGCGCAGGCGCCTCACGGACCCGGGAGACGGTCTCCCGTTGCGTGGGTATGGCCCCCATGTCCAGCTCCCCGAGCAGTTCGGACGAATACATCCCGATCGATGCGGACAGAGTGACAGACTGACTGCGCCCATAAGCACCGAGTTACCGAAGTGGGCCGCCATGAGTGAGAACAGTGCTACGCGTCTGCTCGAAGACGGACAGAAACCGGAACAACTCCGAGCATCCGCGCTGCGCCCTCTGCTCGCCGCGATGACCGCCGCCCGCGACGGCGACTTCGCGAAAGTCCCGGAGACCGGGACCGACGGGACCGCCGGGGAGGGGATCGTCGCCGAACTCACCGCGGTCTTCAACCAGATCATGGACCGCGGAATTCACTTCAACACCGACCTGCGGCGCGTGAAACGGGAGCTGGTGCGCCACGGCCGGCTGGACGAACGGCTGTCGGCGAGCCCCGGCCAGGGCGCCTGGACGTCACGCGTCAACGACGTCAACCAGGTCCTCGACGCCCTCGTCGCGCCGGCGGCGAACGCCACGCGCGTGCTGGACGCGGTGGCCGGCGGCGACCTGACCCAGCGGGTCGATCTGCACGACGGAAGCCGGCAGCTCCGCGGCGACCTGCGCCGGCTCGCCCGCGCGGTGAACACGATGGTCGACCAGCTGTCCCTGTTCACCGGCGAGGTGACCCGGGTCGCGCGTGAGGTCGGCACCGAGGGGCGGCTCGGCGGCCGGGCCAAGGTGCAGGGACTGTCCGGCAGCTGGCGGGACGTCACCGAGGCCGTCAACACCATGGCGTCCCGGCTGACCGCGCAGGTCCGTGACATCGCCCTGGTGACGACGGCGGTGGCGCGCGGCGACCTGACGCGCACGGTGACCGTCGAGGCCACAGGCGAGCTGCTGGAGCTGAAGCTCACCGTGAACACCATGGTCGACCAGCTGTCCGCGTTCGCCGACGAGGTCACCCGCGTCGCCCGCGAGGTCGGCACGGAGGGCCGGCTGGGCGGCCGCGCCCAGGTACGGGGTGTGTCGGGCGTGTGGAAGGACCTCACGGACAACGTCAACTTCATGGCGTCGAACCTGACCTCCCAGGTCCGCAACATCGCGCAGGTGACGACGGCCGTCGCCAACGGCGACCTCTCGCAGAAGATCATGGTCGACGCGCAGGGCGAGATCCTCGAACTGAAGTCGACGATCAACACGATGGTCGACCAGCTCTCCGCGTTCGCCGACGAAGTCACCCGCGTCGCCCGCGAAGTCGGCACCGAAGGAAACCTCGGCGGCCGGGCGCACGTCAGAGGCGTGTCCGGGGTCTGGAAGGACCTCACCGACAACGTCAACTTCATGGCCGACAACCTGACGTCCCAGGTCCGCAACATCGCCCTCGTCTCCACGGCCGTCGCCCAGGGCGATCTCGGCAAGAAGATCACGGTGGAGGCGAAAGGCGAGATCCTCGAACTGAAATCAACCATCAACACGATGGTCGACCAGCTCTCCGCCTTCGCCGACGAAGTCACCCGCGTCGCCCGCGAAGTCGGCACCGAAGGAAACCTCGGCGGTCAGGCGCAGGTCAGAGGCGTCTCGGGAGTCTGGAAAGAACTCACCGACAACGTGAACTTCATGGCCCTGAACCTGACCTCCCAGGTCCGCAACATCGCCCAGGTGACGACGGCCGTCGCCAACGGCGACCTCTCCAAGAAGATCACCGTCGACGCACGCGGCGAGATCCTCGAACTCAAGGACACCGTCAACACGATGGTGGAACAACTGCGGGCCTTCGCCGACGAGGTCACCCGCGTCGCGCGCGAGGTCGGCACCGACGGCCGGCTCGGCGGCCGCGCCCAGGTGCTCGGCGTCTCCGGCGTCTGGCGCGACCTGACCGACAACGTCAACTACATGGCCGACAACCTCACCTCGCAGGTCCGCAACATCGCCCAGGTCGCGACGGCCGTCGCCCAGGGCGACCTGTCACGCAAGATCGACGTGGACGCACGCGGCGAGATCCTCGAACTGAAGACCACCATCAACACCATGGTCGACACCCTGTCCTCGTTCTCCTCCGAGGTGACCCGGGTGGCCCGCGAGGTGGGCTCCGACGGCCGCCTGGGCGGCCAGGCCCGCGTGGAGGGCGTGTACGGCACCTGGAAGCGCCTGACGACCAACGTGAACGAACTCGCGCTCAACCTCACCACCCAGGTCCGCGCGATCGCCGAGGTCGCCTCCGCCGTGGCACAGGGCGACATGTCCCGCTCGATCACCGTCGAGACCCGCGGCGAGGTCGCCGAACTCAAGGACAACATCAACCTGATGGTGGCCAACCTGCGCGAGACGACCCGCGCGAAGGACTGGCTGGAGTCCAACCTGGCCCGCCTCGCCGCCCTCATGCAGGGCCACCGGGACCTGATGGAGGTCGCCGACCTCATCCTGCGCGAACTGACCCCGCTGGTGAACGCCCAGTACGGCGCGTTCTTCCTGGCCGACCCCGACGAGGACGGCGCCGCCGTACGCACCGCCGTACCGCCCAAGGGCCTCGCGTTCATCGCCGGCTACGGCTCCGCACAGGGCGCGACGGTCGAGACCGGCGGTCTCCCGGTGCACGGCCTGGTGCGCCAGGCGGCCCGCGAGAAGAAGCGGATCCTCGTCGAGGAGACCCCACCGGACTACATCAAGATCAACAGTGGTCTCGGCGAAGCCGCGCCCACCACGATCGTCATCATCCCGATCCTCTTCGAGGACAAACTCCTCGGCATCATCGAACTGGCCTCCTTCTCCCGCTTCTCCGACGTCCACCTCGCGTTCTTCGACCAGTTCGTCAACACCATCGGCGTGGCGATCAACACGATCATCGCCAACTCCCGCACCGAGTCCCTGCTCGGCGAGTCCCAGCGGCTGGCGATGCAGCTCCAGGAACGTTCGGACGAACTTCAGAAACAACAGGCGGAACTACAGCGCTCCAACGCGGAACTGGAGGAGAAAGCCGCCCTCCTGGCGACCTCTTCCCAGTACAAGTCGGAGTTCCTGGCGAACATGTCCCACGAACTGCGCACTCCGCTGAACTCCCTGCTGATCCTGGCCCGGCTGCTGTCCGACAACCCGGACGGCCGACTCTCCGACCAGGAGGTCCAGTTCGCGACGACGATCCACCGCTCCGGCTCGGACCTGCTCCAGCTCATCAACGACATCCTGGACCTGTCGAAGATCGAGGCCGGCCGGATGGACGTCCGCCCCAAACGCCTCCCCCTGATCAAACTCCTCGACTACGTCCACGCGACCTTTCGCCCGCTGACCCTGGACCGGGGCCTGGCCTTCGAGGTGACCGTCGGCGACGACGTGCCGCGCGAGATGTACTCCGACGAACAACGCCTCCAGCAGATCCTGCGCAACCTGCTCTCCAACGCGATCAAGTTCACCGCCAAGGGCCGCGTGGAACTGCGGGTGCGCCGGGTGAAGGACCCCGAGCGCCACTACGTCCACGACAGCGACGAGGTGATCGCCTTCCAGGTGTCGGACACCGGCATCGGCATCGCCGCCGAGAAACTCCCGGTCATCTTCGAGGCGTTCCAGCAGGCCGACGGCACCACGAACCGCAAGTACGGCGGCACCGGCCTCGGCCTCTCCATCAGCCGGGAGATCGCCGGCCTGCTGGGCGGCCGGATCGTCGCAGAGAGCGAACCGGGCACGGGCTCGACGTTCACCCTGTACGTCCCGGTCGTCAGCCCCGGCCACACGGCGCCCGGACCGACCCCGCAGAACCACACCGCGCCCGCCCTCGGCCCGACGCCGGCCGCCGCCGACCCCGACGACTCCTGGCCGGCCCCGACCCGGCTGGAGGCATGGCAGACGGGGCGCGCGGGCCGTGTACTCCCCGGCCGCCGCGTCCTGATCATCGACGACGACATCCGCAACGTCTTCGCCCTCACCCACGTCCTCGGCCGCGTCGGCATGCCGGTGCTGTACGCGGAGAACGGCCGGGAAGGCATCGAGACCCTGGAACGCAACCCGGACGTCGAACTCGTCCTGATGGACATCATGATGCCCGAGATGGACGGCCACGAGACCATCGCGGCCATCCGCCGCGCCCCCCGCTGGACCGGCCTGCCGATCGTCGCCCTCACGGCGAAGGCGATGCCGGGCGACCGGGAGAAGTCCATCGCCCGCGGCGCCAACGACTACGTACCCAAACCGGTGGACGTCGACAGGCTGCTCACCGTCGTCTGCGCACTCCTGGACCCCGACAGCACACAGGACGGCGAGACCGCCGACGACGAACGGACGGAGCCATGACCCCTGACGAGCGTGCCGGCATCCTCCTGGTCGACGACATGGAGGACAACCTGATCGCCCTGGAGGCCGTTCTCGCGTCGCTGAACGAGCCGATCGTAAGGGCCCGCTCCGGCGAGGAGGCGATGAAGGCCCTGCTCCGCCGCCGCTTCGCCGTCGTCCTCCTCGACATCCGCATGCCCGGCATGGACGGCTTCGAGACGGCCGCGAACATCAAACGCCTCGACCAGACGAAAGACGTCCCGATCATCTTCCTGACCGGAGCGGACGAGGACGCGGGGTACACGTTCCGCGGCTACGCCACGGGCGCGGCGGACTATCTCACGAAGCCGTTCGACCCGTGGGTGCTGCGGGCGAAGGTCAACGTGTTCCTGGAACTGCACCGGAAGAACCAGCAACTGCAGGTGCTGCTGGCGCGCGAACAGGCTGATTTCGGCGAGCTGGGCAAGCGGTTGGCTGCCATCGAGGACCGCTTGTCCGAGGAACCCGTCGATGTGGCAACGCTGAGGAAGGAGACCAGGGAGCTACGGCAACTGCTGAACAGAGCCGGGGCGAACTGACGTGAAGGGGCGTGGGGAACTGCGCGACCAGCCCCCCACGCGCCCGCGCCGGCACCCGTACCGGCGACGAACTCCTAGGCCTCCCGTGTCCCGGCGTACATCTCGTCGATCAGGTGCCTGTACTCACGCTCCACGACCGGCCTCTTCAGCTTCAGACTCGGCGTGATCTCCCCGTGCTCCACGTCGAGGTCCCGGGGCAGCAGCCGGAACTTCTTGATGGTCTGCCACCGCTGCAGCCCCTCGTTGAGCTGCTTGACGTACCCGTCGACCATCTCGACGGTCGCCGGCGCGGCCACCACGTCGGCGTAGGACCTGCCGTCCAGGCCGTTCTCCTTGGCCCATTCCAGGATCGCGGCCTCGTCGAGGGCGATCAGGGCGGTGCAGAAGTTCCGGTCGGCGCCGTGCACGAGGATGTTGGAGACGTAGGGGCAGACCGCCTTGAACTGTCCCTCGACCTCGGCGGGCGCGATGTACTTGCCGCCGGACGTCTTGATGAGGTCCTTCTTGCGGTCGGTGATCCGCAGGTAGCCGTCGGGGGACAGCTCGCCGATGTCCCCGGTGTGGAACCAGCCGTCGGCCTCCAGGACCTCCGCCGTCTTCTCGGGCAGCCCGTGGTAGCCCTGCATGATGCCGGGGCCGCGGAGCAGGATCTCGCCGTCGTCGGCGATCCGCACCTCGCAGCCGGGCAGCGGCTTGCCGACCGTACCGGTGCGGTAGGCCTCGCCGGGATTCACGAACGACGCGGCCGAGGACTCCGTCAGTCCGTAGCCCTCCAGGATGTGCACGCCGGCGCCGGCGAAGAAGTAGCCGATCTCGGGCGCCAGCGCCGCCGACCCGGAGACGCAGGCCCGCAGCCGCCCGCCGAAGGCCTCCCGCAGCTTGGAGTAGACGAGCCCGTCGGCGACCTTGTGCTTGGCGGCGAGCCCGAAGGGCACGGTCGCGGCGCCGGTGCGGCGGAAGTTGTCCTGGGTGACCTTGGCGTACTCGCGGGCGACCTCGGCCGCCCACTGGAAGATCTTGTACTTGGCGGCGCCGCCGGCGCGGGCCTTCGCGGCGACGCCGTTGTAGACCTTCTCGAAGATGCGCGGCACGGCGGCCATGTACGTAGGCTGCACGACCGGCAGATTCTCGATGATCTTGTCGACGCGGCCGTCGACGGCGGTGACGTGGCCGACCTCGATCTGCCCGGAGGTGAGCACCTTGCCGAAGACGTGGGCGAGGGGCAGCCACAGGTACTGGACGTCCTCGGCGCTGATCAGGCCGGTCGCGGCGATCGCCTTCGCCATGTACGACCAGTTGTCCTGCGGCAGCCGTACACCCTTGGGGCGGCCGGTGGTGCCGGAGGTGTAGATGAGGGTGGCGAGCTGGTCCTTGGTGATCGCGCCGACCCGCTCCTTGATCAGCTCGGGGTGCTTCTCCAGGAACTTGGCACCGCGCTGCTCCAGCTCGGCGAGGGTGATGACCCAGTCGGAGGTTTCGGCGCCGGCCGGGTCGATGACGACGACCTGGGTGAGCTCGGGCAGTTCGGCGCGCTTCTCGACGGCCTTGGCGACCTGGGCCGCGTCCTCCGCGATCAGCACCCGGCTCTCGGAGTCGGAGAGGATGAACGCCGACTCCTCGGCGTTGGTCTGCGGGTAGACCGTCGTGGTGGCGGCGCCGGCGCACAGGATGCCGAGGTCGGCGAGGATCCACTCGACGCGGGTGGAGGAGGCGAGGGCGACCCGCTGCTCGGGCTCGATGCCGAGTTCGATGAGGCCGGCCGCGATCGCGTAGACCCGCTCGGCCGCCTGCGCCCAGCTGAGCGACTTCCAGTCGTCGGGACCCTCACCGGAGGCCGCGGGCACCGGATAGCGGTAGGCCTCGGCGTCCGGTGTGGCCGCCACGCGATCCAGGAAGAGGGCCGCCACGGACGGCGGTCGGTTCTCGATCAGTGTCTGTGTGTCGGTCACGACATCCTCCGGGGCCCGCGACGGTGCGGCTGGCTCAGTGCGGCTGGGGTTTACTCACGGTGGGGTTCGCGCTGGTTGTTTAACTCGCGAGTAACTATCGAGCAGGGATCAGAGTAAGCCGCGACCGCCCTGTGCGTAAGGGGCATCGGCCTGTCTGTTTCGCCGCATTGTCGACGCAGAGCGACGCTACGCGCGCGTAGGGGTCCGCCGCACTTTCGTACGGCGAACCCCCGTTGCACCCGATTTGCGGCCGCGACCGATTGTTACCCGCGGTTACTTCTTGCTCTTGGCCGATCCCGCGCTGTCATCACTGGAGAGCACCGCGATGAAGGCCTCCTGCGGAACCTCCACGGAACCCACCATCTTCATCCGCTTCTTGCCTTCCTTCTGCTTCTCCAGCAGCTTCCGCTTCCGGGAGATGTCACCGCCGTAGCACTTGGCGAGGACGTCCTTGCGGATGGCGCGGATGGTCTCGCGGGCGATGACCCGGGAGCCGATGGCCGCCTGGATGGGCACCTCGAAGGCCTGTCGCGGAATCAGCTCGCGCAGCTTGGCGACGAGCCGCACGCCGTAGGCGTAGGCCGCGTCCTTGTGCGTGATCGCCGAGAACGCGTCGACCTTGTCGCCGTGCAGCAGGATGTCGACCTTGACCAGGCTGGAGGTCTGCTCGCCGGTGGGCTCGTAGTCCAGCGAGGCGTAACCGCGGGTCTTCGACTTCAGCTGGTCGAAGAAGTCGAAGACGATCTCCGCGAGGGGCAGCGTGTAGCGGATCTCGACCCGGTCCTCGGACAGGTAGTCCATGCCGAGCAGGGTGCCGCGCCGGGTCTGGCACAGCTCCATGATCGAGCCGATGAACTCGGTCGGCGCGAGGATCGTGGCCCGTACGACGGGCTCGTACACCTCGTTGATCTTCCCCTCGGGGAACTCGCTCGGGTTGGTGACCGTGTACTCGGTCCCGTCCTCCATGACCACGCGGTAGACCACGTTCGGCGCGGTGGCGATCAGGTCGAGCCCGAACTCGCGCTCCAGCCGCTCCCGGATCACGTCCAGGTGCAGCAGGCCGAGGAAGCCGACGCGGAAACCGAAACCGAGGGCGGCGGAGGTCTCCGGCTCGTAGACGAGCGCGGCGTCGTTGAGCTGGAGCTTGTCCAGGGCCTCGCGCAGCTCGGGGTAGTCGGAGCCGTCCAGCGGATACAGACCGGAGAAGACCATCGGCTTCGGGTCCTTGTAGCCGCCGAGCGCCTCGGTGGCGCCCTTGGCCTGGCTGGTGACGGTGTCACCGACCTTGGACTGCCGGACGTCCTTCACACCCGTGATCAGATAGCCCACCTCGCCGACGCCGAGTCCGTCGGCGGACAGCATCTCCGGCGAGTTGGTGCCGATCTCCAGCAGTTCGTGGGTGGCGCCCGTCGACATCATCTTGATCCGCTCACGCTTGTTGAGCTGGCCGTCGATGACACGGACGTACGTGACGACACCGCGGTAGGAGTCGTAGACCGAGTCGAAGATCATCGCGCGGGCGGGCGCGTCGGCGACACCGACCGGCGCCGGGATCTCCTTGACGACCTTGTTCAGCAGCGCGTCGACGCCGAGGCCGGTCTTCGCGGAGACCTTCAGCACGTCCGACGGGTCGCAGCCGACCAGATTCGCCAGTTCCTCGGCGAACTTCTCCGGCTGCGCGGCCGGCAGGTCGATCTTGTTGAGCACGGGGATGATCGTGAGGTCGTTCTCCATCGCCAGGTAGAGGTTGGCGAGGGTCTGCGCCTCGATGCCCTGGGCGGCGTCGACGAGGAGGATGGTCCCCTCGCAGGCCGCCAGCGACCGCGAGACCTCGTAGGTGAAGTCGACGTGCCCCGGGGTGTCGATCATGTTGAGGATGTGCGTGCTGCCCTGGTCCGGGCCCTCGGTCGGGGCCCAGGGCAGACGCACCGCCTGGGACTTGATCGTGATGCCGCGCTCGCGCTCGATGTCCATCCGGTCGAGGTACTGAGCACGCATCTGCCGCTGCTCGACCACGCCGGTCAGCTGGAGCATCCGGTCGGCGAGCGTGGACTTGCCGTGGTCGATGTGCGCGATGATGCAGAAATTGCGGATCAGAGCCGGGTCGGTACGGCTCGGCTCGGGCACATTGTTAGGGGTCGCGGGCACGCAGGGTCCTGTCTCTTGAGGCGCCTTATGCCTCGGGTCGGATCGATACGTAGTCTCCATGGTCCCATGGAGAGGGACCGGGGACCGGTTTGGGCCATTCTCCTGCCCGCTGGTAGTGTGAGCAGCTGTGTCTCATGCCCTCTCAGCGCGAGGCACGTCTTCTGGAAATCATCGGTACGGGACCTTCGCGGCCCCGCACCAGAACCTGAAAAGGCTCATTCGTGGCGAACATCAAGTCCCAGATCAAGCGGATCAAGACCAACGAGAAGGCCCGGCTGCGCAACAAGGCCGTCAAGTCCTCCCTGAAGACCGCGGTCCGCAAGGCCCGTGAGGCCGCTGCCGCGGGTGACGTCGAGAAGGCCACCGAGCTGCAGCGCGCTGCCGCGCGTGCGCTCGACAAGGCCGTCTCGAAGGGCGTCATCCACAAGAACCAGGCCGCCAACAAGAAGTCGGCGCTTGCTTCCAAGGTTGCTTCCCTCAAGGGCTGAAAACTTGATTTGACGCCGGAAGGACCCGGGCGGGCCCTCTCTCATCCGCCCCCGGCCGGCACCCGAGGATCGACGCGCGGCCTGCGTTCGCCACGCGGGCGTCGATCGACAGCTTGAACCGAAGGCCCCGGCGCCTCGCCCTTCCCCAGGGCGGACGCCGGGGCCTTCGGCACGTCCGGGCGCCTCCCGCCCCGCCCGCTGCCCCACTGCTCTGCCGATCGCCCCCGGCGCCGGTCACGCCCGGCCGCGTGACCGCGCCGCCTGCGCGATCGTCACCACGGCCTTCTCCAGGGCGTACTCCGGATCGTCCCCGCCGCCCTTCACACCCGCGTCGGCCTCTGCGACGGCCCGCAGGGCCACCGCGACCCCGTCCGGCGTCCAGCCGCGCATCTGCTGCCGTACCCGGTCGATCTTCCACGGCGGCATCCCGAGCTCCCGGGCCAGATCGGCGGGCCGCTGCCCGCCCCGCGCGCCCGCGAGCTTCCCGATCGCCCGGACGCCCTGCGCGAGCGCGCTCGTGATCATCACCGGGGCGACGCCGGTCGCCAGCGACCAGCGCAGGGCCTCCAGGGCCTCCGCGGTGCGCCCCTCCACAGCGCGGTCGGCCACCGTGAAGCTCGACGCCTCGGCCCGGCCGGTGTAGTACCGGCCGACGACGGCCTCGTCGATGGTGCCCTCAGCGTCCGCGGCGAGCTGGGTGACGGCCGACGCGAGCTCCCGCAGATCGCTGCCGATGGCGTCGACGAGCGCCTGGCAGGCCTCGGGCGTGGCGGACCGCCCGAGCGCCCGGAACTCGCTCCGTACGAACGCGAGCCGGTCCGCCGGCTTGGTCATCTTCGGGCAGGCGACCTCACGGGCGCCCGCCTTGCGCGCCGCGTCGAGCAGCGCCTTGCCCTTGACCCCGCCCGCGTGCAGCAGCACGAGCGTGATCTCCTCGGCGGGCGACCCGAGGTACGCCTTCACGTCCTTGACCGTGTCGGCGGACAGGTCCTGCGCATTGCGCACGACCACGACCTTGCGCTCCGCGAAGAGCGACGGGCTGGTCAGCTCGGCGAGGGTGCCGGGCTGCACCTGGTCGGGGTTCAGGTCCCGTACGTCCGTGTCGGCGTCGGCGGCCCGGGCAGCGGCCACCACCTGCTGCACGGCGCGGTCGAGCAGCAGGTCCTCCTGCCCCACGGCCAGTGTCACCGGGGCGAGCGGATCGTCATCAGCAGTCTTCTTGGCCATCGCGCCAAGCATCCCACGGCCCACTGACAACAGGGCCGGCCGCGCCCCGGGCCTCTCGGACCGGCCACGCTCCTACGGCTCCTCCCGCCATCCCTCCCACTCCCCGGCGAACTCGTCCAGCTCCGCCGGGTCCAGCCGCCCCTGCTCGTCCCTCAGCAGGACCAGCCACTGCGCGTCCTCGGCGTCGTCCTCGCCGGCCAGCGCGTCCCGCACCAGCCGCGGCTCCTCGTCGACCCCGAACCGCTCCCCGAGGGCCTCGCAGGCCTCCTGAGCCGCGTCCCGGTCGGGCAGCACCAGCACATGTCTCACATCGCTCACCGCCCCATTCTCGGGCACCGCCGGCCGCCGGTACGAGCCGCGGCGGGAGAGCGGGCCGCTGCGGCGGGCTCAGCCCTTCGGGACGATCTGCACGTCCAGGTCGACGCGGATGCTCGGCCCGACCACCGCGATCCCGCGCGCCAGCATGGTCTGCCAGCTCACGGTGAAGTCGTCGCGGTGGAGTTCGGTGGTGGCCCGGCAGGCGGCCCGTACCTCGCCCTCCATGCCGTTGCCGAGCCCGAGGTACTCGGTGTCGAGGGTGACCGTGCGGGTCACGCCGTGCAGGGACAGCGCCCCGGTGACGCCCCATCTGGTGCCGCCCCTGTGCACGAAGCGGTCGCCGTAGAACTCCAGTGTCGGAAAACGCTGCACGTCCAGGAAGTCCGCGGAGCGCAGATGGTCGTCGCGCATCCGGACGCCCGTGTCGATGGTCGCGGCGTCGATCACGACGTGCATGGCGGAGCGCTCCATCTGCTCGGCGATCCGCACCGCGCCCGCGAACGAGTTGAACCGCCCGTGGATCCGCGCCAGTCCGATGTGCCGGGCGGTGAAACCGATCGAGGAATGCGTCGGCTCGAACTCCCAGTCCCCCGGCGCCGGCAGCTCCGGCGGCTGGGCGACCTGGAGGATGACGTCACCGAGCGAGGCGAGGCAGTTCTCGCCGACCCGCGCGGTGGCCCGGTACGGCGTGAACCCCTCGGCGGACACCGCCAGCCGGTACTCCCCGGCCGGCACGGCCGTCACGAACGAGCCGTAGGGATCCGCGCCCCCCGCTGACCACCGTGCGTCCCATGGTGTCGCTGACCGCGAACTCGGCGTTCGTCACCGGTTCGTTGACCGGGTCGAGCACCCGGCAGCTCAGCACCCCGGCGTCGGGCGGGGTCTGCACCGCCGCGAGGGGGCTCGCCCGCTGTACCCGGTCCGTTCGGTTTCCCATCAAGCGGCCGAACATCCTCGCCACCCCTGTACGCCTCGCCGTCATCCGTTACCGAAGAAACATTCGATCACTGATGCGGCTTTCGGGGCAACACGCGCCCACATCACGGGAATCCGGTGCATACGCCGGAACTACGCACGAGTAACACGCTACGCGCCGGTAGAGACACGTTCTCCCATGAAACCCTAATTAGCCATTCCGGTTGCCTTTCCCCGGATTTCGCTCAGTCGGCACACGGTCCAGGACGATCCCGAACCGCTCCCGGTAGATCCCGAGCACCTCCTCATCGTGCTCCAACTCCCGTACCTCACGCGTCCCGTCGGCCGCCGTCCGCGTCAGCGTCCGCCCGCTGAGCGTGATCCGCCCGCCGTCCCCGGTGACCCGGGAGCAGACCAGCGATCGGGTGAAGTGCGACGACGGCGAGGTGCTGTGCCACCACGCCCCGGCCGCGAAGTCCCCGAGCACCCGCGGCCTGACCTCCAGCCGGTACTGCGGCTCCCCGTCGCGCAGCACGTCCAGGTCCGCGCCCACCGCACGGTCCCCGCCCCCGTCCCCGCCCGTCGCCCCCGCCTCGTCCGGCCCGGCCTCCGCGATCCGGAACGTCCCGCCCGGATCGGCCTGCTCCCCCCGCTCCGCGAACGCCAGCGGGTGGTGGCTGTGCGCCCCGAACCCCACGTCGGCCAGCCACTCGCCGCCGTCCACCGTCCGCACCCGCAGCGCGAGATGGTCGTACGGGATCCCGAGCCGCCTCTCCGCCCCGTACACCCGCCCCGCCAGCGGTGTGACCCCGAAACCGAGCGCGGTCAGCAACACCGAGAAGGCGCCGTTGAGTTCGTAGCAGAATCCGCCCCGGCCCGCGCCTGCCACCTTCGCCACCAGCCGCTCCCCGGCCAGCACGATCTCCTCGCCGAGGTGGACCGACAGGTTCTCGAAGGGCACGGTCCGCAGGTGCCGAACGTGCAGTTCGCGCAGGGCGTCCGCGGTGGGCCGGGCCGGACGGGCGGCTCCGAGACGGCCGAGGTAGGCGTCGATCTGCGCAGGGTTCACCGAGGTCATGCCCTCAGTCTCGCGCCACGCGCAGGTCCCCGTCCGTGCCGCCGCCGGTCACGGCGAGCGCCCCGTCCCGGTCGGTCCGCAGCACCACCGCCCCCACGGCCCGCAGCTCGGCCACCGTGCCCGGTGCCGGATGACCGTACGGGTTGTCCACCCCGCAGGAGATGAGCGCGACCCGCGGCGCCGCCAGCCGCAGCAGCTGCGGATCCTGGTACGCGGACCCGTGGTGTGCCACCTTCAGGACATCCACGTGGCCCATTTCGGCCGCGGCCGGTGATCTCAGCAGCTCCCGCTGGGCCGGGGGTTCGAGATCCCCGAGCAGCAGCATCCGCAGCCCGGCCGAGCGCACCAGCAGGGCGACACTGGCGTCGTTCGGTCCGTCCGGCTCCGGCGCGTGGCCCGGGGGCGGCCACAGCACCCGCCAGTCCAGCGGCCCCGTCCTGCGCCGCTCCCGGGCGACGGCCCGCGTGAGGGGGACCCGGTGCTCGGCGGCCTGCCTTCTGACGAACTCGGCCTGGTCCGCGGGTTCCTCGAACCCGGTCGTCTCGATCTGCGCCACCTCACGGCCGCGCAGCACCCCGGGCAGGCCGGCGACATGGTCCGCGTGAAAGTGGGTGAGGACCAGGAGCGGGATCCGGGTGATGCCGAGTTCCCGCAGGCAGTGGTCGACCAGTGCCGGATCGGGGCCGGCGTCCACGACCACACCCGTGCCCGCGCCCGCCGCGAGCACGGTCGCGTCCCCCTGGCCGACGTCGCACATCGCAAGCCGCCAGCCTGGCGGCGGCCAGCCCGTGACCACCCGGGCCAGCGGCGCCGGACGCACCACCAGCAGCACGAGCAGCACCCCCAGCACCCCGCACCACCACGGATGCCGCAGCAACCGACGCCCCAGCGGTACGACGGCCACCGTCACCCCGGCCAGCAGCAGCGCCCCCGCCCAGCTCCCGGGCCAGTCCACGCCCGCACCCGGCAGCCCGGCACCGGTCCGGGCGATGGCCGCGATCCACCCGGCCGGCCAACCCGCGCACCACGCCAGCACCTTGGCCGCCGGCATCGCCACCGGAGCCGCCGCGAGCGCCCCGAACCCCAGGACCGTGGCCGGCGCCACCGCGATTTCCGCCAGCAGGTTGCAGGGCACCGCCACCAGACTCACCCGCGCCGACAGCACCGCGACCACCGGCCCGCACACCGCCTGCGCGGCCGCGGCCGCCGCCAGCCCCTCGGCCAGCCGCTCCGGCACCCCGCGCCGCCGCAGCGCCTCGGCCCACCCTGGTGCCAGCAGCAGCAGCGAACCGGTGGCCAGCACCGACAGCAGGAAGCCGTAACTGCGGGCCAGCCACGGGTCGTACAGCACCAGCAGCAGAACCGCCGTGGCCAGTGCCGGGACCAGGGACCTGCGGCGGCCGGTCGCCAGGGCGAGCAGGGCGACCGCTCCGCAGGCAGCGGCCCGCAGCACGCTGGGGTCCGGGCGGCACACCACGACGAAGCCGAGCGTGAGCGCCGACGCGAACAGCGCCGTCGCCCGCAGCGACAGCCCGAGGCGCGGAGCGAGACCCCGCCGCTCGGTCTGCTGCGCCAGTCCCGGCGGTCCGATGAGCAGGGCGAGCAGGATGGTGAGGTTGCTGCCCGACACCGCGAGGGTGTGCGCGAGGTCGGTCGCCTCGAACGCCTCGTCCAGCTCCGGGGTGATCCGGGAGGTGTCCCCGACGACCAGCCCGGGCAGCAGCGCCCGCGCGTCCTCGGGCAGGCCGTCGGTCGCCTCCCGCAGCCCGGCCCGCAACCGTCCGGCCAGCCGCTGCGGCCCGCTCGGCTCCCCCACCACCACCGGCACGGGACGCTCCCGCACCCGCAGCAGCGCCGCGACCCGGTCGCCGCCGGCCGTGGCCGGCACCAGCCGTCCGCTCACCCTCAGCCGGGTCGAGGGCAGCAGCCCGAGCCACCGCTCCCGGCCGCCGCCACCGGGCGCCGCCACCCCCGTGTCCACGGCCATCAGCACCGGTGAGCGCGTCTTCACCACGGTCCCGTCGCCCTGCTCCACCCGCCACACCTCGCCGCGCACCAGGACGGCGGCCGGCGTGGCGTGGTCCCCCCGCACGCGTGGCCTGGCGGCCCAGGGGTCGCCCGTGAGTTCCACCTCGGCGGTCACGGCGGCGTACGCGCGGGCCAGACCGGGAACCGGTCCGCGGCGTACGTCCGCCCCGTGCAGCCCCGCAGAGGCGGCCGCCCCGGCGACGCAGAGGAGCAGCGCGCCGGCCGAGGCCCGCCGCCAGTCCGACGGCAGGGCGGACGTGGCATCGGCGCTCTCCGTCACCGCCCGGGTGCGGGCCCGGCCGAGCCCCAGCAGGATCGCCCCGCCGATTAGGCAGACGACGGCGACCGCGGCCGTCCAGCCGGGTGGCGCATCCAGTGCCAGGGCCGCCGTGGCCCACACGGCCAACGCGGGCGGCACCAGCCGCAGGTCGGCCCGCGCGTCCTGCCGGGCGGGCACGGTCCCGGTCCGCCGCCCCGGGGCGGCGCGCACCGACCGGGCGGCGGCCGCGGACCCGGGTGCCGCTCCGTCGGTTGCGCGGCTCATGGCCGTACCAGGTCCCGCAGGTCGGAGTAGCGGCGGTCGCCGATGCCCTTGACCTGGCGGAGCTCGTCGACCGAACGGAAGCCGGCGTGCTGGGTGCGGAAGTCGAGGATGTGCTGGGCCAGTACCGGGCCGACTCCGGGCAGGGCGTCGAGCTGCTCGACGGTCGCGGTGTTCAGGGAGAGCGGGGCGGCCGGGCCTGCTCCCGTCGCCGGACCGCTCGCGGCCGGGCCGCCCGCGGTCGGGCCCGATGCGGCCGGCGGAGCGGGGCCCCCGACGACGATCTGTTCGCCGTCCGTCAGGAAACGGGCGCGGTTGAGTCCGTCGGTGTCCGTGCCGGGCCGTACCCCGCCCGCCGCCCGCAGCGCGTCGGTCACCCGGGAGCCGGCCGGCAGCGTGTGGACCCCCGGATCCCGGACCTTCCCGGTGACATCCACCACGATCTCCCCGGCGGGCGTACCGGGCCCGCCGGTTCCGGCGGGCGTACCGGGCGCCGCGGCGGTACCGGATCCGACGGCTGCTGTTCCGGTGGCCGGGGCCTGCCCCTCGCTCTTCTCGTACGGTGCCTCCGCACGCACCACCTCGGGCGCGCTCACGGACTCGGTCCGGCCCGTCCAGAAGTGCTGCACGGCCAGTGCCGCGGCCACGACGAGGACCACGCCCAGGGCGACCGCGCCCCGGCGTTCCAGTCCGCAGCGTGACTGGAGCCACACCGGCATCCGCTCCCGTACCGCGAGCCCGACCCGGGACCGCAGCCCGGGCAGCGCCGGCTCGCGGCGCGCCGCGGCCTCGCCGGCCAGCGCGCGGGCCGACGACATCACGGCCGCCGCCGTGGACAGCGCCGCCGCGGCGGTGCGCACTCCGGCCGTGGCCGTGCGCACCGCGGTCGTGGCCGCGGTCAGTCCGGTCGCCGCGCCGGTGCCGGTCACCGTCTCCGCGGTGGGCGGTCCCTGACCCGGCCCCGGCCTGGTGACGGCCCGTTCCCCGAAGAGGAGTTCCGCCCGGCGGCGCAGTTCGTCCGCCGGTGCCGGGCGGTGGCGGACGCTGGCTCGGACCGGGGACCGCCGGTGCCGGGTGCGGCCGTCGGAGGTGGGGCCCCGGCCCGGGCCACTGGTCGCATGCGTCTCGTGTGAGCGTGATCGAAGTGCCATGCGACGAGGATCGGGCTTCCCGCCGATCCGCGATGATCTTGCTCGGTTTCCGTGGACGGCGCCCGCGTTGTGGAAAACTCCGCCACTCGTACGAGTGACGGTGCCGAGGTGCACGCCCTCGGATCCCCGGCTCAGCGGAGCGAGACGACCGCCCCGAGCAGTCCGGGGCCGGTGTGCGCCCCGATGACCGCCCCGACCTCGCTCACGTGCAGGTCGGCCAGTCCGGGCACCCGCGCCCGCAGCCGGTCGGCGAGGGCCGAGGCCCGGTCGGGGGCGGCGAGATGGTGCACGGCGATGTCCACCTCGGCGCCGCCCGCCCGCTCGGCGGCGAGCTCCTCGAGGCGGGCGATGGCCCGGGACGCCGTCCGTACCTTCTCCAGGAGCTCGATCCGGCCGCCGTCCAGTTGGAGCAGGGGCTTCACGGCGAGCGCGGAACCGAACAGGGCCTGGGCCGTGCCGATGCGGCCGCCGCGGCGCAGGTAGTCGAGGGTGTCGACGTAGAAGTACGCGGAGGTGCCGGCGGCCCGCTTCTCCGCCGCCGTGACGGCTTCGTCGACGGTGCCGCCCGCCTCGGCGGCCTCGGCCGCCGCGAGCGCGCAGAAACCGAGGGCCATCGCGACCATCCCGGTGTCCACCACACGCACCGGGACGGGGGCCTCCCGGGCGGCGACGACGGCCGCGTCGTAAGTGCCCGACAGTTCGGCGGAGAGGTGGAGCGAGACGATTCCGGTGGCCCCTGTCGCGGCTACCCTGCGGTAGGTTTCGGCGAACACCTCGGGGCTGGGCCGGGAGGTGGTGACGGAGCGCCGTTTCTGCAAGGCCTGGGCCAGGGAACGCGTCGAGATCTCGGTGCCCTCTTCGAGTGCCCGGTCGCCGAGGACCACGGTCAGCGGTACCGCTGTGATGCCGTGGCGCTCCACCGTCCGCGGCGGCAGGTAGGCCGTTGAATCGGTGACGATCGCGACATGGCAGGACATGAGCTGGAGGTTACCTGGCGTAGCCCGGGTGCGGCAGCCCGCCCCCGGCCGCCCGGACCCGGACCGGCCGGATCAAGTGGTGCTCTCCGGCCGGGGCTTCTTCTGCCAGGGGTACGCCCGGGGCCGTCCGGGCGTGGTGATCGCGGGCTGCGCCGGCTCCCCGGCCGCGGCCGGCCGGGGTTGCCCGGGCCAGGTCTGGCGGTCGCCGGGACCGGCGGCGGCCTCGGGCCACGGCGGGGTCTGCGCGGCCGGGTCCGGCCGGGTCCAGTGCCGCAGGGCGTCCGCCTCGACGCCGATCTGGGTGCTCAAGGTGTCCAGGTCGTCGTCGGCGAAGCGGCGGGCCCGGTCGCGGGCCGCCCAGCGCAGCGCGTCCGCGGGCCCGGTGATCTGCTCGGTGCGGCGGCGCAGTTCGGGCAGGCGGGTGGCGAGCGTGGCCCGGTCCGGTTCGGCCTCCAGGCGCCTGAGTTCACCGTCCAGTTCGTGCCCGTGGGCGCTGAGCCGCTGGAACAGGCCGAGGGACTCCTTGAGCGACTCGTCCTCGGCGATGCCCGCGTGCAACGCGTCCTGGGTGGCCCGCATCGAGGTGCGCAGCGCGAGCCGGAGCTGGGCGATCTCGCCCGCCGGGCCGGTCTGGACCATGGACTTGGCGCGCAGCGTGTGCTCCTCGACCGTGCGCCGGGCCTGGGTGATCGTGCGGTCCACGCCGCGCTTGGCGGCGCCGACCGCCTTGAAGGTGACGTACGCCCCACCGGCGACGAAGAGCAGGAAGAGCACGGCGAATACGGCGATCACTGTTTCCACGTGCTCCTCCTCACTGCCCCGCCACCCCGGCCGTTTCCGGGCACGGCGTGGGTGGCCGTGCTCCTCAACGGTAAACGCAAAGGGCAGGCCCGGAGTTCCGGAAGAACCCCGAACCTGCCCGTAGGGGACCACCCGGAGATGGCCGCGGGTGTCACGCCGTGACGATGTTCACCAGCTTCGGCGCGCGGACGATCACCTTGCGGATCCCGGCGCCGCCCAGTGCCTTCACGACCAGCTCGTCGGCCAGTGCCGCCTTCTCCAGCTCCTCTTCGGAGATGGCGGGCGACACCTCCAGGCGAGCCTTGACCTTGCCCTTGATCTGCACGACGCAGGTCACGGTCTCGTCGACGACGTACTGCGGGTCGGCGACCGGGAAGTCCCGGTGCACGACCGAGTCGGTGTGGCCCAGCTTGCGCCACAGCTCCTCGGCGATGTGCGGGGCCAGCGGCGCGATCATCAGCACCAGCGGCTCGGCGACCGGCCGCGGCACCGCACCGCCCGCCTTCGTCAGGTGGTTGTTCAGCTCGGTGACCTTGGCGATGGCCGTGTTGAAGCGCAGGCCCTCCAGGTCCTGGCGGACGCCGTCGATCGCCTTGTGCAGGACGCGCAGCGTCTCCTCGTCCGCCTCGGCGTCGGTCACGGTGACCTCGCCGGTGGCCTCGTCGACGATGTTGCGCCACAGCCGCTGCAGCAGCCTGAACTGGCCGACCACCGCGCGCGTGTCCCACGGCCGGGACACGTCCAGCGGGCCCATCGCCATCTCGTACAGGCGCAGGGTGTCGGCACCGTACTCGGCGCAGATCTCGTCCGGAGTCACCGCGTTCTTCAGGGACTTGCCCATCTTGCCCAGCAGACGGGTGACCTTCTCGCCCTGGTAGTAGTACTCGCCGCCCAGCTCCTCGACCTCGGCCGCGGGCACCGGGAAGCCGCGGCCGTCGCGGTAGACGTAGGCCTGGATCATGCCCTGGTTGAACAGCTTGTGGAACGGCTCGGCGGACGAGACGTGCCCCAGGTCGTACAGGACCTTCGACCAGAACCGGGCGTACAGCAGGTGCAGCACGGCGTGCTCGGCGCCGCCGACGTACAGGTCGACACCGCCGTGCGGCATGCCCGCGCGCGGGCCCATCCAGTACTGCTCGATCTGCGGGTCGACCAGCTTCTCGCTGTTGTGCGGGTCCAGGTAGCGCAGTTCGTACCAGCAGGAACCGGCCCAGTTGGGCATGGTGTTGGTCTCGCGGCGGTACTTCTTCGGTCCGTCACCCAGGTCCAGGGTGACGTTGACCCAGTCCTCGTTGCGCGACAGCGGCGTCTCGGGCTGGGTGTCGGCGTCGTCGGGGTCGAAGGTGCGCGGCGAGTAGTCCTCGACCTCCGGCAGTTCCAGCGGCAGCATCGACTCGGGCAGCGCGTGGGCGACGCCGTCCTCGTCGTAGACGATCGGGAAGGGCTCGCCCCAGTACCGCTGGCGGCTGAACAGCCAGTCGCGCAGCCGGAAGTTGACGGTGCCCTCGCCGATGCCCTTGCGGGCCAGCCACTCGGTGATGCGGGCCTTGGCCTCGGCGACCGGCAGGCCGTCCAGCTTGATGTCGTCGTGCGAGGAGTTGATGATCTTCGCATCGTACGAGGCGAAGGCGTCCTCCCACGTGGACGTGTCGGTGCCCCGGCCGTCGGTCGGCTCGACGATGCAGACGATCGGCAGCTCGAAGGCGCGAGCGAACTCGAAGTCGCGCTGGTCGCCCGCCGGTACGGCCATGATCGCGCCGGTGCCGTAGCCCATCAGCACGTAATCGGCGATGAACACGGGGATCTTGTCGCCGTTGACCGGGTTGGTCGCGTACGCGCCGGTGAACACACCGGTCTTGTCCTTGGCCTCGGCCTGCCGCTCGACGTCGGACTTGGCGCCGGCCTGCGCACGGTACGCGGCGACGGCGTCGGCGGGGGTGGCGTGGCCACCGGTCCACACGTCGTGGGTGCCCTCGGGCCAGGCGTCCGGGACGAACCGGTCCACCAGCGGATGCTCGGGGGCCAGCACCATGTAGGTCGCGCCGAACAGGGTGTCCGGGCGCGTGGTGAAGACAGTGATCTTCTCGCCGTCGATCGGGAAGTCGACGCGGGCGCCCTCGCTGCGGCCGATCCAGTTGCGCTGCTGCAGCTTGATGGCCTCGGGCCAGTCCAGCTCGTTCAGGTCGTCCAGCAGCCGGTCGGCGTAGGCGGTGATGCGCATGTTCCACTGGCGCAGCTTGGCCTTGAAGACGGGGAAGTTGCCGCGCTCGGAACGGCCGTCGGCGGTGACCTCCTCGTTGGCCAGGACGGTGCCCAGGCCGGGGCACCAGTTGACCGGCGCGTCGGAGGCGTAGGCCAGGCGGAACTCGCCCAGCACGTCGCTGCGCTCGGTCGCGGTCAGCTCGTGCCACGCGCGCGTGTGGCCCGGTACGGCTCGCTCACCGGACTCGAACTGGGCGATCAACTCGGAGATGGGGCGGGCCTTGTCCGCCTCGTCGTCGTACCAGGAGTTGAAGATCTGCAGGAAGATCCACTGGGTCCACTTGTAGTAGTCCGGGTCGATCGTGGCGAAGGACCGGCGCTTGTCGTGGCCCAGGCCCAGCCGGCGCAGCTGGACCTTCATGTTCTCGATGTTGGCCTCGGTGGACACGCGCGGGTGCGTGCCGGTCTGCACGGCGTACTGCTCGGCGGGCAGGCCGAAGGCGTCGAAGCCCAGGGTGTGCAGGACGTTGTGGCCGGTCATCCGCTGGAAGCGGGCGAAGACGTCAGTGGCGATGTAGCCCAGGGGGTGGCCGACGTGCAGGCCCGCACCGGACGGGTACGGGAACATGTCCATGATGAACTTCTTGGGCCGGGCGACCACCTCGGGGTCACCGGCCAGGTCGCCCGTGGGGTTCGGCGCCGCGTAGGTGCCGTCGGCGTCCCAGAAGTCCTGCCAGCGTGCCTCGATCTCGGCCGCCAGGGCGGCCGTGTAGCGGTGCGGCGCGGCCTCCGCCGACGTGGCGGCGGCAGCGGGGTTCGTCTCGCTCATGATCCTCAAAGCTCCATCGGTCGTCTCTGCCGGCGGCTGCGAACGTTCTAGAAACGAAAAATCCCCTCGCACAGGAGGGGACGCCGCGCCGATGCCGACCAGCCGTTCTTCCGGCGGTCGGGACTGATCAGCGCGGCCCGCTAAGCAGAAGGCGTACGGCACGCATGGCGTCAGAGTACCGCAGCGCTTGAGCAAGCCGCGACGCGCTTACGTATCAATGGTTGACACGTGTGTCTGAGGCGACCATCGGGACGAGAGTTGAACCAGGTTCAAAAATTACTTCGCGTAACGTCCGCTAGGGGACATCACAAGGGCCGCATCGCTCTTTGATAACAACGCAATAACTCAAACCTCGTACTGATCGGTATGGCGCCACTTAGGCTGCGGCACCGGGACCGCTTTCCCGAACTGCTCGGAGTTGCCCCCATGAACCCTCGTCGTAGTAACAGCTCGCTTCCCAAGCCAGGCCGTTCGGCCTGGGGGGTGGCGTCCGCTGTCGTCCTGTTGCTCATACCCGTGGTTGTGCTGACCGGAGGCAGCCAGTTCCAATCGTTCCTGAACTTCGGTGCGGGCGTGCTCTCGCTCGTCTCGCTGAGCTGCTCGGTGATCTGGGGTCTGATCGCACAGGACCGCATCTTCCTCAACACCCGCCAGCGGATCGTCGGCCAGGCGGTGCACCGGACGACCGCGGTCGCCTCGATCGCGTTCCTGCTGGTGCACATCGTCACGAAGATCGCACTGGATCACACCGTGGTGATCGCCGCGATCATTCCGTTCTCGCTCGGCATCACCGGAAGCGCCGGCCTGATCGGACTCGGTTCGCTGGCCGGACTGCTGATGATCTTCGTGGGTGTCACCGGCGCCCTGCGCAGCAATTTCGCCGCCCCGGCCGTCGTCGCGGCCCGCTGGCGGGCCATGCACATGCTGGCCTACCCGGCCTGGTGCGCCGCCCTCGTCCACGGCCTGTACGCGGGCCGCGCGGCGAAGCCGTTCTTCATGATCTCGTACGACCTGTGCCTGGTCGGCGTGATGGCGGCGCTGGCGCTGCGCGCCGCCCCGCGCCCGTTCAAGCGGAAGGTCGCCGACCGTCTGGTCTCCGTCCTCGGCAGTTCGGAACGGCCGGAGCTGGACGATCTGGATGCCAGCCGTGCCCGGGTGGGCGAGTCCGGGCTGCCGGGCTACGAGGTCACGCGTGAGCGCGAGCCGAGGCCGTCGCGCGGCGGCAGGGCGGCCTCGGAGCCGAACCCGCTGTTCCCGTCCGCGTCGGCCGCCGCATCCGGCCCCGAGCCGGCGTCCGGCTTCGCCGCCGCCTACCGCGCGACGGCCACGCCCGGCCAGCCCCAGTCACCGTTCGCGGCCGGCCAGACCGCACGCATGGAGCGCGTGGACGGCCCGTCCGGCACCTCGGGCAGCTGGCCGATCCCGTCGCCACCGCCGGTCGGCGAGGCACCGCGGTCGGCGTACGACCCGATGCAGGACACCGGATACACCATCCCGGCCTATGGCAATCCGGGCGCCGGCGGCGCGGGCGGACGTGATGTGTACGACACGGGTGAGACGAATGCCCGGTACGGGACGTACAACTCGAATGACACGTACAACAGCGGTCCCGCCAACGAACCACCGCCCGGCGCGTCCTTCGACGCCCCGGGTTCGGGCGAACCTTGGAACACGCCTTCCGGAGGCTATAGGTGAACGAGGCCCTGCCCGACGTCCCAGAAGTCCGCGTGGTCGGTCTTCCTCAGCTCACGTCGGGCTTCGACCTTGTCGAAAGACTCGATCTGCCCATGCACCTCAAGGTGCACGGGCCGCTCGAACCCCTGGGCGGGGAGCAGCTCGCGCAGCTCTCCGAACGCATCAACCTGAAGGGCCGGGGCGGCGCGGGCTTCCCCTTCCACAAGAAGCTGCGTTCGGTCGCCGAAGCCGCGATCAAGCGCGGTGTACGGCCGGTCGTCGTCGTCAACGGCAGTGAGGACGAGCCGGCCTGCCGCAAGGACACGGTGCTGATCAACCGTGCCCCGCATCTGATCCTGGACGGCGCGCTGCTGTGCGCCGAGGCGCTGGGTGCCCGCACGCTCGTGGTGGGGGTCACCCGGGAGTCCACGCAGCGCTCCATGGAGCAGGCGCTCGCCGAGCGCGGCCTGAGCAACGGCCGGCGTTCGGCACTGAAGGCGTTCGTCCAGCGCAACCCGGTCCGCATGGTCACCGGCGCCGCCGCGTCGCTGATCCGGTCGATCGACGGCGGCCCGGCGATCCCGCCCGGCCGCAAGACCAGTGCCTCGCAGAACGGTGTCGGCGGCGCCCCTACCCTGCTGTCGAACGCGGAGACGTTCGCGCAGCTGGCGATCGCCGCCCGGATCGGCCCGGAGCGCTACGGCAACACCGGCCTGTACGACGAGCCGGGCACCGTCATGCTGACGGTCTCCGGCGCGGTCGCCCGCCCCATGGTGATCGAGGTGCCCACGGGTGTGCCGCTGCGCTACGTTCTGCAGCTGGCCGGTGCGCCGCCGGTGCCGCAGGGTGTGCTGACCGGCGGCTACCACGGCAAGTGGATCGACGCGGCCACGGTCAACGAGGCGATCGTCTCCCGCAACTCGCTCGACGCGGTGGGCGGTGCGCTGGGCGCCGGCGCCATCCTGCCGATCACGCAGGAGACCTGCCCGCTGGGCGAGTCGCTGCGGGTCGCCCAGTGGCTGGCGGAGGAGAGCGCGGGACAGTGCGGTCCCTGCTACCTGGGTCTGCCGGCGGCCGCGCGCGGCATGGAGGACATCCTCAACGGCGGCGGACCGGCCGCCCTGGAGGCGCTCAAGCAGGTCGCGAAGAACGTGAAACGGCGCGGGGCGTGCTCGCACCCGGACGGCTCCGCGATGTTCCTCGAGTCGACGATCAAGGCGTTCACCGACGACCTCGCCGCGCACGTTCTGGGAAACGGCTGCGGACGGCCCGTGGAGGGCGTTCTGCCGCTCTTCGAGGACGGCAAGATGCCTACGGGCATCCCGGGCGGCGGAGAGCCCGAGGACAACGGCAGCGGCAGCCGGCAGAAGATCTACGTCGACTGGACGCTGTGCCGGGGTCACGGTCTGTGCGCGGACATCCTCCCGGAGGTCTTCGAGCTGGGCGCGGACGGGTTCCCGACGGTCGCGCAGGCGAAGGTGCCGCGGTTCGCGGAGGCCAAGGCGCTGCGGGCGGTGCGCCGCTGCCCGGCGCTCGCGCTGCGCCTGGAGGAGGACACGCGCTCGCAGGCGCCGGCCAAGAACCTGCCGGTCCTCTCGCAGGGCCGCGGCCGTCGGGCGCTGGGACGCTGATCGCACGTTCGCGCGTACGTGGGGCGGGTCACCCTGACCGGTTGCCCGCCCCACGTGTGCGGGAGGAGTGCGCCGGGGAAGGTTCCCCGCGGACGGGGTTTCCGCGCGGTTTCAGGACAATGCCTGCCGAGACAACGCCGAAGGCGGACCATCCGTTCGGATGGTCCGCCTTCGACTTCTGTGGAGCTAAGGAGAATTGAACTCCTGACCTCCTGCATGCCATGCAGGCGCTCTACCAACTGAGCTATAGCCCCGTGTTCTGGTCCGCCCGGTTTCCCTGGCGGCGACGCCAACATTACACGGTCGAAGGGGTGCACCACCAAATCGTTTCCGTTCTGTACGGATACGGACGCTAGTGTCGGGCTTCGTGACCGTGATCGCGTTCTCCGAGACCCGGCGCCGGGTGCCGGTGGCACTGGGGGCGTGTCTCCTGTCGTTCACGGCGTTCTGGGTGGCCCAGCGGGCCGCGCACGTGTCGATGATCGACCTGCTGGTCTACCGGGCGGAGGGGGCGACCGTCCGCACGGGCGGCGATCTCTACGCGCTGCGGACGACGGCGGCTCATCTGCCGTCCACCTACCCGCCGTTCGCGGCGCTGCTGTTCGTCCCGCTGACGCTGCTGGACGTCACGGGCATGCGGACCCTGGCGACGGCCGGGAACCTGGTCCTGCTGCTGGTGTTCGTCGGGCTGTCGATGCGGCTCGTCGGGCACGCGCGCGTGGAGCACGTCCTGTGGGTCGCGGCGGCCGCGGTGTGGTGCGAGCCGGTGTGGACGACCGTGCGCTACGGGCAGGTCAATCTGCTGCTGGCGGTACTGGTGCTGTGGGATCTGTCACGCCGTCCCGCCGAACAGCCGGACCGCTGGGCGGGGGTGGGTGTCGGGCTCGCGGCGGCGGTCAAGCTGACCCCCGCCCTGTTCGCGGTGTTCCTGCTCGTCACCGGCCTGGCCGCGCGCCGTGCGGGACGGGACGGCGGCCCGTGGCTGAGGCACGCGCGCGGGGCGGCCGCCGTCTTCGCGGGCGCGACGCTGCTGGCGGCGGCCGTCCTGCCGTACGACTCGTGGCGGTTCTGGACGGGGATGGTGTTCCGGACGGGACGGGTGGGGCGGGCCGAGGAGACGGCGAATCAGGCCCTGCGCGGCGTTCTGGCGCGTCTGCTGCACACTCCCGACCCGGGAGCCCTGTGGGCCGCCACGGCGGCCCTGACGGCCGTCCTGGGGCTCGCGGTGGCGGTGGCGGCGGAGCTGCGCGGCCGGCGGGCCTGGGCGGTGGCCGCCTGCGCGGTGACCGCACTGCTGATCAGCCCGGTGTCCTGGTCGCACCACTGGGTGTGGTGCGTGCCGGTCGTGCTGCTGCTGTGGACCCGCGGGCACCGGACGGTGGCCGCGGGCACGCTGCTGGTCTTCTGCTCGTACGCCCTGTGGTGGGTGCCGCACGGGCAGGGGCGGCCCGAACTGCACCAGAACGCCGTCGCCTTGACGCTGTCGGCGCTCTACACGGCCACCGGGGTGCTGTTCCTGGCTCTCGCCCGGACATCGTTGCCGAGGCCGGGTTGCGGTCAGGCCGTGACGAACGAGTAGAAGCGCTTGAGCGTGCAGTGCTCTTCGAGGAGCCGGCCGTAGATCGGCTCACCCTCCAGCTCACGGTAGGTCTCGATCGGGTCGCCTTTTATGATCAGCGCCCGCGCGCATTCCTCGCACCAGTACTGGTAGTCGGGGTTGATCGGCTCCATGTCGCGGACGATGGGGGTACCGCTCCCGCACCAGTCACACTTCCGCCTGTGTGCACCCATCGATCAGCTCCAGCTGTGGCCGCAGGCCGTGCACACGTAGGAGATCCCGCCGTTGTCGCCGAGCACCTGGGCGACATGCGCGGAACCGCAGGAAGGGCAGAGCAGCCGCGTGATGGTGTCCCGTATCAACGCCGCACCGAGGAGGTGGCCGCCCTCCTCAAGGATGCTCGCAGGCATCGCTACTCCTCCCGTCGGGCCGCGCCCCCTTCCGGCCGTTTGATTCTGCCACGGCCGGACCAATACGGTCAGCGACGCCTCAGTACCAGTCCGGACACGGCGCCCGCGGCCGCCGTCGCGGCGAGCGCCCATGCGCAGGCTGACAGCGCCTCCGCAGAGGTATACGCCTGCGGGCCCCCAACTGACTCAAGCCGGTTCAGGAACAGTGTGCCGAACACGGCGACGCCGAGGAGCTGGCCGAGCTGGGTGACGGTTGCGAGGAGCCCGCTGGCGTCCGCGGCGTCCTCGGGGCGCACGGTTGCGAGCGCGCCGGTGAGCGTGGGACTGAACGCGAGCGCGAGCCCCGCGCCCACACCGGCGTACGCCACATAGAGCTGTGCGCCCCCGTCGCCGCCCCCGTGGAAGGCCAGCCCGACCCCGGCCGCGCCCAGCGCGGTGAGCACGAACCCGGCCGGGGTCAGTGCCCGCTGCCAGGCGGCCGGCCACCTGCGCCAGGTGAGGGCGACCGCGCCGAACACGACGGCGGTCGGCGCGAAGGTGAGACCGGCGCGCAGCGCGCTGTAGCCGAGGCCGCTCTGGACGTGGAGGGTGAGCGTGAAGAGGAATCCGGCATTGACGGCCATCACGGCGAGGATCCGCAGGACGGCCAGGCCCATACCGGGGTGGCGCAGCACCCGGGGCGCGACGATGGGTGCGCCCCCGCGCCGGGCCAGCCTCGCCTCGTACCCGCAGAACAGCGCGAACAGGAGCACGGCGGCGGCCAGGGACAGCCAGGACCACAGCGGCCAGTCCTCCTCCTGACCGAGCACCAGCGGGACCGTCAGCAGCGACACGGCGGCCGCCAGCAGGACCAGGCCGGGCAGGTCCATGCCGCGGACCCGCTCGGGACCGGATCCGGCGCCGGACGGCAGGACACGCCGGCCGAGGACGAGGAGCACGGCGCCGACGGGCACGTTGACGAGGAACACCGGCCGCCAGCCGGTGCCGAACAGGTCGGCGCTGACCAGGACGCCGCCGGTGATCTGGCCGGCGGCTGCGCCGACCGCGAGGACCGCGGAGTAGGCGCCGAGCGCCCGTATGCGAGCCTCGCCGGTGAAGGCGCGCTGGATGACGCTGAGGACCTGCGGGATCATCACCGCCGATCCGGCGCCCTGCACCAGCCGGAACACGATCAGCTCGGTGGCCCCCTGGGCCAGGCCGCAGGCGAGCGACGCCGCGGTGAACAGGGCGAGGCCGTAGAGGTGGACCCGGCCGTGGCCGAGCCGGTCGCCGAGCCGGGCGCCGGTGATCAGCAGCACCGAGTAGGTGATGGCGTAGCCGGCCACGACCAGCTGCAAGTCGGCGCCCGAGGCGTGGAGTTCGGAACCCATGGTGGGGGCCGCGACGTTCACGATGAAGACGTCCAGCACGGCCATGAACAGGGCCGCGAGGACGACCGCGAGGAGCAGCCGGGGCCGGTTGTCAGTGCCGGATGCTTCCCTTTTCGCAGGGGTTGCAGCGGGTGCGGGACCTGGTCCCGTCCGGGATGTCGTCGTCATGCCACCGAGCGTGGCGGCGGGCCGGTACGGGTGCCGAGAGCCCGTCGATGCTGGTACTGGCAGCACCTGGCAGCCGGCCGGGGCTGCGCCGACGATGGAGACGTGACGACGGGGGACGTGACGATGCCGACGACAGCACACCGCCGCAGGCCGGAGCTGGCCGCGTTCCTGCGCAGCAGGCGGGCCCGGGTGCAGCCGGCGGACGTCGGGATGCCGCCGGGGCTGCGGCGGCGCACGCCGGGGCTGCGGCGCGAGGAGGTCGCCCAGCTCTCGGGTGTGGGCGTGACCTGGTACACGTGGCTGGAGCAGGGCCGGCCGATCAACGCGTCGGCGCAGGTGCTGGACGCGGTGGCGCGGACCCTGATGCTCGACCCGCCGGAGCGGGAGCATCTGTACCGGCTGGCGGAGGTGCCGTTCGCCGCGGTGCCGGAGGGGCTGTCCCGGTCGGTCGGCGCGGAGGTGCAGGGCATCATCGACGCGCTGGACCCGTTGATGGCGGTGGTGTACACCTCGCGCTACGACGTGCTGGCCACGAACGCGGCCTACCGGGATTTGTTCCTGGTGCCGGAGACGGTGCGGATCGGTGTGCCGAACGTGCTGTGGACGCTGTTCACGGTCCCGGAGGAGACCAGCCCGGTGGTCCATCTGCAGCGTGAACTGCCGGTGATGGTGGCGACCCTGCGTTCGTCCTACGGCAGACATGTCGGCGAGCCGGCCTGGGAGGACTTCATACAGGCGCTGTCCCAGGCCAGTGGGTATTTCGCCCGGTTGTGGGAGAGCGGGGCGGTGGCGCAGCCGGGGCCGCGGGTGAAGACGTTCCGTCATGAGGCGGTGGGCGAGCTGCGGATGACGTCACAGTCGTTGTCGATCGACGGGATGCCGGAGGCGCGGATCGTGGTCTACACGCCGGAAGACGAACGGACGCGGCAGCGGGTGGCGTTGCTGCGGGAGCGCAGGCAGCGGCTGTGGCCGGTGACGGAGGAGGAGGCCGCGGAGATCCTCCGGGAGTGGAACACAGAAAATCCCGCCCTCTGAAGAGGACGGGATTCCGTCACCGATCTTTGACAACTCGACAGTGTCATCAACAGTGTGCAAAGTGTCGATCTGTGGAGCTAAGGAGAATTGAACTCCTGACCTCCTGCATGCCATGCAGGCGCTCTACCAACTGAGCTATAGCCCCTCGTGTTCTTCCCGTCTTTCCGCTCGGCGGGGCGAACAAGAAGAACTTTAGCCTGCGACCTGCCGGAAAGTGAAATCCGGGCTCCGGGCGGGCCGGGGGGCCGCAGGTTCCTCAGTCGTCGTCGCCGAGTACGGGCTCCGGGAGGGTGCCGGCGTTGTGCTCCAGGAGCCGCCAGCCGCGGGCGCCTTCGCCGAGCACGGACCAGCAGCAGTTGGTGAGACCGCCGAGGCTCTCCCAGTGCCGGGACTCGAGGCCGAGGAGACGCCCGATGGTGGTGCGGATGGTCCCGCCGTGGCTGACGACCACGAGGGTGCCGTCCTCGGGGAGCTTCTCGGCGTGCCGGAGCACGACGGGGGCGGCCCGGTCGGCGACCTCGGTCTCCAGTTCGCCGCCGCCGCGGCGGACCGGCTCGCCGCGCTTCCAGGCGGCGTACTCGTCGCCGTGGCGGGCGATGATCTCCTCGTGGGTGAGGCCCTGCCACACGCCCGCGTAGGTCTCCCGCAGTCCCTCGTCGTGGATCACGTCGAGGCCGGTGAGGGCGGCCAGCTGGGCGGCCGTGTCGGCGGCGCGCCGCAGGTCGGAGGCGACGATCGCGTCCGGGCCGAGCGAGGCGAGCAGCCGGGCCGCGCGGCGGGCCTGGCCGATGCCGGTCTCGGTGAGCTCGACGTCGGTGGAGCCCTGGAAGCGGCGCTCCACGTTCCAGGCGGTCTGGCCGTGCCGCCACAGGATGATGCGGCGGCCGCGGCCCCTGCGGTCGGTCACCTCGCCCGTGGCGCTCATCACCAGTCCCCGTCCGGCTCGCCGGAGTCCTCGGCGGCCTGCAGCCTGGCGTGCTCCGCCGCCTTGCCGCGGGTGGCCTTGGCGTCGGCGGGCAGCTCGATCTCGGGGCAGTCCTTCCACAGCCGTTCCAGGGCGTAGAAGACGCGCTCCTCGCTGTGCTGGACGTGGACGACGATGTCGACGTAGTCGAGCAGGATCCAGCGGGACTCGCGGTCGCCCTCGCGGCGCACCGGCTTGGCGCCGAGTTCCTTCTGGAGGCGTTCCTCGATCTCGTCGACGATCGACTTGACCTGGCGGTCGTTGGGCGCGGAGGCCAGCAGGAAGGCGTCCGTGATCGACAGGACGTCGCTGACGTCGTAGGCGATGACGTCGTGGGCGAGCTTGTCGGCGGCCGCCTGGGCGGCGGCGGTGATGAGCTCGTGGGAACGGTCGGTTGCGGTCACTGCGTGGCTTTCCTTCGGCGGTCGTTTGACCTCAAGGGTCTCACGGACCGCCGGGCGCACCCCACGTGATTACCGGGTCACGTGGGGTGCGGCGGCCCGTCTCAGGAGGAGGACGGCTTGTAGTCCTGCCCGAGGACGACCGAGACGTCCGCGCCGGAGCCGACCGTGCCCTTGCGGACGGCACCGGCGCCGAGGCCGAGGGTCTTGGCGACCTCGGTGGCGTTCTCCTTGTCGGCGGCGTCGGAGTACAGCACCTCGGAGGCGGTCCGGGTACCGGAGGCGGTACCGCCTTCCAGGAAGGTGTAGCCGCCGTTGACGAGGACCACGCGGGCCTTCTCGGTGTCGTCCTTGACGCCGGTGGCGTTCTGGACGGAGACGCGCACCGCGGATCCCGCCGACGGGCTCTTGGCGGTGCCGCCGAGGATGTCCTTGACGACGCTGGAGCTGGTCTCGGCGCTGAGGGTGCCGTCGCTCTGCACGGGCAGCAGGGCGGTCTTGTAGTCGCCGTCCTTGGCGAGGTCGGCGAGCTTGGCGAGGAAGGTGCCGAGGTCCTTGTCGGTGAGGGAGGGGTCGAGGATCTGCGCGAGGGTCTGCACGGTGGTCGTCGCGGCGGAGGCGTCGGAGGACAGCTTGCGCAGCACCCCCTGCATGACCTGCCCGAACCGCTCCAGCTGGGCGTTCTGGGCCTCGCCGGAGGCGCGGTAGGTGGCATAGGCGACGGCGGCCTTGCCCCCGAGGGTCTGGTCCTTGCCCTGGTTGACCAGGGGCTCCTCGCCCTTCTTCTTGGCGTCCGGGTCGGGGACGTCGGCGTTGGTGTCGATGTCGATGTTGCCGACGAGATCGACGAGGTTCTGCAGGTAGGGCGTGTCCAGGCGCCAGGTCCCCTCGATGTTGGTGCCGAGGACGGTGTCGAGCTGGTCGCGGGTACCGGAGGAGCCGTCGCCGTCGACGGACTTGGCGAGGGTCGTGGTGGTGCCGTCGTCGTCGGTGAGGGCGAGGGAGTTGGGCAGCAGGACGGTGGTGCCCTGCCTGGTGGTGGTGTTGTCGACGAGCAGCACGGTCGAGGTGCCGCCGCCACCGGTGTTGTGCAGGTGGACGACGATCACGTCGCGTTTCTGGGCGGCCGGCGAGATCGTCGTGCCGCGCTTGGCGGTGGAGGAGGACAGACCGGGGATCTTTCCGGCGTACCAGAGGTAGCCGACGCCTCCGGCAGCGACCAGGGCGAGGACGACGACCAGGGCGATCAGCCGGCTGCGGGCGCGGCGTTTGGCCTCCTCGCGGCGCTCGGTGCGGTTCTCGGTGAAGTTCAGCCAGTCGATGACGTCCTCGGAGTCGCCGTCGGGCTGTTCGACGAACGCGAACTGGCCGGTGTGGTAGTCCCGTTCGTCGTCGTCCTGCCGGGGAACGGTGGCGTGGTCGGCCGGTCCGGCCTGCTGCGGGATGTGCGCGGTCTGCTCGGCGACGCGGGGCTGCCGGCCGCCGGCGGCCGCCTGCCCGTAGGGGTCGTGGGCGGTGTGGCCGCCGGTGCCGTACGGGTCGTAGGCGGGCATGACCGGCTGCCGGCCGGTGTCGTGGACGGGTGCCTGCTGCCCGGTGCCGTACGACGGCGCGGCCTGCTGCCCGCCGCCGGCGTACGGGTCGTAGCCGTAGCCCTGCCCCTGCCCCTGCCCCTGCCCCTGCCCCTGCCCTGCGTACGGGTCGTACGTCTGCTGCTGTTGCGCGGGGATCTGGCGGTACACCGGCTGCCCGTACTCGTCGTAGCCGACGAGTTCGTACTGGTCGCTTCCGTAACCCGCGTCGTATCGGTCGTTCACCGGTGCCCCTCTCGGCTCACTCGCCGCGGTACAGCTCGCGCTTGTCGATGTAGCGCACGACTCCGTCCGGCACCATGTACCAGATGGGGTCGCTCTTGGCGACTCTCGCACGGCAGTCTGTGGAGGAGATGGCGAGCGCGGGAACCTCCACCAGCGAGACGCCGCCCTCCGGAAGACCGCGGTCGCTCAGGTGGTGGCCGGGCCGGGTGCAGCCGATGAAGTGGGCCAGGGAGAAGAGCTCCTCCGAGTCCCGCCAGGTGAGGATCTGCCCGAGCGCGTCGGCGCCGGTGATGAAGAACAGGTCGGTGTCGGGGTTGAGGGCACGCAGGTCGCGCAGGGTGTCGACGGTGTAGGTGGGGCCGCCGCGGTCGATGTCGATGCGGCTGACGGAGAACTGCGGGTTCTCCGCGGTCGCGATGACCGTCATCAGGTAGCGGTCCTCGGCCGGTGACACGGCGCGTGAGGTCTTCTGCCAGGGCTGCCCGGTGGGCACGAAGACCACCTCGTCGAGGTGGAACTGGGCGGCGACCTCGCTGGCCGCCACGAGGTGCCCGTGGTGGATCGGGTCGAACGTTCCGCCCATGACGCCGAGGCGGCGTTTGCCGGTGTGCGCGGGGCCCGCCGGCGTGTACCGCGGCCGTGTCGCCATGTCGTCGGCCTCGTCAGCTGCCGGACCGGTAGGCATGTCCTGCTCTCCCATGCGTGCAGACCCTACCGGCCCGGTCCGTGGGCCCCGCCCGGAGGACCGGTGCCGGGCTCGGCGTCCGGCTCAGCGGTCGCGGTTGAAGCGGGTGGTGATCCACAGCAGGAGCAGCAGGATGACGAAGGCGCTGCCGCCGGTGACGGCCGGATTGAGGCTGTTGTGGTTGCCGCCGTGCTCCTCGCCCTCTGCGGCGAGGGTGACCAACTGGGCAGCGGCGCTGTGGAGATTCATCATCTGCGGCAGGACCTATCGCGTGTGGACGGGATAAAGATGTCGGCTCATCGTATGCGGGCGCCCCGGCGGCGATCACGCCGACTCCTCCATCGGGGAACGATCCCGGCGGCTCAGTCGTCCTTCTGTTTGTACCCGCGCAACAGGAACCAGGCGGTCAGTGCGCAGCCGACGAACATGACGACGATGACGACCCGGAGCAGATCGCCCGAGCCCTGGTGCTGGGCGGCGCTCGCGGCCTGGGTGAGCCAGGCGGCCGGGGGGTGGTGCTCCATGAGGACTCCTTCGGCTGTACTGCCCGACCACGGTATCTCCGCCTAGGCTGGGCCCAGCCCCGGGGGCACGGCAGACACTCACGCACATGGGGGATGACATGTCCGACGACGGCCACGAGCAGAACGGGCACGAGCGCGTGCCGAGCAGGCAGCGCAGGCGGTTCCCGGGGATCTCCTCGCGTGCGTACGAGCATCCCGCGGACCGTTCCGCGCTGGTGGCGCTGCGGAAGCTGAGCGGTTTCGACGCGGTCTTCAAGGCGCTCAGCGGGCTGCTTCCGGAGCGGAGCCTGAGGCTGCTGTTCCTGTCCGACTCGGTCCGGGTGTCCGACCAGCAGTTCACGCATCTGAACGACATGTTGCGGGACGCCTGTTACATCCTGGACCTGGAGAAGGTCCCCCCGATGTACGTGACGCAGGATCCGCAGCCGAACGCGATGTGCATCGGCCTGGACGAGCCGATCATCGTGGTGACCACGGGTCTGGTGGAACTCCTCGACGAGGAGGAGATGCGGGCGGTGGTCGGCCACGAGGTGGGGCACGCGCTGTCCGGGCACTCGGTGTACCGCACGATCCTGCTGTTCCTGACCAGCCTCGCGCTCAAGGTCGCCTGGATCCCGCTGGGCAACCTGGCGATCCTGGCGATCGTGACGGCCCTGCGGGAGTGGTTCCGCAAGTCGGAGCTGTCCGCCGACCGGGCCGGGCTGCTGGTGGGCCAGGACCTGCGGGCCTCGATGCGCGGCCTGATGAAGATCGCGGGCGGCAACCACCTGCACGAGATGAACGTGGACGCGTTCCTGCAGCAGGCCGAGGAGTACGAGGCGGGCGGCGACCTGCGCGACTCGGTCCTGAAGATCCTGAACGTGCTGCCGCGCTCGCACCCGTTCACCACGGTCCGCGCGGCCGAGCTGAAGAAGTGGGCCGCCTCCCGTGACTACCAGCGGATCATGGACGGTCACTACCCGCGGCGGACCGAGGACAAGGACACCTCGGTCGGCGACTCGTTCAAGGAGTCCGCGGCGAGCTACGCCAGTGACGTGAAGACCTCCAAGGACCCGCTGATGAAGCTGGTCTCGGACTTCGCTGGCGGGGCGGGAAACCTGGGCGGCCGGGTGAAGCGCGGCTTCGACGGGTTCACGAGTGCGCCCCCGCCGAAGGACACGCCGCCCCGGGACACTCCCCCGGAGGACGGCGAGGCATAGCAGGGCCGGGCTCTCTTCGAACCTCCGGCTCGCCCCTTCACACCTTCGGTTCGGCCGCGGTGGACAGCGTCCCGCACAGGGCGGTGGCGCTGTCCGTGGCGAACGGGTTCGTGCCCGCGGGGCCGCCCGCCTTGGCCGTCTGGCCGGCCAGCAGGGGGTGCAGGTGGTCGGCGGCGTCCTCGGCGCAGGACAGGGGGCCCGCCTGGACGTAGGAGACGACCAGCTGGGTCTGGTGCAGGCGCAGGTCGTCGCGGTCGAAGCGGAAGGTCAGCTGGCGGCGCACGGTGAACAGGGAGGTCTGGGCGCCGGCTGGGGAGCCGGTGGGCCGCAGCGCGTACACGAAGGTGTGGTCGGCGGTGACCTCGAGGGTGGCCGGGTCGGTCTCGGTGGCCGTCAGGTTGCCCTGGACGCGGATCCTGGGGTCGGCGAGTTCGGCGCGGGTGGGGTCGAAGCGGACCAGCCATCCGGTGGGGGCGTGCCGGCCGTCCGCCGCGGGGTGGTCGACGCTCTGGTCGAACTGGTCGAGCTGGCCGGGGTCGAGCAGCGCCCGCGCGGGCCGTACCTCGCTGCTGTCGAGGACCTCGGGGTAGAGCGAGGAGCGGACCAGGTAGTCCTTGGCCGTGGTCAGGGCGGTGACGACCTGGCTGTCGGAGAAGTGCGCGGTGCTCCGGGCGGCCGGCAGCGGTATCCCCTCGGCGCCGACCTCGTACTGCGCGGCCGGGCTGTGCGCGAACAGCGTCTCGGCGTCGGCGGCGCCGGGCACCCTGCCCTGCGGGGAGAGCGGGATCACGGTCATCCGCAGTGGTTCGGCGGGCTGCTGGGCCTCGTCGGTGCCGTAGGGGTGGCGGACGCCCATGTAGATCGCGGTGCCGAAGGCGACGAGGATCAGCACGACGAGGATCAGGGCCTGCCGGGTGAGGCCCCGGCGCAGCGGCGGGCGACGGCGTACGGCGGGCGCGTGGTCGGTCATGCGTTCGCGTGCGGAGGACTCCTGAAGGCGGGCAGCGCGGACAAACGATTCGTCGAAGACGACGGATCGGTACTCGTCCTCGCCACCCACGGGGCCGCCCTCGGGTGTCCCCTCAGGTGGGTCTCCTGGCCCTCCCATACTTTCAGAGTAGGTCTCGGGAGCCTCAGGTAAACGCCCTGCTACACGACAACTTCTGACAGGTTCTCACCAGGACTGCCACCAGGGCGGCCGCAACCGCTCACGGGGTGCGCGGGACCACGGAGACCGCCGGCTTGGCGGACTGGGAGTAGTCGGCGGACACGGAGGGTGCCGCCGCGGTGCCCTGTTCCTGGCCGGTGGACGGGGGCCTGGGGACCTGGTCGCGGCTGCCGCCCGAGGAGGCGCTGCGGTAGACCGCGGCGAAGGCGAGCGCGACCATGCCGATGCCCATGACGAGGGCGAGCACCCAGGCGACCGGACGGTGCCATCGGACGTGCTTGCCGTACGTCCCGGCCGCGCCGTACCGGTCCTCGACTACGTCACCGTCGTCCGGGTCGTCGAGTTCGCCGGCGTGCCCGAACTTGGCGCCGTCGGGGCCGTAGCCGTCGTCGTAGCGCTCGCCTCTGGCGTGGGCGCGGCGGGCCTCGGCCTCGGAGGCCTCTGCTCTGGCCTGGGCTGCGGCAAGGAGGCGTTCGACGGCGGTCGGCTCGTGGACCACGGCCGCCTTCACGAAGGCCTCGTCGAAGACCACGGAGTCGAACTCTTCGTCCGACATTCCGTGGTCATGGTCGTCGTCGGGATCCCAGCCGTCCGGGAACGGCGTGCCCCCCACGTCCTCCGGCACGGATCCAGAGTAGACCTGGGGGGTCAATTTGGGCAGACGGTATGGAAATTCATAGGGCCGGTGAGACGCCTCTCACGCTCGCCCGGGGCCGCGTACGCCCCGCCGCGCGCCCGCGCGCCGTACCGGAGTGCGCGGCCGGCCCGTACGGGTGTCAGCGGCGGATGTGGCCGTCGCCGGTGACGATGTACTTGGTGCTGGTCAGCTCCGGCAGGCCCATGGGGCCACGCGCGTGCAGCTTCTGGGTGGAGATGCCGATCTCGGCGCCGAAGCCGAACTGGCCGCCGTCGGTGAAACGCGTGGAGGCGTTCACGGCGACCGTGGTGGAGTCGACCAGCTGGGTGAAGCGGCGGGCGGCCTGCTGCGAGGTGGTGACGATGGCCTCGGTGTGCCCGGAGGTCCACAGCCGGATGTGCTCGACGGCCCGGTCGAGGGAGTCGACGACGGCGGCGGCGATGTCGTACGACAGGTACTCGGTCTCCCAGTCCTCCGGGACCGCCTCGACGACGGTCGCCTTGGAGTCCTTGGCGTGGGCGAGGACGCGTTCGTCGCCGTGCACGGTGACGCCGGCCTCGGCGAGGGCGTCCAGGGCGCGCGGCAGGAACTCGGCGGCGATGTCCTGGTGGACGAGGAGGGTCTCGGCGGCGTTGCAGACGCTGACCCGCTGCGCCTTGGAGTTGATCAGGATGTCGATCGCCATGTCGATGTCGGCATGGGCGTCGACGTAGACGTGGCAGTTGCCGGTGCCGGTCTCGATGACCGGGACCTTGGACTCCATGACGACGGTCTGGATGAGGGAGGCGCCGCCGCGCGGGATGAGGACGTCGACGAGGCCGCGGGCGCGCATCAGCTCGTGGACGGACTCGCGGCCCTCGCCGGGGACAAGCTGGACGGCGTCGGCGGGCAGCCCGGCACCGCCGACGGCGTCGCGCAGGACGCGGACGAGGGCGGTGTTGGACGCGTGGGCGGATGCGGAACCGCGCAGCAGGACGGCGTTGCCGGACTTCAGGCAGAGCGCGGCGGCGTCGACGGTGACGTTCGGGCGGGCCTCGTAGATGATGCCGACGACGCCGAGCGGGACGCGGACCTGGCGCAGGTCGATGCCGTTGGGGAGGGTGGAGCCGCGGACGACCTCGCCGACCGGGTCGGGCAGCTTCGCCACGTCGCGCACGTCGGAGGCGATGGCGCGGACCCGCTCCGGGGTGAGGGTCAGGCGGTCGACGATCGCCTCGCTGGTGCCGTTCTCGCGGGCCTTGGCGATGTCCTTGGCGTTGGCCTCGACGATCTCGCTGGTCCGTACCTCCAGGGCGTCCGCGACGGCGAGCAGCGCGTCGTCCTTCACGGCCCGCGGGAGCGGCGCGAGGTCGGCGGCGGCGGCCTTGGCACGGTAGGCGGCCTGGGTGACCGGGGACATGGCGTCGTACGGCGAGAGCGTGGTCATGAGGGAAGGGTAGTGCGCCCCGGCGGGCCGTCCACGCGTCATCCCACACCGCGAGACGTGGTCCAAAACGGGTGATTACCGGCCGGCGGTGGAGGCCGTGGCGGAAGGGCCGGCGGAGTCGGGGAACTCAGAAGGGGTGGATGCCGACCGGTGTCGCGGGCGGCGGGCCGTAGCCCTCGGCGACGCGCTGGTGGTAGGTGGCACGGTCGACGACCTCGAGGCCGACGATCTCCCAGGCGGGCAGACCGGCGGTCTGGCGGTGCTCGCCCCACAGGCGCAGGGCGACCGCGGCGGCGTCGTGGAGGTCGCGGGCCTCTTCCCAGTAGCGGATCTCGGCGTGGTCGCAGGCGTAGCGGCTGGTGAGGAGGAAGGGGTGGTCGTGGGCCAGCTGTTCGAGTCCGCGGCGCAACTCCGGCAGGGGGACCTCGGCACCGCAGACGCTGAGGGTGACGTGCCACAGGCGCGGCAGGTCCTTCGGCTCCTCGTAGGTGTCCCCGGCCGCGACGCTCGTCAGAGCACCGCGGGAGGCCGCAGCCCCAGGGCGCACTCGTCTCACGACGGCCTCCTTCAGCTGTGCTCGTGCGGAACGTGGTCCTGAGACAAAGTTGAGCAGGCCGCAAGGGTTCGTGTGGCGGTTTTACGGAACGTCCCCCACCGGGGGTCCGTCTTCACGCCCCGTTCTACGGGTGCAGGATCACCAGGTCGTCCCTGTGTACGACCTCGCGTTCGTACGCCCGGCCCAGCTCGCGTGCCAGCTCCCTGGTCGAACGCCCGAGCAGCTGCGGGATCTCCTTGGCGTCGAAACTGACCAGTCCGCGGGCGACCGCGCGGCCCGCGGTGTCGCGCAGTTCGACCGGGTCGCCGGCGCTGAACTCGCCCTCCACGGCGGCGATCCCGGCCGGCAGCAGCGACTTGCGGCCCTCGACGACCGCGCGGACGGCGCCGTCGTCGAGGGTGAGCGAGCCCTGCGGCGTGGAGGCGTGCTGAAGCCACAGGAGGCGGTCTGCGGACCGTTTGCCGGTGGGGTGGAAGTAGGTGCCGGTGTCGCCGCCCAGGAGCGCGTCGGCGGCGTGCACGGCGCTCGTGAGGACCACCGGGATGCCTGCGGCGGCGGCGATCCGGGCGGCCTCCACCTTGGTGACCATGCCGCCGGTGCCGACGCCCGCCTTGCCTGCGCTGCCGATCTCGATGCCCGCGAGGTCCTCGGGCCCCTTCACCTCCGCTATCCGCGAGGTGCCGGGCCTGCCGGGGTCGCCGTCGTAGACGCCGTCGACGTCGGAGAGGAGGACCAGCAGGTCGGCGTGGACGAGGTGGGCGACGAGGGCGGCGAGGCGGTCGTTGTCGCCGAAGCGGATCTCGTCGGTGGCGACGGTGTCGTTCTCGTTGACGATCGGGAACGCGCCCATCGCGAGCAGCTTGTCGAGGGTGCGGGAGGCGTTGCGGTGGTGGGCGCGCCGGCTCATGTCGTCGGAGGTGAGCAGGACCTGGCCGACACGCACGGCGTGGCGGGCGAAGGAGGCGGTGTAGCGGGCGACGAGCAGGCCCTGGCCGACGCTGGCCGCGGCCTGCTGGCGGGCCAGGTCCCGGGGGCGGCGGCGCAGGCCGAGCGGGGCGAGTCCGGCGGCGATGGCGCCGGAGGAGACGAGGACGATCTCCCGCTCTCCCCCGCTGCGGCTCTTGGCGAGAACGTCGACGAGCGCGTCGACACGGTCGGCGTCGAGGCCGCCGGAGGCGGTGGTCAGCGAGGAGGAGCCCACCTTGACGACGATCCTGCGGGCCTCGCCGACGGCCTGCCTAGCCCTTGCCACGTCCTGTCCCCACTTCCTTGCGCCTGGCAGCAATCTACGCGAAGGGGACCGGCGCCAGGCCCGACCGTCCAGCCTCCGGACAGTCACGGACGGTGAGCGGCAGTCGACAGACAGGACAGTGCGTGATGATTCGTTCACGGGTCGCGTACGGCAAAAAGGTTGTGTTGACTTTCTATAGAAATCGAAACGAAGTCAAAGTTAATTTGAAGTTCGTGTCGTCCAAAGATCACCGCGTGAAGCGCATCCTCCTCAGGTCCGGAAAGAGTCCCTACGACGTCGTCGGCGTCGAGGAGGCCCTGCACCGGGACGTCATCGCCACCAACTCGGGCAACCTGATCTTCAGCGATGCCGCTCACAAGATCCTCGAGACGCCGGGAACCGAGGTCGTCTCGAACGGCATGCCCTCCGACGTCTCCGCCGCCGCCCGCATCAACGAGGAGTACGACGCCTTCGTCGTGCCGCTCGCCAACGCCTTCCGGCCGTCCTTCGAGAGCGCGCTGAAACGGATGACCAGGCTGATCTCGAAACTGAACATCCCGGTGGTCGTGCTCGGTGTAGGCGCGCAGACCGGGGTGAGCTACAACCCGGACCGGCTCAAGCGGATGGAGCCGACCGTACGGGAGTTCTGCGCGGCGGTGCTGGAGCGCAGCGCGTCGATCGGTGTGCGGGGCGAGTTCACCGAGCAGTACCTGAAGGACATGGGCTTCAAGGACGTCGAGGTCATCGGCTGCCCTTCCCTGTTCATGTACGGCGAGCGGCTCCCGGTGCACAAGAAGGCACTGGAGTTGACGCCCCAGTCGCGGATCGCGATCAACGGCTCGCACAGCGCCGTACGCGCGCAGGGCCTGGACCGGATCATCACGCGCACCCACGAGCGCTATCCGAATCTGTGTTTCGTCGGCCAGAACATCAGCGACGCACGGCAGTTGCACTGGCGCGACCTGTCGGATCCCAACGCCGCGGTGACCGCGATACCGACCCACCCGGACCATCCGATGTTCCGCGAGGACAAGGTGCGGGTCTATGTCGACCCGGTCACCTGGATCGACGATCTGCGCTCGTTCGACTTCTCCTTCGGATCGCGCATCCACGGCAACATCGCGGCGCTGCTGGCCGGTACGCCGGCCACCGTGCTGTGCGGTGACTCGCGGACGCTGGAGCTCTGCCGTTACTTCGGGATTCCGCACCGGCGGCTGGACCGGGCGGTGAAGGATCCCGAGTCGGCGGATCCGGCGAAGCTGTACGCGGAGGCCGATTTCGGCGGGCTGGTCGGCGGGCACCAGGAGCGTTTCGAGCGGTTCACCGGGTTCCTCGACCGGAACGGGCTGGAGAACACCTTCACGCACGGCGACGGCGGAGCGGCCTTCGAGGAGCGGATGCGGACGCTCACGTTCCCGGCGGCGATCCGCCCCTGGAACGACGCGGACGTCGCCTCGCTCACCTCGCGGTTCGGCTGGCTGCACAGCCGTATCGACGAACTGTCGCTGGACAACGCCCGCCTGGAGAGGGAACTGGCGCGCGCCGGGGCCCGCACCGCGAAGGTGACCGCCGCGCAGCTGCCGGGCTCGGTCTACCGGCGGGCCCGGCGGGCGGTCGGCAGGCCGATCCGGCGGGCGCTGGGATCGGGCGGATAGGCCCGCCGGGGAGGCTGCGCGTCAGGCGGCCGCGGGTTTCACGTCCCGGGCGGGCAGGGAGCGCCGCAGCTTGCGCAGCGCGCGCCGCAGGAAGGTGTTGGCGGCCGCCTCGCGGTAGCCCTCGACGGCGCGGGCCTCGCGGGGTTCGGCGAGGTAGATCCAGTCGGGGAGGCCGGCCGTCGCGGAACGGAAGTGCGGGTAGCCGAGGTACACGCGGGTGCCACGCCCTTCGAGGACCGCGGTGGGCTGCCTCTTCGCCCGTACGAACTCGATGACGTCCGGGAGGAGTTCGGTGCGGCGGGCGGCGACCAGGTGCAGCTGGAGCCGCTCGTGGACCTTGAGGCGGCGGGCCACCTCGGGGTTCCAGTGAGCGTCCAGCAGCGGCTCCGCAAGTTCCCGCTTGTGCTGCCGTACCTCTTCGGTGTCCTTGAGGAACTTGGGGCCGAACTGCGGGAGCAGTGTGACCTTGAACGGCCGGACCATGAGGCTGTCGCGCCGCGGCCCTGCCGGGACCATCTCGGCGATCAGGTTCATCAGGGCGCGCGCGGAGTCGAAGCGGAGGGTGTAGCCGCCGCTCTTGGTGACGTGTTTGCCGTCCTCGCGCCCGACGAGGTAGTAGCAGGGGTAGTCGGCGACGACGGAGACGCCGTCGGCGCGCAGATAGGCCTCCATGGTGAACAGCGCGTCCTCGCCGGTCCACAGGGACTCGTCGAACCGCATGCCGTGGCGTTCCAGCAGGGCCCTGCGGAAGAGCTTCTGGGCGCTGAGCGTGAACTTGATGTTGGAGGAGAAGACGTCGGTACGGTCGAGGGTCTTTCCCCACATCGACTGCGGGGGTTTGCGGTTGATTCCCTCGACCTTGCCGACGACGACGTCGGTGCCGTTCCTGTCGGCCATGGCGACCATGCGCTCCAGGGCCTCGTCACCGAGCCGGTCGTCGGCGTCCAGGAAGAACACGTAGCGGCCGGCGGCCTTGGCGAGGCCGACGTTGCGCGGGCCGCTGGGGCCGCCGGAGTTCTCCTGGCGGATCACGGTCACCGCCATGGCGGCGCGGGCCGCGAACTCCTCCAGGTACTCCCCCGTGCCGTCGGCCGATCCGTCGTCGACGGCGATGACCTCCATGCGGGCCGGGTCGAGGGTCTGGCGCTCCACGGAGGCCAGGCACTCGACCAGGTACGGCATCGCTTCGTACGCCCCGATGATCACGGTCACATCAGGCTGCGCAACGACGGTCACGTTTTCCCCCTAGTCAATGGTGCGTTCCCCCTGTGTCACCTCGGTCGCAACGTCTTAGATGACCGAGCGGTGCAACAGGTTGCCCAGGAGGATGCGCTCAGTGGCCCAGTTCACATGACGAACGGACAGCCGGGTGGTGTACAGCGGGTTACACCGGACAGTACGGACGCGCGGTAAGAGCTGCTCAACGGGAACGGCGAAGCATGGGTAAGAAGAAACGCGCGCATCCCTGAGCAGAGGTAAGAGAACGCGGCGCGAGAAACAAGAGCGAGGACGACGAGCAGCGAACGGTGAACGGTGAACGCTGAACGGGCTCGGCCCCGGGGAGAGGCCCCCGGACCGAGCCCGTGCGGTGTCCTGGCGGAGGTCAGCCGGCGGTCGCGCTCTCCGCCTCGCCGGAGGCCGCCCGCGGCTTGCCGCCGGGCAGCGCCTCGGCGAGTTCGGCCGCCTCGGGGTCACCGGCCGCGATCCGGGCCTGCTGGCCCAGGTTGCGGGTCTCGGCCTTGCAGGCGAGCGCGGCCACCGCGGCGTTGAACTGCTCGATGGAGGTCGGCTCGTCCGGCCCGAGCAGGTAGTGCTTGAGTTCGTCCCGGTCGGCGGCGAGCGGATCGGCCGACGGGTCGCGTACGGCGTCCAGCAGACCGCCGAGTTCCTTGGCGCTGTTGGAGAGGATCACGGCGGCGCGCACGGCGGTGTTGGCCCGCTTGAACTCCTCCGCGCCGAGGCCGGCCGAGTCGGTGACGGCGTACGGCTTGCCGCTCGCGATGAAGTCGGAGACCACGCTGGAGATGTCGGAGACCATCGCGTCGGCGACGTTGAAGCAGTCGTACAGGCGGGGTTCGGCACCCGTGATGACGGCGTGCTGGTACGACGGCAGGGCCTGCCAGTAGAAGTCGTTCCAGGCGGTGCGCAGCCGGGCGATCTCCTCGTGCTTGTTCAGGTCGACGACGTCGTCCCGGCTGGCCTCGGCCTCGTCGCGCTTGTCGTCGCCGGTGCCGGCCAGTTCGGTCAGGCGGGTCTCGATGCGAGTGAGTTCGGCCTGTGCCGCCGCCTGGGCGGCCGGGTCGGCGGTGAAGCGGGCGTCGGCCGCGCGGGCCGTTGCGGCCTTCTGGACGAGGGCGGTGACGCGCCGGTGGGCGGCGCCGGCCTCGGGGCTGACGGTGCCGGTGAAGGGGTGCGGCTTGTAGAGGACGCGGACCGGCGGGTCGGCCTTGACCAGCTTCTTCACGATGTTCTCGCCGGCGAGCACGAGGGAGGTGTTGCCGGGGTTGCCGTCCCAGCCCTCCCAGGTGGGCGCGTAGAGCACGGTGGGGATACGGCCGTCGGGGACGCCCTGCCAGGTCTGGATGGGGGCCAGCTGGGGGCGGCCGACCTCGACGATGTCCTCGTCGCGGACGCCGACGTCGGCGATGGCGTAGCGGTCGCGGCCCGCGCGGCCCGCCGTCCACACCTCGTCGTACGCCTTGCTGAACGGGTTGACGCTGGCCAGCTTGTCGCTGTCGCCGTGGCCGATGAAGACGTGCTTCATGGTGGGGACGCGCAGCAGGTGGATGTTCTTGCCGACGTTGGCCGCGTAGAGGGCCACGCGGACGGTGGAGAGGTCCATGTTCATCAGGTGCACGCCGCCGGGCACGCAGATGACGGGGACGGTGGTCGGCGCGAGGCTCTGCAGGATGACGCGTTCGCGCAGCAGGATGAGCGGCCGGGACTCCAGCTGTTCCATGGTCTCCAGCCACATGTTGACCTGGTAGGCGGAGTCCTTGGAGCCGGAGAAGTAGAGCACGGTCCCGGGCCGGTAGTCGGCCAGCCAGTCGTCGACGGCCGCCAGCACGGTGTCGGCGTCCGGCGGGGTCTTGCGGCCGCGCACGTACGGCATCAGGACCAGTACGTACAGGCAGCCCAGGGCGAGGGTGACGGCGATGCCGACGAAGCCGGCGGTCGTGCTGTCCGTCGCCGCCGAGACCAGCAGGCCGACGACGGCCGCGAGGTCGAGGTGGAGCATCTTCTCGGCGGAGCGGTCGAGCAGGGCGCGCGGCGGGGCGTCGGGGATGCGGATGCGGGACTTCAGGTCGACGTTGCGGGTGGCGACCGGCATCCGGCGGCGGTTGCGGATCAGGGTGACCAGCGCGCCGTGCGGGGCCTGCAGGCCGTAGAAGGCGATGAAGCAGGCGATCGCGCCGTAGAAGACCAGGCCGTTCGAGAGGTCCATCCTGGCCAGCAGCAGGATCAGCAGCAGCTGCCGGATCAGGAAGCGGATCGACAGGCCGGCCCGGACCTTGCTGAGGCGGTTGACGAGGTAGCTGCCCTTGCGGTGCAGGTAGTGGTCCGCCAGGTACGTGACGGCGGCCGCGGCCGCGAAGGCGTAGACGCTCGGGACGAGCGCGGCGGCCATGAGGACCGGGAAGCCCAGCATCATGAGTGCCGCCGCGGCCAGCTCGGCCGTGCTGCCCACTCGGGCGACGCGAATAGCGGTGGATATCACGGAGAACCTTTTGCTGACAAAAAGGCCTGAATTTGACCTTGCGGACAATCTGGGAGGTGGTCGATCCGGGTTCTACGGGTTCAGGCCCCTGCGATTGCTCCGCGAACGCGCAACCACAGAGGCCTGAATGACAGATGACTAATGGCTGTCGATTATGCCACGCCGTCCTGTCGGTCCAGGACACTGGCCAGCGCCTGCTCGAAGCCGGACGCCTGGCCGGCGGCCGCCGTCGGGTCCTGCTGGCGGACGTCGATGACATGGCCGGTCAGCTCGGACAGCAGCACGTCGAGGGAGGTGCGGGCGACGGCCTCGGAGGAGAGCAGCGAGCCCGTCGGCTCCTGGCCGAACGCCTTGGTGCGCATCGGGGTGGCGGTGCGCTCGGGGTTGATGCAGTTGACGCGGACGGCGTCGCCGGCCCATTCGTCGGACAGGGCCTGGGTGAGGTTCACCATGGCGGCCTTGGTCGAGGAGTAGAGGCTGTACTCGGCGCGGCCGCGGGTGTAGCTGCTGGAGGTGTAGAGCAGCAGCTGGCCCTGGGTCTCGGCGAGGTACTTGTAGCTGGAGCGGGCGATCTGCACCGGGGCCAGGTAGTTGACCTTCAGCGCCTCCTCGATGGTGGCGTTGTCGGTCTCGGCGAGCTTGCCGATGCGCAGCACGCCCGCGGTGTTGACGACGTAGTCGATCCGGCCGGTCTCGGCGTACGCCTTGGAGAGCGCGTCGTCGACCTCCTCCGGGTTCTCCACGTGGGTGCCGGTGGTGGAGCGGCCGAGCGCGTAGACGTTCGCACCGTAGGACTCGGCGAGTTCGGCGATGTCCTTGCCGATGCCGTACGAGCCGCCGAAGATCACCACGGTCTTGCCGGTGAGGAGTTCGCGGTAGGCGTCCTCGCCGTTCTGCTCGGGGGCGGCGGTGGAGGCGAGCTGGAAGAGCTTGTCGGCGATGAAGACGTCGACGGGCTGGGTGACCTTCATGTTGTACTCGTCGCCCGCGACGACGTGGATCGGCACGTCCGGCAGGTACTTGAGGACGACGGAGCAGTCGTCGGTGGCCTGGAAGTTGGGGTCGCCGGCGGCGACCTCGTAGGCCCGCTTGATCGTGGACAGCTTGAACGCCTGCGGGGTCTGGCCGCGGCGCAGCCGGGAGCGGTCCGGGATCTCGGTGATGAACTCGCCGTCCCCGCCGTGGGTCCGCGTGACGATGATGGTGTCGGCGGACGGGATGGCGACGTCGACGGCCTGGTAGCGCTCCAGCGCGGTCACGCAGTCATCGATGACGCGCCGCGACAGCAGGGGGCGTACGGCGTCGTGGAAGAGGACGTTGAGGTCCTCGCCCTCGGCCAGGCCCTCGCCGAGGGCCTCGATGGCGCGCTCGGTGGTCTCGTTCCGCGTGTTGCCGCCTTCGATGATCTTCTTGACCTTCGTGAACCCGGCCTTGTCGACGATCTTCTCGACGTCCGCGACGTAGCCCGGTGCCATCAGCACGATGATGTCGTCGATCGAGTCGGCCTTCTCGAAGGTGGCCAGGGTGTGCTCGATGACGGCCTTGCCGGCGATCTTCAGCAGCTGCTTGGGGATCGACAGACCCACCCGCTGACCGGTGCCACCGGCCAGGATCACTGCGGTGGTTCGGGGCTTGGCTATGTGCTGGGACACAGGTGACCTACCTTGGGGCATCAGGGAACCAGGAAATGGTCCCACTTCCGGTAACCGCTGTGCAAGGTGAGCGCCGTTCACTGCATATGTGCCCGCAACCTTTCATTCACCTTGCGTCGCTGGTGATGGGCGCCACCCGCGGGGCCATCGGAAGAGTTCCGTGAATTTGCTGTGAGTAACTACACAGGGCATTTCGATTGCGGTGCGTGACCCGGTGCATGTCTCAGCAGTGCTACGCCGTGCTGCGGGCACGGCGTAGCCACGCTAAGCCGTCCCCGCGGCGTGGCCTGTCGGCGTCTTACCGTCGTCGCAGCTTCTTCAGACATCGGTGCCCCAGGACCCGTACCAGATCCTTCGACGACGTCTGGTGCACGGTGCGGGACTTCGCCTCGGCGGTGTGGCGCACCGGCGCCGCGGCCGCCGCGGCGAGCGCGCCGTAGAGGGCCTGGGCGGCGACCTCGGGGGCGATGCGGGCCTCGGCGGCGGGCGGTCCCGGCTGTGCGGGGACGGCGGGCAGGGCCGAGAGCAGGGCCGGGTCACCGACGACGCGGACACCCGTCGCGGCGATGCGTTCCACCATCTCGGCGCCGATACGGCCGGCGGCCTCGACGGCCCAGGCGGGGGTGGAGATCTTCACGTCGGCGGCGGTGGGGCTGCACGAGTTCTTCATATGCATGACGGCGCCGTTGCGGACGAGCTTGGAATACAGCTCGTCGGGGAGTCCATTGCCGCGGAATTCCACGTTGAGCTTTCGCAGCATTTCGGTCTCGGCGAGGGTGAGGGAGCGGTTCGCCGTGTCCGGGACGGGCTGGAGAAGATGTGCGGGAAGTCCGAGGAGGGCTTCGAAGGTGCGCATCAGACCGTCGCGGTACCGGTCGTCGACCACGACGACGGTGACGCGGCCGGTGCCGACCGCGCGGCTCCAGCGTTCGACGAGCCGGTCGTGCCGGTGCCGGTGCCAGAAGCTGGGGTTGGGCTTCTCGTAGGGGGCTTTGCGGAGCATGTGGTGCAGCCAGTCCTCGTAGCCCATGCGCAGCCCGTTCTGCACGTACTGCTGCCACTGCGAGGGCATGATCCTGGCGAGCGGGCGGAGGGTGACGAGGACGTGGACGCGTTCGCCGCCGAGCTGCTCGACGATGCGGGCGACGGTCTCGTCGTCGGGGGCGTCGGCGAAGAACTCGCTGCTGATCACCGACGTGCGGCTGCCGGTGGCCTCGACCTGCTGGAGCAGCCGTGTCCAGTGCTTGTCGGTGGGCACGGTGTCGCCCATCATCGCGGGCCGGGCGCAGGCGGCCAGGGCGGCTTCCATCGGGTGCCGGGTGGTCGCCGGGAACTCCACACCGTGTTCGGGCAGCCTGTCCTTCGCGGCGAACAGGGCGCCCTGGATGGCCGTGGTGCCCGTCTTGTGCGGGCCGATGTGCAGCAGGCGGGTGCCGGCGGGCAGGGCGGGAAGGGAACCGGTGGGGCCTGCGGGGCCTGGGGTGGCGTCGTTCACCGGGGCTTCGCCTCTCGTACAGTCCGTCTCCATGGTTAACGGAAGGTAAGACGCTTACCTTAGGTTCACCTGAGAGGAGCCTGGGACACAGATGAGTCCCAGGCTCCTGTTACACAGGCTTGACCTTCGGTGCGCCCGGTTCGCGAGGCTCACGACCCGTACGCCTGTTTCGTCCGTCCCGGCAACGGAAAACCCGTTGCGACCGGGAACGGGTCCCGGCCGCAACGGGTCCGGAGGTGGGCCGGCCGGTGGTGCTTCCCAGAGACCGGGGAGGCCGACGGGTCTACTCGAACGGGTCGAAGTCGCCGTACTCCCGCAGGGACTCGTCGCGCTCCGCCTGCCGGTCGCGGCGGCGCTGTACGGCGGGGCGCTGTTCCTCGAAGCGGTGGTCCTCGCCGCGGCGGCCGAGCATCTCGGCGCCGGACATCATGGACGGCTCCCAGTCGAAGACCACGGCGTTGTCCTCGGGGCCGATGGCGACGCCGTCGCCGGCCCGGGCGCCCGCCTTCATCAACTGCTCTTCCACGCCTAGGCGGTTGAGGCGGTCGGCGAGATAGCCGACGGCTTCGTCGTTGTTGAAGTCGGTCTGGCGGACCCAGCGTTCGGGCTTCTCGCCGCGCACCCGGAAGAGGCCGTCGTCCTCCTGGGTGACGGTGAAGCCGGCGTCGTCGACGGCCTTGGGCCGGATGACGATCCGGGTCGCTTCCTCCTTCGGCCTGGCGGCGCGGGCCTTGGCGACCAGGTCACCGAGTGCGAACGTCAGCTCGCGCAGGCCCAGGTGGGCGACGGCGGACACCTCGAAGACGCGGTAGCCGCGGGCCTCCAGGTCGGGGCGGACCATTTCGGCGAGGTCCTTGCCGTCGGGCACGTCGATCTTGTTGAGGACGACGATGCGGGGCCGGTCGCCGAGGCCGCCGTACTGCTTGAGCTCCTCCTCGATGACGTCGAGGTCGGAGACGGGGTCGCGCTCGGACTCCAGGGTCGCGGTGTCGAGGACGTGGACGAGGACGCTGCACCGTTCGACGTGGCGCAGGAACTCAAGGCCCAGGCCGCGGCCCTGGCTGGCGCCGGGGATGAGGCCGGGCACGTCGGCGATGGTGTAGACGGTGGAACCGGCGGTCACCACGCCGAGGTTGGGCACCAGGGTGGTGAACGGGTAGTCGGCGATCTTCGGCTTGGCGGCCGACAGCACGGAGATCAGCGAGGACTTGCCGGCGCTCGGGTAGCCGACCAGCGCCACGTCGGCGACGGTCTTGAGTTCGAGGACGATGTCGTCGAGGTCGCCGGGCTCGCCGAGCAGTGCGAAGCCGGGGGCCTTGCGGCGGGCGCTGGCGAGGGCCGCGTTGCCGAGGCCGCCGCGGCCGCCCTGGGCGGCGACGTAGGAGGTGCCGTGGCCGACGAGGTCGGCGAGGACGTTGCCGGCCTTGTCCAGCACCACGGTGCCGTCGGGCACCGGCAGGACGAGGTCCTGGCCGTCCTTGCCTGCCCGGTTGCCGCCCTCGCCGGGCTTGCCGTTGGTGGCCTTGCGGTGCGGGGAGTGGTGGTAGTCGAGGAGGGTCGTCACCGACTGGTCTACGGTCAGGATGACGTCGCCGCCGCGGCCGCCGTTGCCGCCGTCGGGGCCGCCGAGCGGCTTGAACTTCTCCCGGTGCACGGAGGCGCAGCCGTGGCCTCCGTTACCCGCGGCGATGTGCAGCTCGACGCGGTCCACGAAGGTGGTCATGGTGCTGTGCCTCCTGGGGTGCCCCAGGCCGAAAGACTGGGGAAGTACGAGTGATACCTATGTCAACACGCGAAAGGCGGACCCGCCTTCCCGACCGGGAAGTGAGGTCCGCCTCGCGAAACGTTCGGTCTGAGCCCTAGATCAAGCTCAGGCGACCGGAACGATGTTCACGACCTTGCGGCCACGGTGGGTGCCGAACTCGACCGCACCGGGCAGCAGCGCGAACAGCGTGTCGTCGCCGCCGCGGCCGACGCCCGCACCCGGGTGGAAGTGGGTGCCACGCTGACGGACCAGGATCTCGCCCGCGTTGACGACCTGACCGCCGAAGCGCTTCACGCCGAGGCGCTGAGCGTTGGAGTCACGACCGTTACGGGTGGACGATGCGCCCTTCTTGTGTGCCATCTCTCCTCAGTCCCTTACTTCGCAGCCGCGGGGATCTCAGTGACCTTGATCGCCGTGTACTGCTGGCGGTGGCCCTGACGACGGCGGTAGCCGGTCTTGTTCTTGTAGCGAAGGATGTCGATCTTGACGCCCTTGTGGTGGTCCACGACCTCGGCCTGGACCTTGATGCCGGCCAGGACCCACGGGTCGCTGGTCACAGCGTCGCCGTCGACAACGAGCAGGGTCGAGAGCTCGACCGTGTCGCCAACCTTGGCGGTGGAAATCTTGTCAACCTCGACGATGTCGCCGACAGCAACCTTGTGCTGGCGGCCACCGCTGCGCACGATGGCGTACACGCGGATCTCACTCTCTCGCTCGGGAACGGCACCCCCGCAGTCCAGCCGTCCGGCGAACGCGGGCGGCCTCTCCGGGAACAGGGTGTGCTCCGGAGGAAGAGGTTTACGGGGATGTGGCACGTCCTCATATCCATGGACACGCCGACGGTCAAGGTTACGGGGCCGCGCGGAGGCGGTCAAACCGGGCCCGTACCGGTCGCCCGGGCCGGCACCCCCGCCGACCCGGTCGCTGCTGGGAAGCGGCTGCGGTTACCCTGTGACATCCACTCGTGCATCAGTTGGTCACCGGCTGTACACGGATCATTAATGTCGCAGTCTGCATCCCAAAACTGGAGCCAGGTAACAGAGATGTCGATCAAGGTGAGCGTCATCATCCCGGTGTACAACCCGGGTAAGTACATCCAACCCTGCATCGACTCCCTGTTGAGGCAGACGCTTCCCGCGAACGAGTTCGAGGTCCTGTTCGTCGACGACGGTTCGACCGACGATAGCCCCGCGGAACTGGACGCCCTCGCCGAGAAGCACCCGCATTTCCGGGTGATCCACATACCGAACTCCGGCTGGCCCGGCAAGCCCAGGAACATCGGCGTGGGCGAGGCGAGGGGCGAGTACGTCCAGTTCGTCGACCAGGACGACTACCTCGCCTCCGACGCGCTGCGCCGGCTGTACGAGATGGGGCACCGCAACGGCTCCGACATCGTCATCGGCAAGGTGGCCAGCAACTTCCGGGGCGTACCGCACGGCGTCTTCAAGGCGGACCGCGAGAAGTGCACCATCCACGACGCGCCCCTGTACGACAGCCTCACGCCGCACAAGATGTTCCGCACGGAGTTCCTGCGCGAGAACAAGATCGCCTATCCCGAGGGCAAGCGGCGCCTGGAGGACCAGCTGTACATGATGGAGGCGTACTTCCCCGCCAAGGTCGTCTCCATCCTCGGCAGCTACACCTGCTACTACTACTCGAAGCGTGACGACGGCCAGAACGCGGGTTCCGCGCGCATCATCCCGTCGGGTTACTACGGGAATCTCCGTGAGGTGCTCGACGTCGTCATGGCGAACACCGAGCCCGGCGACTTCCGCGACCTGCTGCTGCGCCGTTTCTACCGGGTGGAGATGCTCGGCCGGCTCAGCGAGCCCAGCGTCCTCAAGTACGACGAGGCCTACCTCGGCGAGATGCTGGAGGCCGTGCGGCCGCTGGCCGAGGAGTACATGGGCGAGGGCGTGCGCGACGGGCTGGGCGGCCTCACCCGGGTCCGCTCGATGCTGCTGCGCCGCAACGACGGCGACGGCCTGGTCCGGTTCGCCCGCTTCGGGAGCTCCGTCAAGGGCGCGACCCGGCTGGAGACGGCCGAGTGGCGGCCCGACGGCAAGCTGGCCGTCACCCTCAGCGCCCGGCTGGTGCACGGCGACGACGCCGAACCGGTCCGCCTGCTGCGCCGCGACGGCCGCTTCTACCTGCACCCGGAGCTGGTCCAGGACGTGCTGGAGGACGGCGAGCTGGTCGACGTCACGGACGAGATGGACCAGTTCAGGGCCGAGATGTCGCTGCGCAACCGCGAGACGGCCGTGGAGTGGCCGTGCGCGGCCGAGTTCACCTCGCACGTCGAGGAGCTCGGCGACGGCGCCTGCGAGGTCGTCCTGCGCGGCAGCGGCGTGGTCAGCCCCCAGGGCGTGAAGGGCCGCGGCCCGGTCTCCAAGGGCTTCTGGGACATCTGGGTCAGCGTCCGGGGCCTCGGCCTGGTCCGCAAGGCCCGGCTCGGCTCCGACCGCGTCGCCGGTGTGGAGAAGGAGCTGCGCCCCGCGCTGCTCGGCTCCCCCGCCCGCCCGGTCATCCCGTACTTCACCGACCCGCACGGCAACCTCACCCTGGACGTCGCCCGCCGCAGCAAGAAGCTGGCGCCGTACCTGGAGGACCGCCCCGTGCTGCGGATGCCGGGCAACCGTCCGGAGCTGCGGCTGGACGTGTTCACCCGCCCGAAGACCGCGCCGGCCCGGACCGAGCTGGTGCTCAGCTCCGGGGACGGCGGCGGTACGCACGTGGTGTCCGCCGAGATCCGCAACGTGGCCGGCCGCGCCCACATCGCCGTTCCCGCGCGCGCGGGGTCGGTGCCGGCCGGCCGCTGGAGCCTGGCGGCCCGGCTGGACGGCGAGAAGGCCCCGGCTCTGCCGCTGGGCACCGTGACGGTCCGCGGCAACGGGCGGCTGCGGCTCGACGACACCCTGCCCGTGGTGGACGCCGAGCTGGTGCGCACGACGGTGGCCAAGCGCCGCAAGGCGGCCCTGCGGCGGCGGCTGCGCGCCGTCGGCGGTCCGGTCGTGCGCAGGCTGCCCGCACCGGCCCGCAAGAAGCTGCGCGGCCTGGCGGCGAAGCTGACCGGCTGATCCGCCGGACCACCACGGACACGCACCACGACAAGGATGTGATCGACATGCGGGAGCTCGGCATCGCCGGCGCCTGGATCCATGAACCGAAGGTCTTTCCGGACGCCCGCGGGAGCTTCCACGAGTGGTTCAAGGGGGCGGACTTCGCGGAGGCCACGGGGCATCGGCTGAATCTGGCGCAGGCCAACTGCTCGGTCTCCAGCCGCGGCACCCTGCGCGGCATCCACTTCGCCGACGTGCCGCCCAGCCAGGCCAAGTACGTCAAGTGCGTGCGGGGCGCCGTGCTGGACGTCATCGTCGACATCCGTACCGGCTCGCCCACGTACAAGCAGTGGGAGGCCGTACGGCTCGACGACGTGGACCACCACTCGGTCTACCTCTCCGAGGGGCTCGGGCACGCCTTCATGGCGCTGACCGACGACGCCACCGTGGTGTACCTGTGCTCGGAGGGGTACGCCCCGCAGCGCGAGCACGGCATCCACCCGCTCGACCCCGAGCTGGGCATCGAGTGGCCGGCGGACCTGGCCCCGGTGCTGTCCGAGAAGGACGCCGCGGCGCCGTCCCTGGCCGTCGCGGAGGCCGAGGGCCTGCTGCCGTCCTACGAGGCGTGCCAGGCCTACCTGGCGGAGTTGCGCGCCTGAGACCGGTACGACGAGACGAGGGGCCTCGCGGAGATTCCGCGAGGCCCCTCGTCCGTGTCGTCCGGGACGGCCGTCCCGCCGGTACGGTCAGCCGCCCAGGGCCGCGATCTGCCCGCGCAGCCGCTCGAAACCGGCGCGCGGACGGCGCAGGTTGCGGGCCCGGATCAGGGCGGGCCAGAAGTCGGCCGCGAGCAGCGCCTCCGGGCGTGCGGCGTGTTTGCGCACCAGCACCTCGTCGGGGACCGGCTGCGGGTCCGGCGTGACGTACTCCTTGAGGATGTCGTCGTACGCCTCCTGGAGCACCGTGTTCTGCGGATCGGCGCCGAAGACCACGGCGACACCGGTCGGGGCGGTGTCGATCTCGAGGACGACCAGGTCGGGGCGGTACTTGCGCAGGACCGTCACCAGCTTGTAGACGTCGCCGGTCCAGTACTTGGTGTGCCGGTCGCGGGCCGCCTCGTCCACGTCGCGGGGCAGCATGTCGTCCAGGACGATCACGCTCGACCAGCGTGAGTGGCGTTCGACGTTCATGAAGTCGCGCAGTGCGTACTCGAAGAGGTGCATGCCGTCGATGAAGGACAGCTCCAGCGTGGGATCGCCGCCGAGCACGCCGAGCGGGTCGCGGCGGGCGAGCGCGCGGAAGGGGTTGCGGCCGCGCCGCAGGTGCACCAGCGGGTCCTTGCGGGCGAAGAAGTCGTCACTGGTCGACTGGACAAGGTGGACGTCGCAGCTGATCGACGTCACCACCTTGAAGGCCGGGTCGATCGCCACGGACGCGACACGTGAAAGCGCCAGGCTGCGACCGTCATTGACGCCGATTTCCAGATAGTTGCGCGGGCGGTAGACACGGTGCAGTCCACGCAACAGTTCATGACGGTTCACTCAAGCGGCCTTTCGTCGCGATTCCGCTGTTCGGGTTCCCGGCGAAGTTACTCGTTGACAGGCGTGCACGTAACCTTTCCCGTCAATTTATTAAGTGTTCCCTGTGAACCGGCGGGCGGGGGGGACTTCTCTTACGGCGCCCCCAGCTACCGCTCCCGTCCGGGCGGTCACGCTGTGCAGCGGGCGGTGCACATGCGAACGGCTCCCGGTCGTGGGACCGGGAGCCGTTCGATGGTGCGCTGGGCCGTGGCCGTCAGCTCTCGTCGGAGGCGGTGGTGACCGTGGTGGTCTTCTTCGCCGTCGACTTGGCGGCGGCCGTCTTGGCGGTCTTGGCCGCCTTCTTGGCCGTCGTCTTCTTCGCGGCCGTCTTCTTGGCAGCGGTCTTCTTCGCGACCGTCTTCTTCGCCGCGGTCTTCTTGGCGGCCGTCTTACGGGCCGTCTTCTTGGCCGGAACTGTCTCCTCGGCGCCCTCCTGGACGGCCTCGGCGGCCCCGGTGGGGGCCTCCTCGGGCGCCGCCGGCGTCTCTGCCGACGGGACGACCACGACGGCCGCCTCCTCGGACGCGGTCGGCGCGGTGGCCTTGCGCACCGCACGGCGGCGCGGGCGGGCCGGAGCGGCGCTCTCGGCGGCCACGGCCGCCTCGGCCTGTGCGGCCGGTTCCTGCGCCGTCCCGGCGGCGGTCTGGGTCGCCGTTTCCGCGACGGGCTCCGCGGCCGGGGCGTTCTCGGCGACGACCGTGACCACGGCCGTCTCGGCACCGGCCGGGGAGCCGGCGGGCGCCGACACCTTCCGGGTGGCACGGCGGCGCGTCCGGCCCTTGGGGGCGGCCTCCTCGGCGGCCGGGGCCGCGGCGGCCTCGACCACCGGGTCCTCGACGGCGGCCGGCTCGGCGTGCGCCGTGGCGGCCGGCTCGGGCAGGACCGGGCGCTCCGCCTCGACGGCGGCCGGTACGTCCTGCGCGGTCGGCGCCTCGGCCTCCGCCTCGGTGCGTGCCGTACGGCCCCTGGGCGCGCCGGCCGGGGCCGAGGCCCTGCGGCTCGCGCGGCGGCGGGTACGGCCGCGGCCGGCCGCGGCCTCCGCCTCGGCGACGCTGCTGTACAGCTCCTCGTCGGGCGCGAAGTCGGGCGCGGGCAGTGCGACGGGCTCGGCGGCCTCGGCGGCGACCTCCGCCGCCGTCTCGACGGCGTGGACGGCCTCGGCGTGCTCGACGGCCCCGTCGGCCACGACCTCGTGGGTCTCGTGCACGTCGTGGTCGTGGTCGTGCTCGTGCCCGTCGCCGCCGCGTCCGCGCTTCCTGCGCTTGCCGCCGCCACCGCCGCCGGAGCTGGGCTGCTCCATGTGGACGATGACGCCACGGCCGTTGCAGTGCACGCAGGTCTCGGAGAAGGACTCCAGGAGGCCCTGTCCGACGCGCTTGCGGGTCATCTGGACGAGCCCCAGCGAGGTCACCTCGGCGACCTGGTGCTTCGTACGGTCCCGCCCGAGGCATTCGAGCAGGCGCCGCAGCACCAGGTCCCGGTTGGACTCCAGGACCATGTCGATGAAGTCGATGACGATGATGCCGCCGAGGTCGCGCAGCCGGAGCTGGCGGACGATCTCCTCGGCCGCCTCCAGGTTGTTGCGGGTCACCGTCTCTTCGAGGTTGCCGCCCTGGCCGGTGAACTTGCCGGTGTTGACGTCGACGACGACCATCGCCTCGGTCCGGTCGATGACCAGCGAACCGCCGCTGGGCAGCCAGACCTTGCGGTCCAGCGCCTTGGCGAGCTGCTCGTCGATCCGGTAGGTGGCGAAGACGTCGACCTCGGAGGTCCACTTCGACAGCCGTCCCGCGAGGTCGGGCGCGACGTGCGAGACATAGCCGTGGACGGTCTCCCAGGCCTCGTCACCGCTGACGACGACCTTGGAGAAGTCCTCGTTGAAGATGTCGCGGACGACCCGGACGGTCATGTCCGGCTCGCCGTACAGCAGCGTCGGGGCGTTGCCGTTCTTCGACTTCTTCTGGATGTCCTCCCACTGCGCCTGGAGCCGTTCGACGTCGCGGCGCAGTTCGTCCTCGCTGGCGCCCTCGGCGGCGGTGCGCACGATGACGCCCGCGTCCTCGGGGACGATCTTCTTGAGGATGGTCTTCAGCCGGGCGCGCTCGGTGTCGGGCAGCTTGCGGCTGATGCCGGTCATCGAGCCCTCGGGGACGTACACGAGGTAGCGGCCCGGGAGGGAGACCTGGCTGGTGAGGCGGGCGCCCTTGTGGCCGATCGGGTCCTTCGTGACCTGGACGAGGACAGACTGGCCGGACTTCAGGGCGGCCTCGATGCGGCGCGGCCCGTTGGCCATGCCGAGCGCCTCGAAGTTGACCTCACCGGCGTAGAGGACCGCGTTGCGGCCCTTGCCGATGTCGATGAAGGCGGCCTCCATGGACGGCAGCACGTTCTGGACCTTGCCCAGGTAGACGTTGCCGACGTACGAGGTGGCCTGCTCCTTGTTGACGTAGTGCTCGACGAGTACGCCGTCCTCCAGGACGCCGATCTGGGTGCGGTCGCCGTGCTGGCGTACGACCATCACGCGCTCGACGGCCTCGCGGCGGGCGAGGAACTCGGCCTCGGTGATGATCGGGACGCGCCGGCGGCCCTGCTCGCGGCCTTCGCGGCGGCGCTGCTTCTTGGCCTCCAGGCGGGTCGAGCCCTTGATGGACTGGACCTCGTCGGAGGGCTCGGAGGGCTTGCGGGGCTCGCGGACCTTGACGACCGTGCGCTCGGGGTCGCCCTCGCCGGGCTCGGTGTCGGGGGTGTCCCCGGCACGCCGGCGGCGGCGCCTGCGACGGCGACTGCTGGAGGAGGATCCGCCGGCCTCGTCGTGGGCCTCCTCGTCGTCCTCTTCCTCCTGCTCGGCGGTGTCCTCGGCATCCTGCTCGGCCTGCTCGGCGGCGAGTTCGTCGGTGTCGTCGGCGCCCTCGCCGTCGGCGGCGTCACCGCGGCGGCGGCGCCGGCCACCGCGACGGCGGCGCCGGCGGGAGCCGGACTCCTCGGCCTCGTCCTCGCCGTCGGCGAGGTCCTCGGCGGACTCCTCCGGCTCGTCGGTCTCGTCCTCGGCGGCGGTCTCGGTGACCGGGGCCTCCTCCGCGGCGCCCCGGCGGCGGCGCCGGCGGCGCGAACCGGCCTCGGCCTGCTCGGCCGGCTCGGCGGCGGACGCCGTACCGGCGGAGGCGGCGGTGGCTGCGGGCTCGGCGGACGCGGGGGCAGCCGTGGCGGCCGCGGGCTCCTCGAGTTCCCCGGCACCCGCGGCGGAGGCGGCGGCCTCGGCGGCGGCGCGCTCGGGGGTCTGGAACTTCGGCTCGGTGAACACGGGCGCCTGGAAGACGGCGACGGCGGGCCGGGCCGGGCGGCGCTGCGGCTCCTCCTCGCCGGCCCGTGCGGCGGGCTCGGAGAACCCGGTGGCGGCCTGTCGCACGACGCGCCGCCTGCGGCGCGGCGTCTCGGCCTCGGCAGCCTCGGCGGGCGCTGCGGGCTCGGCGGCCGGGGTCTCGGCGACCACGGCCTGCGGCTCCTCGGCGGCGGCCGTGCCGGCGGCAGCGGCCTCGGGCGCACCGGCGGGCGCGGACACCCGGCGGGCGGCGCGACGGCGGGTACGGGGGACGGAGGCGGCCTCCTCGGGAGCCTCGACGGCCTCAGGCGCGTCGGCGGCGGTTTCCGTACCGGCCTCGGCGGCGACGGCCGTGGCCTCTTCGCCGTCCTCGGCGGGGGTGCCGGCGGGCGTGGACACCCGGCGGGTCGCACGGCGACGCGTCCGCGGAGCGGGCGCGGCCTCCTCGACGGCCTCAACCGTCTCAGCGGCCTCTGCGGCCTCTGCGGCCTGGACGGCGTCAGCGGCCTCGGTGGTCTCCGGCTGCTGTGCCTGCTCCGTCCGGGTCACGGCGGACGGCTCCTCCGGCGCGGCCGGGGACGCGGTGGGCGCGGAGACCCGGCGGGTCGCGCGGCGGCGCGTCCGGGGAGCGGGCGCGGCCTCCTCGTCGCTGTCGGCGGCCTCGGCCACGGGCGTGCTCTCGGCGGGCTCGGTGACGGCACCGGCGGCGGGGACGACGGTCTCCGCGGTCTCGGTGGGGGCGCCGGCGGGTGCGGACGCGCGGCGGGTCGCGCGGCGGCGCGTCCGCGGGGCGGGCGCGGCCTCCTCGGCGGCCTCGGCAGCCGCTACGGCCTCGGCCGTCCCGGGGGTCTCGGCAGCCTCTTCCGTGACCTCGTCCGTGGCTTCGGCGACGGCCTCGAGGGTCTCGGCGGCCGGTATGGCCGGCACCGTGGTCTCGGCCACGGCCTCGGTCCCGGTGGGCGGTCCCGCGGGGCGGGACGCGGCACGGCGACGCCTGCGCGGCGGCAGGGTGTCGCTGGGGGTGTTCAGTTCGGAGCCCTCGGTGGGCTCGGTCGGTTCGAGCATGCGGGCGTTTCTCCCGTCAGGCTCCCGGGCGCCGCGCCTGGTCCGGCGTCGATCGGTTCGAGCGACCGCCGGTGACGTCCACGGCTCGCGCGATGCGCGGTGCCGCCGTGTGGGGCGCGGGCGCCGCACAGGAGCTTTCTGTGTCCTGTCTCGCCGGTTCCGTACGCCTTGTCGCGGACGGCCTGGCGAAAGTCTTCTGGTCGGTGCGCTGCCCGACCCAGGTGGCTCCCGAGTACGAGGGCGGCGCTACGACGTCCGTCCTTCGCGGGACCTTCCTTACGCCGGCGCCGTCGCGGCGGCAGTCGGTTCGGCCTTCGAGAGGGCCTCGGCTGCCTCGCGGTCGGGCGCGAGCGGGTCGGTCACCGTGCCGGTCTCTTCATCGAGCAGCCCCTGCGCCAGCCTGGTCACCGCTGCGGGGACCGGCGGCGCCAGGTCGGCCACGGCGCGGAGACCGGACAGGACGTCGTCGGGTCGTACGGCAGGCGTCACGTGCCGAACAACCAGCCGCAGTATCGCACAGGGCTGGTCGGTCGGCCTATCAGCCGTTTCACTCTGTGTCTCAAGTCGTACGACGGCGGGGCGGGCGTCGAAGGTGCGGACGCCGTTCTTGGTGGTGCGCTGGACCTCGACGGACTCGGCGGCGTTGAACGCGGCGACGGCCTTCTCGGCCTCCGCCGGGTCCTGGCCGGTCAGCCGCAGCTCCCACACGGAGGCGGTGAGCCGGTCGGCCAGTCCGGGCGTGTGTGCCTCGACCGCGTCGACGATGTCGAGCCCGTCGGGCAGGGACTCGTCGAGGAGGGCGCGCAGCCGCTCCGGATCGCGGTGTGCGGTGAGCGCGATCTCCAGGTACTCGGCCTCGCTGCCCGTGCCGGTGGGTGCGGCATTGGCGTACGACACCTTCGGGTGCGGTGTGAACCCCGCCGAGTACGCCATCGGCACCTCGGCGCGGCGCAGCGCACGCTCGAAGGCGCGCTGGAAGTCACGGTGGCTGGTGAACCGAAGGCGGCCGCGCTTGGTGTAGCGCAGTCGGATGCGCTGCACCGCGGGTGCGGGCGGCGGGCCTTCGGGCTGTCGCTTGCCCAGTGTCGTCAGTCCTTCGTGGTTCTCGTGCGTTCTTGTGCGTGGGCCGTACCGCTGGGGCCGTACGGCCGTGTACTGCTATCCATCAAGAGTACGTGTGTCGCGGCCTCCGGGTTCCCGGCGGTCGATGCGCGCGGGTGGCCGCGGCTCGCCGAAGAGGGCGCGGCGCAGGTCGGCGCGGGCCTGGCGCACGGCACGGCCGATGGCGCGTGCGGCCTCGGCCACCGGGTGCAGGACGAGGTCGCGGACGACGTGCCCGACCGGGGTGAGGACGGTCCGGTACACCCACCGGGCGGGCTCCAGGAAGATCCACCGGAAGAGGGTCCCGATCACCCGTCCGACGGCACGTGCGACGTACCCGGCGGCCCGCCAGGCGTGGCCGAGTGCCTCCCCGATCTCGCGCAGGACGACGGCGAGGACGTGGCCGGCCGGGGCGAGGACCCAGCGCCACAGGGCGAGCGCGGGCAGGACGAGGAGCACGCGCGCGGTCCAGTACAGGGCGGCGCCAAGCATCTCGAACACCCATTCAAGGGCCTTCGCGACGGGTACGAGGATCCGTACGAGTACGTGACCGATCGGGGTGAGCACGCGCGCGTACAGCCACACGAGCGCGCGGCCGACCGGGGGGAACACCTGCGCGCAGAGCCACCGCAGGGCGTGGCCGAGGGGGGTGAGCAGGTACCGGTACAGCCAGATCAGGGGTGTGACGAGGAGCGCGTGGAGAACCAGGCCGATCGCGCGTCCCACCGGGACGAGGACGTACCGCCACAGGAACCGCGCGGCCGCGGCGAGCGCGTCCCAGAGCAGGCGTACCGGCAGCACGACCAGGAAAACGAAGATCCGCACGGGGATCCTGACCGCGACGACCAGGCATCCCTCGGGGTGCTGCGACGGTGGCTGTGGTTGTGGCGGCCGCTGCGGCCGCTTCTGCATGTCCATGGCCGGATGGACGTTATCGCGTACGGCGCGGATGCGTTCGGCCGCCCTTGATCACCGAACGGCGGCGAGACGGTAACAGTTGACCCGCACACGCCAATCTGATTGGAACCGGCCATGTCGGCTTGATTTGCTGTCCGCACAATCACGCCTTGATCCCCGGGGGGACGAGTAATGAACTGGTACGTGGACGTACTGAAGAAGTACGCGGTGTTCAACGGACGCGCGCGCAGGAAGGAATACTGGATGTTCACGTTGATCAACGTGATCATCGCGATCGTGCTGGCCGTCGTCGGCAACGCCATCCACTTCGCCGCCCTCGCCGCGATCTACAACCTCGCGGTCCTGCTGCCCGGCCTCGGTGTCGCGGTCCGCCGGCTGCACGACACCGGCCGCTCGGGCTGGCTGATCCTGGTCGGCATCATCCCGCTGGTCGGCTGGATCTTCGTGCTCGTCTGGCTCGCCTCCGACGGCAAGCCGGAGGAGAACCAGTACGGCGCCAACCCGAAGTACGCGGCCGCCGTCTGACCCGCCGACACCCCGAAGGCCCGCCGGAACCCTCCGGCGGGCCTTCGCCGGTCACGAAGACGACTTCTTGTTCTTCGCGTCCTTATTGCGCTTCGCGTCTCTCTTGTGCTTCTTCTTCTTGCTCTTCTTGATTTTCGTCCCGTTGTTCTTCTTCTCCGCCGCGTACGGGTCCGGGGCCGCGCCCGCGGGTGCCTCGGCCTCCAGTTCCTCCCTGACCTCGGCCAGTTGGCGGCGGGACTCCTCACTGACCTGCGGGTACTGCGGGTTGATGGCCATCAGGGTGTGCACCAGGACGGCGGCCGTGCACACCCGGGCGAACCACTTGTGGTCGGCGGGAACGACGTACCAGGGCGCCCACTGCGTACTGGTGGCGGACAGCATCTGTGAGAACGCCTGCTGGTAGTCGTCCCAGTAGGCCCGTTCTCGCACGTCGGCCGACGAGAACTTCCAGTTCCGCTCGGGTACGTCGATGCGTTTGAGGAAACGGGCGCGCTGTTCTTCCTTCGACAGGTTCAGGAAGATTTTCACGATCCTGAAGCCGTTGTCGGTCAGGTAGCGTTCCCAGTCGTTGATCTCGCGGTAGCGCCGCCGCCACACGTCCGGGCCGCGGGCCGCGGCGGGCAGTTTCTGGCGGCGCAGGTGGTCCGGGTGCACCCGGACCACGAGCACTTCCTCGTAGTGGGAGCGGTTGAAGATGCCGATCTCGCCGCGGCTCGGCAGGTTCCGGGCGTAGCGCCACAGGTAGTCGTGGTCGAGTTCCTCGTTCGAGGGGACCTTGAAGCCGACCACGCGCACGCCCTGCGGGTTCACTCCGCTCATGACGTGGCGGATCGTGCCGTCCTTGCCGCCGGCGTCCAGGGCCTGCAGGCACAGCAGCACCCCGTAGGTGTCCTGGGCGGCCAGCCGCCGCTGGTAGTCGGCCAGCTGCTCGATACCGCTGCGGAGCAGCTCGACGCCGTCCTTCTTCTTGCGGATGCCCGCTCTGAAACCGGGGTCGAAGTCCTCGGCGAGTCGCACCGTGCTGCCGGGCTCCACCCGCAGCGGCTCGATGAACTCCGCGATGCGGTCGGCTCTGTCGTCACCCACGGCCCACCCGCCCTTCCGGACCGACCATGCCCCCGGCCGACCATGCTTGCGCCGGCCGCCGGGAACGTCCTCACCCCTGACGGGTGAGGATCAGGCGGTGGGGGCGTCGCCGCCGTCGCCGTGACCTCCGCCGGCCCCGCGGCGCGGCAGGACGCCGGCCGCGAGAAGGGTGTCGTACAGCCGCTGCTGTTCCGGGTCGAGGCCGGAGTACAGCAGGTCGTACGCCTCCTCCTCGCCCCGCACCGTCTCGACGGGGTCCCAGTCGTCGCCGAGGGCCGCCATGACGTGGGCGCGGCGGGTCAGCTCGTGACCGGTGAGGTCGACGGAGAACTCGACCGGCTCGGCGGGACGGGAGGCATCTTTGTCGGACATATAACCGAATTTAGGTAAGCCCGCCGGGTGTGGACAAGGGCCCGTGGGACACATCACAGCAGGTCGGAGCGCCAAGCGCCACGCCGGTGAGGACGGCCACGGCCTGTTCACACGGGCGGTTCGGTCCCGGCCTGCTCGCTCACCAGGTAGCGCGCGTACCAGTCCGGCCAGTCCGGGTCCTCGCGGCCGGTGCGGGCCTCGTGCTCGCCGTGCGCCGCCGCGGCCCGGCGCAGCGCGCTCGCCAGGTCGTCGGCCGAGGAGAACGTGGTGGCCGCGGGGTCGAGGCGTCCCGGGAGCCGGGAGGTGACCTCCTGGAGGAGCCAGCCGTTGCCGTCCGGATCGCTGAACGACAGGAAGGAGCCGTAGCTGCCGTCGGGGCCGGGCACCCGGGCGTCGGAGCCGGCGTGGTGGAAGACGCCGCCGGCGTCGTGGAACACGTCGCCCGGGTGGGCGCCGTGCTGGGCCAGTTCGTCGTGGGCGGCCTTGATGTCGTCGACGACCAGGTGCAGGCCCTGGGCCGAGCCCGGGGCCTGGTCGGTGACCGAGGAGCCGAAGATGACCGACGCCGGGGAACCCGGCGGGGTCACCTGCACCACCCGGAAGTCCCCGTCGCCGGCGACGTCCGCGTCGAGCCGCCAGCCCAGCGCGGTGTAGAAGTCCTTGGCCCGGTCGACGTCGGCCACCGGCACCACGACGACCTCCAGTTTCATGTCCATGACTCGCGCCTCCCTCTCGTAGGGGCAATGGGACACCGGCGCGGGCGGGCGGTCAGTGTGCGAGCAGTTGCTGACCGCCGTCGATGTCGTAAGTGGCGCCGGTGAGGGCGTCGTTGACCATGATGTGCACGGCGAGCGCGGCGACGTCCGCCGGGCCGACCACCCGGCCGATGGGCAGCGTCCGGCGCAACTCCTCGCGCCGTGCCTCCAGTCGGTCGCCGAGCAGGGCGGCGGACAGCGGTGTGTCCACGAACCCGGCCGCGATGAGGTTGACGCGGACCGGGGCGATCTCGAGTGCCAGGTTGGCGGTGAGCGCCGGCGACGCCGCGGTGACCGCGCCCACGACGGCCATCCCGGGCGCGGGCCGCCGGCCGCCGGTGCCGCCGATGAACAGCAGTGTTCCCCCGGGCCTGACCTTCTCGCGGCCCGCCCGCGCCACCGCCAGCATCATGGCCGTCCGCGCGCCGAAGTCCCGGGCCGCGTCGGCCGGATCGAGTTCGGCGAGCGGGGTGTACGACGGGCTGCCTGCCGTCACCAGCACGTGGTCGATCCGTCCGGGCAGTTCCCTGAGGAAGCGCTCCAGTCGTGCGGTGTCCAGGGCGTCGAACGCGGCCGTGCTCAGCGGGTGCAGTTCGTCCGCGGCCCGCTGCAGGCGCTCGGGGTTGCGTGCCGCCAGGACCAGGTCGCCGCCGGCCGCCCGTACCTGTCGCGCCGTCTCCAGGCCGATGCCGGCGCTGCCGCCGACCACGACGACCGTCTGCCCGGCCAGTTCGCCGTGCGCTCCGCTCGACCCGTCGGCCATGACCGCCTCCACGTCCGCCGGTACCGCTCGCCGCACGGGCCCTGCCGGCCGTCACCGGTAGCCACCGAAGCGTCGACGACGAGGTGCCGGCCCGCATACCGACGAGCGGGAACCCCAGTCTGTCACCCACCCGGCGGAACGGCATCCGGGCTCACCGGCACACCCCGGCCCCACCGGACGGCCCCGTCAGCGCTGTTCACCCGCCCCCGCGCGGCACGGTGCTCGGCTGCGGGCGGAGGCCCCGTGCCCCGCCGGTCGCGCCGACGGTGACGTCAGGGCCGCGTCGCGCCGGTCGCGCCGACGGTGACGTCAGAGCCGCGCCGAGCCGGTCGTGCCGTCTGCACCTCCCCTGCCACTCGCGGCGTCCACGCCGCCCAGCAGCGCCGACAGCTCGTCGCCGAAACCTGCCGTGTCGGTCAGACCGAAGGCGACGCGCTGGAGCAGGAACCCGTGCAGCAGGCCCATGACCACCCGTGCGGCGCGCTGGGGGTCCACGGCGGTCGGGACGGCGCCGGCCGCCTGGCCGCGGCGCAGGGCTTCGGTGATGCCGCGCAGTACGCCCTGGAAGCCCTCGACGGCAGGCGCACGGACGGCGTCGTTGCGCAGCAGCTCCGACCAGCTCTGCACGGCGCAGCGCAGCAGCTCGTCGACCGGCACCTCGCGCCCGGCGGCGTCGGTGACGGTGTCGGCGCTCAGCGCTTCGAGCGAGGCGGCCAGCAGGTCGGCCACGGAAGCGTGGTCGGTGCGTGCGGCCAGCCTCTCGACGGGTTCGAAGACGAGCCGGAACGCGTCCGAGGCGATGGCGAGGATGATCTCCTCCTTGCTCGCGAAGTAGCGGTACGGCGCTCCGGCGGAGACGCCGGCCTCCGCCGCGATGTCGGGCATCGAGGTCTGGTGGAAGCCGTCTCGCGAGAAGCAGCGGCGCGCGGCGGCGACGATCTCCGCCCGCCTGGCCTCTCTTCGCTCGGGGGTGATGCGCGGCATGATCGGCCTTTCAACGTAAATGGTCATTCATCTTGACGGCTGCGGTCCCGGTGGCCCACCCTAAACGTGAAAGGTCATTCACGGAAGCGTGGACAGAAGCGAGGATCTCCCATGAGCACGCACCTGACCATCGGCGCCTACGCCTACGAACACACCGAGGCACTGTTCGACGGCCGTGTCGGGGTCGACGGCGTGGACACCACCTTCGAGACGGCACCGCTGGTCTCGGACATCTTCCGCGGCATGTGCGAGGGCCGGTACGACGTGGCGGAGTTCGGCCTGACCTACTTCCTGCGCACCTTCGACCTCGACGACGCGCCGTTCGTCGCACTGCCGGTCTTCCCGAACCGCAACTTCCGGCACTCCGCCGTCTACGTGAACACCGCGGCCGGGATCCGGAAACCGGAGGACCTGGCCGGCCGCACGATCGGCGAGTTCGCGCTCTACGGTCACGACGCGGGCGTCTGGCCCAAGGGCATCCTGTCGGACGAGTACGGCGTGACCCCCGACCAGTGCCGCTGGGTCATCGGCGGCACGGACCACCCCCTCCCCGCGTTCGACTGGATCCCGCAGCCGGTTCCGGCCGGCGTCGACGTGCGGCACGCGGCGGAGGGCCGGACGCTGAGCGCCATGCTCGAGTCCGGCGAGATCGACGCGCTCATCTCGGTCGACGTCCCCCAGGCCGTGCTGAACGCCTCACCCGCCGTCGCCCGGCTCTTCCCCGACCACGAGACCGTGGAGCGCGACTACTACCGGCGCACCGGAATCTTCCCGCCGATGCACATCGTCGCCGTCCGCAGGGAACTGGCTCACCGGACCGAGCTGCTCCAGGCCGTCTACCGCGCCTTCGTCGAGGCCAAGGACCTCGCCCAGCGCAGGTACCTGAAGGACGCCGCGAAGCAGCACATGAGCCTCGTGACCCCCTGGTTCAGCAAGCTGTTCGAGGAGAACCTGCGTCTGCTGGGCGAGGACTGGTGGCCCTACGGCGTCGCCGCCAACCGCAAGGCCGTCGACACGTTCCTGCGCTACCACCACGAGCAGGGCCTCTCCCGCCGGCTGCTCACCAGCGACGACGTCTTCGTCCCCGAGTTCCTCGGCACCTGAGCGCGAACGGCACGCCGGTCCCCGCCCCCACCGTCCGCAACCGCCTTCACAGGCCGGCCGATGAGTTCGCGGGTCCTGAGCGGTCTGTCCTTGTACGAGCCGAAGCCGTCCACGAGATCTGTGAGGACACCATGACCGACCTCGCGCTACCGCCCGTCGTCGACGCCGCGACCTGGGAGCAGCGGCTCAGGGCGCTGCGGGCCCGGGAGAAGGCCGCGACCCGGGAACTCGACGCCATCGCCGCCGAGCGCCGCCGCCTGCCGATGGTGCAGATGCCCGACTACACGCTGGAGGGCGAGGACGGTCCCGTCCGGCTGGCGGACGTCTTCGAGGGCAAGAGGCAGCTGATCGTCTACCACCACATGTGGTTCGCCGGGAAGGAATGGCAGTGCCCGGGCTGTACGGGGTTCACCTCGCAATTCACCCGCCTGGACTTCCTGGACCCCTACGACGCGCGATTCGTCGTCGTCACCCAGGGCCCGATCGAAGAGGCGCTCGCCTACAAGCACCGGGTCGGCAACCGGATGACGTGGTACTCGACGGCCGGCAGCCCGTTCGGGTCGGATGTCGGCGCACCGCCCGACGGCGGGTTCGCGGTCAACGTGTTCCTGCGCGACGGTGACACCGTCTACCGCACCTGGCACACCGACGGCCGGGGCACCGAGCAGCTCAGCCACAGCTTCGCCCTGATCGATCTCCTCCCGTACGGACGCCAGGAGGAATGGCAGGACTCACCCGAGGGCTGGCCCCAGTCCCCGACCTACAGCCGCTGGGCGACGTCCGAGCACATCGCCGCCCTCTACGGTCCGGCCTCCGGCTGACCCCGCCGCCTACGGCGGCCTCAGTGCACGTGCCCGCCGGACGCCGGCGCCCCGTTCTTGACCGTCAACGGCAACAGCTTCTTGCCGGTCGGGCCGATCTGGATGCTGGTGTCCATCTGCGGCACATACCAACAGGCCTAAAACCTCTGCCGTGCCGGCCTTGAGGAACCGAACGAAGCAGGGCACGGCAACCGACCACAGTCAGCGGTCAGTTGATGCCGAGTGGACCGAGGCCGGCTTGGGCTCTCGGAGGGGCTGGAGAAAACGGAGGCCGACGCCAGTCCCTGATGCGGCCGGTCAGCACCGGCTAGTCCGTAGGCTCTTTGCGGCGGGGCATCAGCAGAAAGGCCAGCACCGCCACAACCAGTGGCAGGACGCTGACGATCAGCATGGTGAGCCGGAGCCCGTCGGTGAAGTCCAGCGCGAGGTCCAGCCCCGACGCCTGCCGGAGCAGGTTGGGGTCGTACACGGTGCTGCCGGGGCTCTGCGCCAGTCCACTGCGCACGGCATCCACGGCCCGCCCGGCCCGGGCCACCGACAGCCCGCGTGACTTCGCATCCACCAGCCACTGCCGCCGGAAGAAGAATTCGAGAAGCAGAACGTAGACGGTGGGCCCGAAAGCGGCGCCGGTCATCGCGAAGGCCATCTGGACAGAGGCCACCGTGCCGGATTGCCCCGGCGCTGCCTCGGAGAGGACCGTCTCGGACACCGAAGCGGAAGTCACCACAGACCCGAGATTGCACATCCATGTGATCGGCACGAGCAGCCACACCGCCATCGCGGGGCCCGCAGTGCCCGCCATCAGCAGTCCGCTTGCCGCCATCACCAGCAGTCCGGTGATCATCACCGGCCGTGGGCTGTACTTCCCGATCAGGCCCCCGGCGAGGATCACCGAACCGGCGATCAGCAGGGTGCCGGGCAGGTACAGCAGGCCGACGGACTCGGGTGACAGCGACAGCACAACGCTGCCGAACTGGCCCAGGACGATACCGAGCCCCGCGATCAGGAAGTTCAGCGTGAGCGTCGCCGCCAGGGCCACGCTGAACGGTGCACTGCGGAACAGCGCCGGGTCCAGGGCGGGTTCCGGAGTACGGCGTGCATGAAGCACGAAGAGCACGGCGGCGACCGGGCCGATGCCCAGCGGCACCCAGGTCTCGGGCCGGAAGACCCCGTTCTGCGCCGCGGCAAGACCGACGACGAGGGCCAGCAGAGTCGCCCCGATCAGGGTGAGACCCACCACGTCGAGGCGACGGCCCTGCTGGACGGGTGGCTCCGGGACGTACCGGGCCGTCAACCACAGCGACGCCACGCACAGCAGTGGGGCGATCAGGAACAGGATCCGCCAGCCGACGGCGGCCACCGCCCAACCCGCGAGCGCCGGGATCACCCCGCACAGGATCACGTCGACGGCCATCAGGCCACCGATGGCGACCGGCCGCCTCTCCGGCGCCGTGGACACCTTCAGCAGGGCCAGCGGCACCGCCAGCAGCGCGGTCATCCCCAGCCCGGCCAGAAAGCGCATCGCCAGCAGGAAGCCGTAGCCGGGCGAGAACACGGAGAGCAGGTCGGCGACCGTGACGACGACCAGTCCGAGCATCAGCAGCCGCTTGAGCCCGACGGAGTCCCCGAGCCTGCCCGCGGCGAGAACGGAGGCAGCCATTACCAGCGTCGCCGCCCCACCGAGCAACCCGACGGCCTGTGGCGGCACATGCAGGGCCCGGCTCACCCGTGGCAGATTCAGGCTGAGCACCAGCGGGTCGATGACGGTGACCGTGAAAGCGAGGGCGAGGGCGACGATGATCCGCAGGGTCGTCGAGTCGATACGTGACGCAGCGGATGACACCGCAGCGCCTCCCGTGCTTCGTCCCATACCGGTCGACGCTAACCCGGCCGTCGCGCGCCGTCGGGCTGCCCCGGCCGACACGCACGGAAGCCCGGCGTTCGGACTGCGCACGTCGCTGTCACACGGATCCCAGCCATCAGAACGGCCACAATCACCGTAGCCGCCCTGACCATGGCGGTTCCTGCCCGTGCCGACGACGACAGCGGTTTCGGCGACGGCGTCGACGCTGCGAGCGCCGGGCGGCCTCACAACGCCGGGCCCACGGACTCGGAGGGCCGGCCCCCGCCGCGTGAACGGCGGTTTGCCTCCTCTGAGGCACCCGCGACCCGAGCGTTTGTCAACAACACACAAGGGGACGTCAGGCCCCTTGGTCACCCTGTCGAACCAGCCCTGGTTCGTCCGATGCACTTACTTGTCTGGCCTCGAAGATCGGACCTGCGGAGCTCGGAGGGCGAGCACTGCCATGTCGTCGTGTCCGTCGCTGGGGTGCTCCTCGATCAGGACGCGGACGAGGTCGGCCACGGGCAGGTCGACGTGGGCGGCAGCGACGTCGGCGAGCCGTTGCAAGCCTGCCTCCAGTGAGTGGTGACGGTGTTCGACGAGCCCATCGGTGAAGAAGACGACTGTGGCATCGGTGGGAAGGAGATGGGTGTGGTTGTGGCGTCGTGCAGTGCTGTCGACGCCGAGGGGCAGGTCAGGATCCGCGAGCAGGTGGCTGGCCCGGCGATCGGGGGTGATCACCAAAGGCGGAGGGTGCCCTGCAGTACTCCAGCGCAACGTCCATCCGGCCGACGGCGCGGGTTCGATCCGGGCAAGGCACGCGGTGGTCACGGGACTGTCCGTGATGGCCTGGAGCGTGCGGTCGAGGTGCGCGAGGACAGCGCTGGGCGAGGTACGGCGATCGTAGAGCAGGGCACGCAGCATGCTGCGGGTCTGAGCCATGGCGGCGGCCGCCTGGAGGTCGTGTCCGACGACGTCACCGATGACGGCGGCGCAAGCTCCGTCGGGCACCAACAGGGCGTCGTACCAGTCCCCGCCCACATGGTCGGGGGTGCTGGCAGCGTGGTAAGCCGCGGCAGCGTCGAAGGGCGCCAGGTGGTCAGGCAGGCATGGCAGTAGGAGACGCTGGAACCGTTCGGCATCGCGCCTGGTCTTCTCATACAGACGGGCATCGTCGATGGCCAGGGCGGCGGCGCCGGCCAGGGCGACGATCAGGCCTTCGTCACGGCCGTCGAATGGGCGTCCGTCGATCCGCTCGGAAAGATACAGATCTCCGTAAATCTTCCCGCGGATGGTGATCGGGGCGCCCAGCAGGGTCCGCATGGGCGGGTGGCCGGGCGGGAAGCCTGTCGAGTCCGGATGCAGGGTAATGCCGTCGACACGGAGCGGCACAGGGTGGCTGATCAAATGCCCGAGCAAGCCACGCCCACGAGGAAGCTCCACCCCGGCCAGGCCAGCGCTTTCCTGCTCCGACAGACCCACCGGGAGGAACAGCGCCAGGCTGTCACCCTGCTCGTCCAGCACGCCGAGCGCACCATAGCGCGCACCCACCAGTTGCATGGCGGTGGAAACGATCAACTCCAGCACAACGGACAGCTCCACCTCCCGACCCAGGACGGCCTCGTAAAGGTCATGCAATTCGTCCTGGGCCCGGGCCAGTGCCCTGAGCTGCTCAGCGATCCGCTCCAGCTCGGCGCCCAGGCGCAGTCTGGGCGCCGACTGCGGCGTGCGTTGTTGACTGTGCTCGCTCATCCTGGCCGCCCGACAGTGCGCAGTGCACTTCACCGGCCATTCTCCCCCAAAGCGGAGCGCAGCACCCGAGCATCGTTGCCGACAGCAGATCCCTAGCGGCTTAGAGCCTGGAGCAGTGGTCAGACCCACTCCACCTCGGAAACGATGGCCGGGGTACTTCCAGGGTCCGGCAATGGGCTCCACGAGGATGCGGGTGGCGCCGAGGAGCGAGAGACCGAAGCGCCGACCGCAGCCGGCGCAGCCGCCACCTCGTTCTCACTCGCCTCCATCACCCGATCGAGTGCGTCGCCCACCTCAGTGACTGCCTGTGTGGGGCCCGGGCCTGGGCTCAGCGTTCGAAGGTGCCGGTCAGGCGGCCGCGGTCGAGGACGGATGCGGTGATGGCGGGCAGCAGGGTGCGGGGCCGGGCCCGGTCCACTGGTGTTGCGCCGAGGGTGCTGTCCACGGGGATGGAGAGGGCGAACAACTGGAAGACGTAGCGGTGCGGACCGTGGCCTTTGATGGGTGCGGGCCCGTGGTACCCGCGTCCGATGGTGGACCGCAGCAGTTGCACCTCCGCGGCCGGCTGCCGGGCGTTGAGGGCACCGGGTTCCAGGTGCCCGCAGGACGGGTCGATCAGGGCTGCGCAGTGCACGGCGGGCTTGGCCATGGGAACGTCGATGTCCTCGACGACCAGGAGGAGTTGCGCGGTGTCGGCCGGCGGCGGGGTCCAGGCCAGGTGGGGGGACCGGTCGGCGCCGCCGATGTGCTTCGCGCAGTGCTCCAGCGGCACGGCAGCACCGTCGTCGAAGTTCCGGCTGGTGAGGGTCAGCAGCTCGGGACCTTGCAGGCCGGGCAGATTCCACGCCAGGTGGTTCTCGCCTGCTCTGCGGTTGCTCAGGAGTCGGCCCAGCAGGGTCATCGCGTGGTCTCCAGCATGTCGGTGATCTCGGCGGCGGTGGCGGTCTCGCCGAGTTTGGGGAAGACGCGTTCGACACTGTGGCGGTGGGCGTCGGCGTCAGGGTCGGTCACGGCGTCGGTGGCCAGGACCACGTGGTAGCCGTAGTCGGAGGCCGAACGCGCGGTCGACTCAACGCCTGAGCTGGTCGAAATGCCGGCAAGCACGACCTGGGTGACGCCCAGGTCCCGCAGGAGGGTGTCGAGTCCGGTGTCGTGGAACGCGCTGCGCCGCCGCTTGGTGATCAGATGGTCGGTCGGCTGGACGTCGAGTTCGTCGATGAGATCGGCCCAGCCGGGCGGCAGTGCGGCGCCGCGCCCGGAGCGTCGTCCGGCCTCGGTGCGCCCCGGCGCGCGTCCGGTGACGTTGACCAGGACCACGGGCAGGCCGTGCCGCCGGAACTCGGTGGCCAGGTCGGTCGCCTGCTTGACGGCGGCGGTGACCGGACTGTCGGTGCGGGCCGAGACGATGCCCTTCTGCAGGTCGATCACGACCAGCGCGGGCGTGGGGTCGATCGTTGTCAGTGCCAAGGATGTTTCTCCTGTGGATGTCGGCTGGTAGCCGGGTCCGGGGCGCTGCTGGTCTCAGCCGGCGGCGCCCGCGTTCCGGCCGTCGATCGCAGGGGCGATGGCGTCGCCGGTGGCGGCCGTTTGCGGTTCCGGGGTCCTGGCGGCGGGGGTGGTGCCGCTGCCGCGAAGCAGGGAGGCGATCGCGGCGAGGAGGGCGAGGACGGCGCCGAAGGCGAACACGACGACCAGGCCGGAGTGGAAGGGCCCGGAGATCAGGTTCGGGAAGAACTCGCGTCCTGTCAGGGCCTGTTGCTGCGCCGCGGTCAGATGGGCCAGCGCGCCGCTGGGTTGGAGCAGGTGCTGGATCGGGTTGACGCCCAGTTGGGCGGCGAACAGGGACGCGACCGGGGGCAGGCTGCCGACCTGGGCCGCGACCTGGGCCGGTACACCCTGCTGTTGCAGGCCGGCAGCGAGGGCATGCGGAAGGCTGCCGGCCAGTCCGGCGATCATGAGGGAGAAGAACACGCCGATCGAGACGGCGGTACCGGAGTTCTGGAAGGTGGCGCGCATGCCGGAGGCGACACCGCGGAGGTGTGCGGGCACACTGCCCATGATCGACGAGGAGTTGGGGGAGGCGAACATGCCGCTGGCGATCCCGTTGAGGGCGATCAGCACGGCGAAGATCCAGTAGCTGAAGTCGATCGGCAGGAGCATCAGGCCCAGGAAGCTGGCGCCGAACAGCAGCGCGCCGCCGGTGGCCAGGCCCCGGGAGCCGATCCGGTCGGACAGATGACCGGACACCGGCCCGGCCGCGAGGAAACCTGCAGTCAGCGGCAGCATGAAGATGCCCGCCCACAGCGGCGTGGCGCTGTAGTCATAGCCGTGCAGCGGAAGCCAGATGCCCTGCAGCCAGATGATCAGTACGAACTGCATCCCGCCGCGGCCGATCGATATGGCCAGGCCCGCCAGATTGCCGAAAGTGAAGGCCCGCAGGCGAAAGAGACCCAGTTGGATCATGGGCGCCGAGACGCGGGTCTCGATGGCGACGAACGCTGCCAGGAGGAGCAGTCCGCCGGTTATCAGCGCGTCGACCAGCGGGTTGGTCCAGCCCATGGTGTGCCCGCCGTAGGGCTGCAGGCCGAAGGTGACCGCGATCAGGACCGCGCTGAGGCCCACCGCGAAGGTGATGTTGCCCCACCAGTCGATCCGCCCGCCGCCACGCCTGCCGGTTTCGCGCAGGGTGCGGTAGGCCCACAGCGTGAAGAACACGCCGACGGGCACGTTCACCCAGAACACCGCCCGCCAGTCCCAGGCCGACAGCAGACCACCGGCGACCAGGCCGATGAACATCCCGCCCAGCCCCGCGACCTGGTTGATGCCCAGGGCAAAGCCGCGCTGCTCCTTGGGGAAGGCGTCGGTCAGGATTGCGGCCGAGTTCGCTGTCAGCATCGATCCGCCGACGGCCTGCACCAGTCGCCAGGCAATCAGCCACATCGCCCCGTGGCCGCCGTCGAAGGGATCGAAGGACAACAGGATCGAGGCAACGGTGAAGACCGCGAACCCGAAGTTGTAGATCCGGACCCGGCCGTGCATGTCTCCCAGCCGGCCCACCGTGACCACCAGGACGGCCTGGACCAACCGGTACCCCATGATCATCCACAGCAGATAGCCGATGTTTCCGGGAGCCAGCGGGTCCAGGTGCACGCCGCGGAAGATCGCCGGCAGGGCGATCAGCACGATGGAGCCGTCCAGCGCGGACATGAAGACCGCGGCGGTCGTGTTCGTCAGCGCGATCCACTTGTACCGGGCGTCATCGGCGGATCGGTGCGGGGCGTACGGCTTGGGGGGATCCGTCATCAGCGTGGCTTTCTCGTGGCTCCGTCGGCGTCAGATGTTCTGGGCCAGCCGCTCCAGCAGTGGCGCGGCCGCTGCGAGCTGCCCCAGCTCCGTCGGGGTGAAGGTGCCGCCGGCCAGGGCCCGGGCGATGAGTTCGGTCCGCGCGTTGCGCTTGTCCTTCAGCGCCTGCAGACCGGCGTCGGTCACCGTGAGCACCACGCGCCTGCCGTCGTTCGGATCCCGTCGGCGTTCGACCAGGCCCCGGCCTTGCAGCGCACTGAGCGTCGCTCCCATGGCCTGTGCGGTGATCTGCGCTTCCCGGGCCAGCGCCGAGGAGGTGGTGGGGCCGGAACGGTTCAGCTGCGACAGGGCGGTCCGCTCGGGCATCGTCAGCCCGCCTTCGACCGGCACGTGGCGCACCCGTCGCACCAGCACGCTGATACTCGCCAGCAGGGCTGAGGCGACTGCGGCCGGGTTCAGATCATCGCTCATATGCTAAAGCTACCTTATCAATTTGCCTTAGGACTAGCGCAGACAGGTGCGTACTCAAGGGCGTCGGTTCGGGCGGTTGTCCCAGCGATGGCTTGTCCACACCTTGCGGAGCAGGCTCCGGATGGTGATGACCGTGTCAGCGAGGTCGAAGAAGGCGTCGATGACTGCGGCGCGGCGTTCGTAGCATCGGGCGAGCCGGTGGAAGGGCGTCCTGCCAGACGAGGATGCGCTCGATGTGCCACCGCCGGCTCGCCTGGATCGGTGCCTTCTCGCCCTTGTGCGCGATGCGGCCGCGCAGGCCGCGCGCGGTGAGTTCGGCGCGGGACTTGTCCGAGTCGTAGTCGGCGTCGAGGTGCACCGTGATGTCGTCGGGCAGCGGCCCCAGGTCCGCCAGCCGGTCAAGAGTCGGAGCCAGGGGCGGTGCGTCGTGACGGTCCGGCGAGGACCCTGCCGAAAGGACTGGCGCGGACACCCTGCACGGGTCATCCTCCGCCCGTACCTCGGACTTCTCAGGCGGCCCGGCTGCGTTCGTAGTCGACGTCCGGGGGGCTGGTGTCCGCGTGGAGTCCGACGGCCGAGCGTCTGTTGGGCTACGAAACGGCTGAGGTAGGACGGCCGGTCGCTGAGCTTTGGCCAGTAATCCCCGACGCTCCCCAGCAGCTGTCGTCAGCCTTTGCACCAACGGCTGGGCTTCTGTCCTGCCCATAGTCTGCGACTTGCAGGGTCGACATCCTGCCGAGTCCTGTACGGTCCGGCGTCCCGGAGGGAGCCGACGGCGCCGGCGGGCGAGGACGTGGAAGGCTCACCGCAGCCAACGCCGCAACCACCTCCTCCTCGCTCACCCCCGCCAGCGCCTCAACCACCCGATCGAGTGCCTCGCTCACCTCAGTGCGTGTGACCGCTCGAAGCCGGCGACGGACCCGCGTTCTTGACCGTAAGAGGCAGCAGCTTCTTACCGGTCGGGCCGATTTGTATGGCCGTATCCATCTGCGGGCACACGCCGCAGTCGAAGCACGGGGTCCAGCGGCAGTCCTCGACCTCCGTCTCGTCGAGGGCGTCCTGCCAGTCCTCCCAGAGCCAGTCCTTGTCGAGGCCCGAGTCGAGGTGGTCCCAGGGGAGGACCTCCTCGTAGGTGCGCTCGCGGGTGGTGTACCAGTCCACGTCGACGCCGAGGGGGGCGAGGGCCTTGTCGGCGCAGGCCATCCAGCGGTCGTAGGAGAAGTGCTCGCGCCAGCCGTCGAAGCGGCCGCCGTCCTCGTAGACGGCGCGGATGACGGCGCCGATGCGGCGGTCGCCCCTCGACAACAGGCCTTCCACGATGCCCGGCTTGCCGTCGTGGTAGCGGAACCCGATCGAGCGGCCGTACTTCTTGTCGCCGCGGATCTTGTCGCGGAGCTTCTCCAGGCGGGCGTCCGTCTCCTCGGCCGAGAGCTGCGGGGCCCACTGGAAGGGGGTGTGGGGCTTGGGGACGAAGCCGCCGATGGAGACGGTGCAGCGGATGTCGTTGGAGCGGGAGACCTCGCGGCCCTTGGCGATGACCTTGGTCGCCATGTCGGCGATCTGGAGGACGTCGTCGTCGGTCTCGGTGGGCAGGCCGCACATGAAGTACAGCTTCACCTGGCGCCAGCCGTTGCCGTAGGCCGTGGAGACGGTGCGGATGAGGTCGTCCTCGGAGACCATTTTGTTGATGACCTTGCGGATGCGTTCCGAGCCGCCCTCGGGGGCGAAGGTGAGGCCGGAGCGGCGGCCGTTGCGGGTCAGTTCGTTGGCGAGGTCGATGTTGAAGGCGTCGACGCGGGTGGAGGGGAGGGACAGGCCGATCTTGTCCTCCTCGTAGCGGTCGGCCAGGCCCTTGGCGATGTCGCCGATCTCCGAGTGGTCCGCGCTCGACAACGAGAGCAGTCCGACCTCCTCGAAGCCGGTCGCCTTGAGGCCCTTGTCGACCATCTCGCCGATGCCGGTGATGGAGCGCTCGCGGACCGGGCGGGTGATCATGCCGGCCTGGCAGAAGCGGCAGCCGCGCGTGCAGCCGCGGAAGATCTCGACGGACATGCGCTCGTGGACCGTCTCGGCGAGCGGGACCAGGGGCTGCTTGGGGTAGGGCCACTCGTCGAGGTCCATGACCGTGTGCTTGGAGACGCGCCAGGGGACGCCCGACCTGTTGGGGACCACGCGGGCGATCCGGCCGTCGGGGAGGTACTCGACGTCGTAGAAGGCCGGGATGTAGACGGAGCCGGTCTTCGCGAGGCGGAGGAGCACCTCCTCGCGGCCGCCGGGGCGGCCCTCCGCCTTCCACGCACGGATGATCTTCGTCATGTCGAGGACGGCCTGCTCGCCGTCGCCGATGATCGCCGCGTCGATGAAGTCCGCGATCGGTTCGGGGTTGAAGGCCGCGTGGCCCCCCGCGAGGACGATCGGGTCGTCGGTCGTACGGTCCTTGGACTCCAGGGGGATGCCGGCCAGGTCCAGGGCCGTGAGCATGTTCGTGTAGCCCAGCTCGGTGGAGAAGGACAGGCCGAACACGTCGAAGGCCTGCACCGGGCGGTGGCTGTCCACGGTGAACTGGGGGACGCCGTGCTCGCGCATCAGCGCCTCCAGGTCCGGCCACACGCTGTAGGTGCGCTCGGCGAGGACGCCCTCCTGCTCGTTGAGGACCTCGTAGAGGATCATGACGCCCTGGTTGGGCAGGCCGACCTCGTAGGCGTCCGGGTACATGAGCGCCCAGCGGACGTCGCAGGTCTCCCACGGCTTGACCGTGGAGTTCAGCTCTCCGCCGACGTACTGGATCGGCTTCTGCACGTGCGGGAGCAGAGCTTCGAGCTGCGGGAACACAGACTCAGCGACCCGGGCGGCGGCTTCGGCAGGCATCTCGCGGACCTTTGTGTGGTGGCTGGGGGGCGCCCTCCGGCCGGTGGCCGGGAAGGGTGACCATCAAGCCTAACCCGGTCGGAGGACTCCCCCGTACGCCCGGATCACATCGGTGCCCCGTGCTTGATGTCCGCCCAGGTCCCTGGCACCTCCGCCTCGACCGCCGCCGCCCGCTGCTCCTCGCGGCCGTGGAGCAGCCCGTACGTGAACGCGCTCTCCCCGGCGGCGTGGGCCACCGCGGCCAGTTCGCGCAGCCTCTCGCGGGCCATGACGCTGTCCTGGTGCTCGCCGAGCAGGCTCTGCAGGGACTTCATGGACTTGACCATGGTCTTGGCCCGTTTGCCGAGGGCGGGGCGGGCCGCCTCGGCCGCGTAGCGGGTGCGCTTGGCCTTCTTGCGGGCCTCGTGCAGGCCGAGGTCGCGGTCGTGGCCGGGCGGCTCGGCCATGGCCGTCTCGATCAGGCGGGTGACCTTGGCGAAGTCCTTGTGCACGGCCTTGGTGAGGACCTTCTCGGGGTTCTTGGCGGCCGCCTTCAGCAGGGGCGGGTCGGCGGCCAGGGCGTCGAGGGTGTCGAGGAGCGCCAGGTAGCGAGCCGAGTCGAGGACGCCGAGGAGCCGGCTGCGGGAGCCGCGTTGGCTCGCCTCGGCCCAGTGGTGGAGCCGGTCGTGGACGGGGCCGTGGACGAGGGTGGGGGGGACGTCGGCGAGGGCCGACATCAGGCGTTCGGCCAGGACCTCCTGGTCACGGCCCACGCCCAGCTCGCCGGCCAGCCATTTCAGCTCGTCGGCGACGGGGTCGGTGACCTGCCGGTCGAGGATCTTGCCGAAGGTGCGGAAGGTGCTGCGCAGCCGGCGGGTGGCGACCCGCATGTCGTGCACGCCCTCCTCGGTGTCCAGGCGGACGGCGGGGTCGAGCTCGACGATGGCGTCGCGCTGGGCGCGGACGTAGGCCATGACGTGGTCGCCCGCCGTGACGGGCGGGGCGGATCCGGTCGTGGGCGGGCGGGGTTTGCCGCCCTTGGTCTCGGCCAGGGCGCGGGCGACTTTCGACGGGGACTTCGAGGGGCGTACGCCCGCCTTGCCCAGCCGTTTCTCCACCTTGTCGAGGAAGGCGGGGTCGCCGCCGTCGGCGAGTTCCACCTCGATCTCGGTCCACTCCGCCTTGCCGTCGCCGCCGAAGAGCCGGTCTGCCCGGACGCGGTCCACGCTGACCTCGGCGAGCAGGGCGCCGTCGGCGTCGACGAGGTGCCGGACGTCGCGGGTGGTGCGCAGCCGGATCACCGGGACCAGCTGGCCCTCGCGGACCCGGGAGCGGGCCAGGGCGGCGAGTTCGTCGGGGAGCGTGTCGGAGAGGGGGGCGTGGATCTCGTCCCGGACGCCGGGGGCGACGGGGAGTTTGAGGTGCCAGCCGGCGTCGCTGCCTCCGCTGCGGCGGCGCAGGGTGACCTTGGCCGAGGCCAGGCGCAGGTCGGAGGTGTCGTAATAGGTCGCGTCGAGGTCGGCGGTGCCCTTGTCGACGATGTTCGCCACTCCTGCGACGCCGGTCAGGTCGGGCAGGCCACTGTCCTCGGATTCGTACTTGCGCTCGATTTCGCGCTTCGTGTCCGCCATGAGTTGAATCTAGTGGTCGGGCCGCCGCAGAGGCAGAGGCCAAAGAGGGTGAATCGGAGGAAGACCGAATGAATACGGGAGGTGAACGGACCGGCTGGTCTGTTCACCTCCCTGGGTTCCCCGGGCGCGGGCGCCTATGCCGACATAGGCCGCTGCGCCCTGATCGACTGGAGCAGTCCCACCGCCACCCACACCGCGAACATCGACGAGCCGCCGTACGACACGAACGGCAGGGGCAGGCCGGTGACCGGCATGATGCCGAGGGTCATGCCGATGTTCTCGAACGCCTGGAACGCGAACCACGCCACGATTCCGGCCGCGACGATCGTGCCGTACAGCTCGGTCGCCTCGCGGGCGATGCGGCAGGCGCGCCACAGGATGATCCCGAGGAGCACGATGATCAGGCCCGCGCCGACGAAGCCCAGCTCCTCCCCCGCGACCGTGAACACGAAGTCGGTCTGCTGCTCGGGGACGAACTGGCCGGTGGTCTGCGAACCGTGGAACAGGCCCGCGCCGGTCAGGCCGCCGGAACCGATCGCGATCCTGGCCTGGTTGGTGTTGTAGCCGACGCCGGCCGGGTCGAGGCTCGGGTTGGCGAAGGCGGCGAAGCGGGCGATCTGGTACTCGTCCAGGATGTGCAGCTGCCAGATGGCGATGCAGCCGATCACGCCGGCGGTGAGCAGGCCGAAGACCCAGCGGTTGGAGGCGCCGGAGGCGAGCAGCACGCCGAGGATGATCGTCACCATGACCAGGACCGTGCCGAGGTCGGGCATGAGCAGCACGATCAGGATCGGGACCGCGGCCAGGCCCAGGGACTGCAGCACGGTGCGGTGGTCGGGGTATTTCTTGTCACCGGCGTCGACCCGCGCCGCCAGTATCATCGCCATGCCCAGGATGATCGTGATCTTCACGAACTCGGCGGGCTGCAGCGAGAAGCCGCCGCCGAAGACGATCCAGTTGCGGCTGCCGTTGATGGTGGCGCCCAGCGGGGTGAGCACCGCGAGGATGCCGACCAGGGAGAGGCCGTAGAGGATCGGCACGGCGTTGCGGAGCTGGCGGTGGCCGACCCAGATGGTGCCGATCATCAGGGCGAGCCCGATGCCGGTGTTCATCAGGTGCCGGACCAGGAAGTAGTACTGGTCGCCCTGGTTGATCTCGGTGCGGTTGCGGGTGGCCGAGTAGACCAGCACCGAGCCGAGCAGCGACAGGGCGACCGCGGCCAGCAGCATCGGCCAGTCCAGGCGACGGGTCAGCGAGTCCCGGGCGAAGATCCGGGTCCAGCCGGCCCGCGCCGGGCCGTACCCGGAGACGGAGAAGCTGTTGACGCCGGTCATGTGAGCATCCTCCGGCTTCCCCGCCTGCGGGCTCGTCTGCGGGTGGTGCGGTTGCCCGTGGACGGTGAGGCCGTGGTGGCGGCCGGGGTCTGCCCGTCGCCGGTGGGCTTGTCGCCCTGCTTGGAGAAGACCTGGAAGTCCTTCGCCGGGTCCTTGGAGACCTTCGGGGAGTCGATCGTGCCGTCCGTGCGGACCTTCGGCAGGCCCTTCTGCGGGGTGTAGAGCAGCGCCTTGTTCTTGTCGATGGAGCCGTCGGCCGCCACGCCGTACAGCGCACTGTAGATGTTGCGGACCGCCTCACCGGAGGCACCGGAACCGGTACCGGCCTGGGAGATGGTCATGATGACCGTGTAGTCCTTGCTGTAGGTGGCGAGCCAGGACGTGGTCTGCTTGCCGTAGACCTCGGCGGTACCGGTCTTGCCGTGCAGGGCGATCTTGTCCTGCGGCCAGCCGCCGAACTTCCAGGCGGCGGTACCGCGGGTGATGACGCCCGCGAAGGCCTCGTCCATGCCCTTGAGGGTGGCCTGGGTGACCGGCAGCTTGCGGACCACCTTGGGCTTGATCTCCTGGACGCTCTTCCCGTCGGCGCTGACGATCGCCTTGCCGATGGTCGGCTGGTACTCGGTGCCGCCGTTGGCCACGGCCCCGTAGATCATCGCCTCCTGAATCGGCGTGACGAGGGTGTCGCCCTGGCCGATGGAGTAGTTGATCTCGTCGCCCTCGCGCATCTTGTTGCCTTCGAGGCAGTTCTCGTACTCGATCTTCTCGACGTAGGTGCCGTCCTTCTTCCCGGACTTGCACCAGGCGTCCTTGTTGGCCTTCCAGTAGTCGATCTTCCACTGGCGGTCGGGGACGCGGCCGGAGACCTCGTTGGGCAGGTCGACGCCGGTCTCCTTGCCGAGGCCGAACTGGTGGGCGGTCTTGAAGAAGTAGTCCTTCGGCTCGCCCGGCTTGGGGTTGATGCCGCCGTCCTTCTTCCACTCGCGGTCGGCGAGGCCGTAGAAGACGGTGTCGCAGGAGACCTCCAGGGCACGGCCCAGCGAGATGTCGCCGAAGTTCTCGCCCTCGAAGTTCTTGAAGACCTGGCCTCCGACCGAGTAGGAGCTGGTGCAGGGGTAGCCGCCGTCCCAGGCGTAACCGGCGTTGACCGCGGCCGCGGTGGAGACCACCTTGAACGTCGAACCGGGGGCCGCCTGACCCTGTATGGCCCTGTTGAGCAGCGGGTAGTCGGAGTCCTTGCCGGTGAGGGTCTTGTAGTCCTTGGCGGAGATGCCGCCGACCCACACGTTCGGGTCGTAGGTCGGGGCGGAGGCCATGGCGACGATCCGGCCGGTCTTGGCCTCCATCACGATGACGGCGCCGGAGTCGGCCTTGTAGTTCTCGTGGGTGATGCTGTCGTACTGCTGGCGGGCTGCCTTCATCGCCGTGTCCAGCTCGTACTCGGCGACCCGCTGGACGCGGGAGTCGATGCTGGTGACCAGGTTGGAACCGGGCTCGGCGGCATCGGACTTGGCCTTGCCGATGACGCGGCCGAGGTTGTCGACCTCGTAGCGGGTGACGCCGGCCTTGCCGCGCAGCTCCTTGTCGTACTCGCGCTCCAGGCCGGACCGGCCGACCTGGTCGGAGCGCAGGTACGGGGAGGAGGTGTCCTTCGCCTGCTGGATCTCGTCGTCGGTGACCGGGGAGAGGTAGCCGAGGACCTGGGCGGTGTTGGACTTGCCGGGGCTCGCGTAGCGGCGGACGGCCTCGGGCTCGGCGGTGATGCCGGGGAAGTCCTCGGAGCGCTCGCGGATCTGCAGGGCCTGCTTGGCGGTGGCCTCGTCGGTGATCGGGATCGGCTGGTACGGCGAGCCGTTCCAGCAGGGCTGGGGGGTCTTGGCGTCGCAGAGGCGGACCTTCTGCATGACGTCCTCGGGCTTCATCCCGAGCACGCCGGCGAGTTTGGTCAGGACGGCCTTGCCGTCGTCCTTCTGCTTGAGCAGGTCGGTGCGGGAGGCGGAGACCACCAGCCGGGTCTCGTTGTCCGCGAGGGGGACTCCGCGGGCGTCCAGGATCGAGCCGCGCACGGCCGGGTCGACGACCTGCTGGACGTGGTTGCCGGAGGCCTCCTTCTGGTACTCGGAGCCCTCCCGGATCTGCAGGTACCACAGGCGGCCGCCGAGGGTGCCGAGCAGGGAGAGGACGAGGATCTGGATGACGACGAGACGGATCTGGACGCGTGGGGTCCGACCGGTCTCGGGAATGTTGGTCACTGGGCTGTCTCCCCCTCTCCCGGCACAAATGCGCGTGCGCGTACGAATGATGAACGATCTACCTGTGAGGCCGCGTTCCGCCCCCGTGCACCCGTTCGGGTGAACTCACCCGCGTTCACAGCCGCTTGACCCCCTTGATGCGGCCGACGCGGACGTTGCGGGTGCGGGCCCTGGCCCTCAGGGCGCCCAGGCCGCTGCGCTGGCCGCCGATGCGCATGCCGGTCCCGGACGAGATCCAGCCGGCGGAGATGTCGCCCGCCTTGCCGCCGGAGTTGGCCTCGGTGAGCGGGTCGTTGTCGGCGCGGCGGGCCAGGGCCATGACTCCGGGGACCACGAACGGGGCGAGCAGCAGGTCGTACAGGGCGGCCGTGATCAGCAGGCTGGTCATGCCGACGTGCCGGGCGGCGGTGTCGCCGACGAGGGCGCCGACGCCGGCGTACAGCAGGGTGGAGCCGACGGCGGCGGCGACCACGACGAGCATCGGGCCGGTCGCGGACTTCAGGCGGCCGTTCTCCGGCTTGATGAGCCCGGCGAAGTAGCCGACGACGCAGAGCACCAGGGCGTAACGGCCGGCCGCGTGGTCGGCGGGCGGGGCGAGGTCCGCGAGGAGTCCGGCGCCGAAGCCGACGAGGGCGCCGCCCACATGGCCGTAGACCATGGCGAGGCCGAGGACGGTGAGCAGCATGAGGTCGGGCACGGCGCCGGGCAGGTGCAGGCGGGCGAGGACGCTCACCTGGATCACCAGCGCGACGACGACCAGGGCGGCGGAGAGCAGGATCCTGTTGACACGCATGGGGGACTCAGCTCCTACTGCTGCTGGCCGGTGGTGTCGGACGCGTTGGCGCTCGCGTCCGCGGACGGGGTGACCGTGACGGTCACCGTCGGGGTGGGGGTCGGCTTCGGCTTGGCCGGGAGCACCTCGTCGCGCGGGTCCTTCTTCGGTGCCTGGACGACCACACCGACGATGTCGAGCTTGGTGAAGGACACGAACGGCGTGACGTACAGGGTGCGGGTCAGGCCGCCGTTGGACGGGTCCACGCGGGTGACCGTGCCGACCGGGACGCCGGGCACGAACGGCTTGTCGCCCTGGGAGCCGAAGGTGACGAGCCGGTCGCCCTTCTTCACCTCGGCCTTGCTGTCGAGGAGTTCGACGCGCAGCGGGCGGTCGCCCTGTCCGGAGGCGAAACCGAGTTCGTCGCTGCCCTCCATACGGGTGCCGACGGTGAAGTCGGGGTCGTTGGCGAGCAGCACGGTGGAGGCGTCGGGGCCGACCGTGGTCACGCGGCCGACCAGGCCGTTGCCGTTGAGGACGGTCATGTCCCGCTTGATGCCGTCGTTGTAGCCGACGTCGATGGTGACGGTCCAGGAGAAGCCCTGCGCCGACCCTATGGCGATGACCTGGGCGCCCTTGATGCCGTACTGGCCCTCGGCGGCGACGTTGAGCATCTTCTCCAGCTGGCCGAGGCGGCTGCGGTTGCGGTCGTCGCTGCCGAGCTTCGCCTTGAGGGTCGCGTTCTGCTTCTCCAGCCGGGCCAGCCGGTCGTGCCGGTCGCCGGAGTCGCGGACGGCGGAGACGGCGTTTCCGACCGGGTCCACCACCGTCGACATGCCGTTCTCGATCGGGCCGAAGACCGCGGCCGCGGCCTGCCGGGCGCCGTCGACCGGGGAGTTCCTGCCGCCTCGGATGTCCACCGTGATCAGCGCGAACGCGATGGCGATCAGTAGCACCAGGAGCAGCCGGCTCTCTTTCGTGTCCCTCACGTGCGGCGGCCGTGCCTTCCTCAATAGGAACTTGCGGGGCTTTTGATGCGGATGCTTGTGAAGCAGGTGGGGCATGTGGGGGGGTGGAGGTTTGTGCGGGGCGGAGGCTTGTGGGAGAGGGCGGAAGCTTGTGGCGGGGGGAACTCGCCCTGTGCGAGCCTATGCCTCCATATCAACGATCCGCCGCACGAGGGGAGATCATCTCGTACGGCGGAATCGAAGAGTTACGTCATCTGCGCGGCTGGGCGTCCAGGACCTGCTGGAGCGCCTCGAACTCCTCGACGCACTTGCCGGAGCCGAGCGCCACGCTGTCCAGCGGGTCCTCGGCGATGTGGATCGGCATCCCGGTCTCGCGGCGCAGCCGCTCGTCCAGACCGCGCAGCAGGGCTCCGCCGCCGGTCAGAACGATTCCCCTGTCCATGATGTCGCCGGACAGCTCCGGCGGGCACTTGTCGAGGGTGGTCTTGACGGCGTCGACGATCGCGTTGACCGGCTCCTCGATCGCCTTGCGGACCTCGGCGGCCGAGATGACGACGGTCTTGGGCAGGCCGGAGACCAGGTCCCGGCCGCGGATCTCGGTGTGTTCGTCGGAGTCGAGGTCGTACGCCGAACCGATCGTGATCTTGATCTGTTCGGCCGTCCGCTCACCGAGGAGGAGCGAGTACTCCTTCTTGATGTGCTGGATGATCGCGTTGTCCAGTTCGTCGCCCGCGACGCGGATGGACTGGGCGGTGACGATGCCGCCGAGCGAGATGACCGCGACCTCCGTGGTGCCGCCGCCGATGTCCACCACCATGTTGCCGGTGGCCTCGTGGACGGGCAGGCCGGAGCCGATGGCGGCGGCCATGGGCTCCTCGATGATGTGCACCTGGCGGGCACCGGCCTGCGACGACGCCTCGATGACGGCACGGCGCTCGACACCCGTGATGCCGGAGGGCACGCACACGACCACGCGCGGCCGCGCGAGGTACCGGCGCTTGTGGATCTTGAGGATGAAGTAGCGGAGCATCCGCTCGGTGATCTCGAAGTCGGCGATCACGCCGTCCTTCAGCGGCCGCACGGCGACGATGTTGCCGGGCGTGCGCCCGATCATCTTCTTCGCCTCCGCGCCGACCGCGAGAATTCCACCGGTGTTCGTATTGATCGCGACAACGGACGGCTCGTTGAGTACGATCCCGCGACCCCTGACGTACACCAGCGTGTTGGCGGTCCCGAGGTCGACAGCCATGTCACGGCCGATGAACGACATTGAGTTCCCCATCAGGATTCGTCAGGCCTTCCTGGGAGCTTTTGAGGGCATTTCAGGTCGGCGAAGTGGGTGCTGTGACGTGAAGGCTTCCATCGTAGACGCGCCTGCACGAACACTGCGCGAGGGTCTTCGCCATTGTCAGCACGTGTACGGCCGCCTCGCTTGTGGAGACGGTCCGACGGGGCCACTCGTTCCCCCGATCGGCACGCATATGCCGAGGGACGGCCGAAATCGCTCGGCCGTCCCAGGTCCGTCCCAGGTCGTGCAGCTCAATGGACTGACGCCTCGTCAAGAACTTCCACGAAAAATCCGTACGGGCCCTTTGCGGGCGCCCGACGGCCGCGGCGGCTACGCGCGGCCGGGGAAGAAGATCTTGACCTCGCGCTCGGCGGACTCCTCGGAGTCGGACGCGTGGATCAGGTTCTCGCGGACGATCACACCGAAGTCACCGCGGATGGAGCCGGGTGCGGCGGCGATCGGGTCGGTGGGGCCGGCCAGGGCGCGGATGCCCTCGATGACCCGCTCGCCCTCGACGATCAGGGCGACGGACGGCCCGGAGGACATGAACTCGACCAGCGGCTCGTAGAACGGCTTGCCGACGTGCTCGGCGTAGTGCTGCTCCAGCGTGGCGCGCTCCAGGGTGCGCAGCTCCAGCGCGGTGATCTGCCAGCCGGCCTTGCGCTCGATACGGCTGATGATCTCGCCGGTCAGGCCACGACGGACGGCGTCGGGCTTGAGCAGGACGAGGGTGCGCTGGGTCACGGGAGGGCTCCTTCGGTACTGGCCGGGTGCGGTGAGGAGAGGCTACAGGGCTGGTCTGAGCGACCGTTGCACGGTGTGGTGCCGCCGGCCGGGACGTGGTGCCGGCCGGTCTTCGTCCTCAGGCACCCGACGGGCTGTCCTGGGTGCTCTGCGCCGCGAAGCGGGCCTTGGCCTCGTCGATTTTTCTGCCGTAGTGGACGGACGCCCACCACAGGCCGGCGAAGATCGCGCCCATGAAGTACATGGTCGGGACGTAGATCCCGGACGCGATCAGGGCGATCTGCAGGGCCCAGCCGAGGGCGACGCCGCCGGGGCGGGTGAGCACGCCGCACAGGGCCAGGCACAGGGCCATGGCGATGCCGCTGACCAGCCACACCGTGGAGGTGGAGAGGCCGGGGTCCTTCATGGCGACCAGGGCGGCGAAGCCGATGACGAAGAACTCGCCGATCAGGGTGGACGAGCAGAGCGTGCGCATGGTCAGGCCCTCCCGAGGAGCAGTCGGGCCTCGCCGACGGTGATGACGGAGCCGGTGACGAGGACGCCGCCGCCCGCGAACTCGCCCTCCTCCTCGGCCAGCGTGATCGCGGCCTCCAGGGCGTCGGGCAGCCGCGGCTCGACCTGGACGCGGTCCTCGCCGAACACCTCGACGGCGACCGCGGCCAGCTCGTCCGCGTCCATCGCGCGGTGGCTGGAGTTCTGGGTGATGACGACCTCGGCGAAGATCGGCTCGAAGGCCTCCAGGAGGCCGCGGACGTTCTTGTCGCCGCTGGCCCCGACCACGCCGATCAGCCGGCTGAAGTCGAAGGCCTCGCCGACGGCCTCGGCGGTGGCGCGGGCGCCGGCCGGGTTGTGGGCGGCGTCGAGGACGACGGTGGGCGAGCGCCGTACGACTTCGAGGCGGCCCGGGGACGAGACCGCCGCGAAGGCCTTGCGGACGGTGTCGATGTCCAGCCGCTCGGGGCGCTGGGAGCCGACGCCGAAGAACGCCTCCACCGCCGCCAGGGCGACGGCCGCGTTGTGGGCCTGGTAGGGGCCGTGCAGGGGGAGGTAGACCTCGTCGTACTCGCCGCCGAGGCCGCGCAGGGTGAGCAGCTGGCCGCCGACGGCGACCTGGCGCGCGACGACGCCGAACTCCAGGCCCTCGCGGGCGACGGTGGCGTCCACCTCGACGGCCTTCTTGAGGAGCACCTGGGCCGCGTCGACCGGCTGCTGGGCCAGGATCACGGTGGCGTCCTGCTTGATGATGCCGGACTTCTCGCCGGCGATCTCCGCGGTGGTCTCCCCGAGCCGGTCGGTGTGGTCGAGGTCGATGGGGGTGACGACGGCGACGTCCCCGTCGATGACGTTCGTGGCGTCCCAGGAGCCGCCCATGCCGACCTCGACGACGGCGACGTCCACGGGAGCGTCCGCGAAGGCCGCGTACGCCATGCCGGTGAGCACCTCGAAGAAGGAGAGCCGGTACTCCTGCTGCGCGTCGACCATCTCGACGTAGGGCCTGATGTCGTTGTACGTCTCGATGAACCGCTCGGCGGAGATCGGGGCGCCGTCGAGGCTGATGCGCTCGGTGATCGACTGCACGTGCGGGCTGGTGTAGCGGCCGGTACGGAGTTCGAAGGCGCCGAGCAGGGCCTCGATCATGCGGGCGGTGGAGGTCTTGCCGTTGGTGCCGGTGATGTGGATCGAGGGGTACGACCGCTGCGGCTCGCCCAGCACGTCCATGAGGGCGGCGATCCTGGTGACCGACGGCTCCAGCTTGGTCTCGCCCCAGCGGGTGGCGAGCTCCGCCTCCACCTCGCGCAGGGCCCCGTCGACCTCGGGGTCCTCGGGACGGCCCGGGACGTCGGGCTGCTGCGGGCCGCCCTGGGTGCGCAGGGTCCGGCTGCCGGCCTCGATCACCGCGAGATCGGGGTCGCGTTCCGTCTCGGCCGCGACGATCTCGTCGAAGCCGTCCTCGGAGCCGTCCTCGAAGTCGTCGTCGAAGCTCTCATGGGGGTCGCGCGGGGGCAGATCACTCACGGCACCAGTCTACGGAGCCCGGCGCGCGCGTGGACGCGTCGGGCACCGGGAGCGCCTGCTCGCACCAGATCGTCTTGCCGGCGGAGGTCTGCCTGGTCCCCCACCGCTGGGTGAGCTGGGCCACCAGCAGCAGGCCACGGCCGCCCTCGTCGAAGACCCGGGCCCGCCGCAGGTGCGGGGCGGTGCTGCTGCCGTCGGACACCTCGCAGATCAGCATCCTGGTGTCGCGGATGAGCCGCAGCTGGATCGGGTCGCCGCCGTAGCGGACCGCGTTCGTGACGAGTTCGCTGACCACCAGTTCGGTGGTGAAGGACAGCTCGTCCAGCTTCCAGGCGGCGAGCTGGCCGGTGGCCAGGGTCCGGGCCCCCGCCACCTGCTCGGGGTCCGCGGGGACCTCCCAGGCGGCCACCTGGTCGCAGGGCAGGGCGCGGATGCGGGCGAGCAGCAGGGTGACGTCGTCGGCGGGTTCGCCGGTGCGCAGCGCGGCCACCACCCGGTCGCAGGCCGCCTCCAGCGGCTCCCCGTCCCCTGCGGAGGTGAGCGCGCGGCGCAGCCGGTCGAGGCCGTGGCCCATGTCGAGGCTGCGGGAGTGCACCAGGCCGTTGCTGAACAGGGCGAGGACGGAGCCCTCGGCGAGGTCCAGGTTCGTGGTCTCGAAGGGCAGCCCGCCGAGCCCGAGCGGCGGGCCGGCCTGGCCGGGAGCCGGCTCCACCGACCCCTGGGGGCTGATCACGAAGGGCAGCGGATGGCCCGCGCTGGCCAGGGAGCAGTGCCGCGAGACCGGGTCGTAGACGGCGTACAGGCAGGTCGAACCCACCTCGCCGGCCTGTTCCCCGGCGCCGTCGTCGAGGTGCAGGACCAGGTCGTCCAGATGGGTGAGGAGTTCGTCGGGGGGCAGGTCGACGTCGGCGAGGGTGCGGACCGCCGTGCGCAGCCGGCCCATGGTGGCGGAGGCCTGGATGCCGTGTCCGACGACGTCACCGACGACCAGGGCCACCCGGGTGCCCGACAGCGGGATCACGTCGAGCCAGTCGCCGCCGACGCCGGCCCGGGTGCCGGTGGGCAGGTAGCGGTAGGCGAAGTCGACGCTGGGGCAGTCGGGCAGGCCGTGCGGGAGCAGGCTGCGCTGGAGTGCCAGCGCGGTCTCACGCTCCCGGGTGTAGCGGCGCGCGTTGTCGATGGCGGTCGCGGCCTTCGCCGCCAGTTCCTCGGCGTCGGACAGGTCGTCCTTCTCGAACGGCGGGGAGTCCAGGGCGCGCCAGAAGACGATCACCCCCATCGGGACGCCCTGTGCCGACAGCGGGGCGGTGATCAGCGAGTGCATGCCGTGGTCGAGGAGCTGTTCGGTGTGCCGCGCGTCGGGAAACCTCGCTCCGGGGGTGGCCCGCAGGTCGGCGACGAGGACCGCGGCGTCGTCGGCGTGGCGGGTGCCGTCGGGCGGGGGGTCCACGGCGATCAGGGTGCCGGTGGGGTCCAGTGGGGAGTCGTCGCGGACGCCGCCCCGGGCGACGCGCCGCAGGACGGTCTCGGCGGCCGTCGGCTCGCCGCCGTGCAGCACCGGCTCCTCCAGGTCGACGGTGACGAAGTCGGCGAAGCGCGGGACGGCCACCCGCACCAGCTCGTCGGCGGTCCGCCCCACGTCCAGGGTGTTGCCGACGGCGGTGCCGGCGTCGTAGAGCAGCCGCAGCCGCCGGTGGCTCTTCTCCAGCGAGCCCGCCATCGTGTTGAACGCGGTCTCCAGCTGCCCGATCTCCCGGCGTCCGGACGGCGGCACCCGGGCGGTCAGGTCACCGGCGGCGAGCCGGGTCGCGAAGCCCGCCATCCTGCGCACCGGCCAGACGATCACCCGGGTCACGTAGGCGCCGTAGGCGATGATCAGGAGGACCGCCGCGCCGACGCCCACCGACGCGGAGATCGTGAGCATGCGCATCCGGGCCTCCAGCGCGTTCTCGCGCTGGTTGATCGCGGCGCGCTCGGTCTGGACGTAGCGGGAGAACTGGGCCCGGAGTGCGTCGAGCCGCTGCTTGCCCTCCAGAGTCCGCGCAGTGCTGCTCGCGTCGGGGTCGCCGCGCCGGGCCTCGGCCACGAGCGGGACCGAGTAGTCGTCGACGAAGGACTGACCGGACCGCTGGATCTGCCGGGCGAGCTGCCGCTGGACGGGGGACGTGCTGACGTCCACGAGCCGCTGTGCCTGCGCGGGGTACGCGGCCCGGGCGGCCCGCCAGGGCTCCAGGAACGCGTCCTGGTGGGTGATGACGTAGCTGCGCTGACCGCCCTCCATGTCGAAGAGGGTGCCCTGGACCACGCCGACCTGGGTCAGGGCGGGCCGCCCGCTGCGTGCGGAGAGCAGGGAGTGCTGGGCGTCCTCGATCGCGAGGACCAGTATCAGGAAGACGAGGCCGATGAGGACGGCGAGCAGGCCGCCCGCGCCGGCCGCCAGGGGGACCAGTCCCCGGTACGGAGGCGTCCCCGTTCGACCCCTGTGCTGCATGTGGGCGTTCCCTCCACCGCAGAGCACCAAAAAGGAACATTACGGTCATGTTCCTACTCCTGGATTGTAGGGCGGTGGCGGGTGGGCGCTTTGTGGCCCGGACTGCCCGCGAGCGCGCCGGGAGTGGGCCGGGAACGATCCGGGAGCGGCCCCGGACATGCCCGAAGGCGTCCGGGGGGCCCGCGGGGGGGGGGTGCCTGGGGCGCTCTCGGGGGGGTCCGGTTCCGCCTCTGGGCGGGGCTTCCACTGGGTATGGGGGTCGGCGACGTTCCCCTCCGAC